>NZ_JAGQCK010000009.1:0-69074 GCF_024346155.1 Cyanobium sp. Candia 9D4 | reverse complement strand
ATCTGTTGAGCGGTGAGGGGAGCAGGCATGGCCCGGTGCCCTGCGCATGGCAACCGGATTCAGCGCAGCCCCTCAAGAGCGGTCAACCTGTTTGGCGCGACCCCTCAACCAGATTGTCGTCGGACAGACTTGAACCGCCATACAGAGAAGGCCCACCTGTAGGGACACTGGTGGGCACTCACTGCGCCTTGCCTGCGATGCAGGAACCTCAAAGAGGTCTGGACTGCATGCAGGTGGATTGGGGAGTTGGATGGTATTTGTCGGGTGTTCTTGCCCTTCTTTTCAGTCCCATCCGGAGACTGGAAGCCGGTTTTGCACCGCATCCCTGGTTAACCATCATCTGTAGAGATGGGGAGAGGGATGGAGATCATGCTCGATCTCGCTGCGACGACTACACCGGGCCTCAATAGGCATTGGAAGGGCGTAGCGCGTCAGGGCCGCAAGGCCCCGCAGGAAGAAGACTTAGCGTCTATTGATACTGTCCTGCGCATGTATGGGCGCCTGTTGTGTTTTGGCGCAACGCTGGGGAGACTTAGACACGGGAAGCCTGTTGACCCGCACAAAGGTGCGCACCGGCTCGATCCGTCCTCGGGCATTGGCTGCCCTCGTCCTCCCGCTAAACCCCTCCGTCGTTTGGCCGAACGAGTGTCTCTACTGGGCCGCATACCCTGCGCTAAACGGATTGGATACCGTCAGGCGTCTCGTTTGCATCTATCGGTTGACGTCACAGCAGCCGGTGAAGGTTGCGGATCCTTACGACCATGGGGGAGCGTTTCTATGTTTTGGCGCAGCACAATCGGCCGCTAGCAATCCTGCATAGGCATGGTGCGCAAGTAGCGCTGATGTAGCGAGAGGGATTAGGCTATTCGGCTGTCAGCATAAGGGCTGCAAGCCTGACCGGTGAGAGTGAGCGACTGCGGCGCAGTCCTGTCTCATCGGTTGCGAGCAACATAGGGGGTAAGTGGTGGCGAAGCCAAGCGATTGGGGAGGACTGGGTGACTGTGGCCTTGGTGATATTGAAGCCACTGGATGAGACTTAGAGGTGGAGACTAGATATACAGCTGCTTGTTAATGTATATGAGTGAAAGACAATAACTAGGCAGGCCAGAGTGGGTAGTCCTATTGATTGGAGAGCTGGATTAAGGATGCCTTTGCCTACAAGGATCCGCCTTCTCTTCGCACCAAGTCAGGCACGACAACAGAACAGAAGCGCAGAGGGCGAAATCGCAGGATCTGAGGACCATCCCCTCCAATCAAAAGAACAGCCGAGGGACCAGTCAGGCGTTCCGGCGGGGCATAGCCATCCATGGCCAGCAGGGCGGGGAGCAATTTCGCCGAGACGTTGCTCTGATGGGGGAGGGGCAGCCGGACAGGGCAAGTGAGGATGCGGACAAGGGGCGGACAGGGTAGGGCTGAGCTCCTACCCCCTTGGCACCACTCACACTGGACTAGCCGGACACCCCGGACACCCCTCACCATGCTTACTTTGAAATTTCTTGCACCCTCTAGAACAGACAAACTTGAGAGGGGGCAACCCACTGTCCGGTGTGTCCGGGCTGACCGGGAGTGGCGGAGAGGCCCCAATCTGGGCGGCGAACCTTGAGTAGAGCCATGGAATTCCGATGCCAACAAGCTTGGGGAGGACTTAGACTAGGACATGACATATCCTGGATCCTGCAGCGAGAAGTCAGGCTAATAAGCGTTCACGCCTAGGGGGACATGTGCATGGGGTTTGACGCGAGTACAGCTTTAACAAACACCATACTGGCCAATGCGAAGACACCACACTAAACATCCTCTCGACGTGATCCATGACGAGACAACTGAACCTGACAGTTCGAACGAGAGGGCCAATGTGAATCAGCGGAGGTCAATCGAGGTCTCCTCATGTGGCCCTGCTACGAGAAGGTGGATAATGCACTGGATAACTTCATCCACATACGCGGAAGTGACCGGCGCAGAATAAAGATACGTGGCCTAGATCATCCTGAGCTATGCAGTGGTGGGCGAGTTGAACAAGTTATTCCATGAGATCATTGGCTTAAAGCACTGTAGGTCCAGTACTGCTGGACCCCCTGCAAAGTTGAACCGTCATCAACAAGTGGCTGTTGAGACGAGTTTCATGGCGCCTCTCGACATCTCAGCAACTAAGGATCAAGCTCTTCTGTCCTGCCTTTTGACCCATAGCGGCCACTGAAGCAATTTCGACTGAGTTGACCTCACCACTAACAGCAGGTGATGAGATGCAGTACTAGAAGGCTGCCCGATATATCCTAGATGGTAAAAACAGTGGACGATTAAGCCAATCCCAAAAAGAGCGGTCAGAATCACGCAAGTACTCAAACGGCAAACAAAAGCCTCCACACAAGCCAAGGAAGAATCAAAGTAAGAATGGCCTATCCGTGATCATGTAGACCAAGCGAAACGTATGGGGCGAATGGCACTGACCCAAGCAGGCTGAACTACTCTATTCACGCCTGGGACATAAACACGAAGTGCGCAATATCGCCTGTGCATCGACAAATGATATCCCTAAGAATCCTATAATTGTCATGAGGGATTTCACAATGGTGGACAGTCGAGCTCAAATCACGAATAGCCAAGTTAAGCACATGTAGCAAATCATGGCACAAGCTATCCTTAGACCTATTAACATTAAAGAGCGTGAGCTTTAGAATTCGATTGCTATTTTTTCCGACAACAGCCAACCCTTCTTTGTCTATACTCAGTACTCTTGCAGGCTCATCAGAAATATACTCAAACGATAAAACAAGAGAATTTGTCTTTACCTCAATCGAGACAAACATTGAACTCGGCAAGTCAAATGGAGATATGTCCTGATCGAATTGGATCTTAAGTTTTACGGTTAATGGTTTTGAGAATACGGCCATTTCTACATCGCCTCCAAGATGGGATTGAGTGCGGACACCAATAGCTTAAAGTACTTGTTGAGAGTGTCGCATGATGTCATTTTATCCGATGTACTATCCAATACAAGAACTCCCCATTTTTTCCCCATTACCTCCATGGTGATAGCTGCGTATGATTTTGCCTTATAGTTCCGAAGAATGGCCTTGTCAAGAGCAAGATTGGTCTTGGTTTCGAACTCTCTGATTTCCAATGGCGAAAGTTCACCACCAACATGACAGAGGCCCATTACCTGGTACCAGCCCTTCTTGCACCAAGCTTTCCCTGCCACACCCTCAGTTTTCTGGGGACTGTCTGATAAACGAAAGATACTTCGTGATCTCTTTGTCATTGTACCTGACCTTGCGAAGGGCACCAACCATTGTTGTGTAGGAGGCTTGAGTAACTGCCAGCAGCCATGCTGAGCACGGAAGATTGTAACCCTGTGCTCGCATTCTGGGTCTTCTTGTAAACTCCGGCTGTGGAAAGACAGGTCCCTGAATGCGTCCAGACATGATTGGATAGCTCTCAATTTCCAAGGGTTGATTAGTCCGCCAATCTTTTCAAAGACCACCAAGAGTCCTCCCATTACAGGAACTAGCCAAACTTCATTGCCAGCAACCCACAATCTAAAAGTTGATACTCCGATCACAATGTCTACCCCAAAGAATGACATAGCAATTGATCCCTTCAACCTACTAACTATACTTATACCCACCAGCAATAGCAGCAACATGACTTGCGCTACACGTATCAGTCTCCAGCCAAGAACATTCGTGTGATCTAGCTGGATATAGGGCCCGTGCTCACGTATAAAGTTTCGAATTTTTGACACAGCATAAGACAAAGCATGTGACGGATGAGATGCTAAGCTAATTGAAGCATGACGAATCATCCTAGCCATGCGTCATTCCAGGAGAAGCGATACGTCTTGATAGTCAGTCACTTTACCTTCAGTTGGAGATGAACCCAGACGACGCTTGGTGCCATCTTAACACGAAAGAAATACGGAAACCACTCAGGACGTGTATCAATAGCATCGGACATAAAGTAGGGGAGCTCCCAAGATCAGTAGGTGTCTATTCACTTGCCAAAGTCTTCATTTTAGGCGCTTGGGCTGGGACATTTGCTACTTAATTTGGTCTACTTGTTACTGCACTGCAAAGAGAATGTTCAGGTTGCAAGGGGTGTGAGCACGAAGTGGCTGGACTCGACACTTTTGCCCCATTCCTTAAGCATCCTAGTTTAAATCAGTCCTAGATCGGTCCAGAACGCTAATTCCGGCTGCATCTTGACACCGGCTGACTCCACTCAAGAATGGCGCGTAAGAATGGTTTAAGCTTGGGCGCAGCTTGCATATCACTGCGTATATCTTTTCAGGCGAGGCAACAGCTTATCATGTTTGGAAATCGGGACTGCCCCACCTCTTACTGCAATGAACGCATGGCCTGCAACACTGGCAGCAGGCATTCAGCGCAGATAACACTGCTCGGCCACCAGAGGATCATACTGCCTTTTCTCGTGCCGATCAGCACTCCTGAAGTCTTTGATTAGGTCTACCACAATAAAACAGCTCAGCCGCACCATGAGAGCTTCTATGTCGCTTCACAGCCTTTGCTCTTGACACAAGCGATCTGCTTGTATTGGCCTGGATAAACGCTTTAACTCAGAGAAACGCAATGGGAGCCGTGCCCCGAGTGGCTAGCGAGCCACGACGCTGACATCCGGGCCTGGGGGGAGAGCGGACAAGTCGAGATCGGCAAACGCGGAGCGGGATGAGGCGTGCGTGCGAACCCGCATGATTTCACGCGGGTTTCACGCAAGAGCCCTGGAATTAGTTGAGATGCGAGTTACCGCAAAGGGTTTAGAGCGACTTTCCGTCTTCTAAGCAGCCGGTCGATGGTTCGAATCCATCAGGGGGCGTCGGCAGAGCGGCCGGGGATTTGCGCGCCGAAGCCCGACCAACCCATGTAGAGTCGTGTATCTACATCCCGCCGGCACCGGCCGTACTGGATGCCTTGGCACCATCCCAGCCCAGTCAACGAGCCGAGGAACCTGGCCGGCGCGTCCAGCAGGCGATCCGTCGCTGGGGCAACAGCCGGGCTGTCCGGATCCCCGCCGAGTGCCTGCGTCAGGCCGGCCTGCGGGAAGGTGACCCGATCGAGATCGTCGTCGGAGCCGACGGCCGACTGAGCCTGGAGCCCCTGCAACGGCTGGACCGCCGCGCGCTGGCCGCCGACCTGCGCCAGCTTCAGGCCACCATGCCGATCACCCCTTCGGTGATCGAAGCGTGCCGGGACCAGGAGCGCTGGTGAGGTCGCCCCAGCCGTGATCTACCTGGACACCAGCGTCGTGGTTGCCCTGCTGACCCCGGAAGCGTCCAGCCCGGGGGCATTGGAATGGCTGGAGCAGTGCCGCGACACCCTGATCAGCAGCGACTGGCTGATCACCGAAACCCACAGCGCCCTCGGCCTCAAGCAGCGCCACCACGGGCTCAGCCCGGAAGCCCGCAGAATCGCCGGAGAGCATTTCGAACGTCTGTTGCAGGGCGGGGTGGAACTGCGCGCCCTCGACCGGGACCGTTTCCGCCAGGCCGCTGAGCTGCTGCAGGATCCGGCGCTCGGCTTGCGCACCGGTGATGCCCTGCACCTGGCGGTGGCCCTCCATAGCCGCTGCTCCCATCTGGCCAGCTTCGACGGGCGGATGCGGCAGGCCGCCGCCGCCCTGGGCCTGGCTCCAGCGTTGGACTAGCGCCGCACCGGCACCACCTGCAGACCGATCACCACCACCGGGCCTGCAAGCCACCAGCCTTGACCCATCAGGCTCCTCCGCGCAGGAACCTGACGAGAAATGATCAGAGGGCCAGAAGGTCCGCCGCATGGGTTGGCTAGTGGTCAGGGGCTGCGGCGGCGGCGATTCGGGCGGCGTCCGCGCAGGATCTCCAGCCTCCTGATGAGCTGCTCCAGGATGGTGAGGGAATGGCCTGGTCGCCGGGCTCCGGCGGCGAAGGCCGTGGCGAAGCCCACCGATGCGACCGTTACCTTCACCATCCCCTGGCCGAGGGACCAGACGTCGGCGGGGGCAGGACCGCCAATCCGGCTGGAGGCCCGTGTCTCCGACTTCTGGAGTTCGTCAAGCAGGTTGCGCTTCAGTTCGCCCAGGGGGAGGTTGAGGGCCGCCGCTGGGAGCTGGGGGCGGGCACCCTGCAGGCGGGAGAAACGGGCCTGAAGGTCTGCCGGACTGGTGGCCGCTTCGATGGCCTCGCGCACCCGGGTGACCCGTTCATCAAGCGCGTTGCGCTGCAGCGCCTGGCTGCCCCTGGCCTGGGAAAGGATCCGCCAGGTGGCAACCCCCTGCAGGGGCACAAGGAGCAGAAAGGCGAACGCCACAACGATGGCCCAGTGGCGAACGGCAACCAGCCGTGCCCGTAGCAAGCCATTGGCGGGCTCGAAGAAGACCGCCAGGTGCAGCAGCAGAAATCCAAGCAAGGCCAGGATAGAGGTGTTGGTCATGCGGTTGGTGAACCGCAGTTGCCAGGCCGGATTGAGCAGCTGTGGCGGCAGGGAATCGATCAGAACGAAGGCCAGAAAGATCAGCAACAGAGCTCCGCTGCTCCAGGAGAGCAGCCGACTGAGGCTGGTGATGGACTCCTCTCGAGTGGTTTCGGAAACGGGCATGTGTTGAAGCTGCCGACGGCGATGGGGAGCCAGAGGCATTCGTCAATTAGCTCAGAATCTGTCTCCGACCGAGGTCAGTGGCTCCAGGCCTACAAGAACGCGGCATGACCGCACAGCTGGACATCCGCAGAAGCGGAGATGGACGGCCAAGAGGATGGTCTGAGGAAAGTCCTTGCTCAGCCTTGTGCCACCGACATGGAATCAACTGGCGATCAGTTTCTTGCGGTTGGCTTCATTCCAATCCGCCGTCGCAGGCGACGACTCCAAACCAAGGCCATGCCTGCACCCGCCAAGGGGAGTGGCCCCGGGACGCTCGTCACTGTTTCACCAGCCAGGGGTGGGGTGCTCAACGGATCGGTGCGAACAAGGGAGGCCTGTTCATAGGCATAGGCATAACCCAGCAGCTTGTCTTCCTCATAGGCTTTGGCCAAGAAAGAAATGCCGAGGGGGTTGAGATTGTTCAGGCTCTGGTATCCCGCCGGCACAATGACGGTTGGATAGCCTGCTCTGGCACCGATACCAGCTCCTGATGCACCGCTGAACAAGACAGCATCCAACCCATTATCGGCCATGAATTTGTCGATACCCAGGGTACGGGAGTTAAGAATATCGAGCGCTCTGTCCTGAAGATACTTCAACGTATCCGCACTGGTTGGCGAGAGATCAATCAGGCGAGACGCCGCGATGCGAGTCTGGCCATACTTGAACGCACCAGTGGCAGGATCAGGGTCGTTAGCGATGTAGTCGTTGATAAAGTCGTAGACGTCATCAATGGATTGGATCGTTGCACTGGAGCCTAGGGTCTCAAGGTAGAGGTTGAGATCACGCTTGAATTCGTAAGTCAGGACGGACGAACTATTATTGGGTGGGGTGAACGCAATCTCTGTGACGGTGGCGCCAAGCGAGCGAATGGTATCAATCGCCTTGTTAAAAATGGAAAGCTGCTCTGCGCCGCTGGCCGTGTTCGCATTGGGCTTGGTGTAATACCCAAGTTTGGCCCCTTGCAAGGCATCGAGCTGGAGATAGGGGGTGTAATCGGTCTTTGCCCTGCCGATGCTTTCTGCAGTAAGCGGGTCCTTGGGGTCGTAGCCGGTCAACGCCCCCAGGAGAATGGCCGCATCAGTGACAGAACGGGCCATAGGCCCTGCAGTGTCCTGGCTTGCGGCGATGGGGATGATGCCATCCCGGCTCCAAAGCCCAACTGTGGGTTTAATCCCCACCAAAGAATTCTGGTTGGAGGGACTCAGGATGGACCCTGATGTTTCGGTACCAATCGCAATTGTGGCCAGATTGGCCGCCATGGCTGCTCCTGAACCAGCGCTGGAGCCACCCGGGGACAAGAGCGGCCGCCCATCACCACCAGGGAGCGGCACGGGATTATAGGGATTGAGTGTGTATCCATTCAACGAGTTATAACCCGCAGGCATGCCGTTGGTCAGAAAGTTGGCAAATTCCGTGGGGGACGTCTTGCCGAGAATGATGGCTCCTGAATCAATCAATTTCTGAGTGATCGTGGCATTGTCAGGTGGCAAGGAATCCTTGAGGCCGAGAAAGCCTGCCGTGTTAGGGAGAAAGCTTGTATCAATGTTGTCTTTCAACAAGACTGGAATTCCATGCAGGAGACTGCGGGCGCCAGTGGTCGCCCGCTCGGCGTCAAGGGCCGCCGCCTGGGCAAGGGCGTTGGGGTTCAAGGATATGATTGAGTTCAGGTTAAGACCAGAAGGAAGGTCGTACGCAGTAATCCTGTCGAGGTATAGCTGTACTAACTTCTGGGCATTGATCAACCCACTATTGAAAGCCGCATTGATATTGGAGATCGTGGCCTCCTTGAGGGTAAAACTGGCGGCGACCGATGGCCGGGCAAGCTCCGTGGCGGCAAGGGTTGCCGCAAACGTAGCCATGGCTACTTGGCGAAAAACTGGACGAATCACAGCAGAACTTAAGGCAACTTTTATTGATTAGATCTTGAGCACCAGTGGCTCGCCGTAACAACAGCGACCAAAGGTGCTTCCTTTTGATAGCAACAGCGACAAATTCAGCATCCCATGGATGCAGATCGCTCCGCAGGGGGAATGCCATGCGCTTCTGTGGCGATTGCCCATCGCTCAGCCCCGCCCACGTCGCGGGTCCATGCTGATCCGCACACATCCATGTGGCGGCCATCCATCCAGGCGAGAGCCGTGAGGTGGCTGGGGCCACGCTTATCCGCCAGGACAACCCTCAGCAGAAGCTGCTGTTTCGAACGCTACCGAAAGACTGGCCGCCCTGGGAACACCTGGCCCATTCCTTTCCGCTTCTGGCGGAGAGTCGGGGCCTTGGGCCAGCGTTCATTCCACTCCAAGGATCCTTGTGGGGAAATGTCGTTGGAGCCAAGGTCGCGCCAGGCCTGATGGCACCCCTGCCGTGGGGTGGAATGGGACCGGCAGGGCCCCGGACATCGTCCATCCAGGGCGGAAGGGACAGGGATGGGATTCCTTGCATTCGCCTCTAGGCGCCGGCAGCCCTTCAGCTGTAGGTTTCAGCTGAGTTCTGTCGCCCTGAGGCGATCCAGGGCCGTGAGTAGGGAAAGATTCATCAGGCAGGGAAAGCGCTGCGACGGTTCACTTGGACCTAGGTGGCCGCCTGCTGCGGCCGAGCCCGGCCCACCTGATCACCGGCCTTCAGCGCCGCACCGGCACCACCTGCATCCCGATCGGGGCCAGGGCGATCAGGGCCAGCTTGATGTGCTGGATGCCGAAGGGGATGCCCACGATCGTCACGAAGCAGGCCACCGCGGCGCTGAGGTGGCCGATCGCCAACCACCAGCCGGCCAGCAGGAACCAGATCACGTTGCCGACCAGCCCCAGGGGGCCGGTGCCAAAATCCATCCGGCCGGTGAGCTCGCGGCGGCTGACGGCCTCGTAGCCGAACGGCCAGAAGGAGAAGTTGCCGATCACGAAGCAGGCCCGGGCCCAGGGGATCCCCACGATCGTGATCGCCGCCACCAGGCCGGCCAGCCACCAGCCCAGGCCCATCACGAAGCCCCCGAGCAGGAACCAGAGGACGTTGAGGAGGAAGCGCAGCATGGGGGAGGGCCGGTGCCGGCCTCCAGCATGGCCCCTCCCTCTCCAGGTCAGACCCTGATCCCGTCAGGGAATGGCGGCTGGGAACAGCCGCCGGTTGCGGTTGGCGATCGCCACCAGCGACAGCATCACGGGCACCTCCACCAGCACGCCCACCACCGTGGCCAGGGCGGCTCCGGACTCCAGGCCGAACAGGCTGATGGCCACGGCCACCGCCAGCTCGAAGAAGTTGGAGGCGCCGATCATGGCCCCGGGGGCGGCGATGGCATGGGGCTGGCGCCAGAGCCGCATCCACTGGGCCGTGATCCAGAAGATCAGGTAGGTCTGCAGCGTCAGCGGGATAGCGATCAGGGCGATCGCCAGGGGGTTAGCGAGGATGGCCCTGGCCTGCACCAGGAACAGCAGCAGCACCGTCACGATCAGACAGACGATCGCCAGCGGCTTGAGCCGCTGCTCCAGCCGATCGATGCGACCGGGGGAATGCAGCAGCCGCCGGGTGAGCCAGCCGGCGGCCAGGGGCACCACCACGAACAGGCCCACGGCCGTCACCAGGGTGTCCCAGGGAACGAGCACATTGCTCACCCCCAGCAGCAGGGCCGCGATCGGCGCGAAGGCGAACACCATGATCAGGTCGTTGATGGCCACCTGGGCCACGGTGTAACTGGGATCGCCGTTGCTGAGGCGACTCCACACGAACACCATGGCGGTGCAGGGCGCCACCCCCAGCAAAATCATGCCGGCGATGTACTGATCCCCGAGGGCCGCCGGAATCCAGGCACCGAACAGGCCGCGGATGAACAGCCAGGCGATGGCCGTCATCGTCAGCGGCTTGATCAGCCAGTTGACGACCACCGTGACCACCAGGCCCTTCGGCTGGTGCCGCAGGCCGGCGATGGCGCCGAAATCCACCGCCAGCATCATCGGATAGATCATTCCCCACACCAGCAGGGCGATCAGCAGGTTGATGCGGGCGAATTCGAACCCCGCCACGGCCTCCGACAGACCGGGCAACAGGGCACCGATGGCCACCCCAGCCACGATCGCCAGGGCCACCCACAGGCTCAGATACCGCTCGAAAAGTCCCATGGTGGCAACAGAATCAGCGGAGGTGGTTCACAAGGCAGCCGCCGCACTCAGCAAGGCGCGGACCTCCTCGGCAGCGGGCACCCGACCGGCCACGACCACACGGTCATCAATCACCAGGGCGGGCGTGCGCATCACCCCGTAGCCGGCGATCGCGACGGGGTCGTGAATGGCTTCCAGGCTGGGCGCCAGGCCGAGGTCCGCCGCACCCCTGCGGGCGTGGTCCTCCAGGGTGATGCATTTCTTGCAGCCGCTACCGAGAATCTTGATGTCCATGGGCGGGAAACCTCAGGCGAGCAGTGAATTGAACAGATAGCCGATCAGGACGATGCCAAGACCGGTGACCGAGAAGAAGGCGGCCAGCAACGGCGGTTGGAGCACGCGGCGCAGCAGGATCAGTTCCGGCACCGACAGGGCCACCACACTCATCATGAAGGCGAGAACGGTGCCCATCGGCAGTCCCTTCTCATGAAGGGCCTGCACCATCGGCATCACCCCGGCCGCATTCGAATAGAGCGGGATTCCGATTCCCACCGCCAGAAGCACGCCAAAGGGATTGCTGCGGCCAGCATGGGTGGCGAAAAAATTGGTGGGCACCCAGCCATGGATCACGGCACCTACACCGATGCCGATCAGCAGGTAGGGCCAGATCTGCAGCAGGATCGAGGCCACTTCCTCGGCGCCCATCTGCAGCCGCTGCTCAAAGGACAGTCCCAGTGAACTCTCCACGGCCTGCCCGTGCAGCCTGGTTTCGTAGACGAAGGATTCGACCCAGCGCTCCAGCCGCAGGCGGCCCAGCACCCATCCCGCCCCGATCGCGATCACTAGGCCGGAGCCGATGTAGATCAGGGTGATGCGCCAGCCGAACAGGCTGAACAGCAGGCCGATCGCCACCTCGTTCACCATCGGGCTGGCGATCAGAAAACTCAACGTCACCCCTAGGGGAATGCCCGCGGCCAGAAAGCCGATGAAGGCCGGCACCGCACTGCAGGAGCAGAACGGGGTGATCACCCCCAGCAGGCCCGCCAGCACATTGCCGATCCCTTCGCGGCGTCCGGCCAGCAGGGCCCTGGTGCGTTCCACGCTCAGATAGGAACGCAGAACGGTGACGATGAAGATGATGCCGCTCAGCAGCAGGCCGATCTTGATCGTGTCGTAGAAGAAAAAGCGCAGGGTCTCACTCAGCCGCTGCTCGGGATCCAGCCCCAGCCAGCCGAACAGCACCGCCTCCCAGAGGGATTCGTTGAGGCGGAAAAGCACCAGCCAGGCGGCCACGAGGCCGGCCAGCAGGGTGACATGACCGCTCCGGCTGGTGCGCAGCCACCGCAGGGTGGGGTTGGGGGCCGTCACGAGCAGGGGCTCGCGGGCCTGCCGCACTGGGCGCCCAGGGTCGCCAGCCAGGCCCGCAGATCGTCGAGTGCTTCGGGGCGCAGGCGGTAATAGATCCATCGGCCCTCCTGCCGATCGGCCAGCAGGCCGGCGTCCTTGAGCACCTTGAGGTGGAACGACAGCTTCGACTGGGCCAGGTCCAGGTCGGCGGTGAGGTCGCAGACGCAGCGCTCGCCGCCGCCGAGGGCCTCGATCACCTGCAGGCGGATCGGATCGGCCAGGGCCCGGAGCAGCAGGCGCGCCTCCTCGGCAGCCAGGGGAGCCGGAGCGCAGGCGATCGGCGCAGAAGCGGCGGTCCTTAACCCGGCCATAAATCCATCAACTCCCACTGATGCAAGGGTAGGCCGAGTCGCGGCGGACGCTGTGAAGATCGGCATCAACGGCTTCGGGCGCATCGGGCGTCTGGTGTTCCGGGCCCTCTGGGGGCGGCCAGGCCTTGAGCTGGTCCATGTCAACGACAGCGCCGGGGACGCCGCCGCCGCCGCCCATCTGCTCGAATTCGACTCGGTGCACGGCCGCTGGAACCGGGCGGTGGCGGCCGAGGCCGACGGCGGGGGGTTCACGGTCGAGGGGAGCCGGGTGGGCTGGTCGCGGGGGAGCGATCCGGCCCTGGTGCCCTGGCAGGCGGCGGGGATGGAGCTGGTGCTCGAGTGCAGCGGCAAGGTCAAGACCCCCGAAACCCTCGCCCCCTACCTGCACCAGGGCGGCGTACAGCGGGTGATCGTGGCCTGCCCCGTGAAGGGCGAGCTGGACGGGGTGGAGATCCCCAACATCGTCTTCGGCATCAACCACGGCACCTACGTGCCGGACCGGCACCGGATCCTCACCGCCGCCTCTTGCACCACCAACTGCCTGGCGCCGGTGGTGAAGGTGGTGCACGAGAGCTTCGGCATCCGCCATGGCTCGATCACCACCCTGCACAACGTCACCAACACCCAGGTGGTGATCGACGGCTTCAAGAGCGATCTGCGCCGGGCCCGCTCCTGCACCCAGAGCCTGATTCCCACCACCACCGGCTCGGCCAGGGCGATCGGCCTGATCTTCCCTGAGCTGCAGGGCAAGCTCAACGGCCACGCCGTGCGGGTGCCCCTGCTCAATGCCTCGCTCACCGATGCGGTGTTCGAACTCGAGCGCCCGGTGACGGTGGAGGAGGTGAACGGCGCCTTCGCGGCGGCGGCGGCGGGGCCCCTGCTGGGCATCCTGGGCTACGAGGAGCGGCCGCTGGTGTCGGTCGACTATCTCAACGACAGCCGCAGTTCGATCGTCGATGCCCTCTCGACGATGGTGACGGGCGGCACCCAGCTGAAGGTGTACGCCTGGTACGACAACGAGTGGGGCTACAGCTGCCGGATGGCGGATCTGGCCTGCCATGTGGTGGCCCTGGACGCCGCCGGGGCGGAGTGAGCGGCCGATGCTTCCGCCCTTCTCCGGCCGGCCGCTCACGGCCCTGCAGCAGTACGCCATCGTCACGGCCAACTACTGGTGTTTCACCCTCACCGACGGCGCCCTGCGGATGCTGGTGGTGTTCCACTTCCGATCGCTGGGCTACAGCACCCTGGAGATCGCCTTTCTGTTCCTCTTCTACGAGTTCTTCGGCATCATCACCAACCTCTGCGGCGGCTGGCTGGGGGCCCGCTTCGGCCTGCGCCTCACCCTCTGGACCGGCACCCTGATGCAGGTGGCGGCCCTGCTGATGCTGGTGCCCGTCGCTGACAGCTGGCCGAAATGGTGGAGCGTGGCCTACGTGATGGTGGCCCAGGCCCTCAGCGGCATCGCCAAGGATCTCAACAAGATGAGCGCCAAAAGTGCCATCAAGTCGGTGGTGCCGGAAACCCCCGACGACCACGACAAGGGCGAGAGCCAGCTGTTCCAGTGGGTGGCGATTCTCACCGGCTCCAAGAACGCCCTCAAGGGGGTGGGGTTCTTCCTCGGCGGCCTGCTGCTGGCCACGATCGGCTTCAATGCCGCCGTCGGCGCCATGGCCGCCGGCCTGTTCCTGGCCTTCCTGTTCACCCTGGTGCTGCCCGGGGAGATCGGCCGCATGAAACAGAAGCCCGCCTTCACCTCCCTGTTCTCCAAGTCCCCCGGCATCAATCGCATCTCCCTGGCCCGGTTCTTCCTCTTCGGTGCCAGGGATGTCTGGTTCGTGGTGGCCCTGCCGGTGTTCCTGCAGACCAGCCTCGGCTGGCGCTACTGGGAGGTGGGCGGCTTCATGGGGCTGTGGGTGATCGGCTACGGCCTCGTGCAGGGATCGGCCCCGGCCCTGCGGCGCCGCTGGGGCCAGACCGCGCCGCCGGGCGTCTCCGCCGTGACCTTCTGGAGCGGACTGCTCACCGCCATTCCGGCCCTGATCGCCATCGCGCTCTGGCGCGAGGTGGGGAATCCCGGTGTGGCCGTGGTGGTGGGACTGGCGGCCTTCGGGGTGGTGTTCGCCATGAATTCCTCGATCCACAGCTACATGATCCTGGCCTACACCGATGCCGAATCGGTGAGCCTGAACGTGGGCTTCTATTACATGGCCAACGCCGGTGGCCGCCTGCTCGGCACCGTGCTCTCGGGCGCCCTGTTCCTGGTGGGCGGCCTGCAGGCCTGCCTGTGGAGCTCGGCCCTGCTGGTGGGGCTCGCCTGGCTGGTGAGCACCCGGCTACCGGCACCGCCGCGGCAGGCCCAGCCCCGCCCCCTGGCCATCGGCTGAGCGCTGGCCCTCTGCTGAGCGCTGACCCCAGAGCGCCGCCCCCGCCGGCGGGTCTGTTGTCGCCATGCTGGACACCCCTTCCCCACGTGCCATGCCCTTGAGCGCCCCGCCCCGTCAGAGGTTGCTGGAGGTGAACGGCGGCTGCTGGGAGGGCCTGTTCCACCGGCTCGGACCCGATGGCCGCGAGATCGAGCGCTTCCCCACCCGCCTGCGGGTGAGCGACGAGGACGGCACCATCGAGGCGGCCCTCACCTACCTCAACTCCGGCCGCACCGTGCCGATGCGCTTCCGGGAGCCGCCGGCAGCGATGCAGATCAGCGCCGCCGGCCACTGGAGCCTGGGCATGGACCGGATGGGCCCCTGGCCCTGGATCGCCGAACTCTGCGTCGTCCAGGGCGAGCGGCGCCGGCGCGTGGTGCTGCGCCATGGCGTCGAGCGGCTGGAGAGCTTCACCTATGCCAGGGAGTGGCGGCCCGGCCTCGCCGACGGCGGCCCCGCCACGCCGCTGGTCGCCGTCATCGAGAGCATCACCCCAGGGGAGGCCGGCGGCAGCCGCTGGCGCCTGGACGACGACGTCGAGGTGATCATCGCCCCTGGGCCCGGCCAAGCGGGGCCCGTGCGGGTGGCCCTCAGCTGGCAGCCTGCCGGCGGCCCCCTCTGCCGGATCGAGCGCCGCTACACCCCCTACGGTCTGCTGGAGCCGCTGGCGCCGGACTGATGGGGCCCCCGCTGGTGTATCACCCGGCCTATGCGGTCCCCCTGCCCAGCGGCCATCGCTTCCCGATGCAGAAGTTCCGGCTGCTGAAGGAGCGGCTGGAGCAGCTGGAGCTGGCCCGCCCGGGGCAGATCCACCAGCCCCTGCCGGCGCCGCGCCGCTGGCTGGAGCTGGTGCATGGACGCGGCTACCACGAGGCCTTCTCCCGGGGACTGCTCACCCCCCAGGAGGTGCGCCGCATCGGGCTGCCGGTGTCGGAACCCCTGGTCCGCCGCAGCTGGCTGGCGGTGGGGGGCACCGTGCTCACGGCCCGGCTGGCCCTGCGCCACGGCCTGGCCTGCCACCTGGCCGGCGGCACCCACCACGCCTTCCCCCTGCACGGCAGCGGTTTCTGCATCTTCAACGACTGCGCCGTGGCGGCCCGGGTGCTGCTGGCCGAGGGCCTGGTGCGGCAGGTGCTGGTGGTGGATCTGGACGTGCACCAGGGCGACGGCACGGCGGCGATCTTCACCGGCGACCCCCGTGTGTTCACCTTCTCGATGCACGCGGCCAGCAACTTCCCCCTGCACAAGCAGACGGGCGACCTCGACCTGGCCCTGGAGGACGGCGTCGGGGATGACGCCTACCTGCGGACCCTGCAGCGGACCCTGCCGGATCTGCTGGATCAGGTGCGTCCGGATCTGGTGCTCTACAACGCCGGCGTCGATCCCCACCGGCACGACCGCCTCGGCCGGCTGGAGCTCAGCGATGACGGCCTGTACCGGCGGGACCGGCTGGTGATCGATGCCGCCCTGCGGCGCCGCCTGCCGGTGGCCACCGTCATCGGCGGGGGCTACGACGACCTGGCGGCCCTGGTGGAGCGCCACACCCTGGTGGTGCGGGCGGCCGATGGGCTCGCCCGGATCCACGCCACCGGCAGGGAGCTGTCACGTCCGGTCACAGATGGCCCTCGCCCCGGTCAGGACTGAGTCATACGGGGGCGTTTGCCTGGTGGGGCCACGGAGCTTCCGCCATGATCAGCCGTTCCTCCCGCCTGCTCCACGCCGCCCTGGTGGTGGTCTGCGGCGCCGGAATCGTCTACGCCCCGGTCCAGGCCCAGACCTCCCTGACCGTGCCCCTGGGGCAGTCCGGCTACTTCGGCCGGATCACCATCGGCAACCTGGCCCCACCGCCGGTGCTCGGTTACGGCCCGGTGATCGCCAGGCCGGCCTTGGGCAGCGACCGCTGGGGGCAGTCCGCGATCGCGCCCATCTACCTGCGGGTCCCCCCCCAGCAGGCCCGCGACTGGGGCCGTTACTGCGGGCTCTACCAGGCCTGCACCGTGCCGGTGCTGTTCGTGCAGGACGACTGGTACCGCAACACGTACGCGCCGCGGGTACGGGCGGCCCAGGCCCGGCAGGCCCGGCAGCTCAGGCGTGCCGAGGAAGCGCGCGATCGCTGGCGGGCCTCCCGTCAGCCGGGGAAACGGCTGGTGACCCCCGATGGCCGCGTCTACGTGCTGGACAAGCGGCGCGACCGTGACGACGACGACGATTGAGCAGGGACGCCGCCGCCCTTAGCGGCGGCCGAGCAGGTCCTCCCAGGTGAGGGGATGCTGGGAGGGATCGTGGCGGGCCGGCCGGGCCGCCAGGGGGCAGCAGGGGTAGGCGTGGGGGCCCCGGCCGCCGGCGGCGGGGCTGGAGCTGGGGCGGGTCGCAGCGGACGGGCGCCTGGAGAGGGTGTTCATTCGGAAGGTTGGACAAGGGGATATGGATCTCGCACCGGGAGGCTGCCGTTCCCCCGCGGGGAATCGCACACGGCAACCGCTGTTGGACCTGATGGACCGACGTTGGACCTGGTGGACCGACCCCAGGAAGCGCGGGGCGGCTCGGTGCTGGCTCCGGCGAAGGCGAACAACTGGTTCGCCGGCTTCTGCCGGATCTACTGACCCTAGCGGATGCGACGGCCTCCCTTGGCCGGGGAGCCGCCGGGACGGGGCGCCAGGGGGTAGCGCCACCAAGCACCGGACCTAGAATCCGTCCTGCTCCTGCTGGCGCTTCAAGGCAGGGGTGCGTCGTGCCCTCTTCATGTCCCAGGATCAGCATCCCGAAGGGAAGCGTGCCAGTCCCCGTCACCATGTGCCGGTGGGCGTCTCCGTCAGCCTCACCCTGGCCTCGAAGCAATCGGTGTTCGTCAATCTCCGTGACGTCAGCGAGCGGGGGGCCTGTGTCCTGCGTCAGGGCAGCCTGGACGTCAAGGAGGACGACACCGTCATCTTCGAAGCCCGCAACTACGAAGCCGGCTCGAAGCTGAGCCTGCGCTCCAAGGTGCGCTGGGTGCGAAACACCGGCTTCAACACTTACGTGGGCCTCGCTTTCGTCAACGCTTCCCTCTCCCAGGACGCCCTCACCAGGCTCGTCGCCTGAGCCTGAACTCAGCCGGCGTCCGTTTCCGATCCATCCTCCAGCCCCGGGAGCGGACCATCGCTGAGCGTCCGGCTGAGCTGGGCGCCCCGGAACTGGGCCCCCTCCACCAGGGCGCCCCGCAGATCCGCCTGATGGAGAATCGCCCCGGTGAAATTGGCGCCGCGCAGATCGGCGCCCCTGAGATTCGCCCCGCTCAGATCGGAGCGGCGGAAATCGGACTGGGCCAGATCAGCGCCTCGGCAGTCGGCGTTGCGCAGCACGGTGTTGCAGAAATTGGCGCCGCGCCAGCGGCTGAACGGGATCCTCAGACCTTCAAGATCCGATCCCTCCAGATCAAAGCCGTCCTGCCAGATGCCATCGGCGGAAAACATCTCCAGGGCCCGAAGTCGACCCAGGCTGTTGGAGGCCCCGGCCTGGCCCTGGGTCAGCAGGAGTTCAAACATCTCATGATGTTCCTTCTCCTTGCGCTGTCCGGCCTCAAGCAGATAGAAGATCGCCGCCGTGACGATGCTGAACGACTCGACGGTGCCGATGCTGATGATCTCCAGCACGTTGCTGGTCAGACAATCGGCCTGACCAGCCTGGGCATGGCAGTTCTCGAAACGGTTGACCAGGGCCAGCAATCCGAAGGACAGCACGGCGGCCACCAGCACCCGGAAACCGAAGGAGCGATCCAGCAGCCGGAAGAACGGCGAGGCGCGCCGCCGTTTCTGGCGGGCGTACCAGGTGGAGGAGGGGGAGGGGCTGCGCATCGGTGTCAGTCCTGGGC
Organism: Cyanobium sp. Candia 9D4; assembly: GCF_024346155.1. Classification (NCBI taxonomy): domain Bacteria; kingdom Bacillati; phylum Cyanobacteriota; class Cyanophyceae; order Synechococcales; family Prochlorococcaceae; genus Cyanobium; species Cyanobium sp. Candia 9D4. The sequence goes on along the minus strand of NZ_JAGQCK010000009.1, from coordinate 50,372 downwards.
GGAACAAGGGAAGATCCGGTCCCAGTCACGCCGCAGGCTGACCAAGCACCAGCCATGGCGCCGGGCCAGATCCAGGCCCTTGTCCAGCCGGCCGAAGCGGGAAGCACGGTCGTAGGCCACCTCCCGCTCGCCGTCATCGTGGTGCAGCAGCAGGGCGAGACGCTGGCCGGGGCCGGCGGTGGTCCAGCGCAGCATCGCCAGGTCGCCATCGGAATTGCCGAAGGCCGCGATCGGGCGGCGGCCGATGGCCCGGGCGATCCCCAGCGGCTTGGCGTCGCCATCATTGATGGCGTCCACCACGGGTTCGCGCCACACGGTCGGCTGGCCGTTCTCCTCGCCGTAGCGCAGTTGCAGCGTCGAGCCGATGATCCGGTCCGGGGGAATGCCGTAGGTCGCTTCGGCGAACACCCGCACGAACTCGACACCCCCACCGGTCACGATCCAGCTGCGGAACCCCCTGGCGCGGAGAAACGCCAGCAGTTCCAGCATCGGCTGGTAGACGAGCCCGGTGTACGGCACCCCCAGCTGGGGATGGCGGGCCTCCCGCAACCAGTCGCGGGCCAGGCCGCTGAAGGCCGCGTCGGCCATCCCGGCGTGGGTGATGGCCGCCAGTTCCAGCAGCCCCCGCAGGCCGTGGCCCATCAGGGCATCGATGTCGTCGGCCAGGGCCGCCGCCACCAGCGGATGGCTGGCCAGCTCGGCGCGCTCCGCCACCAGGCTGCGGGCCCGCTGGAGGGCGAAGGCCAGCTGCACGTACATCGGCTGCTCCGACCAGAGCGTGCCGTCGTTGTCGAACACGGCGATCCGCTCCTGGGGCGCTACCCAGCCGGGGTCCCCGGGGGTGCTGACGGCGGCCACAAACTCCAGCAGGCGCGTCTTGACGCTGCCCTCCCGCCAGGACGGGAGGGGATCGGGGCCAGCGTCAGCATTCATGGGGTCGCGTGCCGTGGGGGCCAGCCATGGGGGCCGGAGCTCGAGCGGACCGCCGGCAGCGGAACTCCGCCAGACCACGCTGCCACAGCGACGGGGAGGCTCAGCCAGGCCCAGCCGGACCGCGTCGCCATGAACCGCGTCGCCATGAAAAAACCCCCTGCGCGAGCAGGGGGTTGGGAAGCTCCAGAAAACTGGAGGGGCTGGATCAGCCGATCGCCGGGGCGGTCAGGGCCACAGGGGTGGCGCTGGCAGCGGCCAGGTCGAGGGGGAAGTTGTGCGCGTTGCGCTCGTGCATCACTTCCATGCCGAGGCCGGCACGGTTGAGCACGTCGGCCCAGGTGTTGATCACCCGGCCCTGACCATCCAGGATGGACTGGTTGAAGTTGAAGCCGTTCAGGTTGAAGGCCATCGTGCTCACGCCCAGGGCGGTGAACCAGATGCCGATCACCGGCCAGGCGGCCAGGAAGAAGTGCAGGCTGCGGCTGTTGTTGAAAGAGGCGTACTGGAAGATCAGGCGACCGAAGTAGCCGTGGGCGGCCACAATGTTGTAGGTCTCTTCCTCTTGGCCGAACTTGTAGCCGTAGTTCTGGGACTCGCTCTCGGTGGTTTCACGCACCAGGGAGGAGGTCACCAGGGAGCCGTGCATGGCGGAGAACAGGGAGCCACCGAACACACCGGCCACACCCAGCATGTGGAAGGGGTGCATCAGGATATTGTGCTCAGCCTGGAACACCAGCATGTAGTTGAAGGTGCCGCTGATGCCGAGGGGCATGCCGTCGGAGAAGGAACCCTGACCGAAGGGGTAGATCAGGAACACGGCGCTGGCGGCCGCCACGGGGGCGGAGTAGGCGACGCAGATCCAGGGGCGCATGCCGAGGCGATAGGAGAGTTCCCACTCGCGGCCCATGTAGGCGAAGACGCCGATCAGGAAGTGGAAGACCACCAGCTGGTAGGGGCCACCGTTGTACAGCCACTCGTCGAGGCTGGCGGCTTCCCAGATGGGGTAGAAGTGCAGGCCGATGGCGTTGCTGGAAGGAACAACAGCGCCGGAGATGATGTTGTTGCCGTACATCAGGGAGCCGGCGACCGGCTCACGAATGCCGTCGATGTCGACGGGGGGCGCCGCGATGAAGGCGACGATGAAGCAGATAGTGGCGGCCAGCAGGGTGGGGATCATCAGCACACCGAACCAACCGACGTAGAGACGGTTGTTGGTGGAGGTGACCCACTCACAGAACTGGTTCCACACCGAAGCGCCGGAGCGCTGCTGGAGAGTGGCGGTCATGAGTGCAGGAAAGTGTGCCGTCGGGCGGGGCGCAGGTGCGCTTGCCGTGGGCGGAAGGAAGGGCGACGGATCGCCTCACAGCAATGTAACAGACCATTGCGGGGTGTGAGGCGGCCTTCATGAAGAAAAGATGAGCTTCCCGCCTGGCCTGGCCCCCCTGCCGCTGCTAGGAGGTGAGGTGCTCCGGTCATCTCGCCCTGCCGCCGATGGTCTCGCGTTCGTCGCTTCCTCCCCAGCCACCGCGTACCGCCGGCCAACAGCTGCGTCGGCGTCTGCGCGGTCCTCTGCCCGCCCTGCTGCTGCTCCCCCTGCTGGCGGCCGGTTGCCAGGGCCTGCCCAATCCCGAGAGCCGCCGCATCGACCAGCTCGAACTCAAGATCCAGCAGCTGGAGCAGCGGCTCAACAAGGCCGACCTGCGTCCCGACACGGCCGATCCGGCCGGCAAGCCCCCGGCCGGCGTCGTCAAGTCGCTGACCCTGCGCACCGACACCGAGGACGACCGGCTGCGCATCTACTGGGCCGACGGCAGCAGGACCGACCTCCCCTGCACCAAGGAACAGACCACCCTCGTCTGCGGATGACCATGACCTCCCCTTCCCTGCGGCCCCTGCTGGGCTGCCTGGCCCTGCTGGTGGCCGTCCCCCTGGTGGGGGCCTCCCCGGCCCGGGCCCAGATGACCCAGGAGCAGGCCTTCCAGCGGGGCCGCGCCGCCAACCTGGCCCGGATGCGGGCCGAGGTGATCAACGGCGGCCTCGGGGTCTACCGGCCCGCCCTCTGCATGTACGAGCGCAGCGGCGGCAGCTGCCTGGTGCGCGCCGATGCCGAGGGTTTCCTGTTCCGCTTCTACGGCGGCGTGCCCGGTTGGGCCCAGCTCGGCCTGCCTCCCTCGGTGGAAACGGAGATCCTTGTCGCCCCGGATGGCCGCAGTGTCCTGAGCGTCCTCTACAACGGCGTACCCCGCTCCCAGCCCGCCGCCGCCGGCCAGCCCCAGGTTCAGCCGGGGCTCTGAAGCTCCCGGGCCAGGTCAGCCAGGGCCTGGCCCCAGCCCGGCTCCACCGGCCAGGACTCCCGCCGGGTGAGGCTGAGGGCGATGCCCTTCTCGCCGTAGGCCGCCTCGTTGATGAACACGGCCCAGACGGGCCCCTCCTCCCGGTCCTCCCGCGGGTGGAAGGGAATCGTGGCGCCCTCGGCCGTCAGGAACAGGGGGTCGCCGGCGGCGATCGGCTGCCAGTCGCGGTTCTGGCGCTGGGGATGCACCACCGCCGCCGGGGTGCCGTCGCCATGGCGCGGCAGATCAAGGCTGCCCAGGTGCCGGTGCACCACCAGCCGGTCGGGCTGGCGCAGGGTTCCGCTGCGGGCCTCCGCCAGCACCTCCAGGGCCGCCTCCAGGGCCAACTGGCTCTGCCGGCAGATCGGCGCCTGGATCACGCCCTGGGGTACCGGACCCACCTCCACCACCAGCCCACAGGGCCAGCGCTCCACCAGGTAGCCGGTCTGGGCCCGGTCCTGTTCATGCAGGTAGATCGGCAGGCCAAGGCGCTGCTGGATGCCCGCCGCCAGGGCCAGATCGGCCGGCCGCCGGCCATAGACCACCAGGCTGTTGCCCATGGCGGCCGTGGTGCTGTGCAGGTCGAGGGCCACCAGACAGGGGGCGCTGCCGCCGGGCCCGTGGCGGGCCAGCAGTTCCCGGGCCCGCTCCAGTTCCCGGTTCCCCGGCCCGGGGGCGGCCAGCAGGTCGGGCACGAAGCTGCGGTTGAGGTCCTGGTCGAGGTAGCGCACCCCGGCGGCATGGGCGGCGGGGTTGCCCAGCACCAGCTCCAGGGCCAGGCCGCTGCTGCGCAGCAGCGCCGGGTGCCGTCGCCAGGCCTCCAGCAGCCAGGGCGCGTTGCGCTCGTTGCCGTGGGTGCCCCCCACCACCATCACCCGGCCCGCCACCATCGCCTGCTCGCTCACAGGCCCCAGCCTGGCGCAGAGTCAGGGCAGCGAACCGTGATGTCCATGGCCCCGCCCGCCGCGCTGGTGCGCTCCGCCCGGCAGTTCTGGCAGTGCCAGTGGCGCCTGCTGATGGGCGGGCTCGGCCCCGCCGACGGCCAGGGCCGCTACCGCCGGCCGGCCGGGGCCTTCACCGCCCTGCCGCCGGTGCCGGAGGACGCCGCCGAGGCCGGCAGCCACGTGCTGATCGTGGGCCGCAGCTGCCCCTGGGCCCATCGGGCCTGGATCACCTGGAGCCTGCGGGGCCTGGCCCCGATGGTCGACACGGTGGTGGTGGTCCCCGATCCGGACGCCGGTCGCTGGCGGTTCAGCGAGCCCTTCGAGGGCTGCGCGACCCTGCGCGAGCTCTACCGCCGCTGCGGCGCCGATCCCCGCGCCCGGGCCACCGTGCCGGCCCTCTATTCGCGGCGAACGGGGACGATCCTGGTGAACGAGAGCGCCCGCCTGATCGAGCTGCTCAACGCCTGGCCCGCTGCGCCCGAAGCTCCGGACCTGGCCCCGCCGGCGGACCTGCCGGCCATCACCGCCTGGCGGGAGCGCCTGCAGGGGGATGTCAACGATGGGGTGTACCGCTGTGGCTTCGCCCGCAACCAGACGGCCTACGACGAGGCCGAGGCGGCCCTGTTCGCCGCCCTCGGGGCGGTGGAGGCGGCCCTCGGGGCGGTGGAGGCGGCCCTCGCCGCCGGCGGAGAGAGCGGCGGCTGGCTCTGCGGCGGCGCCGGGCCCAGCCTGGCGGATGTGGTGCTCTTCCCCACCCTGATCCGCATGGAGCTGGTCTACGCCCCCCTGTTCGGCTGCAGCCGCCGGCCCCTCTGGCAGCTGCCGAGGCTGTGGGACTGGCGGCGCCGCTTCCACGGCCTCGAAGGGGTGGCCGCCACCTGCTTCCCGGACGCCTGGAGGACCGACTACTTCGGGGCCCTGTTCCCCCTTCACCCCTCCGGCATCGTCCCGGCGGGACCGGACCTGGCCACACTGGTGGGCAGCCCGCCCCCTGCCGCCCCCGGCGCCCCCTCCCGATGAGCAGCACCCTGGCCACCCCGGATGGCGCCGACCCCGTCTTCGAGGGGGTGTACGGCCGCTTCACGATCACCGCCGACGACCGCCGCGAGGTGCTCGGCTATCGGCTGGCCCTTACCGCCGTGGCCCTGGGCCAGCTGGCCCTGCTGGCCCAGTGGCGCCAGCTGGGCCCCGAGCTGCTCTGGCCCTGGCTGCTGGTGATGGCGGCCGGGCTGGGCCTGGCCCTGCGCTGGATCCACATCTACCTGCGCCCCCTGCACCGGGCCCTGCAGCTGTTCTGGCTGGCGGGCTGCCTGGGCGGGGTGCTGCTGGCCCTGCGGGCCGGACCGGGCCAGATGCTTCCCGCCCTGGCCCAGCAACCCCTGTGGATCCTGGCGGTGGGGCCCTACTTCGCCGCCCTGGCCGGCATCGGCTTCAAGGAGTTCTTCTGCTTCCAGCGTCCGGAGGCGATCGGCGTCACCCTGCTGCTGCCCCTGGCCCTGCTCGGCCGCCTGGCCGGCGTGCTCAGCCCGGCCACCACCGCCAGCCTGCTGGCCGCCGAAGCCCTGCTGCTGCTGGTGCTCTGCCTGCGCAAGTTCCCGATGCCGGCGGCGGCGGATGTGGGCGACAAGAGCGTCTTCGCCCACCTGGAGCAGCAGCGCCGTGGGCAGGGCCCGTCCGCCGAAGCCCCATGAGCCTGATCAGCCTGGTGGGGGCCGCCAAGGACTTCGGTCTGCGCAGCCTGTTCGCCGACCTCGACCTGCACGTGGGGGAGCGGGACCGGCTGGGGCTGATCGGCCCCAACGGCGCCGGCAAGAGCACCCTGCTGCGGGTGCTGGCGGGCCTCGAACCGCTGGATCGCGGCGAGCGCCGCTGCCATGCCCGCACCCGGGTGGTGCTGCTCGACCAGGAGCCCCGGCTGGATCCGGCCCTGACCGTGCTGGAGCAGGTGTTCGCCGGGGACGGGGAGGCCATGGCCCTGCTGCGGGAGCACGCCGGGGTGAGCCACCAGCTGGCGAGTGGGGCGGAGGAGGGCCCGTTGCTGGCCCGCCTCAGCGCCCTGCAGCACCGCATGGACAGCTGCCAGGCCTGGGATCTGGAGCGCCGCTGCCGCGAGGTGCTGGAGCGCCTGGGCATCGACGCCTCCCACCAGGAGCGGACGATCGGCGAGCTCTCCGGCGGCAACCGGCGCCGCGTCGCCCTGGCGGCGGCCCTGGTGGCCGAACCGGAGGTGCTGCTCCTCGATGAACCCACCAACCACCTCGATGCCGAGGGGGTCGAGTGGCTGCAGAGCTACCTGGATCGCTTCGCCGGCGCCCTGGTGCTCGTCACCCATGACCGCTACCTGCTCGATCGGGTCACCAAGAGGATCGTGGCGGTGGATCGGGGCGAGGCCCGCCCCTATGAGGGCAACTACGGCACCTACCTGGCCCTGAAGGCGGCCGAGGAGGAGGCCGAAGCCTCCACCGCCGCCAAGCTCAAGGGGACCCTGCGGCGGGAACTGGCCTGGATGCGCCAGGGCCCCAAGGCCCGCAGCACCAAGCAGAAGGCCCGGCTGCAGCGCATCGATGCCCTGCTGGAGGCCCCCACCCGCCAGGGGCGGGCCAGCCTGGCGATGGCCGCCACCGCCCGGCGCATCGGCAAGCGGGCGATCACGGCCGAGGGCCTGGCGGTGGCCGTGGGCGAGCGCACCCTGCTGCGGGACTTCAGCTACGACTTCAGCCCCGAGGACCGGGTGGGGATCATCGGGCCCAACGGGGCCGGCAAATCCAGCCTGCTGGAGGTGATCGCCGGGCGCCGGCCGCCCAGCGAAGGCCTGCTGGAACTGGGGGCGACGGTGAAGCTGGCCTACTTCGACCAGCACAGCGACGTGCTGCTGGCCAAGGACGGCAAGCGCAAGGTGATCGAGGTGGTGCAGGAGGCCGCCAGCCGGGTGCAGGTGGACGGGGTGGAACTGACGGCCTCCCAGCTGCTGGAGCGGTTCCTGTTCCCCCCCGCCCAGCAGCACCAGCCGGTGGCCAAGCTCTCCGGGGGCGAGCGCCGGCGGCTGCACCTCTGCCGGCTGCTGATCGAGGCCCCCAACGTGCTGCTGCTGGACGAGCCCACCAACGACCTGGACGTGCACACCCTCAGCGTGCTGGAGGACTTCCTCGAGGATTTCCGGGGCTGTGTGGTGGTGGTCTCCCATGACCGCTGGTTCCTGGACCGCACCGTCGACCGCCTGTTCCACTTCGAGGCGGGCCGGCTGGAGCGCTTCGAGGGCAACTACACCAGCTGGCTGGAGCGGCGGGCCCAGGCCCCGGTTGCCGCGACCGCCGGCCCGGCTGGCAGCCCCGACCCGGCCGCCGCCCCTGGGGGCGCCCCGGAATCCGCCAGGCGAGCGACGCCAGCGGCCAAGCCCGCGGCGGGGCCCCGGCGACGCAGCTTCAAGGAGTCCCGGGAGCTGGAGCGCCTCGAGAGCGAGCTGCCGGAGCTGGAGCAGCGTCGCCGGGAACTGGAGCAGCACCTGGCGGCCCCCAGCGGCCCGGACTACGCCCGGCTGGAGGCCCTGACCCACGAGCTGGCGGCCCTGGTGGAGCGGATCGCCGCCGCCGAGGAGCGCTGGCTAACGCTCAGCGAGCTGGCAGCCTGAGCGCCGGCGCCGGTGCGGGTGGGGCACCTCCAGCAGGCCCCCCCCATCAGCCATCCGCGGGGGCAGGCCACAGACCGGGCCGGCGGGCTCCGGCAGCAGCCAGGGCTGGCGCTGCACCCGATCCCCCCGGGCTTCGGCTTGCTGCATTGCCGTCGGCTTGTAGTCGTCCACGCTGCGGTGGGCCGCCATCTGGTCCCCCATGCGGCGCAGGTAGAGATCCTGGTACCACTGCACCGCATCGGACTGGAAAGCCTCCAGGGCCGCCTGGACGCTGGCGAAGCGCTGGCTGACGAGTCCGCTGGGGGCGCACTGCTTCCAGATCAGCACCTCCTCGAAGCCGAGGCCCCGGCGCCACTGGCGCTGTTCCGACAGGTAGCAGTGGGCTTCGGGACCGTTGATCCAGAAGAGCCGCCCGTGCTCGTCGATGAAATGCCGTTCCCGCCGCTTGCTGATGCGTGTCATGGGCCAACCGGGGCACTGTCCATTCCGCTGCTAGCCACGGAGGCGGCACCACCGCAGCCGCCGGCGCCGGGTTTGCAACGGTCTGACCGGTGAGCAGGGGGTGTGCGGAGACCCACAGGATGCGGCGATCCCCCGGCCCCGACCGTATGGTGTCTGCGGTGAGTTCCGACCCGTGACGGCCGGTTTTTGCATGAAGACGATCGACGATCACATCGAGAAGGACAAAGTCGAGATCGAATCGGCCAAGGCCGATGGCAATCTCGGCAAGGTGCGCCACCTCGAAGAGGAGCTCAAGGCCCTCAACGAGTACAAGGAGCACCACCCCGAGGACAACCACGACCCCACCCCCCTGGAGGTCTACTGCGACCTCAACCCCGAAGCTCCCGAGTGCCGGGTCTACGACGACTGATCGGGTCTCAGGCGATGCCCAGCTGGGCCCACACGGCGGCCAGCAGGGCATCGAGACCCTGGGAGGCCGCCGCAGAAATCACCAGCGGGGGCTCACCGACGTGGGCGCCGATGGCGGCCACCCGCTCCTCGAGTCCGGCGGCATCGCAGAGCTCCATCTTGTTGAGCACCACCAGGCGTGGCCGGTCGCTGAGGCCGTGGCCGTAGGCGGCGAGTTCCTCCTCCACCACCCTCAGATCCGCCATCACATCCTCCGCACCCGCATCCACCAGATGCAGCAACAGCCGGGTGCGCTCGATGTGGCGCAGGAAGTCATGGCCCAGCCCGGCGCCCCGCGCCGCCCCCGCGATCAGGCCGGGGATGTCGGCGAAGACGGTGCCGTCGCCGCTCGGGCGCCGCACCACCCCCAGGTTGGGCACCAGGGTGGTGAAGGGGTAATCGGCGATCTTGGGCCGGGCCGCCGAGAGCACGGCGATGAGGGTGCTCTTGCCGGCATTGGGCAGGCCGATGATCCCCACCTCGGCCAGCAGCTTGAGTTCCAGCTGCAGCAGCCATTCCTCCCCCTCCTTGCCCTCGGTGAACTTCTCCGGCGCCCGGTTGCGGTTGCTGAGGTAGTGGGCGTTGCCCAGTCCCCCCCGGCCACCGGCCGCCACCAGCAGTTCCTCGCCGGCGTTGGTGAGGTCCCCCAGCAGGATGCCGGTGCGGCAGTCGCGCACCTCCGTGCCGCAGGGCACCCGGATCGTCAGGGTGGAGGCACTCGCCCCGGTGGAGCGGTTCGGCCCGCCGCGGCGGCCATCGTCGGCGGCGAACAGGCGCCGGTACTTGAAGTCCAGCAGGGTCTGGAGGTTGGCATCGGCCACGAGGAGCACGTCACCGCCGCGGCCGCCGTCGCCGCCGGAGGGCCCGCCGGCGGGGACGTACTTCTCACGACGGAAGGCCACGATGCCGTCGCCGCCGCGGCCGGCGCGCACGGCGATGCGGGCCTGATCGATGAACTGCAAGGAAGGGGTTCGGCCGGGGCACGGATGAGGAACAACCCTAGGATCCCCCGGTTGCACCCCTGGTTTGGCCGAGGTCCGCTTCGAGAAGGTCGGCAAGACCTACCCGCCCCGTCGCGGCGGCAACCCGGTGGAGGTGCTGCGCCAGCTCGACCTGCACATCCAGGACGGTGAATTCCTCGTGCTGGTGGGCCCCTCGGGCTGCGGCAAGAGCACCCTCCTGCGCCTGCTGGCGGGGCTGGAAGCCACCACCGCGGGCGAGATCTACGTAGGGGAACGCCCCGTGAGCCGGCTGCGGCCGGCCCAGCGCGACGTGGCGATGGTGTTCCAGAGCTACGCGCTCTATCCCCACCTGAGCGTGGCCGACAACATCGGCTTCGGCCTGCGCCGCAGCCGCCACCGCAGCCTGCCCCAGCAGCTGCAGGACAGCCTGCACCGGGCCACCCGCGGCCTGCCGGCCCCCCTGCGGATCGATTCCGAGCGGGAGCGGCGCATCGCGGCCCGCATCGACGAGGTGGCCGCCACCCTGGAGCTGGAACCGCTGCTGGAGCGGCGGCCCAAGGAGCTCTCCGGGGGCCAGAAGCAGCGGGTGGCGCTGGGCCGGGCCATCGCCCGCCAGCCGGCGGTGTTCCTGATGGATGAGCCCCTCAGCAACCTGGACGCCAAGCTGCGCACCGGCACCCGCACCCAGATCGTGGAGCTGCAGCGGCGCCTGGGCACCACCACCCTCTACGTCACCCACGACCAGGTGGAGGCCATGACCATGGGCCACCGCATCGCCGTGCTGAACGAGGGCCGGCTGCAGCAGCTGGGTACGCCCATGCAGCTGTACCAGTGGCCCTCCAACCTGTTCGTGGCCCAGTTCATCGGCAGCCCGGCGATGAACCTGCTGCCGGTGGAGGTGGCCGGCTCCGCCCAGCTGCTGCTGGGGGGGCGGCGCTTCCCGGTGGAGGGGCCGATGGCCGAGCTGCTGGGCGACTGGATCGGCCACCGGATCACCGGCGGCCTGCGGCCGGAGCACCTGCGGCTCGCCCCCGCCACCAACCGCAACCTGGCGGCGGAGGTGAGCCACTGTGAGGCCCTGGGCAACGAACAGCTGGTCACCTGCCGGCTGCTGGAGGGCAGCCACCTGGTGCTGGTGCGGGCCACCCCGGACCAGAGCGTGACCGTGGGCCAGACCGTGCATCTGGATGTCGAACCCACGGGCTGGCGCCTGTTCGACGGGCTCGGGGCGGCCCTGCTGCCGGCCGAAGCCACCACGCCGCCGCCGCGGCAGGAACCCCAGCTGCCCGCCATCAGCCACTGAGCCAGCAGCCCCTGAGGATTCAGCCCCGGGCCGCCGGCAGAGGCTTCACTTCACCCAGACCACGCTGCAGCCGGGCCCCCCGTCCCCCTGCTCGGCATCGCTGACCCGCTCCACCCAGGCCAGGCCGGACAGCCACTCCCGCAAGCCCCGCTTGAGCTTGCCGGTGCCGATGCCGTGGATCACCCACACCGGCCCGTTGGCGCCACGCAGGCGCTCCTCCACCGCCGCCACGGCCTCATGCACCCGCAGGCCGCGCACGTCCACCGTGTTGCCCTCGGTGCGCACCTCGGGCCCGCGGCTGCCCGGGGACCGGCGGCTGCGGATCCGCACCTGGGGCGGCGGCTCGGGGGGTGCCGGCTTCTCGCCGTGCAGCCCCTCGATGGCGGCGAGTTCCACCGACAGGCGCAGCACGCCACAGCGGACGCTGAGCTCGCTGCCGTCGTCGGAGATCGCCAGCACCTCGGCCGCTTTGCCCAGGGCCAGCAGCCGGATGCGGTCGCCCACCCGGGGCCGCCAGCCGCCGTGGTCGCGCCGCTCCGGCAGGGGCCGGTGCTGCTGCTCGAGGCGCCGCAGCCGCTGGCCGGCCTGGCGGGCCGTCTCGCCGGCCACCCGCCCGCCGACGCGCACCTCCTGGCCCACCGAGCGCAGCCGCCGGATCAGCCGCCGCACCTCCCCCTGCCCCTCCCGGATTGACAGCTCCAGCCGCTGGCGGCGTTGCTCCTGCAGCTCCGCCGACTGCTCCTTCTGCTGCGACCAGCGCTGCAGCAGCTCCTCGTGCAGCAACTCGGTGCGGGCCAGCAGGGCCGCCGCCGCCTCGGCCGCCTCCTGCTGGCGCTGGCGCTCCTGCTCCAGCCCCTCGATCACCCGGTTGACGTCCCCCTCACCGCCGGGCTCCAGCTGGGCGGCGGCCACCGCCAGCACGGCGGGGTCGAGCCCCAGGCGGGAGGCGATCGCCAGGGCGTTGCTGCGGCCGGGGATGCCCCACTGCAGCCGGTAGGTGGGCGAGAGGGTCTCCACGTCGAAGGCCACCGACGCGTTCTCGAAGCGGGGATCGGCGTACTTGAGCGCCTTCAGTTCGCCGAAATGGGTGGTGGCGACGGTGAGGCGGGCACGGTCGGCGAGGTGGCGCAGCAGGGCGGCGGCCAGGGCGCTGCCCTCGGTGGGATCGGTGCCGGCCCCCACCTCATCGAGCAGCACCAGGGAGGCCGGACCCAGGGGCAGGGCCGTCCCCTGGGCGGAGGCCGCTCCTGCCGGCAAGGCCGCCAGAATCCGGGCGATGCGGCGGATGTGGCCGCTGAAGGTGGAGAGGTTCTGCTGCAGCGACTGCTCGTCGCCGATGTCGGCCAGCACCTGGCCGCACCAGGGCAGCCGGGGGGTGCCGGCGCAGGGCAGGAACAGGCCGGCGCGGGCCATCAGGGCCGCCAGCCCCAGGCTCTTGAGGGTCACCGTCTTGCCGCCGGTGTTGGGGCCCGTGATCGCCACCACCCGCAGCTCCGGGCCCACCCGGATGGTCACGGGCACCACCGGCCGGCCGCCCTCGCGCCGCTCCTGCCAGAGCAGCAGGGGATGGCGCAGGTCGCAGAGCTCGAAGGGGGCGTCGGCCGATTCGGCCAGCTCGGGCCGCACCGCCCCCAGCCACTGGCCGTAGCGGGCCCGGGCCAGTCCCGCATCGATCCGCACCAGCACCTGCTGGAGGTGGTCGAGGGGTTCGGCCTGTGCGCCCACCAGGGCACTGAGCTCACTGCGCACCTGCCGCTCCAGCTCCCGCTCCTGGCCCTCGGCATCCCGGATGCGGTTGCCCAGGGGAATCACCGCCTGGGGTTCCACGTACACCGTGCTGCCGGAGGCGGAACTGTCGTGCACCAGGCCCCCCACCTGGGCGGCGGCGCTGGCCTTCACCGCCAGCACCGGCCGACCGCCCCGCTCGCTCACCACCGTGTCCTGGAGCAGGGAGGCGTAGCGGCGCACCAGCTCCTGCAGCCGATCGCGCCGCTCGCCGCGCAGACCCAGCAGCTGGCGCCGCACCGCCTCCAGGGGGCCGCTGGCCCGGTCCGCCACCCGGCCCCCCTCCTCCAGACAGAAGTGGAGCCGCTGCTCCAGCTCCGGCAGGGTGCGCAGTTCGGCCACCAGGGCCGTGGTGACGGGCCGCAGCTCCGGATCCTCGATCTGGCGCCGCAGCCGCCGCGCCGTCGCCAGGGTCGCGGCCACGGCCAGCAGCTCCTCGCCGCCGGCGCAGCCCCCCTTGGCACAGAGGACCACGGTGGCGGCGATGTCTCCGGCCCCCTGCAGGCTCAGGCCCCCCTCACAGAGGCCGTCGAGGGCCAGCAGCTCGGTGGTTTCCAGCAGCAGGCGGCGGCTTTCGGCCGGGCGATCGGGCAGGCCGAGGCCGGTGCAGTGGCGACGGCCGGCGGCGGTGCTGGCAAAACCGGCCAGATGCTCCGCGAGCCGGGGCCACTCCAGCAGCTCCAGCGTGTCCTGGTGGATCTCGCTCACAGGGGGTGCGCTCACCCCGCCGGAGCCAGGGTGGTGGAGGTGGAGGTAGGGGCGGGGGCGGGGATGGCGTCAGCACCCACGTTGGAGGGGATGCCGGCGGGGGGCTCGTAGAGCATCTCCAGCCAGTTGCCGTCCGGATCCTGCAGGTAGAAGGAGGCAGTGCCGTCGCGGTGGTCGTGGACCGGACCCACCCGGTGGCCCGCCGCCTCGAGCCGGTCGTGCACCGCGTCCACCTCGGCGCGGTCCCTGAAGTGGAAGGCGAAGTGGGGGCCGGCGGCGGTGTAGCCGGGGCTGAGCAGGGCGATGCCGTCGCCGTTGGCGGGTGACTGCATGTAGGCCCAGTCCTGGGCATCCCAGGTGAGGCGCAGCCCCAGCCCCTCGTAGAAGCGCTTGGCACGCTCCATGTCCTGGACCCGCACCGCCACGTGGCCGAGACGCGTCATGGGAGGTGGCAGCGACGGTTCATCGGACCATTCAAGCGGTGCGGCTCAGCCGTCGCGCAGCCACTGGGCGGCGTCGCAGGCGTGGTAGGTGAGGATCAGGTCGGCGCCGGCCCGCTTGAAGCAGAGCAGGGTTTCCAGCACCACGGCCCGCTCGTCGATCCAGCCCCGCTCGGCGGCGGCCTTGACCATGGCGTACTCGCCGCTGACGTTGTAGGCGGCGATGGGCAGCTCGCTCTCGCCCCGCAGGCGATGGATCACGTCGAGGTAGGCCAGGCCCGGCTTCACCATCAGGATGTCGGCCCCCTCCTGTTCATCGAGAAGGGCTTCGGTGAGGGCTTCGCGGCCGTTGGCCGGGTCCATCTGGTAGGTGCTCTTGTCCTTGGGGATGGGCTTGGTGCTCAAGGCCCGGGGGGCGGAATCCAGCGCTTCGCGGAAGGGGCCGTAGTACGCGGAGGCGTACTTGGCGGTGTAGCTGATGATCCCGACGTGCTCGAAGCCCTCCTCGTCGAGGGCCTCGCGGATCGCCCCCACCCGGCCATCCATCATGTCGCTGGGGCCGATCAGATCGGCTCCGGCCCGGGCCTGGGCCACCGCCTGGCGACACAGCAGGGTGACGGTCTCGTCGTTGAGCACCACCCCTTCGCTGCTGACGATGCCGTCATGGCCGTCGCAGGAATAGGGATCGAGGGCCACATCGGTCATGATCGCCATGGCGGGATGCTCCTGCTTGAGCCGCCGGATCGCCCGGGGAATCAGGCCGCCCTCGTTGAAGCACTCGCTGCCGTCCTCGGTCTTGAGCCCGTCGGCCACCTTGGGGAACAGCACGACGCAGCGGATGCCCAGGTCCCAGGCCCGGCCCACCTCCGCCACCAGCCCCTCCAGGCTCCAGCGCTGGGCGCCGGGCATGGCGCCGATGGGCTCGTTGGATGCGCCCTCGTGGACGAACAGCGGATAGATGAAATCGGCGGCACTGAGCTGGAACTCCCGCACCATGGCCCTCAGGGCCGGCGTGCGGCGCAGGCGACGGGGACGATACGTGAGATCCATGCCGTGATGAACAGTTTGGCGATCCTAAAGCCCCGGCTTCCGGAGATAGCGCCACCGCCCGGAACGGCACCGCTGCCTTCAGGCAAGCCACGCCCAGATGGCGATCAGGACAAAGCCGGCACAGGCCGTCAACTGGAAGACCCGATCCATGCGGTTGATCCTGCGCAAAGCACCGGTACGCTTCTGCTCACTGGCTTCTGAGTAGACGTTCGTACCCCAGAGAAACAGCACAAACAGCACCAGGGAGACGATGTAGGAATAGGCATAGAGACAGTCCAGGAACGTGAGGTAGCTCAACGACGGCAACTCAGCCTTGTAGGACTGCTGGAGAAAGATCAGCGTCAGCAGAGCCGTGGAGGGGATGGCCAGCCTGACATCCCCCAGCTCCCCCACCAGTGAGGGCGCCAGAAGGACAATCAGCATCACGATCAGCAACGGAAGGATCCAGGTCACGAAGCTGGAGAACAGATCACTCCGCATCACCACTTCCGCAGCCAATCTGGAGTAGTCGAGATCCCCCTGACCCATCCCCCAGTCGGTTCCATAGGAATGGCTGGAGGAGACAAATCTCACATCCTCAATATCATAACCATTGATTGTTGCATAGGCCCCAATCTGACTGCTCCTCGAATCACCATCATGAACAAGAACGACGTTCTTATTCTGGCGGGCGAACGCATCAGGAACCACCTCAAAGAGGATCGGCAGAATCAATCGCTCAAACGGCGATCTCTTCAGATCGACAACCGGAATATAGAAGCTGGCGGAATAGCGAAAAAGCTGATAGAAGCGATCGCCCGGTCGGGCCACCGGCGTCGGGGTATCCGCCTGAATCTGGGCCGAAGAGGAATTGACCTGGTTCGTGAGCTCCACCAACTGCAGCGCCGTGATGCCCTGCTTCTCCAGCAGCTCCTGAACCTCCTTCGGCCACTCCAGCCAGTAGAAGCCCTCGGCGTTGAACATGCGCTGCCGCAACGACAGGCTGTGGAGATTTTCGATGTAGGAACCGAGCGTCACGGCATACCCGCTGCCCCGGGCCAGCTCGGTGCGGGGGTCCACCCGGATCGTCTCCTCCTGGACCAGCTCCCGCGGCATCGGTCCGCGGTCGGGTGCCAGCGTCCGGACGGCCACCAGAACACCGATCAGGAGCACGACCAGCCCCAGCCACCACCGACGCCGTTGACCCATGGCCCCGTAAGCCGCCGCTGGGTTCACTCTGGGGGATCACCAGCGGGAGCGGCTGGCTCCTAGAGGGCCGCGGCGCTGATCCAGTCCTTGCGGGGGTCGACGCTGCGGGCCTGGCGCAGCTGCTCGAGCAGGTCCCGCTCCCGGGGGCTGAGGCTGTCGGGCAGCTTCAGGGTCGGGGTGAACAGCAGATCCCCCCGGCCGTCCCTCACCGGCCAGCCCTTGCCCTTGAGCCGCAGGCTGCGGCCGAGGGTCATGCCCGGGGGGACCTGGATGGTGGCTTCGCCATCGGGGGTGGCCACGCGCACCTCACCCCCCAGGGCCAGTTCGTCGAGGCTGAGGGGAAGCTCGGCCCGCAGCTGGTCGCCGTCGAGACGCCAGACGGGGTGGGGCTGGAGCTTGAGGGTGAGGTAGAGGTCCCCGCGGCGCCCCGTGCCGGGCTGCAGGTTGCCCTTGCCCTTCAGCCGCAGGCGGCTGCCATCCTTGACACCGGAGGGAATGCGCACCTGCACCCGTTCCTCGTTGACGGCGAGGGTGCGCTCGCAGCCGCGGAAGGCATCGGCCACCGGCAGGCTGATGGTGGCCTCGGCGTCGAGCTGCACCTGGGTGGCGCGTTCGGCGCCGGCAGCACCGAAACCGGAGCCGAAGCCACCGGGGAAGCCGCTGCCGAAACCGAAACCGCCGGGCGCTCCGCCCGCGGCACCGCCTCCGAAGCGTCCCAGCAGATCATTGATGAAGTCGTCGAAGTTGCCGTAACGGCCGAAGTCGACATCGACGCCGGGGGCGCCGCCGCCACCGCCGCCCATCTGGTTCCAGTACTGGCCGAACTGCTCATAGCGACGGCGCTTCTCGGGATCGGAGAGCACTTCATAGGCTTCGCTGATCTCCTTGAAGCGGGCCTCGGCGGAGGCGTCGCCGGGATTCACATCCGGGTGGTACTGGCGGGCCAGCTTGCGGAAGGCCCGTTTGATGCCGTCGGCATCGGTGCCCCGTTCCACCCCCAGAACCTTGAAGTAATCGCGGTAACCGTTCACGCTCATCTCGTCTCGCTCATTTCGCCAGGGCGCCCGGTCACCGTCGAACCTGGGAATTGTCCCAGTCCCGTCGCTGAATTCACAGGCCCGGGCAGGGCGGAAGCCCGTACGGCACAGGGGGGCGGCAGCGGAGGGGCGGCCTAGATTTCCGGCCCCTTCGGCCGCTCGATGCGCACCCCTTGTCCCCCCCGATCGCCCCGGCGGTCTTCGGCCCCGACCCTGTTGCTGCTGGGTGGACTGTCCGCCCTGGCAGGAGGGCTGCTGAGTTTCAGCACCCCGGCCCACGGCGGCCAGGCCGGCGCCTCCACCACCCCCACCCTCGGCGAGGCCCTGGCCCCCTCCAGCGGCGATCAGCTGGAGCTGACCGAGCACCTGCGGCGGATCGGGGCCGTGTTCTACGGCGCCTGGTGGTGCCCGGCCTGCTTCCGCCAGAAGAGCCTCTTCGGCCAGCAGGCGGGGGACCGGCTGCCCTACGTGGAGTGCGACAAGACCAGCGAAGGCCGGGAACGCTGCCAGGCGGCCGGCATCAAGGCCTACCCCACCTGGGTCCTGGGGAGCAACCGGGTGGAGGGGGTGCAGACGCTGGAGGAACTGAAGCGCTGGAGCGGCTTCCGCCAGGCACCGGGAACGGGTAACCCCTGAGGGTGGTGAGGGTGCTGCAGAGCACCCGGAAAACCACCTGTCCACTGTCACTGTGAAGGGGGAGATCACAGGTAGACGGGAGGAATGATTTTGGTAGAGTCTGTAAACCACTTCTGCAGAACACTGAAACCCGTCTGGAGCCAATCTCCTCTCCCCAGGGACATGAAGGAGTCACGACTTCCCGTTCGAGAACCCAAATTTTCAGCGCCCTTTTTTCAGATCCTCATTAAAGTCGAGGTGTTTTTTCAGGATCATTGTTATTCCGGCCATCTCTGGGATGTGAGCCGTTCCGGCGCCTGCATCCGCAGCTTTCAGCAGGTTCCCATGGGAACCCCTGCCCAGATTCGCTTCCACGATCCCAGCGATGGTGAAGTCATTGAGGCCAGGGGCGAGCTGATCTGGATGAACCAGCTCAGGGGTGCCCACTATTCGGGCCTCAGGTTTGAAGAGGGTTTCGACATCTCCAAGACATTTCTCAGACTCCTGATCAAGGCGGACGAGTCCTGATGCCTCAACGCCGCCCTCCGGCGGCTCAGGCATGTCAAGACATGACGGCAGCGGGCGCGAGTCACATCCGGTCATGGATGCCCGCTGCGGCCACAGCGTCGAAATCCATACGATCCGGTGGTCCCCGTCGCTTGACGACAAGCAGCCATGAGCCTGCTCCATCACACCCTCGCCGCCAGCCTCCTGCTCGGCACGGTCGCCACGCCTGTACTGGCCGATTCCTCCGATTCCCTCAAAGGCAAGATCCAGTCGGTCGATGCCGGCCGACGCTCCTTTGTCGTCGGGGGCCAGACGCTGCTCACCAATGCGTCCACGGACTACGACGATGGCCTGAAGAGCTTCGCCGATCTCAAACCGGGGATGAAGGTGAAAGTGGAGCACTCCCAGCGTGGCGGCACCCGTTTCGCGAAGGAGATCGAGCTGGACGACTGAGGCCTCCCGGCCTGACCCGCCCGCCCCGTCAGCGCCGGTACATGCCGGCGCCGGGCGCCCCGTAGCCGAGCCCGGGGCGAACCCCGGCCCCGGAAGCGGGCCCGCCGAGACCACCGGGATTGCCCTCCGGCCCCCGCTCCAGGCCCGCCCCGGCCTCACCGAATCCGGCCCCGGGCAACACCCCGGCGCCGGAGGCCGGCCCGCCCACGCCCCCGGCCCCCACACCCGGTTCCCGGTCCAGGCCGGCACCGGCCGCTCCGAAGCCGGCGCCGGGGGCCACCCCCGCGCCGGAGGCCGGCCCGCCGAGCCCGCCGGGGTTGGGCCGGGCCAGGCTGATGCCGGGGAGGGCCAGGCCGATGGCCACCGCTGCAAGGGCCGGAAGGATGGGGAGCTGGAAGCGTTTCATCGCCGGCCATGCACAGGAGACCCTCGTCCTAGCAAGGTCGACGCCCCACACCCGTACCTGCACGGGTGGGTTGGAGGGCGGCTCCTAGAGTCATCCTTTGGGCCCCGGGTCCATGACCGGCACAGCTGATCGGCGCCGGCGTCCCCCGGGCCACGGCCCCTGCAGGCCATGAACGCAGCCCGGCCGGCCATGAACGGCGCCCGCCGGCTCCTGTGGCTGGTGCTGCCGCTCAGCCTGCTTTCGGGCTGCGGCCCCGCTCCGGAGGAGCTGAGGGGAACGGCCTATCTCGCCATCAGCGTCGAAGGCGACCAGCCGTTGACCAAGGCGATCCTTCAGGAGGAGGTCCTGCAGGCCCAGGCGATCGTGGCGGCTTTCCGCCAGCTGCACCCCCGCGTGGCGATCGAGACCAACCTCCTGCGGGAGAGCGCCTTCCTCGAGGAGGTGCGTCGCCGGCAGGCCGCCGGTCTCGGCCCCGATCTGATGCTGGTGGCGGGCTCCACCGCCCACGCCCTGGTGGAGGCCGATCTGGCGCGGGGCCTGGAGCTGCCCCAGGCCGCACGCCGCCAGGTGGACACCGATTCCCTGCAGCGGCTGGCGATCCCGCCCCGGGGTCTGGCGGGGCTGCCGATTCTGAGGCGACCGCAGCTCGCCTGCTTCAACCGCACCCGGCTGGCCTCCAGCCCCGCCAGCACCGACGCCCTGCTCAGGGAGGCCCGCGGGGGGGTGCGGGTGGGGCTGGCGGTGGAATCGCGCAGCCTCTTCTGGAGCACGGGTCCCCTGGGGGCGGATCGGGCGATCATCGCGGCCGCCGCCGGGCGCCCCCTGGCGGCCGGTGAACGGGAGGGGCTGCAGCGGTGGCTGGCCTGGCTCTCGGCCGCCAACTTCAACCAGAAGGTCTTCATCGAGCCCGACCAGGAGGCGCTGGTGCAGGGTCTGCTGGAGCGGCGCCTGGACTGGATCCCCTGCAACAGCGGCAGCCTCAGCCGGCTGCGCGGCAGCCTGGGGAACGCGCTCGGTGTGAGCGACCTGCCCGCCGGACCCTACGGGCCGCCCACACCGATCACGCGGCTGCGGGTGCTGGCCTTCGGCAGGGACTCCACGGCCCGGCAGCGGAACGTGGCGGAGGCCCTGGCCGTGTTTGCGCTGAACCCCTGGATTCAGAGCACCCTGACCAGCGACAACCAGGACATGCTGCCCACCAATCGCTTCGTCCCACCCTCGGCGCTGCACACCCCGGTGCTCAAGGCGATGCAGCGGTCGGTGCGGCAGGCGGACGCCAGTGACGCCATCTCCCGGCTGCTGCCCGCCGGCGATCCGCGCGACCGTGCCCTCAGTCGCCTCGTGACGGCGGTGGCCTTCGGCGAGATCACGGCAACGGAAGCCACCGGGGCCGTGGTCCAGGCCCTGGATCCCCGGCCATGAACGACCTGCTCGGCCAGATGGTCGGCTGGCTGCCGATGCTGGGCCGGCCCCAGGTCCTGCTCCAGCTCGCCCTGGTGGCCCTGGCCGTGGCCGGGGGTCGCCTGGCGGGTCACCGTTTCGGGCCGACCGGCCGGCCAGGGGCCTTCGAACTCGGCGCCACCGCCGCGCTGGCCGCCCTCGGCTGGGGGCTGCTGGCCATCGCGCGCCAGCCGACGGCCCTGGCCATCCTGCTGATCGCCGTCGTGGCCGGCCTGCAGGTGTCGGAGCTGGTGCTGCGTCGGGCCGAGCGCTGGCTTCCCGAGGATCAGATCCAGCCGCTGCGCCATCTGCTGATCCGTCCGTTCCTGTTCGGCGGACTGCTGTGGGCGCTGATCGAAGAGCTGGACACCCGCGCCGAACTGGCCCTGATCCCCCTGGGCCGCTGGATGGGCGCGAACGTGAATGTGGGCGACGTGACGCGGCTGGTGGTGGTGCTCTACCTGCTGCTGGTCGCCTCAGGGCCGCCGTCGCTGGGGGTGGCCTGGCTGCTGAAGCGGTGCTTTGCCCTGGAGCGGGTCAGTGCGCGCGCCATCGGCCTGATGGTGCGCTATGCGGTGATCAGCCTCGGAACCGTGGCCCTGCTGGAAACGATCGGCTTCAACAGCACCGCCCTGCTGGCCATCGCCGGGGGGCTGTCGGTGGGCCTCGGCTTCGGCGTCAAGGAGGTGTTCGGCAACTTCGTCAGCGGCCTGTGGCTGCTGTTCGAAGGCTCCCTGCGGCCGGGCGACATCATCGCCCTCGATGGCGAGTTCTGCGAGGTGCGCCGTCTTGGCCTGCGGGCCACGCGGCTCTGGCGCGACCGTGACAACGCCGAGCTGGTGATTCCCAACCAGACCTTCTTCAACTCCAGCACGGTGGAGTTCAGCGTCGGCCGCACCCGCTTCCTCACCCAGATCGCCATCTGCGTCGATGCCGGCCAGCCCGCCACCACGATCCTGGCCCTGCTGGAGGAGATCGCCGCCGGGGTGCCTGGCGTGGAGAGCCATCCGCCCCCGAAGGCCTACGTACAGGGGGTGGGGGACCGCGGCGGCGATTACGTGCTGAAGTTCTGGATCCACAGCCCCTTCGCCAACCGGATGATCTGCAGCGCCGTGATGGCGGCGGCCATCGAGCGGTTCCGGGAGCTGGGCATCAGCCTGCCGTTCCCCCGCCTGATCGTGGAGCGCGCCAGGACCGAGCCGCCGGGAGGATCCTCCGGATGATCGGAAGGGCCCTTCCAGGCCCCATGGGTCATTTGGGTGACAAGGCTGACCTCACCCCGTCTCCGTTAAGAGTGTCAGGCAGCCACGGGGGCGGCTTGACGGGAGAAACGAACGATGTTGTTCGCTGTTACGGGTTCGCTCTGACCGAGCAGGCTTCAGTCACCCTCCTCATGCCCCGTCGAAACCATTGCAGCCCCGGGATGACGCACCGCCGGCGGGGCGGTGGGTCGGGGGAATGGAGCTGAGCGGAATCGAACCGCTGTCCGAGACACTGGTGTGGACCACCTAGTTCGTCCGAAGACGAGCCTTCCCATCCTGCCACCTCCCTGCCGGCGCAGCCGCGGCCACAGGCGGTGGGCATCCCCGTACAGGGGGACCGCCAGCCAGCAGCATGGGGCGATGGCCAGCCCCTCCCGCTTCGACGTCATTGCCGTGGTGCCCCCGGGGCTGGAGGAGCCGGCGGCGGCGGAACTGACAGCCCTGGGCGCCCATGAGGTGCGCCCCCTGCGGCGCGCTGTGGGCCTGCGGGCCGATGCGGCCACCTTCTACCGCCTGCACCTGCAGGCCCGGCTGCCATTCCGCTTCCTGCGCCAGCTGGCCCGCTTCCCCTGCCGCGGCCGCGAGGAGCTCTACGACGGCGTGCAGCACGCCGCCGACTGGGAGCGCTGGCTGCCGCCCCAGCTGAGCTTCCGGGTGGAGGCCAGCGGCAGCGTGCCCGGCCTCACCCACAGCCACTACAGCGCCCTGCAGGTCAAGAACGCCCTGGTCGACCGCCAGCGCCAGGTGTGGGGATCGCGCTCCTCGGTGGACCTGGACGATCCCGACCTGGTACTGCACCTGCACCTCAGCCCCGGCCGGCCCGGCGGCAGCGGCCCCGAGGCGGTGCTGAGCCTCGATGGCGGCGGCGCCAGCCTGCACCGGCGCGGCTACCGGGCCGCCATGGGCCTGGCCCCCCTCAAGGAGAACCTGGCCGCCGGCCTGATCGCCCACACCGGCTGGGACGGGAGCGTGCCCCTGGCCGATCCATTCTGCGGCTCCGGCACCCTGCTGATCGAGGCCGCCTGCGGGGCCCTCGGCCGTGCCCCCGGCCTGGAGCGCAGCTTCAGCCTGGAGCGCTGGCCCGATTTCGATGCCGCCCTCTGGCAGCGGGAACGGCAGGCCGCCCAGGACCTGGCCCGCACCAGCCTCCCCGATGGGGCGCCCCTGGCGGCCGTGATGGGCATGGAGCGGGATCCGGCCGTGCTGGCCATGGCCCGCAGCAACGCGGCGGCGGCCGGTGTGGCCGACTGGGTCGAGCTGCAGGAGGGGGACTGCCGCGATTTCCGCCCCCCGGAATCCCCCGGGGTGCTGGTGTGCAACCCGCCCTACGGGGACCGGCTCGGTGCGGACGACGACCTGGAGGCGCTCTACGGCGATCTGGGTCGGATGGTGAAGGAGCGCTGCAGCGGCTGGACCCTGTGGCTGCTGAGCGGCAATCCCGCCCTTACGGGGGCCCTGCGGATGAAGGCCAGCCGGCGGGTGCCCGTGAGCAACGGCGGCATCGACTGCCGCTGGCTCCGCTACGACATCCGCTGAGGGGCGCCACAGCAGCTCCCCTCCAGCACTGCTAGCGGTGGGTCCTGCCTCCGCCGCCGCCAGCCCCCATGGCCTCACTTTTTGAAGCGCTCAAGCAGGACGTGCTGGCCGTGGAGAGGGATCCGGCCCTCGACACCGGCCAGGCCACGATGGCCCTCATGCGGGAGTGGCTGGCCTGCCACGAACCGGAGATCTGCGCCCGCAAGCTGGCGGCGCCGACGGAGTTCAACGGCACGCTGATGCAGTGGTTCCACTGGTACAGCGACGGCGACGGCGGCCACTGGCGGCGGCTGCGCCAGGAGGCGCCGGCCCTGGCCCGGGCGGGCATCACCGCCCTGTGGCTGCCGCCGGCGGGCAAGGGGGGCAGCGTCTGGGACGTGGGCTACGGCACCTACGACCTGTTCGACCTGGGCGAATTCGACCAGAAGGGCACGGTGCGCACCAAGTACGGCACCAAGCAGGAGTATCTGGAGGCGATCGAGGCCTGCCACGCCGCCGGGATGCAGGTGTATGCCGATGTGGTGTTCAACCACAAGATGAACGCCGACGAGCAGGAGCAGTACCGGGCCACGCCCTGCGACCCCGCCGACCGCAACCGGCCCCTGGGGGAGGAACGCACGATCAGCGCCTGGACCCGCTTCCGCTTCGACGGCCGCGGCGATCGCTATTCGTCGATGCAGTGGCACTGGCACCACTTCGACGCGGTGGATCACAACACGCTCGATCCGGGGTTCCGGGCCGTGTGGCGCACCCAGGGGGCCGGCTTGGAGGGCAACGTCGATCTGGAGAAGGGCAACTACGACTACCTGATGGGCAGCGACCTCAACGTGAACCATCCGGAGGTGCGCGGTGAGCTCAAGCACTGGGGCCGCTGGAGCCTCGACCACGTGGGGGCGGACGGCTTTCGGCTGGATGCGATCAAGCACATCGCCAGCGATTTCTTCCTCGACTGGATCAGCGATCTGGAGACCCACGCCCAGCGTGATCTGTTCGTGGTGGGTGAGTACTGGACGTACAACATCGAAAGCCTGCACTGGTACGCGGCCAACACCGGCGGCCACATGAGCCTGTTCGATGCGCCGCTGCACATGAACTTCCACCAGGCCAGCCGCAGCGGAGGCAACTACGACATGCGCCGGCTGCTCGACGGCACCCTGATGCAGCAGCTGCCGCTGCTGGCGGTGACCCTGGTGGACAACCACGACACCCAGCCGCTGCAGGCCCTGGAATCGGTGGTGGAGGCCTGGTTCAAACCCCTCGCCTACGCCGTGATCCTGCTGCGCGACCAGGGCTATCCCTGCATCTTCCATGCCGACTACTACGGCGCCGAGTACACCGACAGGAAAGGCGGCCAGGAGTACCGGATCGTGCTGCCCAGCCACCGCTTCCTGATCGACCGTTTTCTGCTGGCCCGCGGCCACTGCGCCTATGGCCCCCAGTACGACTACCTCGACCACGTCAACACCATCGGCTGGACGCGCCTGGGCACCCCCGGCCACCCCGGGGCCCTGGCGGTGCTGATGAGCGACGGGGCGGCCGGCCACAAGTGGATGGAGGTGGGCAAGCGCCACACCACCTTCCGCGACCTGACCGGGCACATCCGGACGCCGATCACCACCAACGGCGACGGCTGGGCGGAATGGCATTGCCCGGGGGGCTCGGTGTCGGTGTGGGTGGAGGAGGCGGCGCTGGCGGCGATGGGTGTGAGCCTCTGACGCCCGGGCGGGCCTGGCGTGGGCGTGGGGCTACCGCTGGCCCCGCGCCATCAGCAGCTGGGGCTCGACGCTCGCGACGCCCTCCAGCTGCCGCAGCCGCGCCACGCACCCCAGGGCCTCGGCCAGATCGCCATGGCGGGCCCGCAGCCAGGCGGCCTCGGGGGCATGGTCGGGCACGGCGACGATGCGGCAGCCCGCCTGCTCCAGGGCGGCGCGGTGGGCCTGCGCCGACTCCCCGGGCCGGAAGCGAATGAACAGCTGGCCGGTGGGAACGGCCAGGGCCCCTGTGCCGGGCTGGGCATAGACCGGGCTGAGCGACTGGCCCGCGGCCAGGGGGCCGGCGGGGGCTCCGGGCAGCACGGCGATGGCTTCGGGCTCAAACGTCAGCAGCCCCTCGGCCCTGGGCAGGGGCTCCCCGTGCAGGGCGTACCAGCCCGGTTTCTGCTCGAAGACCACGGCCTCTGGCGAGCCGACGAGGATCCGCCGGGGGAAGGCGTCGAAGGATGTCGCGGGGCCCATGCTGGTGATGGCCTGACTCCCACACCGCGACCAACGGACGCTAGCCAGGCGCCCATTAGCGCCAGCGGGTCCCAGCTCTGAAGAAGGGTGAAGATTCCACCGGCCTGTGACGGCAGATCACGTCCTGTTCCGGCGGCTTGAATCCGCCAGCTGATGCGCGGAGAGTGATCGCCGCAGCGATGGCAGCGCGATGGTTCAGGTTCGCTATGGCGGCAAAGATGCGGCCCCCTACGGCCTCGATGTCAGCGACAATCACCTCGTGGTGCGCACCCTCGACCGCCAGGCGGTGATGCCGGAGCGACCCTTCGAAGCCTCACCGGTCAGCGCCGAGGCCCATCGTCTTCTCGCCCAGTTCGAGAGCGTCACGCGCTTCCGTGAGGCGGGGGTCGAACTGCTGGGCACGAAGCTCCCCCAGGCCGATGGGGCCCTGCGCGATGCCGCCCGCAGCCTGCTCAAGGCAGAGCCCGGCATCGACTTCGCCGGCCGCGTTCTGGTCGATGCCAACGGCAGGCCCGTGGTCTATACGGAGAATCTGTTCGTCAAGTTCGACTACGACGCGGAGACCGAGGCCTGCGAGGGCCTGCTGCAGCGCCTGGGCCTCACCATCAAGCGTGGCCTCAGCTATGCCCGCAACGCCTACTTCGTGGCGGCTCCAGGCAACAGCGGGCTGGCGGTGTTCGACATCGCCGAGACCCTGCTGGCGGAGGAGAGCGTCGCCCTGTGCCACCCGGAGCTGGTGGGCCCCAGCCGCCAGCGCCGCCAGGCCTTCCCGCCCGAGTGGCATCTCAAAGCCACCGCCGTCAACGGCCGGCTCGTCGACGCCCATGCCGAGGTGGAGGCGGCCTGGTCCCTCAGCGACGGCACCGGGGCGATCATCGCGGTGGTGGACGACGGCTTCGACCTGGACCACGAGGAATTCCGCTCCTCCGGCAAGATCGTCGCCCCGCGGGATGTGACCCGCCAGAGCGGCGATCCCCGCCCCGGCCGCGGCGACGACCACGGCACGGCCTGTGCCGGTGTGGCCTGCGCCAACGGCCAGTTCGGCGCCACGGGGGTGGCCCCCGGCGCCCGGCTGATCCCGATCCGGCTGGCCTCCGGCCTGGGCTCCCAGGCGGAGGCCGACGCCTTTGTATGGGCGGCCCGCAACGGCGCCGATGTGATCTCCTGCAGCTGGGGGCCGCCGGACGGGGCCTGGTGGGACCCCAACGACCCGGCCCACCGCCAGGTGGTGCCCCTGCCGGATTCCACCCGGCTGGCGATCGACTTCGCCACCACCCAGGGCCGCGGCGGCAAGGGCTGCGTGGTCCTGTTCGCGGCCGGCAACGGCAACGAGAGCGTCGACAACGACGGCTATGCCAGCTACGGCAGGGTGATCGCCGTGGCGGCCTGCAACGACCAGTCCAGACGGAGCGCCTACAGCGACTTCGGCCGGGCCGTGTGGTGCAGCTTCCCCAGCAGCGACGGCCGCCCCTCCCTCACCCCCGGCATCTGGACCACCGACCGCTCCGGGGTGGCGGGCTACAACCAGGGCAGCCCCCAGAAGGGCGACCAGGCGGGCCACTACACCAATTCCTTCGGCGGCACCTCCAGCGCCTGCCCCGGCGTGGCCGGGGTGGCGGCCCTGGTGCTGGCCCGCAATCCGGCCCTGCGCTGGGACCAGGTGCGGGACATCCTGCGCCAGGCCTGCGTCCGCATCGACCCCACGGGTGGCAACTACGACGCCAGCGGCCGCAGCCCCTTCTACGGCTACGGGCGGGTGAGTGCCCGCCGGGCGGTGGAGCTGGCCCGCCCGCCCCAGCCGGCGGCGGCTCTGGTGTTCCAGGCGGTGCAGGACGTGCCGATCAACGACTTCCAGACCGCCACCCTCACCCTGCCGGTCGCCGCCCCGGGCCCGCTGCAGTCGATCCGGGTGGCGGTGGATCTCGACCACACCTACATCGGCGATCTGGTGGTGCGGCTGCTGCCGCCGGCGGCCCTGGGGGCCACCCCGGTGGTGCTGCACGACCGCTCCGGAGGCGGCACCGACAACCTCAAGGTCACCTACGACGCCGTCAACGCCCCCGCCCTGGCGGCCCTGAAGGGCAAGGACCCCAGCGGCACCTGGACCCTGGAGGTGTCCGACACCGCCCGGGCCGACCGGGGCACCCTGCGCAGCCTGCGGCTCGAGATGGGCTTCTGAACCTGGCAGACCTCAGAACTTGCCGGTGATCGCCCGGGTGGTGCGCATCAGCCCGGCGGTGGTCTCCGGCAGGTAGGGGCCCTTGAGCATCTGGCCGCCGATGCGCAGGCTGATTCCGGCCAGCACCAGGTCGATGGTGGCCACGGCCGCCGCGGCCTGCAGCCAGCTGAGTCGGAAGGCCTCGCGGATCCAGAGCAGCAGCACCAGCTCCGCCGCCACCAGCGCCAGGGTCATCAGGGTGAGGCCCAGGCCCAGCATCACCCCGCCGCCCACCAGGCGCCGCTTTTCCTTATCGGCCTCCTGCAGGGCGATGCGGACGTGCAGGTCCATCACCGAGGTGATCAGGGCCGTGACCCGGCTGAAGTTCGGACCGGTCATGCCGAACGCCGACCCGAGGAGAGCAGCAGTCCCACCAGCACCCCCACGCCGGCGGCGATGCCGAGGGCCATCAGGGGCCGCTCCCGCACCGGCTTCTCGATCCGGGGCCGCAGGGTGGTGTTGAGGTCATCAAGCAGGTGCTCGAGCTGCTCCTCCAGGGGCCGCAGCGCATCCACCACGTGGCCCGCCTGCTCGCCGGTGACGTTGACCAGATCCAGCAGTTGCTGCTTGACGCCGGCACTGGTGACCCCGCTCTGGCGGCTGATCACCTCCACCACGTGGTCGAAGCTGCCCCGGGTGGCCTCCAGGGTATGGCGGGCCACCTCGGGCCACTCCTTCTGAATGCTGGGCAGCAGGCTCTCGAAGCGTTCCCGGAACTGGTTCTGCACCTGCTGGGCATCACCGGACCCAGCGGGCTCAGGAGCCGCCATCCGGGCCGGCTCCGCGGGGGGATGGGAGGTGTCCGTTTCCATGGGGAATCAGGTGGTGATGCCGTTGTGGCTTCACCGTAGAGAGGGCGACTTGAGTTCGTCAGTACCTCGGCTAGGGTGCAGCAGCTTGATGCATGAGCCAATTGGTTCACATCAATCAAGTCGAGCTCACGCACTTCAAGTCCTTCGGCGGGTCGATGACCATCCCGCTGGAGGAGGGGTTCACGGTGGTGACGGGGCCGAACGGGTCCGGCAAGAGCAACATCCTCGATGCGGTGCTCTTCTGCCTCGGCCTGGCCACCAGCCGCGGCATGCGGGCCGAGCGGCTGCCTGATCTGATCAACAGCGCCGTGCTGCGGGAGGGGAAGGCCGCCGAAACCAGCGTCACCGTGCGCTTCGACCTGGGCGACTGGCAGCCGGATGCGGCTGAGGAGGGGCTGGACGTCCCCGAGCAGGGCCCCTGGCTGCGGCGGGGCCAGCGGCAATGGAGCGTCACCCGGCGGCTGCGGGTGGCCCCCGGCGGCACCTACAGCAGCAGCTTCAGCGCCGATGGGGTGCCCTGCAACCTGCAGCAGCTGCAGACCCAGCTGCGGCGCCTGCGGGTCGACCCGGAGGGCAGCAACGTCGTCATGCAGGGCGACGTCACCCGCATCGTCTCGATGAGCGCCCGCGACCGGCGCGGCATCATCGACGAGCTGGCCGGCGTCGCCCTGTTCGACTCCCGCATCGAGCAGAGCCGGGCCAAGCTCGATGAAGTGGTCGAACGGCAGGAGCGCTGCCGCATCGTCGAGCAGGAACTGCTGGCCGCCCGCCAGAAGCTCGAACGCGACTGCGCCAAGGCCCGCACCTACCAGGAGCTGCGGGAGCGCCTGCACCAGGGGCGCCTGCAGGAGCAGGTGCTGGCCTGGGAGGAGGCCCGCGCCCATGGCCTGGCCCTCGCGGGCCGCCTGGAGCGCCTCGACCACCAGCAGGAGGAGGAGCGGCAGGCGATCGCCGCCGGCGAGGCCGAGGTGGTCGCCGCCGCCGCCGCCCTCGAGCAGCTGCAGGCGGAGGTGAAGACCCTGGGCGAGGACCAGCTGCTGGCGGTGCAGGCCGAACTGGCCGGCCTCGAGAGCAGCGGCCGTGAGCTGGCCCGCCAGGCGGAGCAGCACGGCCAGCAGGCCGAGGAGCTGCAGCGCCGCCGCCAGCAGCTGCAGCAGAACCAGGGGGAACTGCGCCGGCAGCAGCAGGAGCTTGGCGCGGGGGACGACGACGGCGCCATCGACCGCGCCGAGGCCCTCTGCCGGGACGCCGAAGCCGCAGTGGAGCTCTCCCGGCGCCGCCTCGGGGAGGTGGCCGGACGTTCCGGCAGCTGGCTGGAGGAGCAGCAGGAACGCAGCCGCCGGCGCCAGGAGCTGCAGCAACGGCTCGCCCCCCTGCTGGCCGAACGCCAGCAGCTGGAGGAACGGCTGCGGCAGGCGGGCGAACGGCTCGAGGAACTCGGCGGCGAGGAGCTCCAGGAGGACGCGGCCCACGCGGAGGCCGCCGCCGCCCTGGAGGCCCTGAGCGGCCAGGAGCAGGCCCTGCGCGCCGCCCTGGAGGAACGCCAGGGGCAGGCCCGGGAGCTGGCCGAGGCCCTGGCCCTGCAGCAGCGCACCCGGGCGCGGCTGGAGCAGGAGCAGACCAGCCTGGAGCGGGAGATCGCCCGCCTCGACAGCCGCCGCGAGACCCTGCAGGAGAGCCGCGGCACCGGCGCCCTGCGCCTGCTGCTGGAGGCGGGGCTGGAGGGGATCCACGGCTCGGTCGCCCAGCTGGGCGAGGTGGAGGAGCGGCTGCGGGTGGCCCTGGAGGTGGCGGCGGGGGGGCGCCTGGCCCAGGTGGTGGTCGAGGACGACCGCATCGCCGCCCGGGCGATCGAGCTGCTCAAGAGCCGCCGCGCCGGTCGCCTCACCTTCCTGCCCCTCAACCGCATCCGGGGGGGCAGTGGCGGCGGCTCGGGGGGGGCGGCCCTGCAGCGGGGAACCGCCGGCGGCGGTGGCGGGGCCGGCGGGCTGGTGGGGCGGGCGGTGGATCTGATCCGCCACGAGCCCGTCTACACCGACGTGTTCCGCTACGTCTTCGGCGACACGCTGGTGTTCGCCACCCTCGCCGACGCCCGCCGGGAACTGGGCCGCTGCCGGGCCGTGACGCTGGAAGGAGAGCTGCTGGAGAAGAGCGGCGCCATGACCGGCGGCAGCCTGCAGCAGCGCTCGGGCCAGCTGGGCTTCGGCCGCAGCGGCGACGGCGACGAGGCCGAGCCGCTGCGCCAGCGGCTGCTGGAGCTGGGGGAGAGCCTGCTGGCCAGCCGCCGCCGTGAAGCCGAGCTGGGCCGGAGCCTGGAGGAGGCTCGGCCGGGCCTGCTGGAGCTGCAGCAGCGCCAGGCCGCCCTCCAGGCCGAACGCAGCGCCGCCGAGCGCACCCTGGCCCCGCGGCAGCAGCGCCGCGACCAGGTGGCCGGCCGGCGGCGGCAGCTGCAGGAGGCCCACCGGGCCGACCGCGGCCGGATGGAGGTGCTCGACCAGACCCTGCCCCCCCTGCGCCAGGCCCTGGCGGAGCTGGAGGAGGCCGAGCGCGCCGCCAGCGGCAACGACGACAGTGCCCGCTGGCAGGGGCTCCAGGGCGAGCTGGAGCGGGCCGACCGGGCCCTGGTGGAGGCCCGTCGCCAGCGGGATGAACTGGAGGCGGCACGGCGCGACCGGGCCCTGGGGGCGGAGCGGCTGGGCAGCCAGCTGGAGGCCCTGGCCGGGGAGGAACGGCGGCTGGTGGAGGCGGTCCAGGCCCTGGTGGCCGAACGCCAGCTCTGGAAGGAACGCCAGCAGGCGGAGCAGGAGCGCCGCACCCTGCTGGAGCGCCAGCAGAGCGAGCTGCAGACCCGCTTCGGCGAGCGGCGCCGCGCCCGGGACGGGGCCGAAGCCCACCTGGCCGGCCGGCGGCAGGCCCTGCAGCAGCGCCAGTGGGAACTGCAGCGGCGCCAGGAGGAGCGGCTGGCCCTGGCCGAGGAGCAGCGCAGCCACGGCCTGCGGCTGGCCCAGATGGAACGGGAGCTGCCCGACCCCCGCCCGGAACTGCCCGAGGAGGTGCGCGAGGCCGGCCTGGAGGCCCTGCAGCAGAGCCTGCGCAGCCTGCAGCAGCGCATGGAGGCCCTGGAGCCGGTCAACATGCTGGCCCTCGAGGAGCTGGAGCAGCTGGAGCAGCGGCTGGCCGACCTGGACGACCGGCTGGAGGTGCTCAGCAAGGAGCGGGAGGAACTGCTGCTGCGGATCGAGACCGTGGCCACCCTGCGCCAGGAGGCCTTCATGGAGGCCTTCCGGGCCGTCGACGGCCATTTCCAGACGATCTTCGCCGGCCTCTCCGACGGCGAGGGCCACCTGCAGCTGGAGAACCCCGAGCAGCCCCTCGAGGGTGGCCTGACCCTGGTGGCCCACCCCAAGGGCAAGGCGGTGCGGCGGCTGGCCTCGATGTCGGGTGGTGAGAAATCCCTGACCGCCCTCAGCTTCCTGTTCGCCCTGCAGCGCTTCCGTCCCTCGCCCTTCTATGCCCTCGACGAAGTCGACAGCTTCCTGGACGGGGTGAACGTGGAGCGGCTGGCGGCCCTGATCGCCGCCCAGGCGCACCAGGCCCAGTTCATGGTGGTCAGTCACCGCCGGCCGATGATCGCCGCGGCCACCCGCACCATCGGCGTCACCCAGGCCCGCGGCTCCCATACCCAGGTGGTCGGTTTGCCGCCGGCGGCCTGAGCCGACCGCGTGGGCCACAATGGGCCGACCAGGCTGTTCCAGGCCGTGAAGTCGCTCCCGTTCCCCCTGCCGTCCAGCCCCGATCTCCGGATTTGACCTCCCCGATTCCCCCCTCCACCGAGCCCGCCGCCCCCAGCGACCGCCTCTGGCTGCGCTCCGAACTGATGGGCACCCAGGTCATCACCCGGGACACCGGTCGGCGCCTGGGTGTCGTCGGTGAGGTGGTGGTCGACATCGACCGGCGCGAGGTGATCGCCCTCGGCCTGCGGGACAACCCCCTCACCCGTTTCCTGCCGGGCCTGCCCCGCTGGATGCCGCTGGACCGCATCCGCCAGGTGGGAGACGTGATCCTGGTGGATTCGGCCGACTCCCTGGCCGAGGGGTTCAACCCCGAGCGCTATAGCAAGGTCATCAACTGCCAGGTGATCACCGAGTCCGGCGAACAGCTCGGCCGGGTGCTCGGCTTCAGCTTCGACATCGAGACGGGCGAACTCACCACCCTGGTGATCGGCGCCCTCGGCGTTCCCCTGCTGGGGGAAGGGGTGCTCAGCACCTGGGAAATGCCGGTGGGGGAGGTGGTCAGCAGCGGCCCGGACCGGATCATCGTCTACGAGGGGGCCGAGGAGAAGCTCAAGCAGCTCGGCACCGGCCTGCTGGAGAAGCTGGGCATCGGCGGCGCCAGCTGGGAGCAGGAGGAGCGGGACCGGTTCCGCACCGGGGCCGTTCCGGCCGAGAACCAGCTGCCGGCGGGCCAGCCCACGGTCCAGGAGCAGCGCCGGATCCAGCCGGCCGCCAGCCGCAGCTTCCAGCCCGCCGAGGAGCTGGAGTACGTGGAACTGGAGGAACGGCGCGAGCGGGAGCCCCTGCGCCAGCGCCGCTACCTCGACGACGACCTGCCGGAACCGCGCCAGCGCCCCGAAGCCCGCCCGGCCGAGGCCTATGGCCGCGAGGGCGAGCGACGCGAGAGGGTGACGCCGGAGCGCTACGACGACCGCATTCCTGACCGCACGCCCGACCGCAACCCACCCCAGCGCTACGCCGAGGAGAGCTCCGCCACGGGGAGCTACAGCGACGACCGCTATCCCGAAGAGCGCTACTCCGGCGATCGCTATCCCGAAGAGCGTTATCCCGAGGAGCGCTACCGGCCCGGGCGGGGGTACGAGCCGGAGCGGGATCGCCCCGAGCCACCCGTGGGGCGGGAGTCCCAGCGGGACACCTACGCGCCCCCCGAAGAAGCACCGCGCCGGGAGGCCTCCCGCGCCAAGGAACCGGTGGATGTGGAGCCCGAGATCCTCGACGATCCCTGGTGAGAGGCCGGCCGCCCCGGCTCAGCCCTCGCTGAACTGCAGCGACGCCGAATTGACGCAGTAGCGCAGTCCGGTGGGGGTGGGCCCGTCGTTGAAGACGTGGCCGAGGTGGGCGTCGCAGGTCGCGCAGCGGATCTCGGTGCGCTCCATGCCGTGGGAGCGGTCGGTGTGGGTGGTGATCGCTCCGTCGCTCACCCCCTGCCAGAAGCTGGGCCAGCCGGTGCCGGAATCGAACTTGCTGGCGGAACTGAACAGCTCGCTGCCGCAGCAGACGCAGTGATACATCCCGGTGGCCTTGTTGTTCCAGTAGGCGCCGGTGAAGGCCCGCTCGGTGCCCCCCTCCCGCGCCACCCGGTACTGCTCGGGTGTGAGCTTCGAGCGCCAGTCGGCGTCGGCAGGGACGGTGGTGGAGGGGGTGGAATCGCTCGGCGGCATCGTGACGAACCCCGATGGGGCCATGGTGAACCGAATCCTATCCAGATCGCACCGGCACCCCGGAGGGCTCCGGCGGCGGCAGCAGGCCCCGCACCATGGCCGCCACCGCCGCCACGGCGCCCGGCTGACCCCGCAGGCTGCGCAGGTCATCGGCCATGGCCGCCAGGCGCTCAGGGTGCTCCAGCCAGTCGGCGGCCTCGGCGGCGATCTGGGCCGGTTCGATCGGCCCCACCCGCTCCGGCACCACGGCGCGGCCGGCAGAGATGTTGGGCCAGGCCAGGAAGCCGCGGTGGCGCATCCGCCAGGCGGTGAGGGCCACCCCCACCAGGCGGCGCAGCAGGGGCAGCCGGGCCACCAGCCCCATCCAGCCGTCCCAGGCCTGCATCACCGCCAGGTGCTGGGTGGGCACCAGCACAATCATCGGCACCGCCAGGGCCCCCAGCTCGGCGGTGTTGGCCCCCACCGTGGTCAGCGCCAGGGCGCACTGACTCAGGGCGGCATGGGCGGGATGGCGCTCCAGCACCAGGATGCGGGTGCCGGCTGCCGTGACGATCTCGTCCCCCCGGAGCTCGGGCTCGCCGGCCCCCCGGAGGCGGTTCAGCGGGTTGGAGGGCCCGCCGTAGGCCAGCAGTTCCCGCACCGAGGTGGTGGGGGCTACCGGCAGCAGGAAGCGGCAGCCAGGCCGCAGGGCCGCCAACCGGTCGGCGGTCTCCAGCAGGAAGGGCACCCCCACCAGCAGCTTGGCCCGCTTCGAGCCGGGCAGCAGGGCCACCCAGTCGCCGGGAGGGAGGGGATCGTCCTGGCGGGCCAGGGTCGAGAGATCCGCCATCAGGTCACCCACCACCGTGGCCCGCTGCCGCCAGCGGGGGGCCAGGCGGCCGGCGGCGGTGGGGCCCATCACGGCGATGCGGTCGTTCCAGCGGGGCCAGCGGGCCACCCACTCGGCATAGGTGAGGTGGCGGTAGCCCAGGCGGGCGGAGAGCAGCACGGTCCAGAACTGGTCGCCGCCCAGGAACACCACCACGCCCCGCTCGGGCCAGGGGCCGTGGCGGCGGGGCCGCAGCAGCAGCCACCAGAACCGGGAGGCCGGCAGCACCCGCTCGAACAGGCCCCAGTCCCGGGCCACCCGATGCTCCGCCCCGGTGGCATTGGGGCAGGGGACCAGCACCAGCCGCAGGCTGCAGGGGGCGGCCGGATCCCGGGGCCGCAGGGGCTGCAGCCGATGGAGCTGCTCAGCCAACGGGCGCACCCAGGTGCTCAGCTCGCCCGGGCCGTTGCTGACCAGCACGATCGCGCTCGCGGCGGCTGGAGCGGAGACCGGCGAGGGCTGGGACAAGAGAACCGCTGGGTCCGGGGGACGGGGGCGGGAAAAGAGAAATGCGGATGGCGAGACTTGAACTCGCAAGGCCGAAGCCACACGCCCCTCAAACGTGCGTGTCTACCAATTCCACCACATCCGCGTGGTCGGAGCGGGCCGGGGCCCTCACCGACTGAGCAATATACGCACAGGCTTCCCCAGCCCCGGCGACCCTCGTGCAGGGGCGGCGCCGGTGAGCACTGATACAGTCCGCCCCGGCACGGCCGCACCCCCGCCAGCCCCTTCGCCCGGACCTGCACGGATGCCCATCGGCAAGCTGCTGATCGCCAACCGCGGCGAAATCGCCCTCCGCATCCTGCGCAGCTGCCGGGAGCTCGGCATCGCCACGGTGGCCGTCTACAGCACCGTGGACAAGAACGCCCTGCACGTGCAGCTGGCCGATGAGGCCGTCTGCGTGGGCGAGGCCCCCAGCAGCCGCAGCTACCTCAACGTTCCCAACATCCTGGCCGCCGCCACCTCCCGCGGCGCCGACGCCATCCACCCCGGCTACGGCTTCCTGGCGGAGAACGCCGACTTCGCCGAGAAGTGCCTCGACCACGGCCTGATCTTCGTGGGCCCCTCGCCGGCCTCGATCCTGGCGATGGGCGACAAATCGACGGCCAAGATCACCATGCAGCGGGTGGGGGTGCCCACGATCCCCGGCAGCGAGGGGCTGCTGGAGGATCCCACCGAGGCCGCCGCCCTGGCCGCGGCCATGGGTTACCCGGTGATGATCAAGGCCACCGCCGGCGGCGGCGGCCGGGGCATGCGCCTGGTGCCGGAGGCCGACCAGCTCGAGACCCTGTTCCGGGCCGCCCAGGGGGAGGCGGAAGCCGCCTTCGGCAACCCGGGCCTTTACATGGAGAAATTCATCGACCGGCCCCGGCACGTGGAGGTGCAGGTGCTGGCCGACCGCCACGGCAACGTGGTGCACCTGGGGGAGCGCGACTGCTCGATCCAGCGCCGCCACCAGAAACTGCTGGAGGAGGCCCCCAGCCCGGGGCTCGATCCCGAGCTGCGCCATCGCATGGGCGAGGCGGCGGTGGCGGCGGCCCGCAGCATCAACTACGAGGGCGCCGGCACGGTGGAGTTCCTGGTGGACCGCGGCGGGGGCTTCTACTTCATGGAGATGAACACCCGCATCCAGGTGGAGCATCCCGTCACCGAGATGGTGACGGGCATCGACCTGATCGCCGAGCAGCTGCGCATCGCCGGCGGCGAGCCGATCTCCGTCCGCCAGGACCAGATCCACATCAGCGGCCACGCCATCGAGTGCCGCATCAACGCCGAGGATCCGCGCCACAACTTCCGCCCGGCCCCGGGCAAGATCACCGGCTGGCTGCCCCCCGGCGGGCCGGGGGTGCGCATCGACAGCCACGTCTACACGGGCTATGAGATCCCGCCCTTCTACGACTCCCTGATCGGCAAGCTGATCGTCTGGGGGACCGACCGGGACCATGCGATCCGACGCATGCGCCGGGCCCTGTCGGAATGCGCCGTCACCGGGATTCCCACCACCATCGAATTCCACCTGGCCCTGCTGGATCGCCAGGAGTTCCAGCGCGGTGAGGTCTGGACCAAGTTCGTCGAGGAGGAGATGCTGAACCGCTGAGCGGGCACCCGCTCAGCCGACGGCCTGGCTGCGCAGCAGGGCCAGGGTGAGCAGCCCCTGCTGACCCACCAGCAGCTCCCGCAGCAGGCTGACCAGCCCCACCCAGACCACTGGCGTCACGTCGACGCCGCCGATGGGGTGGATCAGACGGCGGGTGAGGGCCAGAACGGGCTCGGTAGGCGCACCCACCAGCCGCATCACCCCCTTGGTGAGGTCCACGCCGGGGTACCAGGTGAGGACGATGCGGAACAGGAACAGCAGGGTCCAGCCCGCCAGGAGCAGCCCCAGGGCCAGGTGCAGCTGGGGCAGGAGGGCCGATGCGGAAAGGGCCGGGGCCGTCACAAAGCTCTAAGCGTCGGAAGCCTGATCGTAGGAAGCCACCCTCCCTGCCTAGGATCCGCCGAGCTGTCCGGAGCGAAAGCCTGCCATGACCCCATCCCTCGCCAACTTCCTCAGCAGCCTCGCCTGGGGCGCGGTCATCGTGGTGATCCCCATCTCCATCGCCCTGGTGCTGATCAGCCAGAACGACCAGGTCGACCGGCGCCTCTGAGCCGACGGCCCTCCTGCGCCCGCCGATGACAGGGCGGGCGCGGTCCTTAGAGTGGGGCCCGTCGCCCGGGTGAACCGCCGTGGTCAACGCCAGCCTCAACTGGGCCAGCATCGTCGGCATCGTCCTGGCGGTCGGTGGAGCCTTCCTCTATTTCATGAGAAGCTTCAAGCCGGCCCTGGCCCGCGACTACGACGTCTTCTTCGCCGCCATCGGCCTGCTCTGCGGCGGGATCCTCTTCTTCCAGGGCTGGCGCCTCGACCCGATCCTCCAGTTCGGCCAGTTCCTGCTGGCCGGCACCACCGTCTTCTTCGCCTACGAGAGCGTTCGCCTGCGGGGGGTGACCACCGAGCAGGCCCGCCGCTCCTCCTACTTCGACGACGAGGAACCCGCCGCCCCCTTCCGGCCCCGGGGGGGCCTCGGCGGCGGCCGCAGCTGGGACGACGAGCCCGACCGCTTCGACGAGCCCGAACCGCTGCGGCGCCGCATCCCCTCCCGCGAAGAGCCCGACGACGATTTCTATCGGCCGCGCCGCCCCAGCCGGGCCGCCATCCCCGAGCGGGCCGCCAGCCGCCGCGACGAGCCGGAATCCTGGGACAACCCCAGGGGCGAGCGTCCCTCGGGCCGCCCCGAACGCCCACCCCTGGACGACCGCCCCGAGCGAACCACCGGCCGCTACAGCGCCGCTGGCCAGGGCCGCTCCGCCACCGCTGACTTCGGCGCTCGTCGCCGCGACCGCGACAGCGCCCCCGAGCCCCGCCGCGGCTCCCGTCCGGTGGCGGCGGCCGACACGGTGCCCCGCTCCACCCGCCGCGGCCCTGCCCCGACGGGCCGGGACGCCGCCACCGGCCCCGCGGTTGCCGGTCCGCCGGGAACGCCCATGGGCACCCCGATCCGCTCCAGCTCCCGCGGCGGCGCCGCCGATGACGTCAGTGATGCCGACTTCTCGCCGATGGCCAGCGGCCGGCCCCGGCCCCCAGCCGCGGAGACCCGCCCGCCGGCGGAGCCCGCCGCCCGCCCCCCCGTTTCCAGGGACAACAGCTCCCGTTTCGACGACTGAGCCACCGCCCCGCCGGCTGCGTCGCCCGGCTGGTGCCGGTGTGCCGCTGCTGGCGGTGGCCCTCCTGGCCCTGCTCCTCTCCGGCTGCGGCAGCTGGGGCTGGGGGCGCCGCAGCGCCGGGCCGGTGGGCTGGGGCAGCGCCGACCGTCAGGATCCGGCCCTGAGTGGCAACGGCCGCGTCCTGGCCAGCGTCGTGCGTCGGGACGGCCGCGACACCGTGCTGCTGCAGGAGCAGCCCTCCGGGACGGTGCTGCCCCTGCGTCACCTGCAGCGGCTCCAGCCCCACCGCTCCCCGTCCCTGAGCTGGAACGGCCGCTACCTGGCCCTGCTGGTTCAGGAGGGCCCGGATCGGCGGGTGGTCATCGAGGATCGGGCCACCGGGCGGCTGCACCGCCTCCCGTTGCCGGGCGGCCTGCGGCCCGACAGCCTCAGCCTGGCGCCCGACGGCCGGCGCATCGCCATCGCCACCGAAGGGGACGGCCGCTCCCGGGTGCAGCTCTACGACCTCACCAGCCTGCTGGAGCCGGACCTGCCCGCCGGCCTGGCGGTGCGGGGAACGCCTGGTGATGCCCCATGAGCACGTGGGCCGGCAGGCTGATCCGGGCGGCGGCGGTGGCGGCCCTGCCGCCGCTGCTGGCGGGCTGCCTGGGTCCGCTGCCCCAGCCGCTGGTGGGGCTCAACCAGCGCCTTGAGGCCGCCGGCCCCGCCCGGGCCCCCTCCCTGGCGGGCGACTGGCTGGCCCTGATCGTCAGCCAGGGCGGCCGCGACCGGGTGCAGCTGGTGGACCTGCAGCGCCGGCAGCCGGTGCCGCTGCCGGGCCTGGAGCGCCCTGACGCCCAGCCCCTGAGCGTGGCGGTGGATGGCCGCGGTGAGCGGCTGGCCCTGGTGCGCCAGCTGGAAGGGCGCACGGAGCTGGTGCTCTACCGCCGCAACCTGATGGCCCTGCAGCCGGTGCCGCTGCAGCCGCCGGGGGTGCCGCGCAGGGTGGCTCTGCGGGCCGATGGCCGCGAGCTGGCGGTGGAGGTGAGCCGCCAGGGCCAGTGGCAGGTGGACCTGATCGCCGTGCCCTGATCAGGGCACCAGGCCGGCCCAGTGGAGGAAGGTGTCGTGGCTGAGGGCCTCGATCAGCAGCACGGCGGCGAAGCCGAGCATGGCGAAACGGCCATTGACCCGCTCGGCGTAGCCGCTCCAGCCGAAGGCGGGCACCTCGGAGGTGGTGGCGCTGGTGTCCGGGGGTGTGGCGGCCGCCGGCGGGGCGTCGGCTGATGGGGTGGCGGAAGGGTCGCTCATCGGATCAGTCCTCGCGGCCAAAGGTATAGCCGGCCGCCGGAAGCAGCCGCCAGCCGGCGTTGCCGTCGAGCTCCAGCACGGTGTCGTGGTAAGCGGTGAGGGTGGGCCGGTGACCGACGCTCACGAAGGCCATCTCCCGCTGCACCAGCAGTTCGTAGAGCGCCTTCTCCGTGGCCACATCGAGGGCGCTGGTGGCCTCGTCGAGCACCACGAAGCGGGGCGAGTTGAGCAGCAGCCGGGCGAAGGCCAGGCGCTGCTGCTCGCCGAGGGAGAGCAGCCGGGGCCAGTCCTGCTTGATGTCCAGGTCGGGGTAGCGGTGCACCAGCTCGGGCAGGCGCACCTCTTCGAGCACATGGCGCAGCTGCTCGTCGCTGAAGCGGTCGGTGGGCTGGGGATAGCAGAGCTGCTCCCGCAGGCTGCCCAGCAGCATGTAGGGCTTCTGGGGGATGAACATCAGCTCCCCCACCGGCGGCCGCTGGACGTTGCCGGCGGACGGCGGCCAGAGGCCGCTCACCAGCCGCAGGAAGGAGGTCTTGCCGCAGCCCGACGGGCCCACCACCAGCAGCCGCTGGTTGGCGGTCACCTCAAGGCTGAGGTCGC
The DNA here is from genome assembly GCF_024346155.1 of Cyanobium sp. Candia 9D4. NCBI lineage: Bacteria > Bacillati > Cyanobacteriota > Cyanophyceae > Synechococcales > Prochlorococcaceae > Cyanobium > Cyanobium sp. Candia 9D4. The sequence goes on along the minus strand of NZ_JAGQCK010000009.1, from coordinate 9,748 downwards.
GCACCAGCAGGCGGTTGGTGCGGGGCGGCACCAGATCCACGTGGCTCACCAGGATCGATTCGGGGCGCACGGCGCCGGCCCCGGCCCCCATGGCACCTCCGGCGGAGGCCTGCTCGGCGGCCACGAACTCGGCCATGTCGGCACTGATCGACTCCACCTTGCCCTGGAAACCCTCCAGGCGGCTGATGGAGGCGGAGAAGGCGGCCAGCCGGTCGATGTTGTTGACGATGTAGCTGACCGAGAACAGCACCTGGGAGAAGGCGATGCTGGCCTGGCCGAACACCCCGAAGTCCACCTCCTTGGCGAAGTAGATCGGCGCGATCACCAGCCAGGGCAGAAAACGGGAGAAGTAGTCGTAGGAGCGCTGGATGACGCTGATCAGCGCCTCCCAGATGATCAGCCGGTTGTAGTTGACGATCACCCCCTCGAGCCGCCGTTCCCCCTCCTTCTGCTCCTGGCGCTCACCCCGGTAGAAGGCGATCGATTCGGCGTTGTCGCGGATGTGGACCAGGCCGTAGCGGAAATCGGCCTCCAGCTTCAGCTGCTGGTAGTTGAGGTTCACCAGCTTGCGGCTGGCGAACACGATCAGGGCGGTGCCGCCCACCGAATAGGCCAGCAGCCAGAGGGCCAGGGTCTGGTTGATGCTCCAGAGAACGATGATGAAGCTGAAGAAGGTGAGCAGGGCGGAGATGATCTCCACCGTCACGCTCAGGCTGGTGGCGGTGAAGCTGGCCGCATCCTGGGAGATGCGCTGGTCCGGGTTGTCGATCTCCTCAACGGCCTCGTCGTTGGGATTGAGGACGTAGTAGGCCCGGTTGGTGAGATAGCGGCCCAGCATGCGGCCGCTGAGCCACTCCCGCCACAGCAGACCGAGCTTGGGAATCAGGTAGCTCTGGATGGCGCGGATCGGCAGGGCCAGCACCAGGCAGAAGGCGTAGATCGCGACGATCTTCCAGAACTCCTCCGCCTTGTACGCCACCAGGGCGTTCTCGATGTTCCGGGCGATGAAGCTGATGCCGACGTTGATGCCGTTGATCACCAGGATCAGCAGGGCGATGACGCCGAGCAGCAGCCAGGGCAGCCAGCGCCCCTGGCGCAGCTTGGCCCGCAGGCTGATGAAGGCGCCCACACCGGCGGCGAACAGCACCATGATCACGATGCCGATCGGCCCGCTCCAGACCGCCGCCACCTGCTCGGGCACGCCGGGCAGGAAGCGGTTGCGCAGCTCGGGGATCCAGGCCCCGGCCGCCGCCACCACGCCGGTGAGCAGCAGCAGGGTGAAGCCCACCACCACCGCCAGCAGGGCCACCACAAGAAGAAGAAACTGGCCGCTGCCTCCACCGCCTTCGTCGAGGGGCAGGAAGTAGGGCTGGGCCAGGCGCTGCAGCTTGCCCAGCTGCTCGCGAAGGGCCTTCAGGGGGGACATGGGCGTGGGCGGATCGCGCCATTCTCCCTGCCGGCCCCACCCGGCCGGGGCCGCGGTGTGCAGCCGGTGATCAGCCCGGTGGCCAGGCCAGCGGGCGGCCGCCGATCACGTGCAGATGCAGGTGGAACACGGTCTGGCCAGCCTCGGCGCCGCTGTTGATCACCGTGCGCCAGCTCTCGAGCCCCTCGAGCCGGGCCACCTTCGCGGCCACCAGCAACAGGTGGCCCAGCAGGGCCTGGTGCTCGGCGGTGGCCTCCCCCAGCTGGGGGATCGGCTCGCGGGGAATCACCAGCACATGCACCGGGGCCTGGGGATTCACATCCCGGAAGGCCAGGCAGAGGTCGTCGGCATAGACCTCCTGACAGGGAATCTCGCCCCGCAGGATGCGGCCGAAGATGGTGTCGCTGCTGGCCATGGCACGCCGGGGAGTGGTCGGGAGGTGGCACTGAACGGGCAGTGAGCTCCCCGGGTGATGTTGGCACGGTGCAGCAGCGGGGCCCTGCGGGGCTTCGAGGCCCTGCCGGTGACGGTGGAGGTGGACATCGCCCCGGGGTTGCCGGGGCTGCGGGTGGTGGGCCTGGCGGATGCGGCGGCCCAGGAGTCCCGGGAGCGGGTGCGGGGGGCGCTGCGCAACGCCGGCCTGCGGGTGCCCCTCACCCGGGTGGTGGTGAACCTGGCCCCCGCCGACCTGCCCAAGGCGGGTCCCGGCTTCGATCTGCCCATCGCCCTGGGGCTGCTAGTGGCCAGCCAGCAGCTGGCCGCGGCCCAGGTGGAGGGCCTCTGGAGCGCCGGCGAGCTGGGCCTCGACGGCCGGCTGCGGCCGATCCGGGGGGTGCTGGCCCTGGCCCTGGCGGCGCGGCGGCAGGGGGCCCGGGCCCTGGTGGTCCCGGCGGCTAACGCCACCGAGGCCGCCCTGGTGGAGGGGCTGCCCGTCTGGGGGGCCGAGCACCTGGGGGAGGTGGTGACCCTGCTGCAGGATCCGGGGCGCGCCGCGATGCCTGCCGCGGCGGTCCTGCCGGAACCGCCGCCGGCCGCTCCCGACCTGGCCGAGGTGCGGGGCCAGGCCCATGGCCGCCGGGCCCTGGAGATCGCCGCGGCCGGCGGCCACCACCTGCTGCTGGTGGGGGCGCCCGGCAGCGGCAAGACGATGCTGGCCCGGCGTCTGCCGACGCTGCTGCCCCCCCTGGCGCACCAGGAGGCCCTGGAGGTCACCCAGCTCCACTCCCTGGCCGGGCTGCTGGGGGAGGGGGCCGGTCTGCGGCGCCAGCGCCCCTTCCGCAGCCCCCACCACGGCTGCTCCGCCGCCGCCCTGATCGGTGGCGGCGCCGTGCCCCGGCCGGGGGAACTGAGCCTGGCCCACCACGGTGTGCTGTTTCTTGATGAGCTGGCGGAGTTCCGCCGTGAGGTGCTCGACCAGCTGCGCCAGCCCCTCGAGGAGGGCGAGCTGTGGATCAGCCGCGCCCGGCAGCGCTGCCGCTTCCCCAGCCGCGTGCTGCTGGTGGCGGCCACCAACCCCTGTCCCTGCGGCTGGTACGGCGACCCCAGCCAGAGCTGCCGCTGCGGTGAGGCGCAGCGGCGCCGTCACTGGGGGCGTCTCTCGGGGCCCCTGCTCGACCGGATCGACCTGCAGGTGGTGATGCGCCGCCCCGAGGCCCGGGAACTGGGCGGGGCCTATCGCGGGGGGCACGAGGCGGCGCTGCCCGCGGGGGAGTCGAGCGCGGTGGTGGCCCGGCGGGTGGCGGCGGCGCGCCGTCGGATGGGCGCACGCAACCCGCAGGGGGCGGCCAACGGCCAGCTGGATGGGCCGTCCTTGGCGGCGGTGGTGGATCCGGCGCCGGAGGCCCTGGCGCTGTGGGAGCGCGCCATCAGCCAGCGGCGCCTCTCTGCCCGGGCGGCGGAGCGGGTGCTGCGGGTGGCCCGCACCATCGCCGATCTGGCCGGCGAGGAGCCGGTGACGTGCCCGGCCATCGCCGAAGCCCTGAGCTACCGCTCCTTCGACAGGATCGACTGAGGGAGCGGATCCATGGAAGCGGAGCGGACCTCAGCGGCGCCGACGCCGCGGCGGGCTGTCGCTGTAGGGCTGCACCCCGATCAGGGGCGGCCGGTGCTGGGCTTCCTCAGCCGGATTGCCCCAGGCATGGTTGATGGTCTCCGCCAACCAATGGCTGAGCCGCTCAAGCATGGAGGCTGACCGTGGCTGGTCTGCGGTGGAGGCGACCGGATGGCCCATGGACCCTGCTGCGATGGCTCCTCCAGCCTGGAGACGACCGGCAGACAGGGCAACAGGTACAAGCACCTGAAGCGTCGGCTCCGAGGCGGGGCTCAGCGGCGACGGCGACGCTGCTGGGCCTTGCGCTTGTACTTCTCGGTGGGGGTTTCGTGGTGGCGCAGCCGCTTCAGATCGGCAAAGATGCCCGCCTTGGACACCTGGCGCTTGAAGCGGCGCAGGGCCGATTCGATGCCTTCGTTTTCGCCGACGGTGACCTGGGTCATGAAGTACTGCTGAGACGTTCGCAGCGTTGCACCCTAGCAAGCGGAGCTTCGGGGCCCCGCCTCAGAGCTTGGTGGCGGGGATGGCCGGCGGAGCCACGGGCTGCTGGGCGGCGGCGGGAGCCGACTCCCTGGCTGGGTCGACGGCCGTGGGCCGGGTCGTCGACGGCAGCACCCGGCGCCCCGCGGCGGCAGGCCGGCGGCTCGGGGCTGCCGCGGCGGGCGGGCTGGCCGGGGCTGTCGCGGCGGGCGGGCTGAGCGGGGCCGCGGGGGCCGGCGTGCCCGTGCTGGCCGGGGTGGGTGTGCCCGTGCTGGCGGCGGGCTGGGCCGGGAGGGCGGGATTGCTCGGGGCGGGCTGGGCCGCCGTGGCCGCCGTTCCCGGCCAGCTGTCGGCATAGACGTACAGGTGGCCGAGGTTGCGGCCGCCGAACTGGCGCCGCATCAGCCGCCAGCCGGGCTCCATGTGGAGCTTGAGGAATCCGGGCGCACTGCCGCGGGTGCGGGCCACCACCATCTCAGGGCCGGCTCCGGCCCTGGTGGGGAAGGCCAGCAGCAGCATGTCGCCGCCGCTGCGGGTGACCATCAGCCGGTAGGAGGTGGCCAGGTCCTGGCCGCCCACCCGCACCGAGTAGCCGTTGGCGTCGATGTAGCGGTTGCAGATGCCGGTGAAATCGAAGGTGGCCAGCAGGGGGTTCACCGGGGACGGCAGGCCCTCGCCCACCTCGAAACAGGGGCGCACCGGTTTGAGCTGCTCGTAGATGTTGAGCTGGGCCTTGTCGCCCCGGGTGCCGATGGGGGCCGCCACCAGCAGGAAATTCTGCTGGTCCACCTCGGCGGCGGCGAACAGGGCGGAGGCGCGGGCCGGAGCGGGGGCCGTGGTGGCCAGGGCGGTCGCCAGCACCGTCAGGGCCGCCAGGCCTGCGCGGGGAAGCACGGGGAGGGTCACGGCGTTCATCGAAGCGGCCTGAATCGTATGAACGGCCACCACCGGAATCCAGCCCGTGTGTCCCAATCGGGCGGCCGGTTGTCGGGCCGGCCGAGGGGTCGCGGCGTGATCGCAGCGGGACCGCCGCGGGCTCAGGCGGGCTTGTTGATGCGGATCGCCACCAGCAGCGCCAGCACCGTGCCCGGCAGGCTCCCGGCCAGGATCCAGCGGGTGGCCTGGACGCCCAGGTCGGGATCGCCGTAGGAGAGCTCGAAGATCGATCCGGTGGCGGCGATGCCGAGCAGGCAGGCCAGGCCCAGGAAGAGGCCGGCCAGGGGTTTCATCGGCATGGCAATCAGCGGATCGACTGGACGTCGGAGCGGCGGAAGCCCTGCTGCTGCAGGCCCTCGTTGAGGCTGAGCTCGTCGGTGACCCGATCGACGAACAGCACGCCCTGGAGATGGTCCATCTCGTGCTGGATGCAGCGGGCCAGCAGGCCGTCGGCCTTGAGGCGGCGCGGGCGACCCGTCTCGTCGCGGTAGGTGACCTCCACCACCGAGGGACGCACCACATCGAGGTAGACCCCGGGGATGCTGAGGCAGCCCTCCTCGTAGGTGTTGAAGGAGGCCCCGGCGGCGGTGATCTCCGGGTTGATCAGCACCAGCGGCGGGGTGGCGGCCTCCTCCAGGTCGAGGTCGATCACCAGCAGCTGGCGATGCACCCCCACCTGGGGGGCCGCCAGGCCGATGCCCTTGGCGGTGTACATGCTGCGCAGCATGTCGCGGGCCAGATCCCGGACCGAGGCATCCACCTTGCTGATCCGGCGGGCCGGGGCCCGCAGCTCCTTCGAGCCCAGCTTGTGGATCTCCAGGGGTGGCCGCTCCACCGGCACCTTCGGCACCAGCACGGAGTTGCCACCCTGTTCGGCGGACCGTGCCATCTGGGCGAAGCTGCGGGCCAAGTCGTCACCTGAAACGATGGGGAGATTCTAGAAGCAGCCTGCGGAGGACTCGGTGGGGGCGCAGCCATGGCCGGACACGGCGCCCTTGCCGGCCGAGCTGGCGGTCGGCCGGACAGCCGGCATCGCCGAACCGCGGCTGGACGGAGGGCGCCTGTTCTGGCTGGAGCAGCGACCCGGGGAGCGGGGACGCACCACCCTGATGGGACGGGGCGGGGCCGGCGCAGCCCCGGTGGACCTGACTCCGGGCACCTGGAACCTGCGCACCCGGGTGCACGAATACGGCGGCGGCGCCTATGCGGTGGCGGGCGACCAGGTCGTGTTCGTCGACGACGGCGACCGCTGCCTGTGGCAGGTCACCCTCACCAGCGACGGCGATCCCGCCACCGTCGCGGAACCCCGGCGGCTCACCGCCCCGCCCGACCCGGAGCGGCCGCGGGCCTTCGCCGATGGTCTGATCGACCGGGGACGCCGGCGCTGGATCGGCGTGATGGAGCAGGACGGCCTCGACCGGCTCGTGGCCGTGCCCCTGGCGGGGGGTGAGCCGGAGCTGCTGCACCAGCCGGCCGACTTCTGCGGCTACGCCGTGCTGGCCCCAGGCGGCGGCCACCTGGCCTGGGTGAGCTGGGAGCAGCCGTTCATGCCCTGGGAGCGCAGCCAGCTCTGGCTCGCCGCCATCGATGCGGCCGGGCAGCTGCGGCAGGCCCGGCCGATCGCCGGCTCGGCGGCCGGGGATCCCCAGGGGATCTCGGTGTTCCAGCCCCTCTGGCTCGATGACGGCTCCCTGGTGGTGGCCAACGACCGCAGCAGCTGGTGGAACCTGGAGCGGCTGGCGGACGTGTCCGCCCTGGGGCCGGACACCCTGCCCCGCTGGCAGCCGCTCTGCCCCATGGAGGCGGAGTTCGCCACGCCGCAGTGGGTGTACGGCCTGCGCACCACCGCCTGGGACGGCACGCGACTGCTGGCGGCGGCCTGCCGCCAGGGGCGCTGGGAACTGGGTCGGCTGGCGCTGGATGGCGGCCCCTGGGAGCCGATCCCCCTGCCCTTCAGCGACCTGGCGGCCCTGAGCGCCGAGGCGGGCCGGCTGGTGGCGGTGGCCGCCGCCCCCGCCATCGGCCAGGGGCTGCTGGAGCTGGAGACCGCCAGCGGCACCTGGCGGCACACGCCGACCGCCCCGCCGCCGCTGGCGGCCGAGGCGATGAGCCTGCCGGAGCCCCTCGGGTTCGACGGCCACGGCGGGGCGCCCACCCACGCCTGGTACTACCCGCCCCGGGGCGGCAGCCACGCCGAGGCCCCCCTGCTGGTGAAGGGCCACAGCGGCCCCACCGCCATGGCCGGCACCGGGCTCAACCTGGCCATCCAGTTCTGGACCAGCCGCGGCTGGGGCGTGGTGGACGTGAACTACGGCGGCTCCACCGGCTTCGGGCGGGCCTACCGCGAGCGCCTTGACGGCCAGTGGGGGGTGGTGGACGTGGCCGACTGCGCCGCCGCCGCCCGGGCCGTGGTGGCGGCGGGCAAGGCCGACCCGACCCGGGTCGCCTTCGAGGGCGGCAGCGCCGGCGGCTTCACGGTGCTGGCGGCCCTGTGCTTCACCGACGTGTTCACGGCCGGCGCCGTCCGCTATCCGGTGACCGATCCGGAGGCCCTGCTGGCCGTGGAGCATCGCTTCGAGGCCCGCTACACCGAGACCCTGATCGGCCCCTGGCCCGGGGCCCGAGCGCTTTACGAAGCGCGCTCACCCCTGCGCCATGCGACGCGGATCACGGCACCGGTGCTGTTCTTCCACGGCCTCGATGACCGGGTGGTGCCGGCCAGTCAGAGTGAGCAGATGGTGGATGCGCTCAGGCAACGCGGACAGGAGGCGGAACTGCACCTGATTCCCGGGGAGGGCCACGGCTTCCGTGACAGCGCTGTGCGCACCGCGGTGCTCGAGGCCACCGAAGCCTTCTTCCGCCGCCAGTTCCACCTGTGATCGCATCGCTGGTGCCGGGGGTGGTGGATCGGGTGGAGTGGCTGGCCCTGGCCCTGGCCGCCTTGACGGTGCTGCTGCTGGTCGGCGCCGGCATCGGCGGCCTGCTGGGCATGAAGCGCTGGGGACTGCCGGAGGCCCTGCTGGCGGGTGGCCTGGGGCTGGTGGTGGCCCCGGCCGGGCTGCTGCCCCTGCTGCCGCAGCGTGTCATCGACCTCTGGGACCAGCTGCCGCTGCCCCTGCTGACCCTGGTGTTCGCCACGCTCCTGCTGGGCAAGCCGCTGCCGAAGCTGGGGGGGCTGTGGCGCCCGCTCTCGGCCCAGGTGCTGCTGGCCCTCACCCTGGCCTTCGGCCAGTTCCTGGTGGCGGGGTTGGCGGTGCTGCTGGTGCTGCAGCCCTGGCTGGGGGTGAGCCCGGTCATGGCCTGCCTGATCGAAGTGGCCTACGAGGGCGGCCACGGCTCCGCCGCCGCCATGGGGCCCACCTATGAGCGGCTGGGGCTGGAGGGGGCCCAGGCCCTGGGGCTGGCCATGGCCACCGTCGGGCTGCTGGTGTCGACGGTGGTGGGCGGCCTGCTGGTGGTGCTGGCCCGGGCCCGGGGCTGGTTGATGTTCCCCGATGCGCTGCCGATCGAGGCAGCGATGGCGCTCGTGGGAGAGGAGACTCCGCCGCTGCAGGAGGTGCCGATGGATCTGCCCCTGGAGTCGGGCACCGTCGAGGTGCCCGCACTGTGGCGGCAGCTCAGCGACTGGGCCGTGAACCTGGGCCTGGCGGGGGTGGCGGTGCTGTTCGGCTGCGGGGCGCTGGCGGTCCTGCGCTCCATCGCTGACGCCAGCGGCGGGGTCTTCGCCCTGGTGATCGACGCCCTGCCCGTGTTCCCCCTGGCCCTGGTGGGCTCGCTGCTGGTGCGCCTGATCCTGGAGAAGAGCGGCCAGACCCAGTGGGTCTCGACCGCCATCCAGGGCCGGACCGGCACGATCTCCGCCGATCTGCTGATCACCGCCGCCACCGCCTGCCTGGATCTGAGCCTGCTGGCCCACGACTGGATCCCCCTGACGGTGCTGGCGGTGGTGGGCCTGCTGTGGAACCTGGGGGTGATCCTGCTGCTGGCGCCGCGGATCCTGCCTCCCGACTGGTTCGAGCGGGCGATCATCGAATTCGGTCAGGCCACGGGGGTGGCCGCCAGCGGCCTGCTGCTGCTGCGCATGGCCGACCCGGGCGACCGCAGCCAGGCGGTGACGGCCTTCTCGATCAAGCAGCTGCTGCTCCAGCCCCTGCTGGCCGGGGGCGTGATCACCGTGGTGGCCCCGCTGGTGGTGGACGGCTGGGGCCTGCCGGCCTGGACCGGCCTCTGCCTGGGCCTCGTGGTGCTCTGGAGCGGGCTGGGCCTGTGGCTGGCGGCGCGGGCGCGGGCGGCGGTCTGATCAGCTTCGAACGATCTGTCCCGGGTGGAAAGCTGATGCTCCGCGCATCGCACTGACGGAGACAGCTGAGGGTGGACGAAGGACATTCATTAATCTTTAACGATTAATCCACGCTTCCCCTGCGAAAGTTCACCAATTCCTTAGGCTGGCTCAGCTGTATTCATGGCTACAGTTAGTCTGCCTCTGACGCCGCCCCTGCTGTCGCTGGCGGCGATGTCCGACAGCGGCCTCTCGGGCGACAACCTCACCAAAGCCACCACCGCCACCATCAACGTGGCTGCCCAGAGTGGCCTGATCGTCACCCTCGGTGGCCAGAGCAGGACCGCCGTCAACGGCACCGCCTCCTTCGCTGTCCAGCTCCAGCCAGGCAGCAACACTGTCTCCGCCACGGTCCGTGACCTGGCCGGCAATATCAGTGATCCCGGAACCCTGGTGGTGGTGCGCGATGGCTCCCCACCAGCCACACCGGTGCTCTCCCTCGACCCCGCCTCCGACAGCGGCACCCGGGGCGACAACCGCACCAACGCCGCCAGTGCCACCCTCCTCGTGGCCGCCG
>NZ_JAGQCK010000008.1:0-116089 GCF_024346155.1 Cyanobium sp. Candia 9D4 | reverse complement strand
CTGTCCGACGACAATCTGGTTGAGGGGTCGCGCCAAACAGGTTGACCGCTCTTGAGGGGCTGCGCTGAATCCGGTTGCCATGCGCAGGGCACCGGGCCATGCCTGCTCCCCTCACCGCTCAACAGATTGCGCTGTACATGACCAAACGACGAGCCGGCAGCCGCCAGGAGGTGGCGGCCGCAGCGGCGGGCATCTCGGTGAGCAGTGCTCACCGGATCGACTCAGGGCGCCTCCAACCCCAAGCTGCCAAACCCCGTGGTCGGCGTCGCCCTGACCCGTTGGCGGAAGTGTGGGAGCCGTTGCTGCTGCCGCTGCTGGAGCGCCATCCCTCCCTGACGCCCACCACCTTGCTGGAGCACCTGCAGGAGCAAAAGCCAGATCAGGACTGGAGTTCGCTGAAACGCACCCTGCAGCGGCGGGTGCAGCACTGGAAATCTCTGCATGGCCCGACGCCGGAGGTGATGTTTTCGCTGGCGTATCAGCCCGGAGAGATCGGCTTCTGCGACTTCACCAAGGTCAAGCGGGTGGCGATCACCCTGCGGGGAGAGCCGTTCCCGCATCTGCTGTTTCACTACCGCCTGGCCTGGAGCGGCTGGGCCTATGGCCAGGTGATCCACGGCGGCGAGAGCTTTGTCGCCCTCTCCGAGGGGCTGCAGAACGCCCTGGCCGCCTGTGGTGGCGTGACCCGGGAACTGCGCACCGATCGGCTCTCGGCCGCCAGCCGCAACCGCGACGGCAGCTATGCCCTCGACATCACCACCCGTTACCAGGCCCTCTGCGCCCACTACGGCCTCTCCCCCAGCCGCAACAACCGGGGGGTGGCCCATGAGAACGGCATCGTCGAGGCACCGCACGGCCATGTGAAACGGCGGCTGGAGCAGAAGCTGCTGCTGCGTGGCAGCTGTGATTTCGACGAGCCGGCCGAGTACGACGCGCTGCTCGCTGAGGTGTTCAGTGCCCTCAATGCCCCGCGCCAGCGGCGCTACGAGCAGGAGCTTGAGCATTTGATGGCCTTGCCCAGCTTCCGTTTTGCCGACTACGAGCTCCTATCGGTGCGGGTGCGCAGCACCAGCACGATCGAGGTGCGGCAGGTGATCTACTCGGTGCCGCCCACCCTGATCGGCCGTCCGGTCACGGTGCGGCTGCACCACGACCGGCTGATCGTCTACCTCGGCAGTGACTGGGTCTGCCAGCTGCCTCGCGTCTATGGCACCGGCCGCCATGGCCCGCGGGCCTGGTGCATCGATCTGGAGCACCTGATCGATGGCCTGCGCGCCAAGCCGCGGGCCCTGCTCCATTGCCGCTATCAGCGCCACCTCTTCCCGGATGAGCACTGGTGGAACTTCTGGCAGCGCCTGCTGGCCAGCGGTGACCGTGACGCGGCGGCCCGGCTGATGGTCGAGGCGTTGTACGTGGCGGTGCGGGTGGCGTCCTTTGAGCTGGTGCTCGCCTTTCTGCAGCAGGCGCAGCAGCGCCAAACCCTGTCCCTCTCTGGTCTGCAGCAACGCTTCCGGGTGCCGCCGCGCCGCAGCGCCCTGCCTGATCCCGTCATTCCCCAACATCTGCTGGCCTCCTATGACCACCTCCTCCCCGGTACCCCGCTCAGCAGCGGTGGAAGCGGCGTTGCCGCTGCTGCTCAAACAGCTCAAGCTGGCGCGGTTCCGCAGCCACTGGCAACCTCTCGCGCAGCAGGCTGAGGCGGAGGGCTGGAGCCCGGGCCAGTTCCTCTATGCACTCTGTGAGCAGGAGGTCGACCACCGCCAGATCGCACGGCGCCAACGCCTGCTGCGCGACGCCCATCTGCCCTGGCAGAAGGGCCTCGATGGCTTTGTTCACCAGCACCTTGAGCCCCAGCACTGGCAGGAGCTGCAGGTGCTCTCCCGCAGCCACACCTGGCTGCTGCAGGCCGAGAACCTCCTGCTGTTCGGTCCCAGCGGCGTGGGCAAGACCCACCTGGCCATCGCCATCACGATGGCGATGATCGAGCAGGACCAGGCCTGCTGCTTCTTCCCGGCCACCGCCCTGGTGCAGCTGCTGCAGAAGGCCAAAGCCAGCTTTGAGCTCCCAGCCCTGATCCAGAAGCTGGATCGCTACGCCCTGCTGGTGATCGACGACATCAGCTACGTGCGGCGCAGTGAGCTGGAGACCTCGGTGCTGTTCGAGCTGATCTGCCACCGCTACGAGCGCCGCTCGCTGCTGGTGACCTCCAACCAGCCGTTCCGGGAGTGGGACGAGATCTTCCCCAGCGGATCGATGACCGTGGCTGCTGTGGACCGGCTGGTGCACCACTGCCACATCGTGGGCATCAAGGGCGAGAGCTACCGGCAGAAGCAAGCAGCAGCAAGGGTTTCCAGCGATGCCGCTGACCCGCAAACGTAATTGACGCGGGCGCCATGGCCGTCACGATCGAGGCCAGCAACCACTCAAGGCACCAGAAGCATGGCGGCGACACGAAAACTGGCCCACCCGCCTTGAGATGGACGCCGGAACAACAACTTGATTGACGCGAGGCGACAGCCTGGTCACGATCCCGATTCCCACTGCCATCTCAGGCTCCGGAGGACCTCCGAACAAGCGACTCAACCGGTCAACCAGATTGACGCCACCCGTCAACCTGATTGACACGGGACACAAGTCCGCCTGGATTGGTTCGCCCCGCCCCGTGCGGGGCTTTTTTTATGTCCCTCTGACGCTGTGACGTTCATGCCTTCCCCCAGCTGCTACCTGCCAGATCCACCCCTTTCTCCCCCCGAGCCCGTCTTCCTGACAAAGGCCGAACGGGATGCGCGCCATCCCTCCCTGGTCAGCTACCTGCTGCCCACCCACTGGGCCTGCTACTTCATCAACGACGACCCCTCCGGTCTGGAGGACGACGAGATCGCTGCGGCCGATGCCTGGTGGGCGGAGACCTTCTCCTCACGATCCGCCAGCTGCGTCGATGCAGACGAAGACTATGGCTTCGCCAGATATCACGACGCTGCCGGCTACTGCCTGGCCACCGACTGCACCGTCTACCGCTTCCCCCTGTCGGCTGCGCCGGCTTCTCCCGTTGGGACTCCCTCGCCGAAGGCGAAGCCATGACCGGCTACTGCAAGGTCCGCTTGCGCTGTGCCCGCAGCGGCAACGCCACCGCCGACATCTCCATCCAGCTGCTGATGGACACGACCAACACTCTTCAAGAAATCGAGAGCCGCGTGACCGCCCGTGTGTTCGGCGCCATCCACAATCCAGAGGAGGGGCCTGAAGTCAGGCGGGTCCTGGCTGAGCTGCTGGACGTCTTGGACTGAACCAGTCCCGATGGGGTGATCTGAATTGCCGCCCCCCCCCCGCCCCCTAGAACGTGATCTCCTGCCGCTCAGCACCCGGTAGACCCGGACAGTGAGTCCATCAGTGTCCGGACAGGGCAGGGCATCGAGCCTCCCACCAGTCGTCGCCTTACCCCGGACTGCCCGGACAGGCCGGACACCCCACCACAAGACAATTGATTTGATCCCCCTCCCCCTGCAGAGCAGATAACGAAGAGAGATGGGCACACACCCTGTCCGGCGTGTCCGGGTTTCCGGCTGCGGGGGGTGCTCACACCGGCAAGCAGTACCGACGCTGGGGCTGCACCCAGGGCCGAGGCCCCCTGTAGTGTCACCTCGAGAACGTCGAGGCTACCATCACTGGCTGGAGCATAAAGAATTTGGGGAGATGAGTGACAATTAATCCATATCCTTGCTGACGACTCGGGTAGAGGACTCTCAACGGGTTCTCGTGGGCCGATCCATCAGTTGGCGCGATCCTGCCTCCACTTGGCCACTGAAACCGCAATAGTTGCGCCTACGGCTGTGACCGCCAGACCAGTCAGGCCAAAGAATGCACCGCTGGCTGCTGCTCCCAAGATTAGTGCAGTTTTAGCATTCCTCTCGATCGCGCCTTTCCGAAGTGATCGGCGAATCCGTTGATATTCTTCGCTGTCCGGGAGGCTCATCTTGCTAATAGTCGCTGTGGACTGGGATGGGGACTCGATAGGCAACTACTTGCTGCCTAACGATCTCAATTGCTATGGGTTCAGCGTGGTGGACGAATGAATCGGCATACTTGTCCATCTCGATCGCTTGTTCTTTTGTGATCTTGCGTATGCTTTCTAGTCTGATGGCGTTATCCGGTGCGGGATAGAGTTGATTCGCAAGAATCATGAAGTCATCCTGCTCAAACGTCTCCACCATTGCCTGTCGGCTGTCCTCCTGGAGGAAGCCACGAGCATGCTGATGCGCAAGACCCAGTGGAACTAGATAGTCACCCCTCGGGCCCTGGTGATGATTAAAGATTAAGGGTGTTTGCCATCCCTCGCTGTACGCGATCACCCTTGATCGAGCTTGGCCTATCCGGCTTGCTAGTTCCATTGGCGATCCTGCCGTGACTATCCAGGCAGCATTGCACTTCTCTAGGAACTCCAGTTGTTCGCGTGAGGCCACTTGGTGTCCAAGACCTCCCAGGTTTGAAAAGGCTAGACCCATAAATACATCGCCGACATCAAATCCGTCGCCTATACCAAGTAGTCCTCCAATGATGGCCCCACCAATTCTCCAGGCCATCTGCTCGTCTTTGATTCGCCGCTTCTCTTTTTCGACAATGGCCTGGAGGACGTCTTTTGATTGAAATGCGCGTCCATTCTTTGCAAGCTGGACAAACCCAAAAGATTCGGGCACTGATGATGCCATTGGCTGCGTGTCGGAACCGGCGGAGGAACCCGTGCTGGGAAAGGTCAGTGATAGGCCGATGTAGCCGAGTACGCACCACGTTTCGAGGATGGGGTTGCCATCTTCGTCGGTGATCTTAGTGCCGTCCTCTTCTTTCAGCTCCACCTCACAGAGCCTGATCTCCAGTTGGGCATAGGCAGCCAGGGGGCCCTGGCCGATGCCTCGCCAGAGAGCACGCTCGTCATTTACGAAGGTGAAGAGGCCCAGCTTGTGCAGCGTCTGCGGTACCTCCTGGCCTTCCATGTAGGGAAGTTGCTTCATCGTCAGGCTGAAGTTGCACTCGTAGTACGAGCGCGACTGCACATCGCTGAAGCCACGAAGGAAGACCGCCGGTGCGCCGACGAGCTTGATCTTGCCCAGTCCCATGGCCTTGAGGTTCGGCTGGGAAGCCTCAGCCCACAGGGCTAACATGGACTTGGGCAGCTGCTTGTCCTTCGCCCACTGGGCGCGGGCTGCCTCCGTGAACTGCAGGTACATGAGGCCGGTGAACTCGCCTTCGAGCGGAGTCGTGTCGATGACATTCACTTCGCTGCGCAGGTTTTGGACGATTTCGCTGAAGTAATTCACTCTTGTACCGGTGGTTCGGTCGGAAGTTGGGAGTAATTACCCAAAAAAACTTTCAAGAAGCGGAGCGTCTAAAGACGCTTGAAGGCTTGCTTCCAGGGGATCAAGACCTTCTGCCGCGTAGGAAACGGCGAGCTGCTGCTCAATTGGACATGCGGCTCGCATTAATGTGTTTTCTGGATTGTCAAGAGCATGTTCGGCACTGTGAGCCTCCAGCTCCAAGGCTTGGATTCTTGGGTCGGATGTGATGTTTGCAGCGCTAACAGCTTGAAAACCCTCCGCATTTACAGGAAGTCCAAGCGGCGACATGGATGAATTGCTTAGGCCATCTATCTCGTCTTGAAGAACGTGAATGAACTCATGCTCGAATGTCTCTATAAGCTGAATATTGTCGGACAGAGCAGGTGCGCCTATGGTGAGTGTATTTGATTCTGGATTATAGGTTCCATACGCTCCCTGGAGTGAAGGGTCTAATACGATTTCGACACCTTTGTCCCAGCAAGAACGTATATAACCCTCGACTGTTGCAAGCCCTTCGGAGCTGATGCCGTTAGCCCCAAGACCAATAAGAAATTCATCTAATTCAGCACTTGTCTTCATTTAAGGCTGTAGAGCGCTGCTTCCTTGTATATTTTTTAGCACGGTCGTGGTAGGCCTGCAGTCGCAAGGCGCTTCTCTAGGCATAAGATTTTCAAATCGGTTGCTGCCTGGATTGACCATGGCTCTGAGCCATTTCACCACGTGGTCGCCCGAGGACGGGGCTGGTTTGTCGGGACGGTTGACCGAGTGAAAGGGGCCCGTCGTATGCGGGGAGTCGATTTTGAGGAAGAGGAAGTAGTCAGTTCAGCTTGCCTGGAGGCGCTGCTCCGCCTTTGTGAAGGCTTCATCCACCACGTCATCCCCGCACCAGCGGCTGTAGGCCGCTAGGTTCCCGTTGGCGGGTCTGAGGAAGAGGAATGAAGAGGGTGGCTGCAGGGCCGCTTATCGCGTAACGGCAGCTCATCCTTGTCACCAGGCTCCCGTCCGTCGCAACCCGTGGGGGATTTGGAAGGCCAGGAAGCACCCCAGCAGTCACGCCCCGAGCCCCTCATGTCAGACCTTGACGCGTTTCTCCGCTGGAACTCCGGCCATCTGTTGGAGAACCGCACCCGTGGCGCCTATGCCGAGTGGCTTGTGCACCGGGCTCTTGGCCTCGACCCTGGGCAGCATCGTGTCGAGTGGGCCGAGATGGACGTGACGTTCGGCTCCATCACTTTGGAAGTGAAGTCGGCGGCCTTCGTGCAGTCCTGGCAGCAGGCACGCCCGAGCACGATCAGCTTCCCGATTGAGCAGCGTGTGGCCACTGCCTACGTTTTCTGTCTGCTGGTGGAGGATGACCCCGAGCTGGTTAACCCTCAGGAGCTGAGTCAGTGGCTCTTCTGGGTGGTGCCCACAGCCAAGTTCCATCGCGACCGCCGTTCGATCGGTCTCCAACCCCTCATTCGGACCTATGGAGAAGGGCTCCGTTTCGAGGAGCTTGCGAGCCGCATTGAGGCGCTCCGCCCAGCCCTTCCGGAGGGATCCCGTGCAGCAGCAGAGATGGGCCTTCCATGCTAGTACAGGCGTACTTGCAGGGGGCTGCCATGGGATACCACCTACGCCGTTCCACCACGGGAGCCGGTGGCTCCCTGGAGCAGCCCATTGAGGAGTGGCCCTATCTGGATCTGGAGGTCCTGCAGAGCAGCCGCAGCGGCAAGGTCTGCATGACCTGCCACTGGTTTCGCCACCACGCCGGGGTGAACTGCATCCCTGTGCTCACCTGCCAGCTGCACCAGGGCCTGCTGGCCCATGGTGAACACCTCACCCGCCGCTGCCAGGGTTGGACGGAGGACATGACGCGCCAGCGTGGCTGGTGCCCGGAGGTGGCATGAGCAAACGACGCGCTGTGGTTGGAGTGATGGGGGCTGGAGAGGGCGCCTCCGCTGAGGCTGTGGCCCTGGCCGAGGCGCTCGGGGAGCGCATCAGCGCCATGGGTTGGGTGCTGCTCACCGGTGGCCGCCCGGCGGGGGTGATGGCGGCGGCCAGCCGAGGGGCAGCGCGGGTGGAGGGGCACCTGGTGGTGGGGGTGCTGCCCGAGGAAGGGAGCGGTGACGACAGGAAAAACACGGCGGAACTGGATCTGGCCGTTTTCACCGGCATGGGCAAGGCCCGCAACGTCATCAACGTTCTCAGCGCCGTTGTGGTGGTGGTCTGCGGCGGCGGAGGCCCCGGCACAGGCTCGGAAGCCGCCCATGCGCTCAACGGCGGCAGGCCGCTGGTCCTGCTGGCGGTTCCGCTGTTATGGCGGGACTTCTTCTGCTCGCTTGGCGAGGGGGTGGAGAGCGCGGGCGATGTGGAGGAGTGCTGTCGATTGATCGAGGCATGCCTCATTGAGGCATGAGCCAGCCTGCACCGCGTGTCCCCCGGACACCGAAGGAAGGCTGGCTCATCCATGGCCGCCAGGTGCTGCGTTTCCGCCCGACCATCTGGGAGCGCACCAACCAGCGGTTGGAGATCACTACCGGGGAGATGCTCCCCGATCAGGAGATCCCGTTGCTGAAATCACGCCAGGAGTTGACTCGGACGGAGGCTCTCAAGCTCTGGGGTGAGACGCGCAAGGCGGGCTGGACGCCCTGTAGGCCCAAGTGGTGAGCGCCTACCACCCAATCCGATCTACCTCTCGTTTTGGCTTCGTCGACTTCGCCGAAACCTGGAATGGTCGCCTTGCCATGCTCGGCTTCGTGATCGGCGTTTGCCCAGAGCTGCTGACTGGGCAGGGTATCCTTTACTGGATCGATCAGGGAAGATCCCGAAACAAGTATTTCCGTTTGGCCCTATTTTCTTTAAGCTAGACATTAGTGATATCAGCCAGTTGACTTCCATAGTCAATCCTCTCCTGCCCAATCGGATATCTTGATTTACCCCTGATCGTACTGAGTTTCTTTCATGGAATCACCCTTCGATGCTTGCTGCCTCGCACTAGGGGTCAACTTATTTGCGCTGGACTGCGATTAGCACCTCCTTGGAAGACTCCTGCATCTACCAGTTGCTCGTATGTAGGCGCCTCCGGCTGGCGTGCTTTCATTTCGGCATACTGGCCTTCCTTAAGTAAAGGAGTGATAAGATATCCGAGTTGTTCAAATCTAGCCCCCTCGAATATATTGATTTCTTCTGCGCATGAGCCATCTGGATCTTCCCCCTTCTTCTTGAAGTCACTCAGTGTATCTAGATAGCTATTAAATGCATTCTTAGCAGATTGATGATCCAAGTGCCATAGATCAGGCGCTAGTCGGAATCCAAAGAATATGCGCTTTGTTCTTTTATGCGAGTTACTCCCTGGCACGACATACCTTTCGCACCACAGCTGTGGCAACGCCTACCTCATGCGTTTGACAAAGTTATCGCGATGACAGGCTTTGTCACCCAAGTGCATGCACAGTAGCTTGTAAGCTTTATAGAGATAGTCTGTGTCTGGTACGCAAGTCGATTCACTCGGAACCAAACTACAGTCGATAAATATTCGAACTGAATCCATTTGTGATTCATATCCTAGGCTTACCTCCTGCAGTAGCCCTGCTGGGTCCTTTAGCTTGAGGATATCTTTAACTTCTTGTTCCGGCATCTGCAGAGACCAAGAGAGAAGAGCTCCTATCTCATTGTGGAGCATCATTTCGAGAGCCACCCCATCGCTTGGCAGTAAGCCTGATTCCAGCCTTCTGTCTAGTGTTTTTAGGGTTAGGAGTCGACGCGTCATTCCAACACCTGCGTTATCCATGGCGGGTGCCTGAGTCGAACAGGCAACGACTCTTCCATCAAACACAAATTGACGCGTTATGTTCGAGTACAGTGCTCGGGCGGTCAGGATTCCCCCATCAGTAAGACTTAAGATTGCCCCAAGGCCGTCTTGATGTCCCTGTAAGTCTGGAAGAGCGATTAATCTCTTTCCTACAACTAGTTGCGATACCTTCTCAGGACTATTGAGATCTCTAAACCCACTGGTGATGACACCAATCGATTCCTTTGAATACATCTTTTCGAGAAGCCGCTCAGTTACCCCCTTGCCAGTGCCACTGTTTCCGATGATCATGGTAATCACGCTACAGCCGTAGCGAGGATCCGCGTGATAGGCAAACACCCCCCTTAGCATATTTAGCCATGCCAAGCCGTAGCTTGTTCTGACGAACTCGTTGAACATGGGGGGGCAATCTGCATCTTCAACCCAGTCTGCTTCAATTCCATAAGTAAGGTTGTTGCTTGGGCTATGCTCACCTAACTCCCAGCAAATATTACGGAAATATAGAGTTCCATTCTTGAAGGCAATCGCCGTATTGGCGTCCATTTCCTGCAAACCTAAACGTGTTTCAAGCCATGATATTGTGGCTTTGATCTTTTGACTTGTTGCCTTCTGCCTAATCCGTCTTGGCTCACGGGCGCCGGATTCTGTGTAAATTCGTGGAAGGATCTCGCTTATCTCTAGCTGAATGATTGAATGGCAGGTCCTTTTGTAGTATCCGAGATCTGGATCGTATCGCCAGAAGCTTCCTTTGCAGTAGTTCAGAGGGCAGCTTTGCTCTTCCGCCCGCATTTTTACGGCGGCTTCTACAATCTGTTCAACGGTAGTGGTGTCATGAAGATGATAGTCCTGAGTTTTGTAATACTCAGCAACGTCTTTGCTCGTCATTTGTCGATAAGGTGATGGTTGGGCAGAGTTGAAGCCTTTAGTGCGTCAGCGTTTTCTTGCTGATCTTCCGAAATATTGCTCAAGCTGCTCGTCAAGGCTTGGGTATCTCCCTCCACCTTCCCAGCCGCTCTCTCTCGCAGCTTTGATCACTACCCCAATTCCACAGTATGGATCGCTGATAGACTGCATCTCTGCTTCTGGAGACCAGTACTCATTCCTCCATCCAGCCTTGGCGCAAATCTCAGCAGCTTTGGTTTGGCCAAAATGGCCTACAAGCCCGTGGAGCACTTTGATTGCGGGGGCGCGAGTGCCCAATGGACCTCCTTGGGCTGAAGGCTTTTTCCTCTTTGGGATGTATTGAAGCATCTCCACCGCCATCTTTTCTTGTGCTGGAGGCGCTAGATCATTGAACCAATTGTTGTTTGGAGTCTGTGTACCTGCATATTCAATGTCGTTGGTATCAGTATTGCCCAGAAGTGGCAGTAGATGCTTTTCAAGCTCTTCGAGAGTGTATTGTGTCCCGGTATGCTTATTGATCCTGCACCTTTCCTTAGTAGAAGCGTGGAGGCTGCCCGGAACCCTCATGACTCGGTTTGCATTCTTCAGAGAACCGTCTGCTCCAGCCTCAGGCGCTGTCGCATTGATCGTCAGACAGAGACGCTCCATCAACTCCCTATACTTCTCCTTCGATATCGACTCAGACAGACAACAATAGGTATGAAGTGACTTTCCACCACTCCATACAGTGAGAGATGGTTCTGGAAGTCCGACTTTGCAAGCCAACACCTCCTGCTCCTTGAGAGACAGACCGCCATCGCATTCAAGCCATATGGAGGAGGCATGGTCGATCAGCTCGGACTTTGATCCCCATGCTTTTGGAGGGCAGGCATGTTCATACCTGGTTCTACCTCGGTTCCACTCCCAGCACCTTCGCTTCTTCTCTTGCTCCGACTTCCCACTGAAGTGACTGGGATCGCATCCCCAGTCATCGGGTCGCACTGATGGAGGATTGATCACCAGTCCTAGTGACAGATCCGGTTTCTTCCTCAGCATGTCCTCGATCCTGCGCTTAGGGATGCTTCCTGCAGTGCATGCATAGTGGATGCATGGCAGGTTTACATCCCTGGGATAGAGCGCAAAGACAAGCGGAGAGTCGTGTGCGCTGCGCCCCAGTGCAGTGAGAAACCTGCTCAGTTCAGTCCAGTCCACGATTGGTCCTGTAGTCGCCGGCTGTAGTTCCATAATGTTGTCCATCTCAGTTGAGCTCAGTTTTGCTGCGACGAGCGAGGACTACATCCGTCTCGACTGGATTCCAAAGCAGTGCTGGGCGTACCAAGCCCATCCCGATGGCCCTGTAGTGAATGCCTGCTTTAAGTACTCTCTCTTTGCGGAGCCGTCGAAGAGTCGACTCGGAGATACGTAGCTGAGTCGCTAGCTCTCTTGTTGTGTGCGTAAAGCGTGGTTGCTTCTGTGCCTCTTGGAAACATGGTCTCGGCATGGGACTGCTGCGTCTCAGCAGAGAATCACCCTTCCTGGACGATTCTGGCGGGTCGCTTTTAGTCGCGCCCAGCTCCAATTACCTGATGAGACTGACAGTTTTTCACGACTTCCGGAAGTTCTCGGACATCTCGGACATCCTGAGCCATTTTCCGGTTCAATTCATAAGCCTCGCCCCGAACTCTCGCTTCGACTAATCAACTATTCTAATCTCTTGATTCGTCAAGCCGTTGCCTTACCCGAGCCAAAAGCTTGGGCTGATCCAGTCGGCGCCCGTAAGCGTTGAGATGTACTTGTGGGCTGTGGCCCATAAGTTCAGCTGCTTCACGAACGTGTAGTCCAAGACGCTGGGCAAGTCTTAGTGCAAAGGCGTGTCTGCAGCTATAGGCCGTCAGTTCTTGATCTAAGTCCATCTGCTCCGGTATCTGCGCTCTGAGCCTTCGTAGTTGTTGTGTCAGGACTTCCCCAGGACTACGAGCTGCCACCATCCCTGCAGGAAGGCCATGCTGCTTCCATCGCTGCACCAAGTCGAAGCAATCATCCGGCCAGCCTTTTGGTGGTACAGCTGGGACCGTCCGAGAACTACTGGATCCCTTGCTGCTCTTCTTCAGCCAGTTGACCTGTGCCATTGGCAGCCCGTCATCTGCCTGTAGTACCAGCCCTTTCAGCTCAGCAGGCCGAAGGCCGAAGCAGATCACGCAATCCCAGGCCACCAGATCGGCTGGGGTGAGCTTCTGGCTCCTATTAATCCGTGCCCTCAGCTCAGCGAGCTCTTCAGCTGTGAAGGCCCGGACTCCATCGGGATTGGCGGCTACTTTGCCGTTCCCGCGTAAGGTCCCCAGCTCGCTGGGCCATGTCCATCCAGCCTCCTTCCAAAGACGACGGCACCTGTCGTGTGCCATCTGCCTCGATCGGCTGTTCGGCTCCCACTGGCGCAGCACCGTTTCCAGCAGCCTGAAGTCATCCTCCCAACGCCGTTCACTGGCGACGTCAACAAGCCTCTGCAAGTAGGGCAGATAGGCCCGCTCCCAGGAGCCCTCCTGGATCTTCTCTCCCACCAGGGCCGCCCGAAGCTTCATCGTCAGCCGTTGGAGGTTGGCGCTGCTGAGCCTCTGTGGGTCGTCGCTGGTGGGCTCCGATGCCGGATCCGGCCACTGCCACTCCCCCGCCACCACCGCGTCATAAAGGCTGCAGCACTCCGCCAGGGCCGCTGCATACGTTGCCGGACCTGGCGGGGTGCTGAGGGTGATGGCTCGGCGCTTCCCTCCTTCCTCCTGAGGGGCCTCGGGGCAGCTCGGCACTCACGACTCTCAGCCGGTCCCGCATCACCTCGACCGACCAGCCTGGCCGACCACCTCGATGGCGCTTGAAGCCCCGGCTCAGATCGGCCAGCCACTGGGGGCGAGCTCGGACCAACGGTTGCAGCTCGCGTGAAATCTGCGTGAAATTCTGGCGGATGCTGACCGCTCCGGCTGGGTTCTGACGTGTCTTGACGGATGAGACTTGCAGCCTAAAAGGCCTGTTCCGACTTGCCCAAACCCCAGATCCCCGGCCGTTTCTGCCAACGCCCCCTGATGGATTCGAACCATCGACCGGCTGCTTAGAAGGCAGCTGCTCTATCCAGCTGAGCTAAGGGAGCACGGAGCGCATTGTGCCAGCGTTCGGCGGCCAGGCCACTCCGGTAGCCCCCCCTACAGTGGACGACCGCGCTTGAACCGTTCCATGGCCGCCACCCGGCTCAGCGACAGCCAGAAAACCGAGCTGGTTGGGCGATTCCGGGAGGGCTCCAGCAGCCAGCAGCTCGCGGACAGCTACGGCTGCAGCGCCAACACGGTCATCCGCGTCGTTCGCACGGAGCTCGGCGAAGAGGAGTACGAACGTCTCAAGGCGGAGCGCTCCCGCCGCCGCAGCCGGACGACGACCGGCGATGCCGAGCCGGCCGCTGCCCCGGAAGCCCTGCAGACGGCCCTCGCCATCCCCACCCCCGAACCGGAGCCCGAGCCCGCCCCCGGGCCTGAGGCGCCGGCTGAGCCGGATCCCCGGCCGGAGGCGCTGTCGGAGTCCGAGGCCGTCCCCGCGCCGACCACCACCACTCGCAGGGTCATCCCTGCACCGCCCCGCCGTCTGTCGGTGCCGTCCCCGGCGCGGAGCGAGGTGGTGGCGGAGGACGGCCCTGCGGTGCTGGCCATCGAGGATGCCGACGATTTCGGCGCCGATGACGACGACCTGCTCACCAGCGACGACGGCGACGACGAGGGCTCCGATGACGGCACCGACGGGGCGATCAATCCGTTCCAGCCGATCCCCGTGGTGCTGCTCGACGACGGCGCCCCGGCGGCCGCCGACGGGCGGCTCCAGCCCCTGGCCAGCGCCGCCCTGCCCTCCAGCGCCTACATGCTGGTCGACAAGACCGTGGAACTGCAGGCCCGGCCCCTGAGCGAGTTCCCCGAACTGGGCCGGCTGCCGGCCGCCGAGCTGGAGCGCCAGGCGCTGGTGGTGTTCCTCAATCCCCGCCAGGCCAAGCGCCAGTGCGGCCGCACCCAGCGGGTGATCAAGCTGCCCGACCTCAAGGTGTTCGAGCTCACCGCCCCCTACCTGCTGGCCCAGGGCATCAGCCGGGTGGTGATCGAGGGTGCCCTCTACGCCCTGCCCGGCAGCTGAGGTCTCAGCCCTCGTCGCCCGGGGAGCTGCCGGGCAGCAGCAGGGCCGCGCTGGCACCGCCGCTGATCACCCCCAGCACCAGGGCCACCCCCACGATGAAGCCGGCCGGCAGCGGGGCGCTGCGGGCGAAGCCGAAGCGCAGCTGGGGTCGCACCTCCAGGTTCTGGGCGCCGAGGCACAGCAGGGTCAGCAGCAGGGTGCCGCCCAGCAGGCTGCCGCACAGGAGGCGCAGGCGCAGAAGCATCGGGGCGTTGCAGGACCAGCTGCCTCAGTCTGACGGCTCGCGGTGCAGCAGGGCATAGAGGTCGCGGCGGCTGTGGCCGCTGCGCTCGGCCAGGGTGCGGGCGGCCTCCCGGTTGCTGAGGCCCCCCGCCACCAGCGCATCGAGGGCGCGGCGCAGATCGGCCTCGTCCCAGACGGGGGCCGCCGCCGGCGGGGCACCGCCCAGCACCAGGGTGCACTCCCCCTGGGGCGGGGTGCGGCGGAAATGCTCCAGCGCCGCCGCCACCGTGGGGCCCACCTGCTCCTCGTGGCGCTTGGTGAGCTCCCGCGCCACCTGCAGGGGCCGGTCGCCGAGCACCGCCAGCAGGTCTTCGAGCAGGGCCAGCAGCCGGTGGGGTGCTTCGAACAGCACGAGGGTGCGCTCCTCGCCGGCCAGGGCCTCCAGCCGCTGGCGCCGGGGGCCGCCCTTCGGCGGCAGGAAGCCCTCGAAGCAGAAGCGGCCCATGGGCAGGCCGCTGCTCACCAGGGCGGTGGTGACGGCGCTGGGGCCGGGCACGCAGATCACCTGGCGGCCGGCGGCGCGGGCGGCGGCCGCCAGCTCCTGGCCGGGGTCCGACACCCCCGGCAGGCCGGCATCACTGATCACGGCGATCGCCTCGCCCGCCTCCAGGGCCGCCAGCAGCTGGGGAATGCGGGCCGTCTGGTTGTGCTGGTGGAAGCTCAGCAGGGGCGCCCGGATGCCGAGGTGGTGCAGCAGCAGGCCGCTGCGGCGGGTGTCCTCGCAGGCGACCCGGTCGGCCCCCGCCAGCACCCGCCGGGCCCGGGGGGAGAGGTCGTCGAGGTTGCCGATGGGGGTGCCCACCAGATAGAGGACGCCGGCGGCGGGTTCGTGCTCCTGCACCGGGTCCTGCACAATGCCGTTTTCCGGTCCCCATGATGCCGTCTTCCTTCGCCCTGCCCGACGGCATCGGCCGTGAGCCCCTGCTGGCGGAGCTGCGCCGGCTGGCCTGGGGGGCGGCCGACATCCTGCGGGCCTACGCCCGCGGCGAGCAGCCCCCCTACGGCTTCCCGCCGGCCATGAGCGTCGACCACGGCGGCGAGGGGCCCGTTTCGGCGGCGGATCTGGCGGTGAACCGCTGGCTGCTGGACGGCCTGGCGGCGGCGTTCCCGGCCGCCGGCTGGACGCTGCTGAGCGAGGAGACCGCCGCTGAGGTGCTGGTGCCGGGCCAGCCCCTGGAGGCCGAGTGGCTGTGGATCCTCGATCCCCTCGATGGCACCAAGGACTTCCTGCAGGGCACCGGCGAGTACGCCGTCCACCTGGCCCTGGTGCATGGCCAGCGGCCGGTGCTGGGGGTGGTGCTGCTGCCGGAGCCGGAGGAGCTCTGGTTCGGGCTGGTGGGGGCGGGCGAGGCCGGCACGGCGGGCGAGGCCTGGCGCGAGAACCGGGCCGGTGAGCGCACCCCGGCCACCCTCAGCGGCCGCGGCGAGGAGCTGGTGCTGGTGGCCAGCCGCAACCACCGCGACGACCGGCTGGAGCAGCTGCTGGCCGAGCTGCGGCCGGCCCGCAGCACGGCGATCGGCAGCGTCGGCGGGAAGGTGGCCACGATCCTGCGCGGGGAGGCCGACCTCTACATCTCCCTGTCGGGCCGCAGTGCCCCCAAGGACTGGGACATGGCCGCCCCCGAGGCGGTGCTGGTCGCCGCCGGCGGCGCCTTCAGCCATGCCGATGGCCGGCCCCTCACCTACAACAGCGGCGATGTGCGCCAGGCGGGTTGCCTGATCGCCAGCCACGGCCCGGCCCATGCCGATCTCTGCCGCCGGGCGGCGGCGGCGATGGCGCTGATCGATCCGGGTTTCCCCGTCTGAACGGGAATCAGCCGATTCAGCAGGCAAGCAGCTCCAGCCCGCAGGCCCTGGCGGCCCCGATGAGCGCGTTGTCGCGGCTGGCGAGGGGGAGACCTGCGCGCATCGCCAGTTCCAGATAGGCGGCGTCGTAGCTGGTGAGACGGTGCTGGGCCGCCAGGCTCAGGACGTCATGCCAGACGACGGCCGGGTCGGCGGGATCGATGGCCAGATCGAGCTGAACCACAAGGGTGAGGAACTGGCTCCGATCCGCTGCGCTGATCCGGCCGCGTCGTTCGGCCATCAGCAGCACGTTGGCCAGCTCCCAGAGAAACAGCGCCGGCACACAGAGTTCGGACGCCGGCAACCGCGCCAGGAGCGCCTCTGAGGCCGCGGAGCGCTCGTCCTCGAAACACCAGGCGCAGACCGCGGACATGTCGGCGACGAAGCTCAGCACCGGCGGCCTTCGTCCCGCAACTCCTGAATCGAGGGGCCGTTGAGGCGCCGGCCGGTGGCGAAGCTGCGCAGACGCTCGATGGCCTCGATGCGGCGCTCGCGGCCATGGGCGTTGACCGGAACCAGCCGTGCCAGGGGATTGCCGTGGCGGGTGATCAGGATCTCCTCGCCACCGGCCACCTCCTCCAGCAGGCTGGAGAGGTGGGTCTTGGCCTCGAAGGCCCCGACTGTCTTCATCGCCCGATTCCAACCAGTTGCCAACCAGTTTAGGGCTGGGGCCCGGCCGTAGGGCCAGGCCCCCGTGGCGGTCAGACCGCCGCCGGCTCCTGCTGGGGAACGCCCCGCAGGGTGAGGTTGATGCGGCCGCGGTTGTCGATCTCCCGCACCCGCACCGTCACCTGGTCGCCGACGTTGACCACGTCCTCCACCTTTTCCACCCGTGCTTCGGAGAGCTGGGAGATGTGGATCATTCCCTCCTTGCCGGGCAGGATCTCCACGAAGGCGCCGATCGGGATCACCCGGGTGACCGAACCGTTGAACACCTCCCCTTCGCTGACGCGACGGGTGAGGCCCTCGATGATGCGCTGGGCCTCCTCGGCGGCGGCGCCGTCATGGCTGGCGATCGTGACGATGCCGCCGTCCTCGATGTCGATCTTGGTGTTGGTGCGCTCGGTGATGCCCTTGATGGTGCGGCCGCCGGGGCCGATCACGGTGCCGATCAGTTCCGGATCGATGCGGAAGCTGAGCAGGCGCGGGGCGTGGGGGGAGAGGACGTCGCGGGGCTTGTCGATGGCCTCGAGCATCTTGCCGAGGATGTGCAGCCGGGCCGGGCGGGCCTGGTTGATCGCTTCGGCGATCGTTTTCACCGCCAGGCCGGTGATCTTCATGTCCATCTGCAGGGCGGTGATGCCCTTCTCGGTGCCGGCCACCTTGAAGTCCATGTCGCCGAGGAAGTCCTCGATGCCCTGGATGTCGGTGAGGATGCGCACCTCCTCCCCCTCCTTGATCAGGCCCATGGCCGCACCGCTCACCGGGGCCGCCAGGGGGACGCCGGCGTCCATCAGGGCCAGGGTGCTGCCGCAGACCGAGCCCATCGAGGTGGAGCCGTTGGAGCTGAGGCACTCCGACACCACCCGCAGCACGTAGGGGAAGCTCTCCTTGGAGGGCAGCACGGGGATCAGGGCACGCTCGGCCAGGGCGCCGTGGCCGATCTCGCGGCGACCGGGGGAACGCATCGGCCGGGTCTCACCGACCGAGTAGGGGGGGAAGTTGTAGTGGTGGAGGTAGGTCTTCTCGCTGTTGGGGTTGAGGTCGTCCATCTCCTGGGCGTCGCTCGGGGTGCCGAGGGTGGCGCAGGAGAGCACCTGGGTCAGCCCGCGCTGGAACAGGCCCGAGCCGTGGACGCGCTTGGGCAGCACGCCGGCGGCGGCCTGGATGGGGCGCACCTCGTCGAGGCTGCGGCCATCCACCCGCTTGCCCTCGACGAGGATCTGCTGGCGCATCAGCTTCTTGGTGAGGCTCTTGTAGGTGTTGCCCAGCAGCTTGCCGTTGCTGCTCACGGCCACCTTGATCGGATCCTCGCCGTCGAGGGAGGCGATCTTCTCGGCCACCTCGGCCTTGATGGCATCGAGCTTCTCGTCCCGCTCGGACTTGGTCTGCTCGAAGTGCTTGAGCACCTCACCGATGCCCTTGGCGCATTCCTTCTCCAGGAAGGAGGGGAGGGCGGGGTCTTCGCTGCGCTCCTCGGGCAGCACCTGCTCGATGCCGAGCTCCTTGAGCAGGGCCAGCTGGGCGCGGATCAGCTCACCGACGGCCTCGTAGCCGAAGTCGATGGCCTCGATCACGTCCTGCTCGGGCAGCTGGTTGGCACCCGCCTCCACCATCACCACGCCGGAGGGGGTTCCGGCCACCACCAGGTCGAGCTCGCTGCGCTCGATCTCGCGGAAGCTGGGGTTGAGGACGAAGTCGTCGCCGAGCAGGCCGACGCGCACGGCGGCCATCGGGCCCATGAAGGGGATCTTCGCCAGCAGGGTGGCCATCGAGGCGCCGGTGACGGCGAGCACGTCGGGGGGAACCCGCTCATCGAGGGACATGCAGGTGGCGACGATCTGCAGGTCGTCCCGCAGCCAGCCCGGGAACAGGGGCCGCATCGGCCGGTCGATCAGGCGGCAGGTGAGGGTGGCCCGTTCGGGGGGGCGCGCCTCCCGGCGCATGAAGCTACCGGGGATGCGGCCGGCGGCGTAGAGGCGTTCTTCGTAGTCGCAGATCAGGGGGAGGAAATCGATGCCCTCCCGGCCTTTCGAGCGGGTGGCGGTGACCAGAATTGCCGTATCACCGCATTCCACCATCACCGAGCCCCCGGCCTGGGGCGCAAATCGGCCGCTGGTCAGCCGGATCTCCCGACCATCGAAGGAGATCGACTGAGTGTGTCCTTGCACTGGGCGTTATGTCCGTTTTGTTGTCGCCGACCATTCTCGCATCCGCCGTTCCAGGCCATGAAGAAGGCGCCCTCCCGGGGCGCCTTCTGCGACGGAAAGCCGTTGCGGTGGCAGGGCCGAAGCCCGCTGCTCACCAGCTGGACTTGACCACGCCGGGAAGCTCGCCCTTGTGGGCCCGCTCGCGCAGCTGGTTGCGGCAGAGGCCGAAATCGCGGTAGTAGCCGCGGGGCTTGCCGGTGGCCCAGCAGCGGTTGCGGATGCGGTTGGGGGCGCTGTTGCGGGGCAGCGACTGCAGCTTGCGGTGGATCTCCAGCCGCTCCATCGGATCGCCGGCCGCATCGAAGGCCTCCTTGAGGGCGGCACGGCGCGCCGCGAAGCGCTCCACGATCTTGCGGCGCTTCACGTCACGCGCGATCATCGACTTCTTCGCCATGCGGCCGGAGGAGGGGGAAACTTCAGCCCGCCATCGTACCGTCTGGCCCGCCCCCTTCGGTCCGGCCCACCGGGCTCAGGGGCCGGGATGGCTGGGGCAGAGATCGGCCAGGCCGCAGCCGGCGCAGCGGGGCTTGCGGGCCACGCAGACCGCCCGGCCGTGGAAGATCAGCCGGATCGAGAGGGTCTCCCACTCCGGCCGCGGCACCAGCTTCATCAGATCGGGTTCGATCTTCTTCGGGTCGCTGTGGCGGGTGAGGCGCAGGCGGTTGGCCAGCCGCTTCACGTGGGTGTCGACGGTGACGCCGGCGTTGATGCCGAAGGCGTGGGCCAGCACCACGTTGGCGGTCTTGCGGGCCACCCCCGGCAGGGGAAGCAGCTCCTCCATCGAGGCCGGCACGGCCCCGCCGTGGCGTTCCATCAGCAGGCGGGAGGCGGCCACGATGTGCTTCGCCTTGTTGCGGTAGAAGCCGGTCGACTGCACATAGGGTTCCACCGCGTCGCTCTCGACGGCGGCGGCGGCGGCGGCATCGGGGAAGCGCTCGAACAGGGCCGGGGTCACCTTGTTGACCCGTTCGTCGGTGCACTGGGCCGAGAGCATGGTGGCCACCAGCAGCTCCCAGGGGGTGCGCCAGTCGAGGGAGCAGGTGGCCTCCGGGTAGAGGACGCCGAGGCGCTCGAGGATCAGCGGGGCCCGGGTGCGGGGGCTGGGGAAGCGGGGCACCTCAGCGGCTGAGCAGCTGCTGGATGGCGGGCAGCTGGCTGGTGTCCTTGACGATCAGCACCAGGGAGAGGCCCACCAGGAAGACGAAGCCCGATTGCATGAAGGCCATCTGGTAGCGGTCGGAGAGGGGGCGGCCCCGCACCCCCTCCAGCAGCAGCAGGGCGAACTGGCCGCCGTCGAGCAGGGGCAGGGGCAGGGCGTTGAGCACCGCCAGGTTGATCGAGATCAGGGCGGTGAACAGGAACAGGCTGCTGCCCCCCTGGCTGGCCAGGGAGGCCCCCATCTCGACGATCTTCACCGGCCCCGAGACCTGGGGGGCGGTTTCGCCGAAGTGGGTGAGCAGGGTGCCGAAACCCTCCACGGTGCGGCGGGTCAGCACGATGAAGTCGTGGTTGGCCTGCAGGACCGGCTCCAGCGGGCTGGTGGCCGGCCGGAAGGACTCGGTGCCGTTGGGCTGCAGCTGGGCGCCGATGCGGCCGATGCCGCCGCTGTCCGTGGGGGTGAGGGGCAGCCGCAGGAGGGTGCCGTTGCGGTCGGCCTGCAGGCGCAGGGTGCGGCCGGGGGCGTCCTTGATGCGCTCCACCAGGGCCATCACCGCGTCCTGGCCGCCGGCCAGGAGGGTGCCGTCGACCGCCACGATGCGATCGCCCGGCTGCAGGCCGGAGCCGGCGGCCGCCTGGCCGGGCTGGACCGCGGCCACCACCACACCGGGGGTGGCGCTGAAGCCCGACGGGATGCCGAGCACCAGGCCCTGGGCCAGCAGCACGCTCCAGGCCAGCAGCAGGTTGGCGATGACGCCGGCGGCGATCACCAGGGCCCGCTGGGGCAGGGGGCGGTTGCCCATCAGGTCGGGATCGTCGGCGGCGATGCTGCTGTCCTCCTCGTCGTCGGGGAAGGCCACGAAACCGCCCAGGGGGATGGCCCGCAGGGCGAACAGGACGCCGCGGCGCTTCCGCTGGATCAGGGCGGGCCCGAAGCCGATCGAAAAACCGCTGACCCGGATGCCCTGCCAGGTGGCGGCGAAGAAGTGGCCGGCCTCATGCACCACGATCAGGCCCGCCAGGATCGCCAGCGCCGTCAGTACACCCATTCAGTTTCCCGGCTCCATTGACCCCATTCTGCGGGAACCGACCCGGCACCGGGCCGCTGGCGCTGCCGGAGGGGACCGATAGCATGGTTTCGTTGATGGGCGGGTCTGCCTGCATGGCCGAGCAACAGACCAGTGGGCAACCAGCCGCTGAGCAACCAGCCGCTGAGCAACCAGCCGGTGAAGAGCCTCAGGAACTGCGCACCTCCCTCCGCCACGCCCTGCCCGGTGGTGTCTCCGCCAGCATCCGGCTGTCGACGGGCCGCACGGTCTACGTGACGGTGGGGGATGTGAGTCGCACGGGCGCCTGCGTGGTGCGCCGGGGATCCCTTGAGGTGACGGCCGATGAGGAGGTGCTGCTCGACATCAGCGATTACGAGAAGCACCAGAGCGTCTCCCTGCCGGCGCGGGTCCAGTGGGTGAACAGCCGCAGCTACAACACCCTCGTCGGCCTGGCCTTCAGCGACGGCCCGCTGTTGCCCGGCACCATGCTCGACCAATACTTCGACCAGACCCTGCAGATGCGGGGCAACTTCGAAGGCTGATCTGGAAGCCTGAGGTGATCGCTGCGCTGGGTAGTCCCGCAAAGCGCGTCCCTCCAAGGTTCCCTGTCTGGCCATGGGGTCCGCCCCGTGCTTAGGCTTGAGCTCACGCTTTAAGGACGCTCGGGCGCCGAGATGGAGAGATCAAACCGCAGATCGAACCGCCACACCTGTCAGTTCGGCCCGATCCATCGGCAGCAGGAGAAACGGCCAGGATCCTTGCTAAAGTTTCATAAAGATTTTCCTGGGAGCGAGCGTGCAGCGATGAAGTTGCGCAGTCGAGTGCCTTTTGGCCTGCCCCTCCAAGCTCGGCTCACCAAAGCCAGGTTGTTGCTGCACCTGTTGACGAAACCCGCTCGAAACGAGCAGCAAGCGGGTTCCACCATGCTGGCCGGTGTTTTGGTGATCCTTGCTCTCCTTGTGGGGACCTTAGGTCTGGTGGCGATCGTCAACGGGTCCAATCTGGCGTCGCTGGGGAGCGGCGAGGGCCGCGATGCCCAGCAGGTGGCAGAAGCCGGTGCTGACCAGATCATTGCCACGTTCAACCAGCCGGAGAATCGTCAGCTGCTCGTCGCTGGGAGTACACCTCCCGACCAGTGGAGCACCACCAACATGGACCTGCAAAGTCCATGCGTCTCCACCACCAATGTGCGGCCCGGCCCGAATGGTAACGGCATGCCTTCCGCCAGAGCTGTCAATTTTGCCAATGGCCAGTTTCGCAACCTTGAGAATGTTGATCAGGTCAACCAGGGTAACAGGCGTTTCGTTTTAAAAAGTATCCGCTACTCAGCAGGGAACAACGGAAGCACGGACCGTCGCGCCGTCTACAGAACCTTCGACGCGGACGGAACCGTGCGCAGTCAGGCCGGGACCATTCCCACGGGGACCAGGTTCAACAGCCTGCTGAACCTGGATGACCCCGATGGCGGTGGAGCCCTACGACCGGGCACCCATACGGGATACATCGCTGTGACGGTGGAGGGTCGGTTGTATCGGCCCGACGGCACCTTCTCCACTTCTACCGTCACCAGGGAGTTCGAGGTTGTGCCTAAATGCTGTGGCGGCTCTTTCGGCAGTAATGCCTCCGGAGGTTCGACCACGGGAGCCACCGCTGCCGGCGATCTCGGTGCCGACAGCCGCTTCTGCGGCATTGAATTCGGCATGATCACCGGCATCAACGGAGGTCGCTTCCTCTCCCAGGCGGCCAACGATCGCTACACCAGGCGAAACTCCGCAGGGCAGGTGGTGAATATCGGTGCCATTCTCGGGATCATTGACGATCCCACTTACGTGTGGGATCGCAATACCAAGCAGGTCGTCAGCAACATTCAAGTGGGTTGCCGAACGGTTCCAAGCCCCTGCAATACCGCAGCAGAAATCATCCCGGGTGATACGAGCGGGAACACTCTCGTCACCTATTACCAGCCATTCACCGGTACCACCACCCCGAACGTCTGCCCGCCCGCCTCCCTCTCGCCACTCTCGCAGGCTCTTGGAAACGCGGCCTCGATCGAAGGCCGTGCTGCTTCCTGTATTCCGATCGTTCCTCTCTTCCTCTCGGCGGGCCTTCCAAGCATCGCCTCCAAGTACACCCATAACTGGACGTCCGGTGGCCACCCGGATACCGTCAGCCAGCAGACGGTCACGTCCGCCAGCCCTGGTGATTACCCCCAGATCAGTGCATTTGCCGGGGATCAGAATGGCGTCAATGTAAATGGGGTGGACATCTGGATTCGGGGCAATGGGGCCACCAACGTAAGTCAAGTCACCCCTGGCCCTTTCCTCGAGTACTGCAACACCCGCTATCTGCCCGGCAACGCCTGCGCCTCCGTGTTCGATGGTTCGGGTTCCAACATCCATACCTGGGCCGTCGTTTCTAGGCCAGGTCCGGTTGATGGTGGGATCAGCGATGAATTCACCAACGCTGCCTATGTATCTTCAGCTTCATCAACCACATTCACCTTCAGCGGTTATACCGCCGGCTCCACACCACGCTGGCCCTCCCTCTGGCAGGTGAGTAACCAGGATTTTGCCAGCGCAGGTAATCTCAGCACCGGGGATCTGATCGTTCGGACCCTCACCGGCATTGGCCGGGTGGTCACGTTCCGTGATGTGGGTAACAACCAAGGCGCAACCCTCACCAACCGCCCCGCGCTCGCCAGGGCGGTGAATCTGTATGCCCTCAGGGCGCCGGTGCTGGAGTTCAGCTTCACCCGGACCCGCGGCACCAGTGCGGCCAACACGGCCGCCCTCCGGCTCGACTACTCCTTTGACGGCACCATCACCACCGACAGGCCTGTCAACCAATCCAACGACACCGGCTGGACCAGCCTCGCCTCGGTGACTGCGGATGGGGGTGTCAGAACCCAGAACGGCACCACGATCGGCGGCTCTAACATCAACATTGGGAACAATCTGAGCAATGGTGCAGTGAACCTCAGCGCCGGCAGCAGTGGTCAATGTGCGACCACGACGTCGGCTCCCTATTCCTCCACCAATCCGCTCTACACCTGCCGCATCCAGCTGCCTCCACAGGCGACCGCCGCCACCAACCGCTTCAGTCACTACGTGAAGTTTCGGCTGCGGGCCAACAGCGACTTGGGCCCGGTCAGTACAGCCAGCAATATCAGTGAGATCAATCTCACCAACGTGGAGATCAAGTCGCGGGTTCCCTCCTCGAACTC
This sequence comes from Cyanobium sp. Candia 9D4, assembly GCF_024346155.1. NCBI lineage: Bacteria > Bacillati > Cyanobacteriota > Cyanophyceae > Synechococcales > Prochlorococcaceae > Cyanobium > Cyanobium sp. Candia 9D4. The sequence goes on along the minus strand of NZ_JAGQCK010000008.1, from coordinate 91,496 downwards.
CGTTGGCGATGCCACCTACCTCAACTGGTGCGAATACAGTTCTTCGTTCCCGGTTACCACAGGCTTCTCCGGTGGCTTCCACTGCCTCGGGCCCAGCATTGATCTCCGGGCTCTGGGTAACAACCTATGGATCGACACCACTGACCATTCTGTCAGCTTCTATTACAACCGCGCCACCGATTCCCGCGGCATTACGGCGGCCAATCCCCTCATTAACCTTGTCCAAGGAGGGACGATGTCGAACGTGGCCTGTCCCACGGGCCGTGGAGCTGGCCGGCCTTACCTAAGCGTGGCGCCGGTGGAGAATTGCAAAACACTCGTTCCTGAAAATGAATTCAATCCGGTCGCTGAGTACGATAGGTTCAATATCTTCGGCAGAGACACGTCCCCGGGGACCGGTTGCATCGATGCGGGACGCACCAACCAGCCCTGCAATCAGGTGATCATCATCGGTGCCGACTCCTCGGCCTCGGCGGCCAACCGCTCACGCATCGCCGGGGCGTGGTTCTACCTGCCGTGGGGATTGGTTTCCTTCTGCGTCAACGGTTGCGGCGACTTGCCAGGTTTGACGCCGGCTGAGCTTGCCCAGGATGACAGTTGGAACTTCGGTGGCAGGATCTGGGTGCGCACGATTTTGGCTGGTGGCCAGAACCACTTCCGGGTTCCGCCCTCGGCGTCCTCCAGCCTCACCCAGTTGGTAGGGGTCGCCAACTCAGCGGATGTGAGTTACATCGGCTGGGAAGGCATCGATTGGGTGGCTCGCTCTCCAACGGCGGCGCGCAAGGGGTTCTCTCTTGATTAGGCAGATGCAGAGAACATGCCGACCGCAATCCCGTCGATCCGTGCCAGCAGAGCAAGGGATCGGCATCGTTGAGCCCCTGGTGCTCACGGTCATGCTAGCGATTGTGATCGGCTCCACCGCCCTGGTCTTCAACAGCATCAATCGGCGAACGATCTCTACCCAGCAACAGGTGGTGATGCAGGCTTCAATTGACGACAACCTGCGTCAGATCAAGACGCTGGCGCGCAGGTACACCTGCTGCTCCGGTGTCTGCACCACCACCATCCCCACCACATTCGGTGTGGTCAGCGGGACCACCCAGCCGTGTGCCACCAATAATCCCCTGGATGATCGCTATTACTTCCCCCAGGTTGACTTGGCTTCGACAACGGCTAACTTTCCCAATACAACCACTTCATCTGAACAGATTGCCGTCGAGCAGCTCTGTGCGAATAACACGGCCTTTCTGAGTCCCTTCCAGACGGCCGTCAATGCACTGCCGCAGCCGGTCAACGCCACCCGCACCACGGCGATTCAGCCCGAGCGGATCCTCCGGGTGACCTTCACGGATAACAACAGCAATAACCGAGTCACCAGGGTGGAAAACATCATTCCCCATATGGCGTATTTCTGCCCGTGAGACATCTTTTGTCCTTCTTCCCACGCCGGGGCCATTCCCAGGCTTTTACCGTCGTCGAGTTGCTGGTCACGGTGGCGGTCATCGGCATCCTTGGATCTGTTGCCTTCGCTTCTTCGCAGGTGTTTTTGCGCCGTGACCAGGCCAATGGCGCGGTTGCCGAGCTCATGGGTTGGCTGGAGGGCATCTCTGGGCGATCCGGCGCCTTCGGGCCCTGTGTGGTCCAGTTCACCACCGGAACCAACGTGGCTCCCGGTACCACCTTGGCATCCCTGCAGAACGTCGCCAGTAATGCCCGTTGCACCCCGGAGGCCACCTTGAGGCTCCCAACGACCGATGGCAACCGCACCTACAACGTGGCAGTGACGTATACACCGAACTCGGCGACCTCCCTCACCTTCACCCCCAGAGGAGGTGTCGTGGCCAATGGTGTGGAGGCCGTCGTCAAGATCTCCGTGAATAATCAGTTGCCCCTGCGATGCGTGAGAATCTCCTTCGGAACCCTGAGCACTGGCCTCAACAATACGACCGGTGATGTCAATCAGACGTGCACGGTATGGGAGCGAACCTGATGGGAGCGAACCGGAGGCCATCCATCGTGAACCAGAGGAGAACTGCCGCTGGGTTCACCCTGATCGAGTTGCTGATTGGTGGCGTGCTCACAGCCATCGCCCTGGGATCGGTGGCTGTGCTCTCTGTGCATCAGATCCGGATCGCTGACCGCGTCTATGCCCTCACCACGATCAACCGCAACTTCCGGCGGATTTCGGATCTGTTGAAGGTGGAAGTGGGTGAGGCCTGCCTGTTGCGCGGCGGCGCCAATCCGCGTACCACGGCCACCCTGCCGGACACCCCCTGCAAGCCTCAAGATCCTTCCGTCTGCGCCCCAGCTGCCGCCTCCACAGACCTGCGACTGCTGATTCCGATCCAGACCTCGGGCTCCAATACCATTACCTACAGCATCGTCAGGTTTTACCGCAGTGGCAACGAGCTGCTGCGCGATGGTCCTCAGGTCGATGCCAATGGCCTGTTGACGGCCACCGCGGCCACCGGCAGCAGGGTCCTCAGCAACGTGTCCACGTTCACTCCCACCGTGTCGGCCGATTGCACCTGGGTCAGCCTCGATCTTGGCCTGAGCGTGCCTGGCTCCGCCGATGTGGTGACCCGCACGCTCACTCTCTACTCTGGGGCCGCGGAGAGCATCAACTGATTTGGGCGAGGCCTCCTGGGACCATGGGTATCACTCGTCGACCTCCTACACGAGCGCCTTTTTTCGTGAACTGAGCCCCAGCTGGCTGGATTTCGCCGCCCTGCTCAAGGGACATCTTCCGCCCAGGGATTCTGAGGGAGAACCGTTCACCTTTCTCGACCTCGGTTGTGGCACGGGCTTTTCGCTGGTGATGTTGGCAGCCCTCTACCCGGAGGGCCGCTTCTATGGCGTTGACTTTCATCCGGATCATGTGGCCCACGCCCTTGATCTGGTTCGCCGCGCCGGGTTGAAGAATGTGGCCATCCACGAGGCCGACTTTCTGGATCTGGCCGGAACCGCTGAGCCATGGCCATGGACGGCTGGTGGCTGTCATTACGTGGCGGCCCACGGGATCGCCACCTGGGTCACCGAGCCCGTTCAGAGCGCCATGCTTTCGGTGGCAACGGCCTCCCTGCGTCCCGGGGGTCTGTTCTACTGCTCCTACAACACCTATCCGGGCTGGCTGGCCCGCAGCGGCTTTCAGCAGCTGCTGAGCCTTGAACTGCCAACGGCCAGGCCGGGTGAGCTGGGCCGCTGCTTCCGTGAATCCGCGGGCCTCCTGAGCCAACTTCTCGGTGAGGACTCCCAGCCTTCTCCCCTGGGATCGGCCTTGCCGGGGTTCCGCCGAGAGTTGCAGTCGTTGCAGTTCGCCCCAGTGGATTATCTCTGTGGTGAATTTGCCAATGCCGGCTGGTCGCCGCTGTACGTCTCAGAGATGCTGGCGCGCTGCGAGAGGCACAAGCTCTCCTTTCTCGGGTCGGCCACCTATTCCGAGTGCCTGGTCGAACTCCTGCCGCCATCCGTGCGCGATCTGGCGATGAGGGAAACCAGGCCCGTGGTCCGAGAGCTCCTGATTGACCTTGCCACCAACAAGGCGTTTCGAAGGGATCTCCTGGTCCGGGGGCATGTGCAGCTCACCCAGCAGGAATGGGGGCAGCGCCTGGCTTCGCTGTCGTTTCGCCTGCTGCTCCTCCCGGATGAATGGGCCCCCACCCCACGGGACACGCTGCATTTCCGATCCAGCTTCGGGGAAATCCAGGGTGACCCGAAGGCTTACGCACCCGTGATCGCTGCCCTCACGGCGGCTCCGATGTCCTTGGCTTCCCTGCTGAGCTCCGGCCAGCAGAGCCAGGGCGAGCTGGTGGTCATGCTGGCGCTGTTGCTGGAGGCGGGGAGCATCGGCTTCGACCGTGGTCCCGCGGGGGTGACGGCGGCCCCCCTGGTGCAGCGCCTCAATCAGGTGCTGCTGGACCGCATGCAGGAGGGACGCTCCTACACCCAGCTGGCCTTGCCGGCGGCAGCGTCCGCCCTGCCCTTCTCGATCCTGGAGGCATTGATTCACAAGGCCCTGCTCGACCGTCTGGAGGAACCAATGCTGAGCAGCTGCGTGCTCCTGTGGCTTCAGGAGCTGGACGTGCAACTGCTCAGCCAGGACAACCAGGTGATCACCGACCCTCAGGCCCAGATCGACAGGATCAAGGCCATCACGGCTTCCGTCGTGGCCACCAAGCAGCCGCTGCTGCAGCGACTGGGTGGCCTCCCCGGCATCCCCCTCAGCCCGCCCCGATCCGGTCGGCGCCGAAGTAAGGCACCAGGGCCCCCGGCAGCCTGACGCTGCCGTCCGGCTGCTGGCCCGCCTCCAGCAGGGCGGCCATGGTGCGGCTCACGGCCAGGCCGCTGCCGTTGAGGGTGTGCAGCAGGCGGGTGGTCTTGCCGTCCCGGAAGCGGATCGAGGCCCGCCGGGCCTGGAAGTCGCCGCAGGTGCTGCAGCTGGAGATCTCCCGGTAGGTGCCGGCGCCCGCCAGCCACACCTCCAGGTCGTAGGTGCGGGCGGCGGAGAACCCCAGATCGCCCGTGCACAGCTCGATGCGGCGGTAGGGCAGCTCCAGGGCCTCCAGGATCGCCTCGGCATCGAGGGTGAGCTGCTCGTGGGCCGCCTCCGATTCCTCCGGGGCCACGAACCAGTACAGCTCCACCTTGTTGAACTGGTGCAGGCGGATCAGACCGCGGGTGTCGCGGCCGTAGGAGCCGGCCTCGCGGCGGAAGCAGGGGGTGTAGGCGGCGTACCTGAGCGGCAGCTGCTCGGCGCCCAGCACCTCGCCGCGATGCAGGGACGTGACCGGCACCTCGGCGGTGGGGGTGAGCCAGAGGTCGTCGTCGGCGCAGCGGAAGCTCTCCTCGGCGAACTTGGGCAGCTGGCCGGAGCCGGTGAGGCTGGCGGTGTTCACCAGCACCGGCGGCAGCACCTCGGTGTAGCCCCGCTGGCCGTGGCGATCGAGCATGAAGCTGATCAGGGCCCGCTCCAGCCGCGCGCCCTGGCCCAGCAGGGTGACGAAGCGGCTCTGGGCGATGCGCACCGAGCGCTCGGTGTCGACGATGCCGAGTCGCTCGGCGATCTGCCAGTGCTCCTGGAGTTCCTCGCCCCCGGCGGCAAGCCGCGGCGTGCCCCAGCGCTTCACCTCCACGTTGTCGGCCTCGCTGCGGCCGCTGGGGCAGAGGGGGGAGGGCAGGTTCGGCAGCACCATCAGCTGCTCGAGCAGCTGGGCCTCGATCCCCTTCTCCTGCTCTTCGAGCTCAGCCACCTGGCGTTTGATCCGGTTGCCCTGCTCCCGCAGCTCCTTCACCTCCTCCCCGCCCGGGGCGGCGCCGCCCCGGATCCGCTCGCCCACCTCCTTGCCGATGCGGTTGCCCTCCGCCTGCAGCTCACTGCGCCGCTGCTCCAGGTCGCGGGCCTCCAGGGCCAGCTGGCGCAGCCCGGACAGGTCGGTGGCCATGCCGCGCCGTGCCAGGGGGCCGGTGATCAGCGTCGGGTCGTTGCGCAGCAGGCGCTGATCCAGCACGGGAGGGCCATCGTCTTGGGGCAGCCTACGGACCGGAGGTTCCCTCCAACACCTGGCGATCGCAGCGGCTGTAGGCCTCGGTGGCGGTGGGCAGCAGATCCATGCCGTTGCGGATCTCCGGGGGCAGCAGCCGTTCCAGCTCCGCCACCGCCGCGTCGTAGCCCTGCTGGGCGTCGCGGTACGCCTCACTGCCGTGGTCGCTGTGCTTCTGGGCCACCATCCAGGGCTTGGCGGCGTTGGTGAGCCTGGCCGACGCCGCCTGCACCTCCTCCTGGTGCACCCGGCAGTAGCGGTAGCGATCGATCGGCGCCGGGGCCGGCGGCGCCGTCGCCACCGGCGCCGGGCGAACTGGGGCCGGTGACGTGGGCGGCTCCCGGAGGGCGGCGGCCAGGCAGTCGGCGTTGCGCCGCAGCGCCTCCTCGGGGGTGGCGGCGCTCTCGGCCTCACCGCGGCAGGCGGCCCGCTGGCGCTCGCTCACCTCCCGCGCGGGCCGCCCGCAACCCGGCAGCAGCAGCAGCGGCAGCAGCAGGATCAGCAGCGGCACCGGCCGCGGGGCCGGGGGGCGGGGACGCATGGGGGCGGCGGTCAGGGGTAACTGGAGGTGCGCGAGCGCGTGGAGCTCGACAACCCGGTGAACGACGCCCCCAGCCGGTCGCTGAGGGCCAGGGTGTAGGCCGGTTCGCGGCTGTTGGTGAGGGTGGGCGTGAAGGCGTCGACGTTGGTGAGCAGCACGGAGGACACGTTGGCCGTGCCGCCCGTGAGGTTGAGGGTGCCGTTGTCGTTGATGGGCGGGCCCGTCCGGGTCAGGGTCCGGGTGCCGCCGTCATAGGCGTAGGTGATCGTCTGCCCACCCGCGAGGGTGAGGGTAAGGGACGTGCCGGGGACGGCCGCGGCGGAGGCCGATTCGGTGATCTCGCTGTCGAGCAGGTGGTTGATGCGGCCCCAGTGGTCCTGCAGCCGCCGCAGCGATTCCTGCTGGGCGGACACCCGGATCTGGCTCACCATCACGTTGCTGCCGGTGGCGAAGATCACGCCCATGATCACGGAGGTGATCAGCAGTTCGACCATGGTGAAGCCCCGCTGCCGGGGGCGCCGTTGGCGTTGAAGGTGGGAGCTGGGGTGGTTCATGGCGTCAGAGGGTGCCTCCGTAGCTGCTCTCCGGGCAGTCCCCGCCGCTGGAGTTGCTGGCGCCCACACTGATCAGGCCGAGGCCTTCGGAGATGCGCACACAGCGCATCGGCCCGCCGCTGCCCGCCAGGGAGATCTGGATCACCACCGGGGCGGTGAGCTGGGTGTTGGCGGCCGCGGCGTTCACCGTGCCGCGGGGGGTGAACTTGAAGCTGGTGGCGCCGCCCGGGACGATCGTGTAAGTGGAGGACCCGAGGGTTTCGCTGATCTGCATCGGCTGGCCGGTGAGGCAGTTGTTGGCGATGGTGGGGTTGGCGATGGCCGTGCCGGCGATCAGCTCCGAGGCGGTGGCGAGGGTGGCGCCGCCGGCCAGGTTGCCGCCGCTGATCGTCACCTGGCAGGCATTGCCCTTCAGGGAGGTGCGCCGCACCGCCTCCAGCCAGCCCGCCAGTTCGGTGGCCACCGCATTGACCCGCTCCCGCCGCCATTCATTGCCGGAGGCGCTCAGCCCGACGGCGGAGAGGATGCCCACGATCACCACCACCACGGTGAGTTCGATCATGGTGAAGCCGGCGTTGGCGGAGTGTTTCATCACGGGCACCAGGCGACGGTGGTGGGCACGAGCGTGACCCGGCGCAGCAGTTCGCCGCTGGTGCCGTTGGTGTAGGTGATCGTGTAGCGGTGAAGATTGCGCACCACGTTGGTGCCGAATTCGCTGACGGTCTGCTGCCCCTGGTTGGCGGTGTCGATGCTGTAGGTGATGCCGGCGCCCGTGAGGGCGGCCGGGGGAGCGCCGATATCGGCCACCAGCTGGGTGATCAGGCCGGTGGAGTTGCACAGGGCCTCGAAGAGCTGGCCGGCGCTGCTGTTGCCGTTGGCGGCGGTGGAGACGGGCGGCGGAAAGAAATCGTGCTTGCCGAGCTCCACGCTGCCGAGGCTGGTGCAGCTGCCGGTGCTGCAGGTGTAGCGATCGTTGAGCCGCCGCACCCGGGCCAGATCGGTGTCCACCAGGGCCTGCTGGCGGTAGCGCGTCTCGGCAGCCGCCGAGGAACGGTTCGATTCCACGAACAGCACCGAGGTGCCGGTGAGGGCCAGCACCAGCAGCACCGACGACACCATCAGCTCCACCAGGGAGAAGCCAGCGGCGCCGTGGCAGCGGCGGGGCGCGGGGGAAACGGTGGCAAGAGAGGGGTTCACGGTGGCTCAGGAGTAGGTGAGGCGAAGCACGGCTCTGGTGACGTAATCAATCGAAAAGGATTCATAAAGGGAGTCGTCCCCGCCGCAGAACTTCATCAGGCCGCAGACGCTCTCGAGATCGCTCGGGGAGATCGTGACGGTGATGTTGCCGTTGGCCCGGAAATCGTTGGTCCAGATCACCCCCTTGAAATCCGGGGTGCCGCCCATCTCGATGCTGCCGAGGGGGAAGTACAGGAACATGCTCTGGGAGGCGCCGTTGCCGTTGCCCAGGTCGAGGAACTGGGCGCCGCAGGGGGCGGGTGCTCCGGGGCGGCAGCCGAACAGGGCCAGGTCGGCGGCGCGGGGGGCGCCCTGGGTGCTGGTGCTGCAGGTGATGGCACCGGCATCGGAATCGCACTGGAAGATGCCGGAGGAGCCGTTGCCCCGGGTGACGCTCTTCTGACCGCTGGTGGAGGCGTTGGGGAAGTGCAGCCGCACCGGAATCGTGCTGGCGGCGGTCGTGCCGCTGGTGTCGAAGAACAGCTCGACGTTGTTGCCGGTGCTGAGGCGGTTGAGGCTGCAGGAGATGGTGGCGAACGTGCCCGGCGGTGAGGCCCCGCCGTTGGCGTCCTCCCGGGTGCAGAGGCTGTTCCAGGGGGCGGGCCAGCTGGCGAAGTTGCGGCTGGCCAGGGTCAGGTCGCTGCTCACCGTCACGTTGCAGCTGGCCGGTGGCGAGGCGCTGCGGCAGGTGGTGTTGGCCGTGGGCAGCGGTGGCGGCAGGTTGACGTCCACCACGTTGACGCTGGTGTGGGCCAGGCCGTCGACACAGCCCGAGGGGCTGGAGGCGATGCAGGTGACAGGGTCGACGTTGAGGTTGTAGGCGCCGCCGGAGATGACCAGATCGCCGGTGTTGTCGTCGGCGGCGCCGGCCACGAAGCCGAAGCCCGGGGCCAGGCTGCAGCGGCGGATGTCGTTGCCGAAGGCGAAGCCGAGGCCGCGCAGGCTGCGGTCGAGGCATTTGGGCACCACCTCCAGGGTCTGCTGCAGGGTGCTGGCGGCCACGACGGAGCCGCCGCGGAGGGCGAAGCCGCGCACGGTGAGGGTGAGCTGGCCGGCGGAGGGGGCTACGGCCGCGACCCCGGTCATGGGGTTGGCCAGGGTGCCCTGGCGCACGCTGGCGGCGGTGGCGGCGGAGCAGTCCACATCCACCAGCCGCCAGCGCTGCTGCGATCCGTCACCGACGTTGATCGTCTGGGCGGTGGGGAGGGTGCCGGCGGTAGGGAAGGTGACGCCCACGTTGGCGAAGGCCCGGCCATCCGGCACCTTGACGGCGTTGTTGACGGCGATCGCGGCGGGGGTGGACGTCTCGAGCAGGCAGGCGTTGACCAGGAGCTGGCGGTTGCGGTGGCGGTTCAGCTCACTCACCACGGCCGCCATGCCGATGTCGGCCGCGGCCCGGGCATCGCGGGCCTGGCTCTGGTAGGCGGAGGCCAGCTCCGCCATGCTGGATCGCTTGGCCATGGCCAGCCCGCCCAGGAGCACGGCCATCACGATCAGAAAGCAGGCCACCATGAACCCGCTGCCATCGCGGGGCCTGCGCGACCTCGCCAGCGTCAGCATCAGCAGCCGGCTCGTCATCGCTCCAGGCCTCCTCCATCACGGAACGGAACCTTCTTCGCTGCAGCACTTCTGCTGCCCCTTCAACGTACGACCGGGAAACCCCGGGCCCTTGAGAAGCGGGCTGCCGTCGGCTGGGGGGACCGGAAGAGCCCGCTGATCATCGGCCATGAAAAAAAGCCCCCCGGATGGGGGGCGTCTCCGGGTTCCTTCCGGCAGGGTTCAGAGCACCTGCACCACTTCGCTCACTTCGGGGATCGCCTCACGCAGCTTGCGCTCGATGCCCATCTTCAGGGTCATGGTGCTGCTGGGGCAGGACCCGCAGGCGCCCTGCAGGCGCACCTTCACCACCGGCCCGTCGATCTCGACGATCTCCACGTTGCCGCCATCGGCCATCAGATAGGGGCGCAGCTCGTCGAGGACCCGCTCCACGTTCTCGATCGTCAGGGCGCGGGGGTCGCTGTCCACGGCGGGCGCCACGGTCCCGGCGTCGACGGTCTCGGGGCTGGCGGTGTCGGTGGTCATGGCTCGGTTACGCACTGGAACGAGCTTAGGCGCCGTCTACGTGGGGCCGACGAACCCTGCGCCGGGTGGCAGGGCCCCGTTCCTGAGGCATCCTGCGCGCACAGCGCCTGCGCCGCCGGGATGGACCCAAAGCCCGATTACCCCATCGAGAAGACCTATGGGGCCTTCCTGCACAGGGAGCTTTCTGTTTCCTGGCTCGTGCTGGCCACGCTCATGGGCGGTCGCCACCGTCTGGATCCCGGCCTGCTCAACAGAAGCTTCACCTATCTCGATCTCGGCTGCGGTCACGGCCTCAACCTGCTCTTCAATGCGGCGGCCCATCCCCGCGCCAGCTTCTACGGACTGGATCTGAATGCCACCCATATCGCCGAAGCCACGGCCCGGGCAGAAGCGCTGGGCCTGACCAACGTGCACTTCGCCCTGGCGGATCTCACCACTTTCGCTGCCGGCCGCCCTGGCGGCGGTCCCTGCTGCGGCTGGCCGGAGGCCTTTGATTTGGTGGTGTCCCACGGACTGGCCAGCTGGGTGAGCCCCGAGGTACGCCAGGCCCTGGTGGCCGCAGCCAGCTCCGTTTTGCGGCCAGGTGGACTTTTCTTTTGCTCCTACAACACCTATCCCGGCTGGCTGGCCCGCAGCCCACTGCAGATGCTCAGCGTGGAGGAGGCTCTGCGTGCAGGCGGAAGTACCACGGTGGCGGGGATCCGCTCCGCGGTCGCCACCCTCACCCGGCTGACGGGACCGGAGGGCTCCTGGCCGTTGGGCAATGAACTGCCGGCCCTGCGGACGCTGGAGGAGCAGTTGCGGCCGATGCCGGAGGACTATCTGGCGGGGGAGTATCAGGCGGCCCACCAACCGCTCTATGTGGGGCCAATGCACCGTCTCTGCAACGGTTTTGGACTTAGCCACATTGGCTCGGCGTCGTTGCCGGAGATGTTCCCGAACCTGCTTGATCCCGGCAGGCGTGCCTTGGTGGAACAGGGCAGCGACGCGGCGATGAGGGAGGTGCTGCTTGACCTGGCGATCCACCAGACTTTCCGCCGCGATCTGTTCGCGAAGGGGATCCGCCAGCCCCCCGCTCCCTGGCGCCGGCAGGCACTGGCCGATGTCACTCTTCACTTCTCCGCCGTTCCCGATAACTGGGAAACGTTCGGGTCAAGCTTCGGCCAGCTGGGGATGGAGCCTGCCTTCCTGGCGGCGCTGAAAGACCTGCTGGCGGAGGGGCCCCGCAGTCTTGGTGAACTGATGGAGGTTTTCTCCATGGAATTGGAAGATTTGGTGCTGCGGCTCTCGGTGCTGCTCTGGTCGGGAGGGGTCGTTGGCGCGTTTCTTGCCGGAGCGGAGGGCGAGCAGGATGTTCGCTCGATCGCCGCATTCAACCGGCGCTGCCTCGATCTGATGACAGCGGGAGAGGACATTGAGGCCCTGCTGTCGCCAGTGCTCCGGCAGCCGTTCCCGATCCATCGGCTCGAAGCGTTCTTCCTGCAGGCCGCCGGGGCCGATCTCCCCGTGGAGGATCTGGTGCCCTTGGTGTGGATGGGCATTGACATGGCGGGCGGCAACGTGAATGACGCTGAGGGGCGGACGATCGAGGACCCGGACCAGGCCCTGGGCCAGCTCCAGGCGTTCTGGGAGTCCTTCGCCTCCGGGCGCCTGCCGGTGCTGCGGCGCCTCGGCATCGGCGCCTGATCGTCGCCGAGGGAACCCGAGGGGGCTGCCTAGGATCGGGCCCTTGTTCCCTTCGCGGCTGAGCCTCCGGGCGCCCATGACCGACGTTCCCGCCCAGCGGATCCGTAACTTCTGCATCATCGCCCACATCGACCACGGGAAATCGACCCTGGCCGACCGCCTGCTGCAGGACACCGGCACCGTGGCCGCCCGGGACATGCAGGCCCAGTTCCTCGACAACATGGAGCTGGAGCGGGAGCGGGGCATCACGATCAAGCTCCAGGCCGCCCGCATGGAGTACAAGGCGGCCGACGGCCAGACCTACATCCTCAACCTGATCGACACGCCGGGGCACGTCGATTTCTCCTATGAGGTGAGCCGCAGCCTGCTGGCCTGCGAGGGCGCCCTGCTGGTGGTGGATGCCAGCCAGGGGGTGGAGGCCCAGACGCTGGCCAACGTGTACCTGGCGCTGGAGAACGATCTCGAGATCATCCCGGTGCTCAACAAGATCGACCTGCCCGGGGCCGACCCCGACAGGATCAAGGCGGAGATCGAGGCGATCATCGGCCTCGACACCTCGACGGCCATCAACTGCTCCGCCAAGACCGGCCTGGGGGTGCCCGAGATCCTGCAGGCGGTGGTGGATCGGGTGCCGGCGCCGCCGGACCAGGCGGATGAACCGCTGCGGGCCCTGATCTTCGACTCCTACTACGACCCCTACCGGGGGGTGATCGTCTACTTCCGGGTGATCAGCGGCGTCATCGCCCGCAAGGACAAGGTGCTGCTGATGGCCAGCGGCAAGGTGGTGGAGCTCGACGAGGTGGGGGTGATGGCGCCGGACCAGCGCCAAGTGGAGAGCCTGCATGCCGGTGAGGTGGGCTACCTGTCCGCCTCGATCAAGGCGGTGGCCGATGCCCGCGTCGGCGACACCATCACCCTGGCGGCCAACCCGGCGAGCGAACCGCTGCCCGGCTACGCCGAGGCCACGCCGATGGTGTTCTGCGGCCTGTTCCCCACCGACGCCGACCAGTATCCCGACCTGCGGGAGGCCCTCGACAAGCTGCAGCTCTCCGATGCGGCGCTGCAGTACGAACCGGAGACCAGCAGCGCCATGGGCTTCGGCTTCCGCTGCGGCTTCCTGGGGCTGCTGCACATGGAGATCGTGCAGGAGCGGCTGGAGCGGGAGTACGACCTCGACCTGATCGTCACCGCGCCTTCGGTGATCTACCAGGTGAACATGATCGACGGCAGCACCCTGATGGTGGACAACCCCGCCACCCTCCCCGATCCCCAGAAGCGGGAATCGATCGAGGAGCCCTATGTGAAGCTGGAGATCTACACCCCCAACGTGTACAACGGTGCCCTGATGGAGCTGTGCCAGGAGCGGCGCGGCGAATTCATCGACATGAAGTACATCACCACCGACCGGGTGACGCTGCACTACGAACTGCCCCTGGCGGAAGTGGTGACCGACTTCTTCGATCAGATGAAGAGCCGCACCAAGGGCTACGCCTCGATGGAGTACAGCCTGATCGGCTACCGCAAAAATGAGCTGGTGCGCCTCGATGTCCTGATCAACGGCGAGAAAGCCGATCCGCTCACCACCATCGTTCACCGGGACAAGGCCTACAACGTGGGCAAGAGCCTGGTGGAGAAACTCAAGGAGCTGATCCCCCGGCAGCAGTTCAAGATCCCGATCCAGGCCTCGATCGGCAGCCGCATCATCGCCAGCGAAAGCATCAGCGCCATCCGCAAGGACGTGCTGGCCAAGTGCTACGGCGGTGACATCTCCCGCAAGAAGAAGCTGCTCAAGAAGCAGGCCAAGGGCAAGAAGCGCATGAAGGCCATGGGCCGGGTGGAGGTGCCACAGGAGGCCTTCATGGCGGTGCTCAAGCTGAACCAGTGAGCAGCGGATTGCACAGCGTGAGGCCGTCCATCTGGCGCCCGTGGCTCAGGTCTTCTGAAAAGAGAACATCGCAGTGGCTGCGGATGGCGGCTTCCACGATCAAGGCATCGAACCAGCTGAGTTGTTCGTTGATCGCCAGCTGATGGGCGTCGAGCACCAAGGTGCTGTCGGTGGGCACCACCTCGAATCCGCTGAGGGCCTCCAGAAGCGCGCTGATTTGCCGATCACTGAGCGGTGGACGCAACTTGCGTGTCGCGACGGAGCGCAGTTCGATCAAGACCTGGGTGCTGATCACCACCTCATGGTTTCGCGTGACTTCCGCCAGCCAGGAGGAGATGTGCATGGACTTCATGGGGTCCCGCCGGTCCAGTCGGTAAGCCCACAGGTTGGTGTCGATGAAGACGCGCATCAGGGGCGCTCGTGGAGCGAATCCCGGGTCCAGGGTTCGGTGCTGGAGCTGTCGCAGGACGCGGCGACGGCCTCAAACTGGGAGAGAGCCTCCAGCCGCCGGCTGCGGGCATTGACGTAGCGGGTGAGAAATTCCCTCACCAGGGCATTCACCGAGGTGTTCTGGTGCAGGGCGGCCTCACGGGCCCGCTGGAGCAGGGCGTCATCGATGGCGAGGGTGAGGTTGGCCATCGGCATAGGCTACACGGGTTCCGTGTAGCACGGGCGTTAATCCGTCGAGCGTCTTCGGTGCAGGTGGACCGGCCCTGTGGCGTCGGTGCGAAAGAACAGGCTCGGGGTGAGGCCCACCCGCCGCATCTGGTGTCGGCCGCGCAGCTGCATCAGCACCAGCCCGGCGCCGGTGACCGCCTGCAACAGCAGGGTCGTGATCAGGCGCACGGGGTTGAGCAGATGTTGCTGCAGGGGCGAGAGGGGTGCCAGATGGCGCTGGCTGAACAGGATGGCGGCGTCATGGATGGTGACCGCCGGCAGCAGCAGCAGCAGGATCAGCCCCAGGGGCAGCAGGGTGCGGTGCAGGGCGCCGGTCCAGGGCTGCTCGCGGCGGTGGCGGCGGTGGCCGCCGCCGAGCAGGTAGAGGACGAAACCGAGGGGCAGCAGCGGCAGGGCAGGGGAAAGGCCGATCAGGCCGTTGAGCCGGCCGGCGGGAGCCTCGACGCTGGCGAAGCTCCCCGCCAGCAGCAGGGTGCTCAGCTCCAGCACCAGTAGCACCAATCCCACCAGCCGCAGCTGGCCCAGGGAATAGTCCAGCTGGTGGCGATTCACGACGGCGTCCACCTCGTCGCGGGTGTCCCTGTGCCGGCTGTGGTTCATGGGCCGCTGGAGAAAGGCACGGTCACTAGGGGCAGTTTCCCCCAGCCATGGTGTCCCTGCGCGGGAACGTTGAAAAGGTGTTCGCTGCCATGGTCATGCCCTCATTGCACCGCCCCCCGTTGCACCGCCACCGCGCCCGGGAGCAGGGGTTCGTCCTGCCCCTGGCCATGGGGGCCTCGATGGTTCTGCTGCTGGGGAGCCTCTCGGCCCACACGGCCAGCCTGCAGCTGCGTCTGCAGGGGATCCGGGAGCAGCAGCAGCGCCGGGCGGAGGACCGGCTGGCCTCGGCGGGCCAGCAGCTGCTGGCGGAGCTGCACCGCAGCCATCGCTGCCTGCTGGCGCTGCCGCTGCCCCAGTGGGACGTCCAGGGCCTGGCCTGCGCCCCGGCCCCGGCGATCGCGGCCCTGCGCCAGGGCCAGGTGCTGGGGGGCTCCTACCGCCTGGTCGCCTGGCGCCCGGAGCTGCAGCCGGCCGAACTGCTGCTGGAACTGGCCGCCGGCGGGGGCCAGCCGGCCCGCCAGGGGGCGTTCACGGTGCAGCTGGCCCCGGCCCAGCCGCCAACCCAGCCCCAGCCGCAGATCACAGACGTGCGGCTGGTGGGCCTGCGGGGGGTGGTGCCATGAGCCTGATCGAACTGGTGACCGGGTCGGTGGTGTTCCTGAGCGCGGCGGGATCCTCCCTGCAGCTCTGGGCCCTGGCGGGCGCCGCATCCATGGCCGATCAGCGCCAGCAGGAGCGGCTGGAGCAGGCGGAAGTGGCCCTGGCGCGGGCGGAAGCCACCCTGCGCGGCCTGGCCCCATCGGCTGGCGACTGCACCACGGCGACGGCCCAGCTGCTGCAGGCCCTGGCGGCCCAGCCCCTGCCCCCGGGACTGGCGCGCCAGCTGGAGGTGTCGGCCAGCGGAGACGGGGTGGTGCTGCGGCTGGCGGTGGCTGGCGAAGCCGAACCACGCCAGCGGCTGTACGTGCCGGCGGCCTTCGGCCGCTGTGGGCCTGCGCCGGGAGGTGGTGGTGGCCCGATCTGACGCGGGAGGCTTCACCCTGCCGGAAGCCCTCCTGACCTTGGTGCTGGTGGGACTGCTGGCCCAGCTGGGGTTCACCTCCGCCAGCCGGGACCTGGCCGCCGCCCGGCTGGAGGGGGCCAGCCGCCGGGTGATGGTGGGGCTGGAGCGGGGACGGGATGCCGCCCTGCGCAGCGGCCGTCCCTGTGCCCTGAGCCTGGAGGCCACGGGCTGGCGGGAGCCCCAGGCGGGCAGCCTGCCCGCCTGCGAGGGGGCGGCCCTGGAGCTGGGGGAGGGGATCGGCGGGCTGGCGGTGAACGTCAGCCACAACCTGCCGGCGGCGGTGCGCTTCACCAGCAACGGGCTGATCATCGACGGCGGCACCGTGCAGCTGAGCACCGAGGGCACCGATCTGGTGCGGTGCGTGGTGGTGGCCCTGCCCCTCGGGGTGACCCGCCTGGGACGGCAGGGGCCGGGCGGCTGCCTGCCGGATCCCCAGTCGTGAGTCGCCCTGTTCTCTATCACCGGAGCTGCGCCATGGCCTTGCTGCATTCCCACGGCCGTTCCGTCAGGGGGCCGGCCGGCTTCTCGCTGGCGGAGCTGCTGGTGGCGGTGAGCGTCGGGCTGCTGCTGTGGGGGGTGGTGCTGCAGACCCTGGTGGCGGAGGGCCGGCAGGTGGAGCGGATGGTGCGGCAGGTGCGGGAACGGGGCCAGCAGCGGCGGGTGCTGGCCCTGCTGCGGGGGGATCTGCAGCGGGCCACCCGGGTGGATCTGGGCCTGGGGACCGGGGCTGCCTGCGCCCTGGGCGGCCGGGATCCGGTGCTGCAGCTGCAGACACCGGCCGGTCCGATCACCTACACGGCCGGCAGCCCACCGAGCCCCATCTGGCGCCGGCGGGTGCTGATGCGCTGCGGTCCGGCCTTCGGCCTGGATGGGGAACCGAGCACCGGAGCGGCCCAGAACCGGGTGCTGCTGGATGGGCTCACCCAGCCGGGGCTGGAGGCCGCCGCGGAACCCGACGGCCTGCTGCACCTGCGGCTGCGGCAGGAATTCGAGCCCTCAGGAGGTGGAGTCCAGCGGATCGAGACGGAGGTGCGGGTGGAGACACCCTGATCGCGCGGTCAGCCGAGCTGGAGTGATCTGATGACCAGTGCTAAGGCCTCCTGTTCATTCATCAGGTTGTAGCTCTCCTGATGTCGAAGAAACCACAGATAATCCAATGCTGGCATGTTCAGTTCACCGACTTCCCTAAGGATCGGTGATGCGATGGCTGGCTGTGGGGAACGCCACACCAGAGCCTGTGGATTACCGTCAGTGATGATGGTGCAATAGCTGAGAAGAGGATGGAATGTCCGGATCAGCGGAATGATCTTATACGTGTCTCCATGCCAGGCATTGCTTGGATCGCCTGCCATGAATTGACGCATCATCACCGCTTCGACTTGATCGCGGTTGCAGGAGAAAACATCGCTGGGGAAGATGTCGTCCAGAAGAATGATCGATCGCTTGTGGGTGATGAGAAGGGTGTTGCAGAAGTCTCGGTAGGTCTGCTCCCAGGTGTGCAGGCCATCGAGAAAGACGAGATCGTACTTGAAGTCTCTCTTGACATTGCAGAAGAACCGGTCGCTTGTGGTTTCGAAATACTCAATGGAGTCTCCCTTTGGCGCCGACTCGCGGTCAAACAGGAACTTGGGATCGACGGCTGTCTTGAAGTCTGCCGAAATCTCAAAGAAGGTCTGTCCTGTCTCAACGCCCACCTCCAGGTAGCGAGTTGGAGAGGGAATTGCAGACAGCAACGAGTTCACGCGCCTCGCCGAAGCCTGGAGGAAGGGATTATTCGGCAATGGGGCTGGGGGATCAGACATGACTCTTGATGTTGCAAAGGGAAGATCGGCGGGCGTCAAGGCCCGTGAGGCCCGATGTCTTGTTTATGGCGTATGGTGTTCACGGCGTCGAGGCAAAATTCTTCAAAACTTCGAACATAATCCATCCGATTAAAAACTCGATAGTTGTTCGCAAGAATCGCGGACTTTAGTTTGATTCGACGATCTGAATCGTTGCAGAGTTCACTCACCAGACGGATGTACTCCGCTTCGTTCGCGGCGATAGGCGGGTCGTCGATGCCCATTTCGCGGTAGCCGCAGGCCACCACGCGTGAGCGCAGATTCGAGCCTTCCAGGGTAACGATGGGGGTACCGACGAAGCAGGCCTCGAAAAAGGTGATCCCGGATCCATAATAAATGGGATCAAGCAGCAGATCGAGGCAGTTGCAGAGGGCGTGGTACTCAGCGCGACCCATGAATGCTAAGGGGATGCAGCGCTCTCTTGCAGAGGGAGCGTTCTTGGAGAGCCGCTCCAGAAACAGCCTGGTTCTCGATGGTATCGTGTCCTCCACGAAGACAAAGGCAACCTCCGGATTCGCCTGGGCAATCTTCTCCAAGAGCAGATCAAAATCAGGATGCAGCTTGTGTAGACCCTGCAGGCAGCCCACCAGGGTATCGCCTGGAGGAAGAATAAAGTACTCACGGGGCAACGGTGTGAGACTCAGGCCTCTGTCCTCGAAGTGACACGGCAGGCCACCGGGGAGCCGGATGAGCGTCTCGGTGTACTGATCTTCTGCGCCGGCCGGCTCAAGTTCCGCGGCAGAGATGTAGTAGTCTATCTCATGGATACCCGATGTATGAGGGATCCCCCAGCCCGTGATCTGGATGGGTGCAGTGCATAAAAAAGGCAGAATGAATTCATAGGCATTCATTCCAAGATCGGTGAAGAAAAGGATGTCCAGCCCCTCGGATACCAGTTTCTGGTAGGAATCAGAAAGGTCCGATGACAACTGGATGACTTTCTCGCAGATGGCGTTGAGGCTATCGCGGACCTCGTCTTGCTTGGAATCGGCTGTGTGAATCAAAATCACCTCAAACCGCCTGCGGTCGAGATGGCGGATCAAGCCAGAGAAGGCGATCGTATTGCTGTGGCCGGAGAAGTGCTGGGAGAGAAAACCGATCCGCAGCTTCCTGTCCCTACCCGCCGACTTGGCCTGCGCAGGGGTGACGTGACTCTGACGGACCTCTAAAAGTAGAGGCTCGCAGAGGTTGCGCATCAGGCCAATGTAGTGCTCCAGCAACCTCCGGTCGTTGTGGTTGTGGTAAGCGAGTGGAAACGTGTGCGGGATTGCCTCATCACCAAGATCCAGCCGCAGCTCAGGATTGCTCTCCACCACCAAGAGCCCACTGAGGAAGCGCCGGCGTGCCTCCTCGATGTCCTCTCGGCATGCGGGGATGCTCGGCAGCATCAGATGATCATTAAGTTGGTAAATTGCGGAGCTTGGGCGCATCGATGCCACCTTCCTGTAGGACTTCGCGGCGCCCCTCCAGTCGCCAGTCAGCTGCAGGACCCTCCCCCGGCGGCAGTGGTAGATGAACGAATCAGGATCAAATTCCAACGCCTTTTCGACATACTTCAGAGCCTCCTCATGACGCCGCATCCGGATCATCACGACGCTCAAATGTGAGTACACCTTCTCTGCAGTAGGGGCGATACGAAGGGCTCTGCCGAGGCTGCTCACGGCCTGCTTGTTGTCTCCCAGCTCTGAAAGTAGTTCCGCTTCCAGCAGATGCCCTTTGAGGCTGAGGGGAAACCGGCTCAGCCAGCGCCGTACCACCTCAAGGGCATCCTCCTCCCGACCAGTGGCGCGCAGAGAAGCCGACCATAGACGCCAGACCTCCTCTTCCTCCTCCTGCGGGCAGCTCCCGACCAGTTTCTCAGCGAGTTCGATCACGTCCTCGTGGCGCTGCTCCACACTGAGTGCCTTGAGCCGGCTCAGCAGGGCTGGGAGGAATCCGGGATCCTGCCGCAGGGCACGATCGAGAAAGCGTAACGAAGGAAGGGGCAGTCCCATCATTAGGAGGCAGCTGCCGATGTTCGCATTGGCTTTCAGACCATAGATCGCATCGGAGCGGAGCACGGAGAGGCATCGGATCGCCTCCCGAAAGCGCGCTGACTGGAAATGCTCCTTTGCCTGAAGATAGAGTTCGTTGGCCTTAGGGCGATCCCTAGCAAGTGAATTTGCATCATCAGCCATGGCTGGTCGTGATGGGTGTATTCGAAAGGATCATCAGCGGATGCATAGTCTCAACCCCAATTAGCCTGTCGGATCAGCTTCGTCGAAGGCTCAGTCATATGGGGGTCTGATTGTCTCGATGAATGGGAGAAGGCATAAGAGCCTTTTAGCAGATCGTTATTGAGCAGCACATCATCTTTTCGAGCAGTATGGTCGAGTCAACATAAAAAAGGGCGGAGGTTTCCCTCCGCCAAACTCTAGATAATCCGAGAACTTACCTAAGGGTCAGCTGAAGGCGCA
This sequence comes from Cyanobium sp. Candia 9D4, assembly GCF_024346155.1. Classification (NCBI taxonomy): domain Bacteria; kingdom Bacillati; phylum Cyanobacteriota; class Cyanophyceae; order Synechococcales; family Prochlorococcaceae; genus Cyanobium; species Cyanobium sp. Candia 9D4. The sequence goes on along the minus strand of NZ_JAGQCK010000008.1, from coordinate 71,334 downwards.
ACTGATGGCGCCAATGTTGGTCGCAGTCGAGCCACCGGTGATAGTGACGGTGACAGTCGTGTCACCTGTAGCGGAAGTGTCTGTCAAGCAATTAACCCCCCCAGCTCCAGCGGTGAAGGTGCGGGTGACAGTTCCGTTGGCGCCTGTGGCGCAGGTCACGTTTGTTGCTCCAGGCTGTTGGCCGACACCGCCGGAGGCCAGAAAGGTGGCGCATTCCTTGGCGAGCCCGAGGGCTTCACCCACTTTGGCACCAGCGTCAGCCGCTGCCCGAGCGCCCAGGAAGTTGGGAAGAGCAACAGCTGAAAGGATGCCCACGATCGCAACCACGATCATCAGCTCAATCAAGGTGAAGCCCTGGGCCACCTTCGACTTCTTCTCGCGCAGGCTGCGCATCAGCGCCAGCTTGGTCTTGGGGGAAATGTTCATTGGAAAAGCCGCGAAGCTCTTGACTCAATCGATTTTATGCACCGAAAGCAGTCCCGTCCATCCAGGCCCTGTCGTTGTGGTGGGTGGGGAGTTGTTGATTCCCTAAGGCTCTGAACCCTTGACGTGGCTGGGCTTTGCCGGTTTCCAACCCGGCTCTGGTTTGGCAGCGCTGAGACCTTTTCATTGTCTATTACGATTCATTTGGCAGTGGATCTTGTCGAGGCCTAATGAACCTCTAATGGAATTGATCGGTATTTCTCGGCCTCTGGGCTCGTTTTTCCGTCCTGCCAAGGCGTTTTCGATGCGCCGGCGCCTCCTGGGGCTCAGTCTGCTGGCCGTTCTTGGGGGCTACGCCCTTCTGATCGGGTCCACCGCCCTGCTGGCCAGCCAGGAGCGGCGGGATCAGCACCGTGCCACGGTCGCCAGCGTCCGCCAGGTGCTCCTCTCACGCCGGCCCGTGCCACGCACGCTCGACGAGATCAGCGAAGCCCTGGCCCGGCTGATCAGCCCCAATTTTCTCGGCTGGGTGGAGACCGACCAGGGCATCCCCTATGGCGCTGCCGACCAGATCCGCCTGTTCTCCATCCCCACCGGCGTGCCGTTGACGCGATTGCCGGCCCAGCGGAACGGCTACGGTCAAGTGGCTGTGCTCCGCTTCGGGAACCTCACCTATCTCACCAGCTCGGAGCAGATCCATCTCGGGACGGGCACGGTGCGCCTCCGCTTCCTGGAGGACATCACCCACAAGCTGGCCCAGCAGCGGCTGCTGCTGACCCTTCTGATCGTGGCCGCCGGTCTGGCCACACTGTTCACGGGGTTGCTGCTGCGGCCGGTGCTGGTGCGGGGCCTGGCCCCCCTCCATGATCTCGGGCTGCGCATGCAGGCGATCAGTTCCGACACCCTCGACAGCCAGCGGGTGCTCGTGGGCGCCCAGCCCCGGGAGCTCGCACCGATCGCGGTGGCCTTCAACGATCTGCTGGATCGTCTCTCCGCCTCCTGGGAGCGCCAGCGGGGCTTCGCCAATGGGGTGAGCCACGAACTGCGCACCCCCATCAGCCTGATCCGCAACTACGCCGGGCGCCTGCGGCGACGCTCCCACGGGCTCACGGAGGAGGAGGCCGGCCAGCTGGCGCTGATCGAGGAGGAGGCGGGCCGGATGGGGAAGCTGGTGACGGATCTGCTGGCCCTCACCCGCATCGATGCCAACCGCACCTTGATGCCCTTCGAGCCGTTTGATGTGGCCCAGGCGATCGAGCAGGTGGCCGAGCGGCTGCGCTCGCGCTGCCACGGCCGGCTGCGGATCTGCCCAGGGGCCACCCAGGGGGCACGCACCTTCGCGCTCGGTGATGCCGATCGCTTCGAGCAGTGCCTGGGCAACCTGATCGAGAACGCCCAGAAATACGATCCAGGCGGTGGCCCGATTCAGCTGCGCCTTGATGCCAGCCTTGATCGGGTGGTGGTGCACGTGATCGATACCGGCCCCGGTGTGCCTGACCGGGAGAAGACGCTGATCTTCGAGCGTTTCGGCCGGGGTCGCCACACCGGCGCCATTCCCGGCAGCGGCGTGGGTCTGGCGGTGGTGAGGGCCCTGATGGAGGCGATGGGGGGGAGCGTGACGGTGGCGGATGGGCCGGAGGGGGGAGCCGATTTCCAGCTGCGCCTCATGGGCGCGGCTCCCCTTCACGGAGCATGAAGCCCACGCCGCGCACCGTCTGGATGAGGGTGGGAAGCCCCTCCGGTTCGAGCTTGCGGCGCAGATAACGGATGTAGACGCCCAGCAGGTTTTCGTCGCCGAAGTGGTTTTCGCCCCACACCTCGCGCAGGATCTCCTCCCGTTCCACCACTCGGCCGGTGCCGCGCAGCAGGCAGAGGAGCAGGTCGTACTCGCGCACGGAGAGGGAAATCGCCTGGCCCGCCCGCATCACCTCCCGGGTGGCGGTGTTCACGGAGAGGTCGGCGCAACGCAGCAGATCGGATTCGGCCACACCGCGCCAGTAGGCGGTGCGGCGCAGCTGGGCGCGGATGCGGGCCAGCAACTCCTCGATCGAGAAGGGTTTGAGGATGTAGTCATCAGCCCCGGAATCGAGCGCCTCAACCCGGTCGCGGATGTCGTCGTGGCAGGTGAGCATCAGCACGGGGGTGATGTCACCGCTGGAGCGCAGCCTTCGGCAGATCTCGACGCCGCTGAAATCGGGCAGGGTCCAGTCGAGCAGCACCAGATCGGTGCAGGCGTCCCTCAGGTGCATCAGCGCCCCCTGGCCGTCTTCGGCTTCGGTGACGTCGTAGCCTTCGCAGTTGAGTTCCCCGGCCAGGAACGTGCGCATCCGCTGGTCATCCTCGACAACCAGCAGCCGCGACTTGGATGGGGCCTCCGCCATTCTCAGCGGGGCGGCCCTTCCTTCAGCATGAAGCCGACACCGCGCACCGTCTGGATCAGGGTGGGCTGGCCGGCCGGCTCGAGCTTGCGGCGCAGGTAGCGGACGTAGACATCCAGGAGGTTGTCGTCGCCCAGCCAGTTTTCACCCCAGAGGGCATCGAGGATGGCGCGCCGCTCCTGCACCTGATTGGGGTGGCGCAGCAGATGCATCAGCAGATCGAACTCCTTGGCGGTGAGGTGAATCGACTCACCGCCCCGCGCCACTTCCCGGCTGGCGGGATTCACCTCCAGATCGGCCATCCGCAGCACACCGCCTTCCTGCTCATCGATGCCGCTGCGACGCAGACGGGCCCGCACCCGGGCCAGCAGTTCCTCGATCGAGAACGGCTTGATCAGGTAGTCGTCGGCGCCGGAATCGAGCGCTTCGACCCGTTGCTGAACCTCATCCCGGGCGGTGAGCATCAGCACGGGGGTGGAGATGCCGCCCTTGCGCATGCGCCGGCACACCTCGACACCACTGAAATCGGGCAGGTTCCAGTCGAGGAGCACCAGATCCCAGGTCTGGCTGCGGATCCGGCCCAGGGCCTGCTGGCCGCAGGCCGCTTCTTCACACTCGTAACCCTCGACCGCCAGCTCGGAGGTGAGGAAGCCGCGCATTTCAGGGTCGTCGTCGACGATCAGGAGGCGGGCGCTGGTCATCTGATCGGGAAGGCTGAACGACGCTCGGCCACGATGGAAGTCAGCACTCTGGAGTTGAGTGGCGCATATGATGCACATTATACCAGCGTGAGAATTCACCTGCAAGCGCACCTGCAGGCTCTCTTGCAACTCGGTGGAAATCCATTGCTTGGCTGCCAGCTTCCGGTTGATCCGGTGAGTACGGACCGAAGCGGGAACCGCGGCCCAGCTTGACGCCCGCGCCTTCAGAGGCATAAATTCCGCCGGATTTCATGGCCGCCAACGATGGCCGCCCCACGGATCGGCGGCCACGGAAGGCAGCCTCGCTGATCCCGCAGTCGCCATATCGGCAACCCCTGAGGTTACTCTTCTGGCGAACCTGATCCGCGTCTGTTTCAGCGCAGATACGCACGAATCCTGGCCGTGACTGTCAACTTGTGATACGGAAGTCCACTGGTAAGGCCGACCGGATTGGACCGCCCCCCGGAGTCGGTGGTTCCACCCTGGCGCAGCGCATGGCGCGCTGGGGCCTGGTGATCGTGGTCGTCTACGGGCTGATCGCCCTGGCCACCCCGCTGCTGGTGCACGGGGGTCTGCTGAGCGATCCCAATGCGGGCCTGGAGAATCCGATCTACGCGCCGCCCTCCTTCGGCCACTGGTGCGGCACCGATCGCCTCGGCCGTGACGTCTGCGTGCGCACGCTCTCCGGCAGCAGCGTCGCCCTGCAGGTGGTGCTGAGCGCCCTGGTGCTGGCCCTGGCCATCGGCGTTCCCCTCGGGATGGTGAGCGGCTACCTCGGCGGCGGAGTCGACCGCCTGCTGGTGCTGGTGATGGACACCCTCTACACCCTGCCGGTGCTGCTGCTCTCCGTCGTGCTCGCCTTCCTGCTGGGCCGGGGCCTGCCCAATGCCGCCGCCGCCCTCTGCGTGGTCTACGTGCCCCAGTACTTCCGGGTGGTGCGCAACCAGTCGGCCCAGGTGAAGGCGGAGCTGTTCATCGAGGCGGCCCGCTCCCTGGGGGCCGGCCCCGCCTGGATCCTGCGCCGCTACCTGTTCCGCAACGTGATCACCTCCGTGCCGGTGCTGCTCACCCTCAATGCCGCCGACGCGGTTCTGGTGCTCGGGGGTCTGGGGTTCCTCGGCCTCGGCCTGCCGGAGACGATCCCCGAGTGGGGCAGCGACCTGCAGCAGGCCCTGACCGCCCTGCCCACCGGCATCTGGTGGACCGCCCTGTTCCCCGGGCTGGCCATGTTCGTCCTGGTGCTCGGCCTGTCCTTCTTGGGCGAGGGTCTGGAGAACTGGCTGAGCGGCGTTCCGGCCGGTGCGCGCGACTGAACGCCTCCGGGCCGGCACCGAATGCCTGGGGTAGCGTTTCAGGGAAGCGTGGTTCCGGCGATGCCCTGGTGGTTGGATCTGGCCCTGCTGGCCCTGGCCGTGGCCCTCTGGCAGAAGGCGGGCAACACGCCCGACGATGTCTGGAGTGTCTTCCAGAAGTTCCTGTCCTTCGTGGCGGTGGTGGTGGTGCTGCTCGGCGGCCGCCAGCTGCTGCTGGAGATCCTGGCCCTCGCGCTCACCTTCTGGCTGCCGAGCGCCTCCCGCTTCGATGGCGGCCCCCTCAACAGCGAAGTCGCACGGTCCGGGGAAGCTCCTCGAGGATGGCGCCTTCGGGGCTGAGGGCCGGGTAGGGGCGCCCCTCGCGCCGGCACCAGGCGGCCACCTCCGGGTAGGCCCACTCGAACAGCAGCCGGGCGTACTGCTCCGGCGGCAGCCCTTCGCCCCGGGTCGGCAGGCAGCCCTTTGCCTGCCGCTGCCGCAGCGCCTCGAACAGCAGGATCGCGGTCGCCACCGACACGTTGAGCGACTGCACCATGCCCACCATGGGAATCGCGATCGCCTGGTCGATCGCCGCGGCCGTCTCCTCGCTCAACCCCCACTTCTCCGCCCCCAGCACGAAGGCCGTGGGCCCGGTGAAGTCACAGTCGCGGTAGTCGACAGCCTGCGCCCCCAGGTGGGTGCCGTAGAGCCGGAAGCCGCCGGCCCTGAGCCGGGCGATGGCGTCGCCGCTGCACCCGTGCCGGTGCAGCGCCACCCACTTCTGGCTGCCCAGGGCCGTGCTGTTGAAGGTGGGCGTCCGCCCCGGGAGGCTGACGGCGTGGGCTTCGAGCACCCCCACCGCATCGCAGCTGCGCAGGATCGCCGAGAGGTTGTGGGGCTTGTCCACATGCTCCAGCAGCAGCGTCAGATCCCCCATGCGGCGATCGAGCACCGCGCGCAGGCGCTCGAAACGACGGGGCAGCAGCGGCATCGGTGCACAGCGGCGGACCATCACTTCAGCACCTGCGCCGTCAGCAGCTCCGCCACCGCATCGCTGATCGGTGCCTCACCCGTGCCCTCGGTCCCGGTCTCGAAGACCGTGAACCCCGGCATGGCGTTCACCTCGAAGATCACCCAGCGCCCGTCCGGCGTCAGCCGCAGGTCGATGCCGGCCAGCCCCAGCCCCATCTGCCGGCAGGTCTGGCGGCAGCGCTGCGCGACCTCCTCCGGCAGCGGCTGCGGCATCAGCCGCGGCGCCGCGCAGCCGGACGCCGGCAGGCGGTAGTCGACCGCCTCGCTCTCGATCCGGCAGCCGAAGACCCGCTCCCCCACCACGTGGACCCGGTGGTCGACGCCCACGATCCGCCGCTGGAACTGGGTCGGACACCAGGACAGCAGCGCCAGCCGCGGGTCGCTCTCCCCGTCGAAGCGACGCACCCGGCTGCGGCTGCTGCCGACGGCCTTCACGATCACCTCCCCGTGCCGCTCGCGGAAGGCCAGGGCCTCTTCGGCCGAGGTGGTGACCAGGGTGGGCGGCACCTCCCAGCCCCAGCGCCGCAGCCAGCGCAGCTGGGCGGGCTTCGAGGCGCAGATCGCCGCCGCCGCGGGGCGGTTCAGGACGAGGGCCGGTGTCAGATCCAGCCAGCTCTGCAGGGCATGTTCGGCCACGGGGTCGAGGCCCGCCGCCGCACCGGTGGGCCGCACCAGCACCGCGCTGATCTCCGCCTGCCAGCGCCGCAGGTCCGCGGGCCGGAGTCCCGCGCTCCAGGGGCCGATCCGCGGCGCCACACCCCGGCGGCGCAGGGCCTCCGCCACCCCCTGCAGGACCGGATCGTTCACCGCCCCCAGCAACAGCACGCTCATCCGGCCTCCAGCCGCTGCTCCAGCAGCCGATCGAGCGCGTCCAGTTCCGCCGCGCCCACTCTGTCCAGTCCCACCCGCGCCTGCACGAGCGCCCGTGCCGGCCCCTCGCCCTGGAAGCGGAAACTGGCCATCTCCTGCCCGGCCCCCGCACCGAGCCGGCGCGCCCAGGCCGCCTCCTCGTCAGCCCCTGCACCGATCACCGTGTCGCCGACCATCGTCACGAGCCGGGTTCTGCCTGGATCGGGGCCCTGGTCCCGCACGGGAATGCCGAGCCCGGAGGCGTGGGCGGCCCAGTGGGACCAGCCCCAGTTGCGGCCACAGAGGCAGCCTGGACTGGGCCGATCGATCACCGGACAGCCCAGCCCCTCCAGCCAGGCCAGCAGGAAGGCGGTCATCTCGGCGGCAACGAACTGCCGTCGGGGGGACTGGATCCAGGTGAGTTCCAGCGGATCCACCTGCACCAGCCGCGTCAGCACCGCGGTGATCGCGGCATCAGGCCGGTCCACCCCCTGACAGGCCCAGCGCCCTTCCCCGGTCTCCTCCACCACCAGATGCCACCCCGGCTGGGAAAGGTCGCGCGGGGTCAGCAGAACGGCCTGGGGGGCCCAGGCCGCCTGCAGGCGGCGAGCGTCGCCGTCGTGCGCGCTCGCCAGGATGACGCGCAGGCCCGTCAGGGTTCCGGGGAGACGAAGGAATCGCCCCCGGCCGATTCACCCGCGAGCGAATCGATGGTGCGGGCCATCAGGCTCAGACCGTCCTGGAGACGCGCCAGCGTGGCCCTCAGTTCAGGATCCGTTCCCGCACCGGCGATCGGCGGCACCGGCCCGGGCGGCACCGGTCCCGGCAGCACCTCCGGCAGGGACGGCAGGGGGCGTCCGGGGAAGGGAATCGGATTCGTGTTGTCGATCAGGGGCTTGAGGTCCCGCACCGGTGATGGCAGGCGGAACAGCGCACTGCCGGTGGCCGTGGGCAAGGCCACGATCAACTGGTCGAAGTCCCTGCCGTTGTTGTTGGCGACTGGCAGGGGTGGGGGCACGAAGGAGAAGTTGTTGGGCAGGAACGTGCCGCGGTGCTCTGGTGTCAGCAGCACATCGAAGGTCTGCCCTTGGAAGGTGCGGGTGGTGATCTCGATCTCCACGAAGCCGCGGAACTCCACCGAGTCAGGCAGATTCGCCAACGTCACATCGGGTTGAAGAATCACCAGGGCGGTGTCCCTGCCTGGAACCCTCACGCTCAGGGTGAAGCGATTGGGATCGGCGGTTGGGGTGAGATCGCCGAAGGAATTGCCTCCCGTCACGTCGGTGGCCTGAACGGTCTGCGCCAGATTGAGGGCGGGCGTGGTGGCATTGAAGGTCAGCAGGAATGTCAATGTCGTCGTTGACGTGTTCGCAATCGTCAGAAAGTAGCCCTGAAGGATTCCCCGTGCTGCCCCGGGGACGCGCACCAGAGGTGGGTTGGCCGGTGTGGTGGCCTTGAAGAGGAGCTCGAAAGTGGAAACAAGCATGATCGTTGGATTCCAGACAGTGAGCTGACAACTGCCGTCTGCCGAACGTTGCCAGGAGTGGACAGATGCAATGTATGTCGTTGAACTCAGGCCCCCTGTCTTTGCCCGCATTCCTTACTGTGATTCGGGTGACATCAAGTTGCCTGATGAGTTCCACGGGTCCGTAGTCCGGATTCCACGGCGACTAGTCTGTGCTCCATGCTTCGGCAAGCCGTGTCCTCCCATCCTTCAGAAGCCGCCACTCCCGCCGCGCCGCTTTCCTTCGACCAGCGCGTCTACGCGATGGTGGCCCTCATCCCCGCCGGGCAGCTGGCCACCTACGGCCAGGTCGCCGAGCTGATCGGGGCCTGGGGCTGCGCCCGCCAGGTGGGCTGGGCCCTGCGGCGCCTGCCCCTGCCCTCCGAGGTCCCCTGGCAGCGGGTGGTGAATGCCCAGGGGCGGATCGCCATGAGCCCCGGCCGCGAGGGCAGCGACTGGATGCAGCGGGAGCTGCTGCTGGCCGAGGGGATCGCCGTGGCCCCCGACGGTCGCCTGCCCCTGGCCCGGCACCGCTGGCATCCGCCCGCCGCGCTGCTGCCGGAGGCCGGGGACGCCTGGCCCCCTGAGCCCCCGTGCCCACCCCTGCGGTCCTGTACAAAGGATTGATTCCTCCCGGGAGCCCGCCGATTCACGCCAGCGACGTCGTCCCCGGCCTGGCCTCCCGGCAGCTGGCCTGGCAGGTGCTGCAGGCGGTCGCGGCCGGGGCCTACGCCGACGCGGCCCTGGAGCGGGAGCTGGCCTCCCTGGCCCGCGGCGGCGGTGGCCTGTCGCCGGCCGACCGCGCCCTGGCCACCGAGATCGCCTACGGGGCCATCCGCCAGCGGCTCCTGCTCGACGGCTGGATCGATGCCCTCGGCAAGGTGAGCGCCCAGCGTCAGCCCCCGGCCCTGCGCTGGCTGCTGCACGTGGGGCTCTACCAGCTGCTGTTCAGCGACCGGGTGCCGGCGGCGGCGGCGGTGAGCACCACGGTGGCCCTGGCCAAGCGCGCCGGCCTGGGTCGGCTGGCGCCGGTGGTGAACGGCCTGCTGCGCACCCTGCTGCGGCGGCGGGAGCGGCAGCCCGGCGGCGGAGCCTGCCTGGAGCCCTGGGACGGGCTGGCACTGCCGGCCGACCCCGCCGCCGCCCTGGCCCTGCGCCGCTCCCTGCCGTCCTGGCTCAGCGCCGGGCTGCTCGACTGGCTGCCGCCGGAGCGGGCCGAGGCCTTCGCCCTGGCCTGCAACGCGGTGCCGCCCCTCGACCTGCGCGTCAATGCCCTGCGCACCAGCCGGGAGGCCCTGCTGGCGCGTTTCACCGACGCCGGCGTGGCCGCCCTCGCCCTGCCCGGGGCCCCCCATGGCCTCACCCTGCTGGAGCGGGTGGGGGACCCCCGCGAGCTGCCGGGCTACGGCGAGGGGCTCTGGTGCGTGCAGGACCGCAGCGCCCAGGCCATCGCCCCCCTGCTCGACCCGAGGCCCGGCCAGCGGATCCTCGATGCCTGCGCCGCCCCGGGGGGCAAGAGCACCCACCTGGCCGAGCTGATCGGTGACCGGGGCGAGGTGTGGGCCCTGGATCGCTCCGAAGCCCGGCTGCGGCGCGTGGACCGCAACGCCGAGCGGCTGGGGCTCACCACGATCCGTTCCCTGGCCGCCGACGCCACCGGCCTCGGGGAGCTGAAGCCCCACTGGCGAGGCCATTTCGAGCGGATCCTGCTGGATGCCCCCTGCTCCGGACTCGGCACCCTGGCCCGCCACCCCGATGCCCGCTGGCGGATCACCCCCGACGCCATCGACGGGCTGGTGATCCTGCAGCGTCAGTTGCTGGAGGTGATGCTGCCGCTGCTGGCCCCCGGTGGCCGGCTCCTCTATGCCACCTGCACGGTGGAACCGCGCGAGAACGGCGCCCTGATCGCCGCGTTGCTGGCGGCCCATCCGGACTGGACCCTGCTGGAGGAACGTCAGTGGTGGCCCAAACCGGCCACGGCGGAGTGCGGCGGCGGCGACGGCTTCTACGCCGCCCTGCTGCGGGGGCCGGACACCGCCTAGGGCGGTGGCGGCGGGGCGGCGACGGGCGGCGGTGGCGGCAGGGGGGCGGCGGGTTCCGGCGGTGGGGGCGGGGGAATGGCCGCATCGCGGGAGCGGGGGGCGGCGACGGGATTGTTCGGGGGTGCCGTCTGGGTCGGATCGGCCTGGGAGGGCGGCTGCTCGGTGGGGGGCTCCCGGTCGGGGGGGGTGATGCGGCTGGGCTCCTGATCCGGCGCCTGCCAGCTCGGGGTTTCGCGGCTGCCGCTGTCCTGGGGCCGGGCATCGCGCTCGGTGGTCCGCTTGCCCGGCACCGGTTTGAAGGTGCCGGTGAGTGTCGGCTTGGGGGGGAACGCCTTCACCGGCATCCCCTTGGTGACCGGTTCCATGAAGGTCCGCCAGGCGTAGGTGGCCAGCACGCTGGTGGTGCCCGTCTCCCGGTTGTTGTCGTACCCCAGCCAGACCCCGGTGGTGAGCTGGGGGATGGAGCCGATGAACCAGAGGTCCCGACCCCCCTCGGAGGTGCCCGTCTTGCCGGCCACCGCCCGGTCGGCCAGGGCGGCGCCGCCGCCGGTGCCGCCCCGCACCACCTGCTGCAGCATCCAGACCATCGCATCGGCGATGTCGCTGCTCACCGCCCGGGTGCCGCGGGGGCCGTTGGCCCGGCGAGACCACAGCAGTTCCCCCTCCGGCCCGTAGATCTCCTCGAAGGCCAGCGGCTGGATGTACACGCCGCGGTTCACCAGCGCCGCATAGGCGGCGGTCATGTCGAGCACCGTCTGCTCGTTGGCCCCGATCGCCATCGACAGGTAGCGGCCCAGCTCCCGGTGGATGCCGAGGCTCTTGGCGGTGGCGATCACCGGGTCGTAGCCCAGTTTCTGCAGCAGCCCCACCGCCACGATGTTGAGGGAGTTCTGCAGGGCCGTGGCCAGGCTCACCCGGCCCATGTAGCGGTTGCCGAAGTTCTTGGGGCAGTAGCTGCCGAAGCAGCGGGCCGAATCCAGCACCGTGTCCTCCGGCTTCATCCCCAGCTTGAGGGCCGTCAGGTAGACGAACAGCTTGAAGGTGGAGCCCGGGGAACGCAGTGCCTGGGAGGCCCGGTTGAACTGGGTCTTCTCCCAGTCCTTGCCGCCCACCATCGCCCGCACCAGCCCGGTGCCGGGTTCCATGGCCACCAGGGCCCCCTCCATGCTGCCGGTGGCGTAGGAGTCGATCGTTTTCTGGGCCTCCGCCTGCCAGGCCGCATTCAGGCCGCTGCGGATCGTCAGCCCGCCCACCTCCAGCTGCTCCTTGCTGAGCACCTTGGGCAGTTCCTGCTCCAGCCAGCTGGTGTACCAGGGAGCCGGGTTGAAGAAGAACTTCGGTTCCGCCGGCTTCAGCGCCAGGGGGGCGGCGTCGGCCCGCTGCAGCTGTTCATCGTCGATGAAGCCCGCCTCCCGCATGCGCTGCAGCACGATCGAGCGCCGCCGCAGCGCCACCTCCGGATTCACCAGCGGCGAATACACCGAAGGGGCCGGCGGCAGGCCGGCGATCAGGGCGGCCTCCGGCAGGGTGAGCTGGTCGGGACGCTTGGAGAAGTAGATCCAGGCCGCATCGGAGACCCCGTAGGCGCTGGAGCCCAGGTACACGTAGTTGAGGTACTGCTCGAGGATCTGGTCCTTGCTCAGCTGGCGCTCGATCTTTCCGGCCAGGGCCGCTTCCTTGAGCTTCCGCATGATCGTGCGGTCCTGGCTCAGGAACACGGTGCGCGCCAGCTGCTGGGTGATCGTGCTGGCGCCCTCCTCCACGGCCCCCTGCTGGACGTTGCGCAGCACGGCGCGGCTGATGCCGAACAGGTCGATGCCGTCGTGCTGGTAGAAGCGCCGGTCCTCGGCGGCCACGAAGGCGCGCTGGATCAGCAGCGGCATCTTGCCGGCGGGCAGTTTCTCCCGGGTGGCCGGCCCCTTCTTGAGCACCACCTGGCCGTCGGAGGAGAGGATCGTGATCGTCCCCGGCCGGTTGAAGCTGGTGATGCGGGCCGCATCGGGCAGCATCCCGTCGAGGGCGCGCACCACGGTCGTCTGCCCCAGGGCAACGAGCCCGCCCACGGCGGTGGCCGCGACGGCCGGGGCGAGCAGGCGCCAGCCGGAGCGTCGGGATGGGCGGCTGGGCGGAGGCTCACCGGGCTGCCGCGGGCCGGTGGTGGCCGTGGACAGGCCCACCCTGGTCATGGCAGCGGTGCCGTCAGCGCAGCGATAGGGGTGAGGTCACTGTGGCCGATCGCCAAGGCGGTGACAAGCATCCCCAGCACGAGGAACGGCTGGGCGCTGGCCTGGTACTTCACATCGAAGGCGACGGGATCACGCAGCAGCCAGATGTCCTGGAAGGTGATCTGGGGGATGATCAGCAGCACCAGGAGCACGGCGGCGAAGTGCTGGCCGATGGCGATCAGCACCGCCACCATCGCCAGCTGAAAAAGGTCGATCATGCCGGCGCTGATCCAGCTGGCCCGCTGGACGCCGAACACCACCGGCAGCGATTGCAGCCCCAGGGCCCTGTCCCCTTCGACGCTCTTGAAGTCGTTGACGACGGCGATGCCGAGCCCCGCCAGGCTGTAGGCCAGGGTGAGCAGGGCCGTGGTCCAGGTGAGCTGGCCGAACAGGGCCTGGCCGGCCCACCAGGGCAGGGCGATGTAGCTGGCGCCGAGGGCGTAGTTGCCGAGCCAGCCGTTCTGCTTGAGCTTCAGCGGTGGCGCCGAATAGATGTAGCTCACGAACGAGCCGCCCAGGGCCAGCAGCAGCAGCACCGGGGTGCTGTGGCCAGCCCAGACATCCAGACCCCAGGCCACGGCCAGCCCGGCCAGCAGCAGCACCACGATCTGGAGACGCACCTGGCCCAGGGGAATGGCCCCGGACGGGATCGGCCGGTAGGGCTCGTTGATCGCGTCGATCTCGCGGTCGTAGTAGTCGTTGATGGTCTGGGTGTAGCCGGCCAGCAGCGGACCGCTCATCAGCATGCAGGCCACGGAGGCCCCCACTTCAGGCAGGGTCCAGTGGAAATTCCCGGAGGCTGCCGCGCCGCAGATGACTCCCCAGATGAGGGGAATCCAGGTGACGGGCTTCATCAGCTGCAGCCGGATCTTCCAGATGTTGGAGGTGCCGGCGGCACCCTTCATCCCGAGCAGCTGACGGGCGCCACCGGAGACGCCTGGGGAGCCGGCGCTGGGTTCGGGGCTCTGGCTCATGGGTTGGGCCGTCTCAGGCAGGGGTGATCTCGTCGTCGAAGAACCAGGTGGTGGTTCCGCCGCTGAGCTCCACCACCACACCGATCCCGGTGCCGTCGGTGACACGGAAATCCTTCACCGTGCCGGTGGCATCGGCCTTGAGGGCGGCCACCAGATCGGCCGGAATCCGATCGCGCACGCGGGTGACCCGCACCTTCGAACCGATGGTGATGCCAGCCTGGGCCATGTCCGGCGCGATTAGAAAGTCGCGCAACCCTAACAGCGAACCCGTGGTAGCCAAGCGGATCATCCCCTGTCTCGACGTGGCCGACGGCAGGGTGGTGAAGGGGGTGAATTTCGTCGGGCTGCGCGACGCCGGCGACCCGGTGGAACTGGCCTGTCGCTACAGCGCTTCCGGTGCCGACGAGCTCGTCTTCCTCGACATCGCCGCCAGCCACCAGGGCCGCGCCACCCTCGTCGACATGGTGCGCCGCACCGCCGAGGCGGTGACGATCCCCTTCACGGTGGGTGGCGGCATCGTCAGCGTCGAGGGCATCACCGAGCTGCTGCGGGCCGGCGCCGACAAGGTGAGTCTCAATTCCTCGGCGGTCCGCACCCCCGAGCTGGTGACGGCCGGCGCCGACCGCTTCGGCTGCCAGTGCATCGTGGTGGCCATTGATGCCCGCCGCCGGCCTTGCCCCGACGGGGAAGCCCCCGGCTGGGATGTGTTCGTCAAGGGGGGGCGGGAGAACACCGGCCTCGATGCGGTGGCCTGGGCCCGTCGGGTGGTGGCGCTCGGGGCCGGGGAGATCCTGCTCACCTCCATGGACGGCGACGGCACCCAGGCGGGATACGATCTCGCCCTGACCCGGGCGGTGGTCGAGGCGGTGGAGGTGCCGGTGATCGCCTCCGGAGGTGCCGGCTGCATCGATCACATCGCCGAGGCCCTTGAGGTCGCCGGCGCCTCGGCCGCCCTGCTGGCCTCCCTGCTCCATGACGGGGTGCTCACCGTCGAGGAGATCAAGACCGACCTGCTGCGCCGCGGCCTGCCGCTGCGGCCCCTGCTGACGAGCCTGGCGGCGGGTTGAGCAGCCCGGGGCCGCGGCGATCGCACCGCTTGCTTCACTCGCCGTAACATTGGGAAACGTTCGTGGTTCGTGGTGCATCGGTGAACGCCTTCCTGCTGCTGCCGACGCCCCTGGTCACCGTGATCGCGCTCGTGGTGGTGGTGGTGGTGATCGCGCTGGTGGCCTGGGCCCTCCAGCTGATGCAGGCCGCCACCGACCGCCGCGAGTTCTCCCTGATGCTCGCCGGCTGCATGGTCTGCTCGGCGGCGGTGGGCCTGGCCACCGTGATGGTGCTCACCTTCACCAGCCCGGTGCGGCTGGAGGCCCGTGGTCTGGCGGCCCCCGAGCCGGAGCTCTCCGGCGTCAGCCTGGATGCGATCGTGCTGCCCTGGGACGACTCCCTGACCCTGCAGGGCGAGGGCTGAGGCCCGATTCCGCCGTCCCCCGTTCCGCTCCGTTTTGGCCACCGTTGATCCCCGGCAGATCAGCGATCTGTTCGACACCATCGCGCCCCGTTACGACCAGCTGAACGATCTGCTCAGCCTGGGGCTGCACCGGCTCTGGAAGCGACAGGCCCTCCTCTGGCTGCGCCCCCGCCCTGGCCAGCGCCTGCTCGACCTCTGCTGCGGCACCGGCGACCTGGCCCTGCTGCTGGCCTCCCGGGTCAGGCCCGGCGGGCAGGTGCTGGGCCTGGATGCGGCCGCCGCCCCGCTGGCCATCGCCGAGCACCGGGCGGCGCTCCAGCCCTGGCTGCCCCTGGAGTGGCGGCAAGGCGATGCCCTGGCCACCGGCCTGGCCGATAGCTGGGCGGACGGGGCGGTGATGGCCTACGGCCTGCGCAACCTGGCCGATCCCGCCGCGGGCCTGGTGGAGCTGCGGCGCCTGCTGCGGCCCGGCGGGCGGGCGGCGGTGCTGGATTTCAACCGGCCCGACCCCGCTTCAGCCCAGGCGGCTTTCCAGCGCTTCTACCTGCGCCGCCTGGTGGTGCCCGCCGCCCGCGCCGTGGGCCTGCCAGAGCAGTACGCCTGGCTGGAGGAGAGCCTGGCCCGCTTCCCCACCGGAGCGGCCCAGGAGGAACTGGCCCATGCCGCCGGCTTCGCCGTGGCCCGCCACCGTCCCCTTGCCGGCGGCCTGATGGGGTTGCTGGAGCTGCAGGCCTGAGGGCCCCTGCGGCGGCCTGGCCGCCCTGATCGCTGATCACCGATCTGGCAGCATCAAGCCGTCTTCCCTGCCGTCCTGGCCCGTACCCGACCGGCGCACCATGCTCTTCCAGGACATCATCGCCAGCCTCAACCGGTTCTGGGCCGACCAGGGTTGCCTGATCCTCCAGCCCTACGACACGGAAAAGGGCGCCGGCACCATGAGCCCCCACACCGTGCTGCGGGCGATCGGCCCGGAGCCCTGGGCGGTGGCCTACCCCGAGCCCTGCCGGCGCCCCACCGACGGCCGCTACGGCGACAACCCCAACCGGGCCCAGCACTACTTCCAGTACCAGGTGCTGATCAAGCCCTCGCCGAACGCCATCCAGGAGACCTACCTGGCCTCCCTCGAAACCCTGGGCATCCACGCCGCCGACCACGACATCCGCTTCGTGGAGGACAACTGGGAGTCCCCGACCCTCGGGGCCTGGGGCGTGGGCTGGGAGGTGTGGCTCGACGGCATGGAGGTGACCCAGTTCACCTACTTCCAGCAGTGCGGCGGCCTCGACTGCCGGCCGGTGTCGATCGAGATCACCTACGGCCTGGAGCGGCTGGCGATGTACCTCCAGGATGTGGAGAGCATCTGGGACCTGCGCTGGAACGGCGAGCGCAGCTACGGCGACATCTGGCTGCCGTTCGAGAAGGGGCAGTGCACCTACAACTTCGAGGCCTCCAACCCCGAACGCCTGCTGCAGCTGTTCGCCCTGCATGAGGCCGAGGCCGCCGATCTGGTGGCGGCCGGGCTGCCGGCCCCGGCCCTCGACCACGTGCTGAAGTGCAGCCACACCTTCAACCTGCTGGAGGCCCGCGGCGTGATCTCGGTGACCGAGCGCACCGCCACCATCGGCCGCATCCGCCACCTGGCGCGGCAGGTGGCCGAAGCCTGGCTGGAGGAGCGCCGCGCCCTGGGCTTCCCCCTGCTGGACGCCCCGCCGGCGTGAAGCGCACCCTGCTGGTGGCGGTGCTGGTGCTGGGCGCCTTCCAGGCCGGCCGCCTCACCGAGCGGGCCATCTGGCCCTGCCGGCTGCGGCCCCTGGCGGCCCTGGTCGCTCCGCTGGTGGGTCAGGAGCTGCCCAGCCCCCAGCTCTGTGAGCTGATGCTCAAGCTGCCGAGCTTCTGAAGGCCCGGGCTCCTCTGATCAGGGTGTCGGCGGCGTGGCCTGGCTGGCCGGCGCGGCGGCCACCGCCCGGCCCTTGGGGGCGCCGCCGAAGAAGACCTTCACGCCCACCTCGATGCCGTTCTGGTAGGTGGCAAAGGCGTTGGCAGGGTCGCCGCCGTTGTCCCAGGTCAGGCCCATCAGGCGCCAGGACAGGTTCAGGTCGGTGTTGTCACCGATGGCGTAGCCCAGGCCCACCTGGGCGTTGCCGCTGAGGTCCTGCTGGCCGGCCAGGCCGAAGCCGCCGATGTCGCCGCGGGCGAAGGCCCGCAGCCGCGGCGACAGGAACACCGTGGCCTGGGTGCCCACCAGCGGCTGCACCCAGGTGCGCCGGAAGTCGCGGGTGGGCTCCAGCAGGGTTCGTCCGAAGGGCCCCTCGACGCCGGCCGCCAGACTCAGCTGGCCGGAGATCAGCCGCACCCCCGCATAGGGAATCACCGTCACAGCGCCTGGCCGGCCGAGGGCCGATTCCTGCTCGCCGAACCGGCAGCGCAGGGCGAGATCGTAGACGCCCAGCTGCTGCCCCACGCTGGCGCTCGCGCCCAGGAACTGACGGCTGGGCAGGTCCAGACGTCCCGTCTGGTCGGCCAGGCTCACATACCAGAGATCGGCCTGGAGCCCCAGCCGGCCCTTCTCGATGCTGCCGCGGGCGGAGGCGTTGAAGCGCAGGGCATCCAGGATCTGCCCCAGCCCCAGGTCGACGTCGGCCTGCCGTCCGCGGATCGTGGTGAAACCGGTGGTGCGCAGCGGTGCGAAGCCGTAGAGCTCGAGGGTGCCGCTCCAGGCGGGGTCGGGCACCGTCTCCGCCGGGGCTGTTTCTGGTGCGGCCGCCAACTCCGGCGTCACCGCAGGGGCCGGTGGCGGCAGGCGCAGCTCCTGGCCGATCCAGGGGACCTCCGGCGCCCGGCCCCGGGTCGGGTCGGCCAGGCTGGCCGAGGGCCCCAGGGCCGGCAGCACCAGGGCCAGGCCGGCCAGGACGTGCAGCGGGCGGGGCGTGCGCGCGTTCATGGGGTGGGGAGGGTTGGTCAGGACGCTCAGGTCCGGTGGCTGGTGCGGGGATGTTCGCCGAACAGGCTGCGGTAATCGCGGGCGAAGTGCCCCGCGTTCATGAATCCCCACGCAGCGGCCAGCTCGGCGATCGTGGTGGCCTGGGGATCGGCGGCCAGCAGGGCCTGCCGCACGCCGTGCAGGCGACGGACCTTGAGGTAGGCCATCGGACCCATCCCCAGGTGCTCCCGGAACCCCTGCAGCAGGCTGCGCCGACCGGCCGCCACCTGGCGGCAGAGCCCATCAAGGCTGATCGGTTCCTGGGGATGCTCCCTCATCCAGGCCTGGGCAGCCTTCACCAGCTCGATCCGGGCCGGCGGCCGGGCCAGCCGCTCGCCATGGCCGGTGCGGTGCACCAGGGCCTCCACCAGCAGGGGCACCAGATCCCCGCCCAGCCGCCGGCGGATCGCCGGATCCGCCAGCAGGCCCGGCGACCGCTCGGCCAGGCGGAAGATCCGGCGCAGGCAGGCCCTCACCCCCTGGAAGCGCAGCGGATCGATCGCCTCCCAGTTGACACCCTCCAGTGGCTCCTCCAGCCCGGGCCCGCCCAGCTCCCGGGCCCACTGCAGGAACCGGTCCCGCTCCAGGCTGAGCACCGCCAGGGTGCAGCGCTCGGGGGTGGTGAGGTGGATCTCACCGCCTGCGGCCAGGCCGAAGAACGCCGTGGCCGGCAGCTCCAGGCCGTGGGAGCGGATCACGGGGCGGCCCGGGCTCTCCTCCAGGTCGAGGGCGATCAGCTGGCGGCCGGCGGGTTTGGCCCCACCCCCGTGCAGGGGGCGATCGAAGTGCAGCCGCAGGACCTGGAGCGCACCCAGGTCGATCGCCAGGAGCTCACTGCTCAGCAGACCTCCGGCGAGCTGGGTGAGCTGCACGGGCAGCAGGGGGTTGAGCACCCTCTCCAAGCGGGCGATGTCCTGGATGGAACGGGAGAAGGGAGCAGTGGAACCGCACTTTCTGAGTGTTCGGATCGTTCGGCTCTGTGCATCCTTTGGGGGCGTGTCCTCCGGATCCGTGGCGACCGTCACGTGACAAGGGGTCCCAGAACCCTCTTCCTACCCCACTCCCTCACCCGCCGGGTGTTCCCCGCCATGCCCAACGGCCAGCCCAACATCCTCATCCTCTGGGGCGATGACATCGGCCAGAGCAACCTCAGCTGCTACAGCGACGGTCTGATGGGGTACCAGACCCCCAACATCGACCGGGTCGCCAGCGAGGGCGGCCGCTTCATCCATTACTACGCCGAGCAGAGCTGCACCGCCGGCCGGGCGGCCTTCATTTCCGGCCAGAGCGTGTTCCGCACCGGCCTCAGCAAGGTGGGGCTGCCGGGCGCCGAGCTGGGTTACCGCGCCGAGGATCCCACCATTGCCGAGCTGCTGCAGCCGCTGGGCTACCGCACCGGCCAGTTCGGCAAGAACCACTTCGGCGACCGCGACGAGCATCTGCCGACGATGCACGGTTTCGATGAGTTCTTCGGCAACCTGTACCACCTCAACGCCGAGGAGGAGCCGGAGCTGCCCGACTATCCCAAGCCGGAAGACTTTCCCGATTTCCAGAAGAACTTCGGCCCCCGCGGTGTGCTGCACACCTGGGCCAACGGTGATGGCACCCAGCGCATCGAGAACACCGGCCCGCTCACCAAGAAGCGGATGCAGAACTGCGATGAGGAGTTCCTCGCCGAGGCCAAGCGCTTCATCCGTGACGCCGTCGCTTCCGGAGAGCCCTTCTTCGTGTGGTTCAACACCACCCACATGCACTTCCGCACCCATGCCCGTCCCCAGGACATCGGCCAGGCGGGGCGCTGGCAGTCGGAGTACCACGACGTGATGATTTATCACGACAACTGCATCGGCGAAATGCTCGACCTGCTCGATGAGCTGGGCATCGCCGATGACACGATCGTGATGTACAGCACCGACAACGGGCCCCACATGAACAGCTGGCCCGATGCCGGCATGACCCCGTTCCGAAACGAGAAGAACTCCAACTGGGAAGGGGCCTACCGGGTGCCGGCCCTGGTGCGCTGGCCCGGCAAGATCGCCCCCGGCACCCTCTACACGGGCATCGTCAGCCATCTCGACTGGCTGCCCACCCTGCTGGCCGCCGCTGGGGAGCCACAGATCAAGGAGAAGCTGCTGGAGGGCCACACGGTGGGCTCCAAGACCTTCCGGATCCACCTGGATGGCTACAACATGCTCGACTACTGGACCGGCCAGAGCGACAGGAGCCCCCGGGTGGAATTCTTCTATTTCTCCGACGACGGCGACCTCACCGGCCTGCGCTACGACAACTGGAAGTTCGTGTTCATGGAGCAGCGCGCCACCGGCACGCTGCAGGTCTGGGCCGAGCCCTTCACGCCGCTGCGGGTGCCCAAGATCTTCAACCTGCTCACCGATCCCTACGAGCGGGCCGACATCACCTCCAACACCTACTGGGACTGGATGCTCGACCATGCCTTCGCCCTGGTGCCCGCCCAGGTGATCGCGGGTCGGTTCCTGGCCACGTTCCAGGACTTTCCGCCCCGCCAGAAGGCGGCCAGCTTCTCCCTGGAGGATGTGATCGAGAAGATGACCGCCGCCGCCAGCGGCGGCCACTGAGGGGCTCGCCGCCGCCGCCCCCGCCATGACCCCGGAGCGCCCCCCCTCCCCGACGCGATCCGCCCCGGCCCCCCGGCCGGGACGCCCGCCGGCACGGGACATGGTCTGGATTCCCCCGGGCAGCTTCGCGATGGGCTCCGACCACCACTACCCGGAGGAGGCCCCAGCCCATCGGGTGACGCTGGGGGGCTTCTGGATCGACCGCACCCCGGTCACCAACGCCCAGTTCCAGAAGTTCGTGAAGGCCACGGGGCACATCACCCTGGCGGAACGGCCGGCCGATCCGGCCGACTATCCGGGAGCCCTGCCGGAACGGCTGGCGCCGGCTTCGATCGTGTTCGTGCCGCCGCCCGGGCCCATCGGCACCGGTGATCCCTATCGCTGGTGGCAGTACCGGCCGGGGGCCAGCTGGCGCCATCCCGAGGGCCCCGGCAGTTCCATCCGGACTCGGGAGCACCACCCCGTGGTGCACGTGGCCCATGGGGACGCGGCGGCCTACGCCGCCTGGGCCGGCAAGCAGCTGCCCAGCGAGGCCGAGTGGGAACGGGCCGCCCGTGGCGGCCGGGAGGGGGGGAGTTCGCCTGGGGGGATGAGCTCCACCCCGGCGGCCGGCCCATGGCCAACACCTTCCAGGGAGATTTCCCGCACCACAACAGCCTCCTCGACGGCTGGGAGCGCACCTCCCCGGTGGGGGCCTTCCCGCCGAACGGCTACGGCCTGTTCGACATGATCGGCAACGTCTGGGAGTGGACCGACGACTGGTACGGCGGCCATGCGGCCGCCGTGCTGGCGCACAAGGGGGCCGGCGGCTGCTGCACCATCGACAGCCCCCGCGGGGCGGAGCGGGAGGCCAGCATCGATCCTGGCTCCCAGCACGGTCACCAGCCGCGCAAGGTGGTGAAGGGTGGCTCCTTTCTGTGCGCCCCCAGCTACTGCCGCCGCTACCGGCCCGCGGCGCGCATGGCCCAGGGCGTCGACACCTCCACCTGCCACATGGGCTTCCGCTGCGTCGTGAGGAGCTGATCCATGCCGGCCCTTCCCCTGGTGGAGTGGCTCGATCGGTTCGCCGTCGGCCTGCGCTTCGTGCTCGAGGGCGTCTCGCTGGTGTGCGTGGCGCTGGGCTTCGCGGCCACCCTGCTCCAGGCCGTGCGCCAGAGGCTGGGCCCCGGCCGCCACCGCCGCGAACCCATCAGCCGGCGCTTCAACGGCCTCCGCCTCACTTTCGGCAGCTGGCTGTCGATGGCCCTGGAGTTCCAGCTGGCCGCCGACATCGTCGCCACCACCACCGCCCCCTCCAACCAGAACCTGATCCAGCTGGGTGTCATCGCCGTGATCCGCACCTTCCTCAACGTCTTCCTGGGCCGGGAAGTGGAGCTGGAGATGAAGCTCGAGGAGGCCCAGCGCCAGCAGCGTGAGCTGCGTTCCACCACCGAATCCCTTTCGCCCTAGATGGCCAACCTCAACAACGAACTGGCCAAGGAGCGCAACCGGGCGGCCGCTGAGCGCACGTTGATGGCCTGGATCCGCACCTGTCTCTCACTGATCAGCTTCGGCTTCGGGCTCGACAAGATCATCGGTGCCATCAACAGCAGCCGTTTTGACCGCAGCGCCCATGCCGGCCTGAGCGTGCGGCTGGTGTCGATCGGTTTCGTGCTGGTCGGCATCCTGGCGATGGCCGCGGCGACCCGCCAGCACCTGCGCACGCTCAAGCTGATCCGGCGCGACGACTTTCTCTATGCCGATCAGCGTTCGATCAGCACCATCACGGCGATGGCCCTCACCCTCATCGGTGTCTTCGCCTTTGTGCTGCTGGTGATGGGTTCCCCTCTCGGTTGATTCCCATGCGCGAAGCCGCCGGCGTTCTGGCCACGACCACGATCGTCACATTGATGTTCAGCCTGGGCCTGGGGCTGAAGCCGTATCCATTCCTGCTGCTCCGGGATCGCCCCGCCTTCCTCTGGCGGGTGCTGCTCGGCACCGGCGTGCTGGTGCCCCTGGCCGGGCTGGCCCTGGTGCTGCTGCCCCTCCATGGCCAGCTGAGTCGGCCCGCCTGGGTGGCGATGGCCCTGATGCTGGCCTGCCCCAGCGCCCCCCTGATCCTGTTCCGGGTGCGCAGCAGTGGCGGCACCGCCGAGCTGGCCGCCCGGCTGCAGATCGGCGCGGCGCTGCTGGCGATCGTCACGGTTCCGCTCATGGAGGTGATCTTCCGCGCCGCCGCCGGCCTGCGGGGCTGGGAGGTGGCCGGCTGGGGGATCAGTCCGGGCCAGGTGGCGGGCCAGGTGCTGAAGGTGCAGGTGCTGCCGGTGGTCGCCGGGGTGCTGCTGGGACAGTGGCAGCCTGGGCTGGCAAGCCGCTGCAGTCGGGCCCTCGGGGCCCTGGCCACCGTGCTGCTGATCGTGATGCTGGTGGCCCTGCTGCTGCTCAGTGGCCGGCAGCTGCTGCCCTTCCTGCAGCAGAACCTGGTGGGTCTGGCGGGGATGGCTGTCCTCAGCGCGCTCAGCCTGGCGATCGGCTACGCCCTGGCCGGACCCGACCCGCTGGAACGGCGCACCGTGGCTCTGGTGACGGGCATGCGCAACACCGGACTGGCGGCCCAGCTCGCCCTTTCCTACGGCAAGGGGCTGGCGGGCCTGATCCCCGGCCTGCTCGCCTATGTGCTGATCACCGTGATCGTGACCACCCTGTTCCTGCGCTGGCAGCAGCGCCAGCTGGCCCCCTCCGGCTGACCGTACCGGCCGGATCCGTCAGCCGCTCTTCGGCACGGTGCTCCGGTTGCCGTTGCGGATGGCGTGGTAGCCGGGGGAGAGGATCTCCACATCGGCGGCGGCGAACTGATCCTGAAGCGCCGCCAGCACCTCCGAGAGGGTCTGACGGTAGGTGCCCGGCTCGCGCACGAAGGCATTGAGCTCGTAGCTGATGTGGAAGTCGTTGAGGGAGGTCTGGAGCACGAACGGCTCGATCTCGTCGGTGATGCCCGGCACGCTCCGCGCCGCCGCCAGCATCAGCTCCTGCACCTGGCGCCAGGGGACGTCGTAGCCGATGGTGATCGTGGTGGCGATCGCCACCGGCTGGCTGATCTCCCGGCGGGAGAAGCTGTAGTTCACCACCGATGCGCCGATCACGCTGGCATTGGGAATGCTCACCAGTTCGTTGCGCGGCGTCTGCAGGCGGGTCACCAGCAGGGCCCGGTCCTGCACCACCCCCACCACCCCGTTGATCTCCACCCGGTCGCCCTCCCGGAACGCCCGGGTGTAGATGAGCATCAGTCCGCTGATGATGTTGCTGGCGATGGCGCTGGAGCCCAGGGCGGCCAGGGCGCCGATGAACAGTCCGGCCCCCTGGAACACCTTGCTGCCGGAGCCGGGGATGTACGGGAAGGCCGCCGCCAGGCCGGCCAGGCAGAGCAGGATCGCCACCAGCCGGGCCGTCGGCAGGGCCCACTCCTGGTAGAAGCCGGGCAACCGGATCCGGCCGTGGTCGATGGCCCGGAACCAGGACTGGCTGGCCCGGATCGCCAGCACGGTGATGACCAGGATCACCCCGATCGAGACGAGATTGGGGATCGCCTGCACGATGCCGCCAAGGAAACCCAGCACCACCGTCCTGATCTGTCCCCGCAGACCTTCGGCGATGGCTTCGGTGGGTGGGAAGAAACCCAGCAGCAGGGGAATCAGCAGGTAGCTGATCACCAGCACCAGCGACCAGTGCACCACCTGGCGCAGCCACTGCATGAGCTGTCGCACATGGTCCAGCTCGACGAACCCGCCCAGGCCCAGGCGACTGAGCTCCTGCATGACGAAGCGGGGACGTTCGGCGAAGTGCCGCTCGACCCGCCTGTTGAGCTCCCCCTGAACCCGCAGCCACAGGATGTAGAACCCCAGCACCAGCGCCGCCAGGGCCGTTCCCCTCAACCAGGACGCGAGGGTGTGACTGCCCCGGTAGCTGGTGATCGCCCGCCGCATGCCGTCCCGGTAGCGCACGGCCAGCTGTTGCCGCGTCAACCCGAAGCAGGCCGCCGCGCGATCGCCCACGGCCAGTTCGGGCGAGAAACGACCGTCCTGCTCCCTGACGCCCACCAGGGAGAAGGGGGCCTCGTCCTGCACCACGAGCTGGCCCGGCTGGACGGTGTGATCCTGGGCGAGTTCCAGCAGGCGGGCATTGGCGCGGCGCACGTAGTCGTCGAGCCGCTGGGCGGCGGGGGCCCGGCGGATCTCCAGGTCGCGGCGGCCATCGAGGCCGATGAAGAGAGGGGTGGTCGCGCAGCCCTGCGCGGCCGCCGCCGTGGCGCCTCCCTCGCCGGCCCAGGCTGGACTCGACGGATCGAGGGCCAGCCCCAGCCCTGTCCCAAGACCAGGACCAAGACCAGGACCAAGACCAAGGCCGAGGCAGAACAGCAGCGCCAGCAGGGCGATCTGCCGTCCAAGGGTCAACGGCCGCCACGTGAATCTCTGCCGCTGCATCACCGATCGCCGGGTTCCGCCGAGGGGATTGTCCCGTGGTGTTGCCACCGGTGTCGATGGCGCCGGGGGCCGGCGGCCGCCGGCGGGAACCCTGGAGCATGCTCCGCTCCCCCCTGCTGCCGCTGCTGCTGCTGACCGTGGTGCTGGTCCAGGCCCAGCTGCGGCCGCTCCGGCCCGGACCGGCCGATCCGCTGCGGCTGCTCGCCGGTGGCGATGGGCCGCAACCGGTGATCCTGCAGGGCCGTCTGCTGGCCGACCCGGTGGCGGCGGCCCCAGCGGCAGCGGCGTCGAGTCCGGGTCCCTGCCGGGTGCTGCTGCAGACGGCGGGAGGCCGCAGCGAGCTGGGCTTCGCCACCTGTCCGGAGCTGCGGGAGGGCTGGGGGGTGCGGGTGACGGGGCTGCTGCGCCGCCCCCGGCCGGCCCCCCACCCCCTGCTGGCGGGGCCGGCGGAACGCCTGGCCCGCCAGGGGGCCTGGACCCGCCTGGCGGTGGAGCGGCTGGAGGTGCTCCGCCGGCCCGCCACCCCGATCGCCGATCTGCGCCGCGGCATCGCCGAGCGCTTCGTGGCCGTGGCGGGTCCGGAGCGGGGCGGTCTGCTGGCGGCCCTGGTGCTGGGCAGTGCCGTGGTGCCCCTGCCCGCCGAGTTGCGCGCCGACTTCCGCGTCGCCGGCCTGTCCCACGCCCTGGCGGCCTCGGGGTTCCACCTCACGGTCCTGCTGGGGGCGGTGCTGGCCATCGGCCGGGAGCTCGGCCGCTGGGCGCGGCTGGCCCTTGGCGCCGGGGCGATGGTGGTGTTCCTGCTGCTGGCGGGGCCCCAGCCCTCGGTGATCCGGGCGGTCCTGATGGGGGCCATCGCCCTGGTGCTGCTGGAGAGCGGTCGCCGCGGCCGCCCTCTGGGGATTCTGGGCCTGAGCCTGGCGGGGATGCTGCTGCTGCGGCCGGCCTGGCTGCACGACGTGGGCTTCCAGCTGAGCGCCGCCGCCACCGCCGGCCTGGTGCTGACGGCGCGGCCCCTGGAGCAGGCCCTGGCCGGGTTGCCACCCGGTGGCCCCCCCGGGGCGGCGGGCTGGTGGCGGCGCTGGCTGGCCCCGGCCCTGGCGGTGCCGGTGGCGGCGAGCCTCTGGACCCTGCCCCTGCAGCTGCTCCACTTCGGGGTGGTGCCCCTCTACGCCGTGCCGGCCAACCTGCTGGCGGCCCCGCTGCTCACGCCCCTCACCCTCGGAGCGATGGCCCTGGCAGCCGTGGCCCTGCTGGTGCCCGCCCTGCTGGCCCCGTTGCTGGTGCCCCTGGGCTGGCTGGCCCAGCTGCTGCTCCTGCTTGCCGATGGGGTCGCCGGTCTGCCCCTGGCCCAGTGGCAGAGCGGCCGGCCCCTGCCGCTGCTGGTGCTCCTGTTCACCCTGGCCCTGCTGGGCCTGGTGCTGCCCGGGACGGGCCGGCGCCTTCGAGGGCTGGCGGCGGGCCTGGGGGTCGGGGTGCTGGTGGTCCACCTGGTGCTGCTGGGCGGCGACCAGCTGCTGCTGGTCCACCAGGGGGAAGGTGGTCCCCCCCGCGACCTGCTGCTGGCCCGACACCGGGGCCGCGCCGCCCTGGTCAGCACCCGCGCCGACGGGTTCAGCTGCCGCCAGGCCGGCCAGCTGGCCCAGGCCCTGGGGGTGGCCCGCTTCGACTGGACCCTGCTGCTGGATCCGGTGGCCGCTGACGATCCGGATTGCTGGAGCCGCCAGGCCGGGCGGGTGCTGGCCTACGGGGGCGGGGCGGCGCCCTTGGCCGCCGGCCAGCGGCTGGCGAGCCGGGGGCTGGCGGTGGAGGCCCTGGCCATGGACAGCCACGCCCTGCACCTGCAGCTGGGGCGCCACCGCTGGCTGCTGCTGCCTGACCGCCAGGCGCTGACCACCTGGCGGCTGGACCGTCCGGCTGCCGGCGAGGGTGTGTGGCTCGGGGTCCGGCCCCGGCCCGCCGAGCAGCGGGCCCTGCTGGAGCGCGGCCCGCCCCGGGTGTGGCTCAGCGGTGCCGTGCCGGCCGGCGCGCCCCTGCCGCGGGGGTGGCGGGCCAGTGGTACCAGCGGCGCGCTGACCGCTCCGTAAAGTGAGCGCGTTCCTGCTGCGATGGCATCAGGGGTGTGGAGAGGTGGCTGAGTGGTCGAAAGCGAACGACTCGAAATCGTTTGAAGGGCAACCTTCCGTGGGTTCGAATCCCACCCTCTCCGTTTTCCCAGGCCGGCTTGCCGCCGGCATGGCCGGCGTGGGACCTCAGGAATGGAACAGCAGCACGAGGCCGGATTTCACCTGGTGAAACTCCCTCTCCTCGCGGCTCAGATCCAGTCCCAC
Source organism: Cyanobium sp. Candia 9D4 (assembly GCF_024346155.1). Lineage (NCBI taxonomy): Bacteria > Bacillati > Cyanobacteriota > Cyanophyceae > Synechococcales > Prochlorococcaceae > Cyanobium > Cyanobium sp. Candia 9D4. The sequence continues at coordinate 44,085 of NZ_JAGQCK010000008.1, read as the reverse complement.
CTGCAGACCTTCCTTGAGCGCCACATCGAAGGGCGGCGCCGGTGGCGGCTTGCCGTCACACCAGAGGGCCGCAATCCCCACGGAGGTGGCATGCCAGCGGAAGCAGGGTGTTGTCCCGATGGAAGGCTCCTGCAGGGCGTCTTCGAGAAGCTCGCGGATCGCCATCGTGTCCCGGCTCTCGCCATCCCAGTCGTCGCCTTAGCTTCGGCAGAGACCCCGGCCAGGGCAATCGGCTGAGAGTTTTCGTGATACTGGCGCCTACGGTGCCTGCCATGGAGGCCTTTCCCAGCCCAGTCGCCCTGGTGCACGAGTGGTTCACCCCCCGTTCGGTGGGTGGGTCCGAGCAGGTGGTGGTGGAGCTCGACCGGCTGCTCGCCGGCCGGGGAACCCCCCCGTCCCTCTTCGCCCTGGTGGATGGCGAGAGTTCCCGCCCGGGCAGCTGGCTGACCGGCCGCCGCATCCGCACCAGCTTCATCCAGCGCCTGCCCTGGGGGGTGAGCCACGTGCAGCAGTATCTGCCGCTCCTGCCCCTGGCGATCGAGCAGCTCGACCTGTCCGGCCACCCCCTGGTGATCAGCAGCAGCCACCTGGTGGCCAAGGGGGTGCTCACCGGTCCGGACCAGCTGCACGTCAGCTATGTGCACACCCCGGCCCGCTACGCCTGGGACCAGATGCACACCTACCTGGCCCGCTCGGCCCTGGCCCGCGGGCCCCTCGGCCCCCTGGTGCGGCTGCAGCTGCACCAGCTGCGCCAGTGGGATGTGGTCAGTAGCGCCCGGGTGGATGCCCTGGTGGCCAACTCCCGCTTCACCGCCCGCCGCATCCGCTGTTTCTGGCGCCGGCGCGCCCATGTGCTGCCGCCCCCCGTGGCGGTGGAGCGCTTCCGCTGGGACCAGCCCCGGGACGACGTCTACGTCAGCCTCTGCCGGCTGGTGCCCAACAAGCGGGTGGATGTGGTGGTGGAGGCCTTCCGGCGCACCGGTCTGCCCCTGGTGGTGCTGGGCGATGGTCCCGAGCAGCGCCGGCTCGAGGCGATGGCGGGCCCGGCCACCCGCTTCCTCGGTCGCCTGCCGGACCAGGAGACCGCCGCCTGGCTGGAGCGGGCGCGGGCCTATGTGTATGCCGGCCTGGAGGATTTCGGCATTGCGCCGGTGGAGGCGATGGCGGCCGGTGCCCCGGTGATCGCCTTCGGCCAGGGGGGGGTGCTCGACAGCGTGCGCTGCCTCAGCGACGGGAACGCCTCCCCCACCGGCCTGCTGTTTCCGGAGCAGACCCCCGCCAGCCTGGCGGCCGCCCTGGAGCACTTCGAGGCGGGCCGGCTGTGGCGATCCCTGCCGGCGGAAGGGCAGCGGCAACGGGCGGAGGGTTTCGCCCCGGCGGTCTTCCGAAGCCGCATGGAAACGCTGCTCGACCAGCTGTGGCAGCAGCACCGTCGCCGCCTTCGCCGTCCTGTGCCTCTGATCTGAGTGGCCCCGCGGCATGGAGTTCCGCACGGGCTGATCCTTAACTTCTTCTAACGAACCCGTCCCCCATGCTCTCTTCCATCGGGACCCCCTACGCCTCAGGGCAGCTTGTGACGGCTCCGGCGCAGGTGCTCACCGCGGAAGAGCTGATCGCCTTTCAGTCGAAGCGCGATCGCATTGTCAAGCGTTCCGGTGACATCCTCTTCTCGCTCACCGTGCTCACCCTCGGCTCGCCGGTGCTGCTGGCCCTGGCCCTGCTGGTCAAGGTCACCTCCCGCGGGCCGGTGTTCTACGTGCAGCAACGGGTGGGCCGCGATTACCGCAGTTTCGGTTGCATCAAGTTCCGCACCATGCGCCGGGATGCCGATCGCCTGCTCTCCAAGCTGCTGGCCGAATCCCCGGATCTGGATGAGGAGTACCGCAACGATTTCAAGCTCAAGAACGACCCGCGCATCACCCGCCTGGGCAAGTTCCTGCGCCGCTCCAGCCTTGATGAACTGCCCCAGTTCCTCAATGTGCTCCGCGGTGAGATGAGCGTGGTGGGCCCCCGTCCGATCGTGAAGAGCGAGCTGGAGCGCTACGGCAGCCGCATGGATGAAGTGCTGTCGGTGCGTCCCGGCCTGACGGGCCTGTGGCAGGTGTCCGGCCGCAACAACCTCAGCTACCCCGAGAGGGTCCGGCTGGATGTGCGCTACGCCCGCCGTCGCACCCTGCTGATGGATCTGCGCATCATCCTGCGCACCATCGGCGTCATGCTCGACCCCCGCGACCGCGGCGCCTACTGAACGCCGGAGCTCCGCCCCCGTCGCCTCAGCCGGGGGGCCATCCAGCACCGAGCAGGGCCAGGGCCGGCAGGGTGAGCAGGAGCCACAGCAGTTCCAGCCGATCGCCCAGGGTCAGGATCCGCTCCACTCCGGCCCGGTCGGGGGGGCGGCCCCCTGCGGCCAGGATCGGCTTGATGCGCACCCCGTCGGCGTAGGTGTTGGCCCCGCCCAGGCGCACGCCGGCGGCGTGGGCGAAGGCCGCTTCCGAAACCCCGGCATTGGGGGAACGGTCAGGGGCCCCGTCCCGCAGGGCCGCCCGCAGCCAGTGGAGCGTCCGCCCGGGCCGGCCCGCCGCCAGGGGCAGGCTCAGGGCCACCAGCCGGGTGGGCAGCCAGGTGAGCAGGTCGTCAAGGCGGGCACCGGCGGTGCCCAGCCAGCGCAGCCGCCCGTGGCGGTAACCCAGCATCGAATCGAGGGTGCTGGCGGCCTTGAAGCCCCAGGCCAGGGCCAGGGGGCCGGGCAGGGGTGACGCAGGCGGGGCCGGCCCCAGCGACAGCAGCGCCGCCCCGGCCAGCATCCAGAACAGCGGGGCGAACAGGCCGTCGACGGCGTTTTCGGCGGCGGTCTCGGCGGCGGCGCGCAGGATCTCCGCCTCCGGCAGGTGGCTCACCTGGCGACCCACGATCCGGGCCAGGCGGGCCCGGGCCAGGGGCAGGTCGGGCAGGGCCACCAGCACGGCCCGCACCGCCCGCCCCAGGCTGCCCCCCGCCAGGGCACTGGCCAGGCCCAGCACCAGCAGGGGCACCCCGACGACAGGGATCCGCCGGGCGAGGACCTCCAGGCCCCAGCCCGCCAGGCCGCTGGCGCCCACCACCAGCAGGGTGAGCAGCAGACCCCCCAGCCGCAGGCGTCGGGGGGCGTCGCCGGCCCAGGCCTCCACCGCCCGGCGCAGGCCGGTGATGGCGGCGCCCATCACCTGGACGGGGTGCGGCGACCAGAGGGGGTCCCCCAGCAGCCGGTCGAGCCCGCAGGCGAACAGCACAAGCAGGGCGAGGCTCAAGGCCGGCGGCGCTGCAGCAGGGGCAGCAGCACACCCGCCCCCAGGAAGGCCGCCAGCTGGATCGGCAGGCTGCCGCCCAGGCCGATCAGCTGGGCGATCAGGCCCATCCCCAGACTGCCGGCCAGGCCCCCCAGGGCCGAGGACCGCTCCAGGACGCTCCAGTTCTGCTGCAGGTCGCCGGCCGGATCGACGCCGAGGGCCAGGCGGGCATCGGCCACGGCGGCCAGCAGGCCGAAGGGCACGAACAGCAGCACGGCCCCCCAGCCGCCGACGAACTGGGTCGCCAGCAGCAGGGCGGCCATCAGCAGGTAGGGCAGGCGCGGCGGCAGCCGCAGGCCCCAGGCTTCGGCGCCGGTCCGCCCCAGGCCGTAGGCCGTCAGCAGCAGGCCGAAATCGAAGCAGCTGCCCGCCGCCTGCTGACGTACCCACAGAGGCAGCAGGGCGAACAGGCCGCCGAGCAGCAACCCCTGCAGCACCCCGCCCGGCTCCAGGCGCCAGGGGGGCTGCTCCACCTCGGCGGTCGCTGCTGCTGTGGTCGCTGCTGCGGTGGTCGCCGCTGCCGCATCACCCTGGCCCTGCTCCATCCGGTGGCCGCTGGCCCGCAGGGCCCCGACCAGCGGCGCCAAAGGGAGCAGCAGCACCAGGGCGCTGCCGAACTGGAGCAGGGCCTTGCCGATGGGAAACAGCAGGGCCGTGAGCAGGCTGCCCGCCAGGCGGCCCGCCTCGGCTCCCGCCCGCAGCTCGCCGATCGGCACCCCCCAGTGGCCATGGAGCCGGCGTTGCAGCGGGTCCTGGGCCAGGCGCAGGCCCACCGCCAGCAGGGCGATGCCGAGCAGGGGGGCCAGAACGGAGGTGCCCGGCCCACCGGCGGCCACCGCCAACAGCAGCAGCAGGCTGAGCAGCTGGAGCAGGTAGCCGGGGCGGATCCGCTGGGGCAGGGGCAGCAGCATTGGCAGGGTGGCCAGGGCCGGCAGCACCCCGTTCACCAGCGGCGACGGGGTGAGGCCGCTGAGCAGCCAGGCGGTGGCGCCGATGGCCAGGGTGCCGCTGGCCTGGCCGCTGCTCCAGGCGAGGGTCAGCAGGCGCCGCTGCATGGGCTGGGGATCAGGCCGCCTTGAGCCAGCTGAACATGGAGCGCAGACCCTTGCCCACCTGCTCGATCGGATGGGCGGCATCGCGCTCGCGGGCCTTGGCCATCTCGGGCTTGCCCGCCTCGCACTCGGCCACGAAGTTGCGGGCGAAGGTGCCGTCCTGGATGTCGGCCAGGATGCGCCGCATCTCCGCCTTGGTGTCGGCGGTGATCAGCCGGGGGCCGCTGACGTAGTCGCCGTACTCGGCGGTGTTGGAGATCGAGTCGCGCATGGCGGTGAGGCCGCCCTTGACCATCAGGTCAACGATCAGCTTCACCTCGTGCAGGCACTCGAAGTAGGCCAGCTCGGGCTGGTAACCGGCTTCCACCAGGGTCTCGAAACCGGCCTTCACCAGTTCACTCAGACCGCCGCAGAGGACCGCCTGCTCACCGAACAGGTCGGTTTCGGTCTCCTCCTTGAAGTTGGTCTCCAGGATGCCGGCGCGGGTGCCGCCGATGCCCTTGGCGTAGGCCATCGCCAGGGCGCGGGCGTTTCCGGAGGCGTCCTGCTGGATGGCGAACAGGGCGGGCACGCCCTGGCCGTTCTGGAACTCCCAGCGCACGGTGTGACCGGGGCCCTTGGGGGCGATCATCACGACGTCCACGTCGGCGGGGGGCTGGATCAGCCCGAAGCGGATGTTGAAGCCGTGGGCGAAGCTCAGGACCTTGCCGGCGCTGAGGTGGGGGGCGATCTCAGCGGCGTAGACGGCCTTCTGGGCCTCATCCGGCAGCAGCACCATGATCCAGTCGGCCTTGGCGCAGGCGTCGGCCACGCTCAGCACCTCGAGGCCGTCGGCCCGGGCCTTGGCGGCCGAGCGGCTGCCGTCGTAGAGGCCCACCACCACGTTGATGCCGCTGTCCTTGAGGTTCAGGGCGTGGGCATGGCCCTGGGAGCCGTAGCCGATGATGGCCACCGTCTTGCCGGTCAGCAGGCTGAGGTCGGCGTCGGAGTCGTAGAAGAGCTGGGCCATTCCGGGCGGCGGGCAGGGCAAACGCAGACTTTAGGTGTGCGTCCGCGCGGGCCCCTGGCGTCCTCGCCCGGCGACTCAGCCGCCGGAGGCCTCCGAGGGGTGGGCGATCACCCGGTCGATCAGCCCGTAATCCTTGGCTTCGGCGGCGCTGAGGAAGTAGTCGCGGTCGGTGTCCTTGGTGACCTTCTCCAGGGACTGGCCGCACATCCCGGCCAGGGACTGGTTGAGCATGTCCTTGATGCGCAGGATCTCCCGCGCCTCGATCTCGATGTCGCTGGCCTGGCGCTGGCTGGTGCCGCCCAGGGGCTGGTGGATCATGATCCGGCTGTGGGGCAGGGCCAGCCGCTTGCCCTTGGTGCCGGCCGCCAGCAGGAAGGCGCCCATGGAGGCCGCCAACCCGACGCAGATCGTCACCACGTCGGATTTGACGTACTGCATGGTGTCGTAGATCGCCAGGCCGGCGGTCACCGAGCCACCCGGCGAGTTGATGTACAGGTAGATCGGCTTGGAGCTGTCATCGGAGTCGAGGTACAGCATCTGGGCCACCAGGCTGTTGGCGATCCCGTCGGTCACCTCCTGGCCGAGGAACAGGATCCGCTCCACCCCGAGGCGGGTGTAGATGTCGACCCAGCGCTCGTACTGGCTGCCGGGGAGGCGGTAGGGAACGCTGGGGGTGCCGATGGGCATGGCGGGAAGGCTCCCGTTCGGAGCCGGAGAGAGTGAGGAGGTGGAGAGGGGTGGCCGGTGGCCGGGGGTCGGTGCTCAGCCCACTGGGGCGGCCGTCGGCAGCTCCTTGCGGCTGGTCAGCACCCGGTCGATCAGGCCGTAGGCCATGGCCTCCTCGGCGGTGAGGTAGGTCATGCGGTCGGAGTCGCGGGAGAGCTCGTCGATGCTCTTGCCCGTGTTCTCCGAGAGGATCTCCAGCATGCTGTGCTTGTTGTGCAGCACTTCCTTGGCCCGGATCTGGATGTCGCTGGCCTGGCCGCGGGCACCGGAGCGGGGCTGGTGCAGCACGATCGAGGCGTGGGGCAGGGCGGCCCGCTGGCCCTTGGTGCCGGCCGAAAGGATCATGGCGGCGGTGCCCATGGCCTGGCCGATGCAGATGGTGTGCACGGGCGGCTTGACGTAGCGCAGGGTGTCGCAGATGGCGAAGGCTTCGGTCTCGAAGCCGATCGCATCGCCCGAGTACCAGCTGGTGCCGGTGGAGTTGATGTAGAAGAAGATCGGCTTCTCCGGGTTGTCGAACTCCAGGTAGAGCAGCTGGGCAATGATCAGCTCGGTGACGTCGATGCCCATCTGGCGCTTGGCGTCGTCGTCGGAGAAGAGGGGCAGCCCCAGATAGACGATCCGCTCCTTGAGCAGCAGGGACGGCAGATCCGGCGGCGGTGTGCGCATCACCGCGGAATCGCCGTAATAGGGGGCCGACACCGTCATCCGCGCTCACCAGCAGTCGTGAGGCAGGAGCCTAGCCGGGGCCAGGAGGCTGGTGCTCCTGCAGGGCGACGGGTTTCCCGCCCTGCTTGTCGGCAGCCCGGCCGTTGCCCCGTTCAGCGGGCCGTTCGGGGCTGCGGTCGCAGCGGGCGAAGACCATGCGGCCGGTGGGGGTCTGCAGGGCGCCGGTGACGGTGACGGGCAGCCGCTCGCCGATGCGGCGCCGGGCATCCTCCACCACCACCATGGTGCCGTCTTCCAGGTAGCCGACGCCCTGGTCGGCCTCCTTGCCTTCGCGCACGATCTTGAGCTGCAGGCCATCGCCCGGTTGCACCTCGGGCCGCAGGGCGATGACCAGTTCGCTGAGGTTCAGCACCCGCAGCTCCTGCACCTGGGCCACCTGGGCCAGGTTGAAGTCGGCGGTGAGCAGGGTGCCGCCGGTGTCGGCGGTGAGCTTGAGCAGCTTGTCGTCGGCGCCGTTGCCGCTGTAGCGGGTGCTGTTGATCACCAGGCGGCGGCCGTAGTTCTCCCGCAGTTCGGTGAGCAGCTTCAGGCCCCGCCGCCCCTTGGCCCGCTTCTCACCGTTGGAGGAGTCGGCCAGGGCCTGGAGCTCGTCGATCACGGCCTGGGCGACGATCACCTGGCCCTCCAGGAGCCCGGAGGCCAGCAGGCCGCGGATGCGCCCGTCGATGATGACGCTGGTGTCGAGGATCTTGGCGGTCGCGGGCAGCAGCACCCCGTCGGCCACCAGCAGGGCCTCGGTGCTGGCCGGGTTGAACAGGCGCAGCAGGGTGCGGCCGTGGACCTCCGCCAGGTTGTACCCCAGCACCCCGAAGAAGACGTTGCTGAGCACCGCCGCCAGCGGCTTGACCAGCACCACCTCCCAGGGCAGGGGCAGCAGCAGGATCGGCGCCAGCAGCAGGTTGGCCACCAGCAGGCCCAGGATCAGTCCCACCGCCCGGCTGATCAGCAGGTCGGTGGGCATGCTGCGCACCTGGGCCATCAGGCGCCGCCGCAGCTGCTGGAAGAAGATGCCGGCGATCAGGCCGAAGAAGGCGCCGAAGCCCCCCATCACCGAACGCAGGCCTTCCTGGTTGGTCACCTCCAGCAGCAGCTGTTCCGGCAGCAGGTCAACCCCGAGCCAGCCGGTGGCTGCCCCTGAGATCAGGAACAGCAGCAAGATGAGGGTGTCCACCATGCTTCGAAGTCCCGACGCCTCGGCCGCCCGGCAGGTATGGAAAGAAGCTTGGCCGATCTTCCGCCGTTTGGGTCCCAGGGATTACCGCCCGTGATGGATCCCCGATCCGCCTACGTCCACATTCCCTTCTGTCACCGGCGCTGCTTCTACTGCGATTTCCCGGTGGTGCCCCTGGGGGACCGGGCCGACGGGGCCTCCTCCGGCTCCATCGCCGCCTACCTGCCCCTGCTGCACCGGGAGATCGCCAGCTCCCCGGCCGGCCCGCCACTGGCGACCGTCTACCTCGGGGGCGGCACCCCCTCGATGCTGACCGGCGCCCAGGTGGCCGGCATCCTGGAGGCGCTGGAGTGTCGCTATGGGCTGGCCCCGGGGGCGGAGCTGACCCTGGAGCTGGATCCGGCCAGCTTCGATCAGGACCGCCTGGCGGACTACCTGGCCGCCGGCATCAACCGGGTCAGCCTGGGGGGCCAGAGCTTCGATGACCGGGTGCTGGCGGAACTGGGCCGGCGCCACCGGCGGGCCGACCTGCGGGAGGCGGCCGGCTGGCTGCGCCAGGCCCGCCGCCGGGGGCATCTGGCCAGCTGGAGCCTGGACCTGATCCAGGGGCTGCCCCGCCAGGGCCTGGCCCACTGGGACGGCCAGCTGGCCGAGGCCATCGCCCTGGAGCCCCCCCATCTGTCGGTGTACGACCTGAGCATCGAGCCGGGCACCGTCTTCGAGCGGCGCCTGGCCCTGGGGCAGCTCGAGCTGCCGCCGGAGGATCTGGCCGCCGACCTGATGGACCTGACCTGGAGCCGGCTCAGCGCCGCTGGCTTCGGCCACTACGAGGTGTCCAATTACGCCCTGCCCGGTCACGCCTCACGCCACAACCGCGTCTACTGGAGCGGTGCCGGCTGGTGGGGGTTCGGCATGGGCGCCACCGGCGCCCCCCGTGGTCGCCGCCGGGCCCATCCCCGCACCCGGGCCGGCTACGCCGAGGCGGTCGGCGCCGGGGAAGGGGGCGTGGCGGAGCGAGGCGTGGAGACGGGGGGCGAGGAGGGGGAGGGCATGCCCTTCGACGAGCGCCTGATGGTGGGCCTGCGCTGCCGCGAAGGAGTGAACCTGGAGCGGCTCGCCCGGCAGGAGCGCCTGGCGCCCGCGCTCCTCGACGGGCTGCGGGCGCGGCTCGGGGACTATGAGCGGCGCGGCCTGCTGCGCGTCGAGGGGCCCCGCTGGCGGCTGGCGGATCCGCAGGGGCTGGCCCTCAGCAATGGGGTGCTGCGGGAGATGCTGGCCTGGTGGCAGGAGCTGGAACAGACCTCGCCCCGGGCGCAGCCGGCCCCTGCTCCCTGACCCAGCGGCCCAGGACCTCCACCGCCAGGGCCCGGCCCTGCATCAGCGGCGGGCTGAAGGGGGGCTGGCGGGTGGTGAGCCCCAGCAGGTCAGCCGTCACCCGCACCTGGCCGTCGCAGCCGTCGCCGGCGCCGATGCCGATCACCGGCACCGCCAGGGCGCCGCTCAGCTCCGCGGCCAGCTCCGCCGGCACGTGCTCGAGCACCAGGGCGAAGCAGCCGGCCTCCTGCAGGGCCCGGGCCCGCCGCCGCAGCCGCTCCTGGCTGACCGGATCGCCGGCCTGGCGCCGGTAGCCCAGCTGATGCACCGACTGGGGGGTCAGCCCCAGGTGGCCCATCACCGGGATCCCGCTGCGCACCATCCGGTCGATCACGGCCAGGGTCTCGGGTTCGGCACCCTCCAGCTTGACCGCCACCGCGGGCGTCTCCTTCAGCACCCGGCCCGCCGCCGCCACGGCCGCATCGGCGCCGCACTGGTAGCTGAGGAAGGGGAGGTCGCAGATCAGCAGGGGCGGATCCTGGGGCGCCGCCGCCGCCAGCCCCCGGCCGGCGGCGCGGCAGTGGTGGAGCATCTCCTCGAGGGTCACCGGCAGGGTGGTGGCGTGGCCGAGCACCACCATCGCCAGGGAGTCGCCCACCAGCACCGCATCCACCCCGGCCCCGGCCACCACGGCGGCGGAGAGGGCGTCCCAGGCGGTGAGCACGGTGATCGGCAGGCCCGCCTGCTTGCGCCGTGTCAGATCAGCGGGTCGCAGGGGCACGGCACGGGGTTCGCAGGGGGCATTGCTAGCATCGACCTGACTCGGACCCACGCGGCTCTGACGCCCAAATCTGGTCAGGACCGGAAGGGAGCAGCCACACGGGATGCTCAGGGCAGGCGTGGATTCCGGGTCACCCTCTTCAAATGAACCCCTTCAAGCCGCGCTGAACCATTGCGCTGACCGGCTCCGGGGCCCGCTGGTGGCTCAGTCGACCCGGTTCTGGCGGTTGATCAGGAAGGGCGGGATCATGGCTCCCCGCTCCTCCGGCGTGTGGGTGAGGGTGTCGGCGAAGCTGGCGGCGGGACGCTCCGGCCGGTAGTGACCGCCGCTCTGGAAGCCGGTGGCGATCACCGTGACGTGGATCTCCCCCTCCAGGGATTCGTCCACCACAGCCCCCACGATGATGTTGGCGTCGGGATCGACCACGTCGTAGATCACCTCCGAGGCGGTGGTCATGTCCTCCAGGGTCATGTCCTTGCCGCCGCTGATGTTGATGACGCAGCCGTTGGCCCCGTCGATGCGGGCCGACTCCAGCAGGGGGCTGCTCATGGCGGCCTGGGCCGCCTCGATGGCCCGGGAACGGCCGGAGCCCACGCCGATGCCCAGCAGGGCGGTGCCGGCATCGGCCATCACCGAGCGGATGTCGGCGAAGTCGACGTTCACCAGCCCGGGCCTGGTGATGATGTCGGTGATGCCCTTGACGCCCATCCGCAGCACATCGTCGGCGGCGCGGAAGGCCTCCTGGAGCGGCGCGCCGGCGATGGCGTCCCGCAGGCGGTCGTTGGGAATGATGATCAGGGTGTCGACATGCTCGGCCAGGCGGGCGATGCCTTCCTCCGCCTGGCGCAGCCGCTTGCGGCCCTCGAAGCCGAAGGGTTTGGTGACGATGCCCACGGTGAGGGCGCCGCACTCCTTGGCCACCTCGGCCACGATCGGCGCCGCCCCGGTGCCGGTGCCGCCGCCCATGCCGGCGGCGATGAAGACCAGGTCGGCCCCCTCCAGGGACTGCTGCAGGTCGGCCCGGGACTCCTCCGCCGCCTTCTGGCCGATCACCGGGTTGCCGCCGGCCCCCAGGCCCCGGGTGAGCTTCTGGCCCAGCTGGATGCGCTGGCCCGCCGCCGACTGCAGCAGGGCCTGGGCGTCGGTGTTGAGCACCCGGTAGCCCACCCCGTTGAGGTCGGTGGCGATCATCCGGTTGACCGCGTTGCTGCCGCCTCCCCCCACGCCGATCACCTCGATCCGGGCCGACTGGCTCGGGACGATCCCGTTGCTGCTGGGCGAGATCTGGCTCATCGCGTGGGGCTCCTGCGGGGACGAAAGATCGACGTGGTAAGGGCGGTCCTGATCGCGCGACATCGCGGGAGGGGGAGTGTGGCCGTTGATCTGCGGCTGCATTATGTCGGTGGCCAGCTCAGCCAGAGTTGCCGATAGATCACATTGGACCGAATCTCAGCAGGGCGCAACGGCCTGTGAGGATTGTCTGGCGGCGTTTCGGGCTGCCGCCGGCTCCAGCGGCGGTCTCACTGGGTGCCGGCGGGAGCCGGGCGTGGCGCCTCGGCGGCGGCTCCGGCGGGACGGGGCGCCGGGGGAGCGGGAGGTGCCGGCCAGGCCGCTGAACCGCTCGCCCCCCGGGCCCCCAGGCTGAGCTCCGGTTGCTCCGGGTCGGTCAGGTCGATCAGCTGGGGCCGGGCACCCTTCATGGTGGCCGGCAGGGTGCGGCTGAGGTGGGCGACCACCTCGAGTCGCCGGGGCAGCCGGGCGTCCGGGGGGCCCAGCCGCACCCGGCCCAGCTGGGTGGTGCTGAGCCAGAGGCTGCCGTCCGGCTCGAAGCGGATCTCCTTCAGGCCGGGGCCGAGCACCTCCCGTTCCTTGAGCACCTGGGCCAGCACGGCCCGGTGGCGGGCGTTCCAGCCGACCACCAGCAGGGACAGGTCCCCCTGGCTGCGGATGCCCATGTGCTGGCGGATGCTGATCCAGTTGCCGAGGCCGTCGACGAAGCCCATCTCCGGGCCGCGGTCGGTGCGCCGCACCGCCCGGGCCACCGCCTCCCGGTCCTTCAGCTCCACCCGCAGCCGCGGCGGCAGCATCAGCCGGCTCACCTTCACCTGCTCCACCGGCAGGGCCCCCATCAGGTCACTGGCCACCAGACGGGGCTGGAGGCCCATCAGGGGCTGGGGAAAGCGCAGGCCCGCCGCCGCGATCACCTGGTCGCGGCTGACCACGGCGCTGCCGAGCACCTCCACCTGATTCGGTTCCCGCAGGGTCCAGCCCTGCCGCAGCAGCAGGTAGCCCAGGCCGACGGACATGCCGCTGAAGACCAGGATCCGCCACAGCTGGCGCAGCCGCTCGCTGCGGCGCTGACGGCGCAGTTCCTTGCGGCGCAGGACCCCCGGCGGCAGCGGCGCTCCCGGCGAGGGGGGGGCTCCCCGCGAAGAGGGGATCCGCTTCACAGCTCGCAGCGGGAGCGGGCCATGAGTTCATCCATCCAGGTGCGCGCCCGGCGGGCATCGGAGAAGGGCAGCTCCTCCTGCTGGCCGCCCCCCACCAGCCGCAGGCGGCAGGCCCCTTCGCTCTCCTCGGTCAGGGGGGCCTCCCCGGAGCTGAGGGAGAGCAGCTCGACCATTTCCAGCTGCTTGATGGTGAAGCGTCCCACCGGCTGAAAGCTGCCGGCCACGAACTTGCTCCAGCTCAGCTCCCCGTCGACGAGCCGGGCGGCCCCGCAGCCGTCCAGCTTGGCAAGCTCGGCGCCGCTGGCCCAGTCGCGGAACAGCTGCTGGCGCCGCCGCTCGACCCAGCCGAGGGCCACCAGGAGCACGAAGGCGCCCAGCAGGGGCAGCCAGAGCAGGCCATGGATCACGGCGCCGTTCCTTCCACGTTCATCCGGAGCTCCGATCCTCCCGCGCCCTGCACCAATTGGTGCACCAGGTCGGGGAGAGGACATCCACTGGCCTCCCACAGCATCGGGTACATGCTCTGGCTGGTGAAGCCCGGCAGTGTGTTGATCTCGTTCAGCCAGAGATTGCCGGTGGCCTCGTCGTAGAAGAAGTCGACCCGGGCCAGCCCTCCGGCGTCCACCGCCCGGCAGGCGGCCAGCGCCATGGCCCGCGCCCGCTCGCTCACCGTCTCGTCCACGGGCGCGGGGATGACGGTGTGGCTGTGGCCTTCGCTGTACTTGGTCTCGTAGTCGTACCAGTCGGCGTCGAAGCGGATCTCCCCCAGCACCGAGGCGCTGAGGCCGTCGCCGGGTCCACCGGGCCGCCGCAGCACGGCGCATTCGAGCTCCCGGGCCCGGACGCCCTGCTCCACCACCAGCCGCCGGTCGAGGTCCGCGGCCAGCTCAAGGCCCCGCAGCAGGCCGGCACGGTCGCTGGCCTTGCTGATGCCCACCGAGGAGCCCATGTTGGCCGGCTTGACGAAGCACGGGTAGCCGAGGCTGCTCTCCAGCCGCTCCAGCAGGTCCTCCGGACCGCCGGCGGCGCCCAGCTCGTGGGCGGCGACGCAGGCGTAGGGCACCTGGGGCAGGCCGGCGGCGGCGAAGGCGGCCTTCATGGCCTGCTTGTCCATCCCCAGCGCCGATCCCAGCACCCCGGAGCCCACGTAGGGCACCCCCATCAGGGTGAACAGTCCCTGGATCGTGCCGTCCTCCCCGTTGGGGCCGTGGAGCACCGGGAACCACACCTCGATCTCCAGAGCGCCCTCGGGAAAGCCCCGGAAGCCCCCCGGCTCCGCCGCTCCCGGCAGATCCCCGGGCTCGGCCGGCACCCCCCGCTCCAGCACGGCGGTGGCCACGGCGTCGGGCCACCAGCGGCCGCCGCGATCGATGTAGAAGCTGCTGACCCGGTAGCGCTCGGCGTTGCCCCCGCTGCGCAGTCCCCGCAGCACGGTGCGGGCGGAGAGAATCGAGACGGCGTGCTCGCCGGAGGCTCCCCCGAACACCAGGCCGACGCGGGTGGGGGGAGGAGCCATCGGCACAGGGAAGAGGGCCAAACGTATCAGCGAATCCCGCCCCGGCCCAGGGGCCGGCCGCTGAGGCTGAACGGCCGCACCGTCTCGATCTCCACGTCCACCAGGTCGCCGGGGGCGAAGGGGCGGCCATCGCCGGGGTCGGCGGCGAAGAAGGTGAGCCGATTGGTGCGCGTGCGACCCATCAGCTGGCCCGGGTCGCGGGGGTTGACCCCCTCGGCCAGCACCTGCTCCCGCCGCCCCAGGTAGCGGGCGCTGCGCTCTGCGGCCACCCGCTCCACCAGGGCGTTGAGCTCCTGGAGCCGTTCCACCTTCACCGCCTCCGGCAGCTGGTCGGGCCAGTCGGCCGCCGGCGTGCCCGGCCGTGGCGAGTAGGCGGCGGTGTTGACCTGGTCGAAGCCGATCGACGCGATCAGCGCCAGGGTGCGGCGGAACTGGGCATCGGTTTCGCCGGGGAAGGCCACGATCACGTCGGCGCTGATGGCCGCATCGGGGAGGCGCTGGCGGATGCGATCGATGATCCGTCGGTAGCGCTCCACGGTGTAGCCCCGGGCCATGGCCCGCAGCACGTCGTCGTCACCGCTCTGGAAGGGGATGTGGAAGTGATCGCAGACCTTGGGCAGGTCGGCGCAGGCGTCGATGAGACGGTCGGTGAAGTAGCGGGGGTGGCTGGTGGCGAAGCGGATCCGCTCGAGGCCCCGCACGTCGTGGACCGACCGCAGCAGATCGGTGAGGGTGTGGGCCCGGCGACCCTCGGCGGTGATGCCGGGCAGGTCGCGGCCGTAGGCATCGATGTTCTGCCCCAGCAGGGTGACCTCCCGGTAGCCCCGCGCCGCCAGCCCCTCCATCTCGAGGCGGATCGCCTCGGGCAGGCGCGACTGCTCCCGGCCCCGCACCGAGGGCACCACGCAGTAGGTGCAGTGCTCGTTGCAGCCGTAGATCACGTTCACCCAGGCGCAGACGGCACTGTCCCGCCGGGCGGTGGTGATGTCCTCGAGGATGTGGTGCTCGTCGGTGGCCACCACCTGCTGGCCGGTCTCCACCCGGGTGAGCAGCGCCTCGAGCCGGTTGGCGTGCTGGGGGCCCATCACCAGATCCAGCTCCGGCACCCGCCGCAGCAGGGACTCCCCCTCCTGCTGGGCCACGCAGCCGGCCACCACCAGCGTCAGGCCGGGATTGGCCCGCTTGCGCTGGGCCTGCCGCCCCAGATAGCTGTAGACCTTCTGCTCGGCGTTGTCCCGGATCGTGCAGGTGTTGTAGAGCACCAGATCGGCACTGTGCTCGTCGCTGCCGGGGGTGTACCCCATGGTTTCGAGGATGCCGGCCATGCGCTCGGAATCCGCCTTGTTCATCTGGCAGCCGAACGTGGTGATCCAGTAGCTGCCGCGCCGTGCCGACGGCGCCTGGTCGGCCTGGGGGCCGGAAACGGTGGCTGTCATGGGATCCAGTTTCCGCTATCGCCCCACCGGCGCCAACGCGGCGGCTGTGGCAGCGTGAACCTCCCGGCCCCTTTCTGGCATGCGCTGCCGCCTGAGCCGTTTCCCCCTCACCAAGGCGGTGCCCCTGGCCATCAGCCGCGGCACCACGGCCGCCGTCGAGCATCTGCTGCTGGAACTCGAGCACGACGGCACCACCGGCCGCGGCGAGACCGGCGGCTTCGACACCGGCCACCGGGCCTTCCGCACCGACGATCTGGCCGCCGAGCTGGAGGCCGTCCTGCCGGCCCTCGAGCGCGCCACCCCGGAGCCGTTTCAGGCCCTCGACCCCCTGCTGGACAGCCTCTCGCCCCCGGCCCGCTGCGCCGTCGACCTCGCCCTGCACGACTGGTGGGGGCAGCGGCTGGGCCAGCCCCTGTGGCGGCTCTGGGGCCTCGATGACGGCGCGATCGTTCCCACCAGCGTGACCCTGGGACTGGGCAGCGAGGCGGCGGTGCTGGAGCGCCTGGAGCGCTGGTGGCAGCAGCTGCCCGCCAGCCGCATCAAGCTCAAGCTCGGCAGCCCGGAGGGCCTCGACCACGACCGGGCCCTGGTGCGGGCGGTGGCCCAGGCGCTGGAGCGGCGCCACCAGAGCCATGGGCTGGCCGGCGAGCTGCAGGTGGATGCCAACGGCGGCTGGACCCTGGAGCAGGCCCTGCCGATGCTGGGCTGGCTCGACGCCCAGGGGGTGGTGCTGGTGGAGCAGCCCCTGGCCCCCCTGGAGGATCCCGAGGCCGACTGCGCCGCCTTCGCCGCCCTCGAGCTCGACTGCCCCATCGCCCTGGTGGCCGATGAGAGCTGCTGGAACCTGGCCGACCTGGTGCGGCTCGCCCCCTACGTCGACGGGGTGAACATCAAGCTGCTCAAGAGCGGCGGGCTGGCGGAGGCCCTGCTGATGGCCAGGGCCGCGCGGCGCCTGGGCCTGGGGGTGATGCTCGGCTGCTACTCCGACAGCGCCCTGCTCAACGGGGCCGCCGCCCAGCTGCTGCCGTTGGTGCGCTGGCCGGATCTCGACAGCCACCTCAACCTGGTGGACGACCCGTTCGTGGGTCCGGCCCTGGTGGGAGATCGGCTGGTGCCCGGTGCGTCCCCGGGACTGGGGGTGGGCCGTGCTCGGCTCTGATGACCCGATCGTGCTGCTGCAGCACGGCGGCCTCGACAACCTGAGCGGCAAGACGGGCCTGGCGATGCTGCGATACCGCCACGGCCCGATCGTGGCGGTGGTGGATCCGGACCACCGCGGCGCCGACCTGCGGGCGCTCACCGGCATCGAGCGGGCCGTGCCCGTGGTGGGGTCCCTGGCGGAGGCTCTGCCCTTCGCTCCCCAGGTGGCGGTGGTGGGCCTCGCCCCCTCCGGCGGCCGGCTGCCGCCGGCCATGGGCGCCGACGTGGCAGCCGCCCTGACGGCGGGGCTGTCGCTGGCCAGCGGTCTGCACAGCCGCCTGGCGGACGATCCGGCCCTGGCGGCCCTGGTGCGGCCGGGCCGCTGGATCTGGGATCTGCGCCGGGAGCCCCCCGGCCTGAGCGTCGGCTGCGGCCGGGCCGCGGCGCTGCCGGGCCGCCGGCTGCTGGCGGTGGGGACGGACATGTCGGTGGGCAAGATGAGCGCCTGCCTGGAGCTGCTGGCCGCCGCCCGGCGCCGCGGCCGCGACGCCCGCTTCGTCGGCACCGGCCAGGCCGGCATCCTGATCAGCGGCGGCGGTGTGGCCCTCGATGCCGTGCGCATCGACTACGCGGCCGGAGCGGTGGAGGCGGCGGTGCTGGCCGCCGCCGAAGGGGCCGGCCCGGAGACCCTGGTGCTGGTCGAGGGGCAGGGCTCCCTCTGCCACCCCGGATCGAGCGCCACCTTGCCCCTGATCCGCGGCAGCCAGCCCACCGATCTGCTGCTGGTGCACCGCGCCGGCCAGCGCACGATCCAGCGGCTGGCGGACTTCCCCCTCCCCCCCCTCGGCCGGGTGATCGCCGGCGTCGAGGCGCTGACGGCCCTGGGCCGGCCGGCGGGATCCGCTCCACCCCCCAGGGTGGCGGCCATCGCCCTGAACACCGCCCACCTGGACGGGCCCTCGGCGGCGGCGGCGCTGGTGGCCACCGCCAGGGAGACGGGACTCCCCTGCCTCGATCCGGTGCGGCAGGGTGGCGAGGCCCTGCTGGAGCTGCTGTTCAGCCAAGAAAGAAGCCCGACGCCGTAGCGCCGGGCCTGAAGGGCGAGCGAGGGGACTCGAACCCCCGAATGGTGGCGCCACAAGCCACTGCCTTAACCACTTGGCGACGCCCGCCGCGGTCTTTGCCAATGTATCAAGCGAGCCTGCCGGCCCCCCCCCTCTTGCCACCGCCGACCACCGCCACCCGCACCGTTTCCGGCCTCCTGGGCCTCACCGCCGTCGCGGGGGGCCTGATCGGCCTTGCCGTCACCAACCCCGGCCCGGCGGCCTTCGAGGACTTCGCCGCCGAGAAGCTCACCGAACTGGCCAGCGAGGAGCTGTGCCGCAACGAGGGGCTGCCGCTGCTGGCCCGGTTGCTGATCCAGAACTGTCCGGAGCTGGTGCGCTCCCAGCGGAAGGTGCTGGGCCGCCTGGCCCGGGAGCATTCACGCCGTTACAACTTCGGCCTGCTGAGCATCTACGGCACCCGGCTGGGGGGTGAGAAGGTGCTGCCCAACTGGAGCATCCCCCGGTACGACGCCGTCACCCTGGCGATGGCTGGGCATTTCGTGCTCCTCAGCGCCGGTGAGAGCGCGCCGGGGAGTCCGATGCCGTGACCGGGGCGCCGCCGCCCGGCCGCCCGCCCCTTCCGCCCGGCCAGCTGCCGCCCATGCGGATCCCCAGGCTCCTGCTCGACCCCTGTGCCCCCCTGCCGGCCGCGGACGACCATGGGCTGGTGACGGTGCGGCTGGAGCATGGCGAGGGCCGGATCCGGGCCATCCACGGGCTGGCCACCGGCTGCGGCGGTGACGGGGAGGGCGGCGCACCGGCGCCCCTGGCGCTCACGCCGCTGGTGGAGCCCCATGCCCACCTCGACAAGGCCTTCAGCGCTGAGGCGTTCCCCAACCCAGAGGGCACCATGGCGGGTGCCATGGCGGCGAACGGCCGGGAGGCGACCGTCCGGCAGGCCGAGGCGGTGCGGCGGCGGGGGGAGCGGGCCCTGGATCAGGCCTGGCGCTACGGCCTGCGGGCGATCCGCAGCCACATCGACAGCCTCGGCCCCTGGGCCAGGCCCAGCTGGGAGGTGCTGCTGGAGCTGCGCGACCGCTGGCGCGGCCGGGTGGAACTGCAGCTGGTGGCCCTGGTGCCGGTGGGCCACTGGCGCACCGCCGAGGGGCAGGCCTTCGCCGCCTGGGTCGCCGCCCGCGGCGGCCTGCTGGGGGGGGTGCTCGGTGCCCCCTTCCGCTCCACACCGGCCGACCGAGCCGGCCTGCTGGCCCTGCTGCGGCTGGCGCAGCGCCTCGGCTGCGGGGTGGATCTGCACGTCGACGAGAGCGCCGACGACCACGGCCGGGGCGTGGCCCTGGTGAGCGAGCTGCTGCTGCGGCACCGCATCGTGGTGCCGCTCACCTGCAGCCACGCCAGCAGCATGGGGCTGCTGGCCGACCGCCCCTGCCGCCGCCTGGCGGAGGCGATGGCGGATGCGGCGGTGGGGGTGGTGGCCCTGCCCAGCACCAATCTCTGGCTGCTGGGCAAGCACCAGCGCCGCACCCCGTCCCTGCGGCCCCAGGCCCCGATCCGCCAGCTGCAGGAGGCCGGGGTGACCGTGGCCGTGGGGGCCGACAATGTCCAGGATCCCTGGTTTCCCGGGGGGGATTTCGATCCCATCGCCCTGCTGCGCTTCAGCCTGGCCGCCAGCCACCTGATGCCCTGGCGGCGCCTGGGGCTGAGCCCCTTCAGCACCGCTGCGGCCCAGCTGCTGGGCCTGGAGTGGGACGGGGTGCTGCGGAAGGGGGCCCCGGCCGATCTCGTCGTGCTGGGGGCCACCTCCTGGACCGAACTGCTGGCCCGCCCACCCCGACGGCGGGTGCTGCGGGCCGGCCGCTGGCTGGAGCCGCCCCCCTGCGAAGACCCCTCCCCACCCCTGGCCGCCTGCCATGCCTGACACCGCCATCCCGGGGAGGCTCCCCGCAGCGCCCGATCCGGCACGGATCCAGGCCCTGGCCGCCGAGCTCGCTGCCAGCCCGCTGGGCCTGACGCCGATCCTCGCCCCCGCCGAACTGGGGCGGCTCTCGGCCGACTTCCACGACTATTCCCCTGTGCTGGAGCCGCTGCTCAAGGGCCGCCGTGCCCAGCTGGTGGTGAAGGTGGAGCGCGTGGAGCAGGTGATGGCCGTGGCCGGGGCCTGCGCCCGCCACCGGGTGCCGCTGACCCTGCGGGGTGCCGGCACCGGCAACTACGGCCAGTGCGTGCCCCTGGCCGGGGGCCTGGTGCTCGACATGGGCGGTCTGAACCGGCTGCGGTCGCTGGACCCAGACAGCGGCGTGATCGAGGCGGAGTCAGGCTGCATCCTGGCCCACCTCGATGGTCAGCTGGTGGCCCACGGCCGGGCCCTGCGGTTGGCGCCCAGCACCTACCGCAGCGCCACCCTCGGGGGCTTCATCGCCGGCGGATCGGGCGGCCTGGGGTCCCTGCGCTGGGGATTCCTGCGCGATCCGGGTCACCTGCTGGGGCTGGAGGTGGTGACGCTGGAGGCCGAGCCGCGCCTGCTGCGTCTCGACGCCGCCGCCAGCGCCGCCCTCAACCACGCCTACGGCACCAACGGCATCATCACCGCCCTGCGGATGGCCACCACCGAAGCGGTGGCCTGGGAGCAGCTGGTGGTGGGGTTCGCCCGCTGGGAGGAGGCCTTGGAGGCCTCCCGGCTTCTGCCCACCACCGCCCTGCTGCTCAATGCCCTCTGCCTGCTGGAGGCCCCGGTGGCGGCGGCCATGCCCTGGCCGGCCGGCTGCCCCACCGCCAGTGCCGGCGAGCACCGGCTGCTGCTGCATGCCGCCCCCGACAGCCTCGAGGCCCTGCCGGGCTGGCTGGCGACCCGCGGCGGCCGGATCCTCTGGCAGGGCCGGCGGCCGGAGCCGGGTCGGGGGCGGGGCCTGCCCCTGGGGGAACTCACCTGGAACCACACCACCCTGCACTGGCGGGCCCAGGCCCCCGACTGGACCTACCTGCAGCTGCTGCTGCCCCGGCCGGAGGCGCCCCTGCTGGAGGCGGTGCGCGGGCGCTGGGGCACCGACGTGCTCTGGCACCTGGAGGCGGTGCGCCACCTGGGGGCGCTCCGGCTGACGGCCCTGCCCCTGGTGCGCTGGAAGGGGCCCGAGGCCCTCGCCGACCTGGTCGCCCAGTGTCGCGAGCTGGGGGCGGTGCCCTTCGATCCCCATGTGATCACCGTCGAGGATGGCGGTCTGGGGGTGGTGGACGCCGATCAGGTGGCGGCCAAGGCCGCCTTCGACCCCGCCGGACTGATGAACCCGGGCAAGCTGCGGGGCTGGATGGGCTAGGGAACGCCCCGTGCGATCAGCGGCAGTCGAGGCTCAGGCGGGTGTCGGCGCCGGTCACCGGGTTGGTGCCCCGGGCCTCGCGGCAGAGGTTGCGCTGGTCCACCCGGTCGAGCAGGGCATCGGTGAAGTCCGCATCGGTGACCGTGGCGCCGGTGAAGTTGCTGCCGGAGGCGATCGCTCCGCGCAGCACTGCCCCGGTCAGGTCGGTGCCGCTCATGTCCACCTTGTCCATCAGGGCGTCGCTGAGATCGGCGCCATGGAAGTCAGCCTCCGGAAAGGCGGCCTGGGTGAGGATCGCCCCGTGCAGATCCGCGTCCCGGAAGCGGGCCTGGCGGCCCGTGGCCCCGGCGAAGGAGCTACCGGCCAGCTGCTGGCCGCTGAAGTCCTTGCCGCTCTGGTTGGTGAGGGTGTAGTCGACCCGGTCCTGGAAGTCGGCGAGGGCGCCGGAGGGGGCCAGCAGCAGCAGGCCCAGCAGCAGGCCGAGCAGCGCGCCGGCCAGGTGCAGGGACGGCCGGCGGGGGCTGCCCGCGGGCCGGGGGGCATCGGAGGCGGGGGCCGTCGTCATGGGCCGGGGCTGCCGGGGACCCCTCCAGGCTGGCCCGACCCGGGGACTTCGTCAGCCTCGGGGGCGTCGAACAGGGGCAGCACGGCCCCCAGCAGGAACAGGGAGCCGGCCACCACCGGCAGCGGCCCGCCTGGCAGCAGGCTGTCCAGTCCGGCGGCCAGGCTGCCGGCCGGCTCGAGCTGGTCGGCCTTCCCCGGACAGGCGGCCGCCAGTTCCTCCAGCGTCCAGCTGGCGTGCTCGGGCACCGCCACCACCGCCGCCCGATCGCCGGGGCGCAGCAACTGCTCCAGCATCACCGCCCCCTCCTTGTGGCGCTGGATGCCCAGCAGCCAGCGGCGCGGCCGGATCCCCTCAACGTCCCCCTGGGCACCCCCGTCGAGCCGGTCGAGTTCGCGGCGCAGGGTGGCCGCCGCCGGTGGATTGTGGGCCCCGTCGATCAGGAGCTCGCGGCCCCGCCAGCGGTGCCGCTCCAGCCGACCGGGCCAGCGGGCCGCCGCCAGGCCGGCGCGGATGGCCGCCGCGTCCAGGGGTGTGCCGGCCAGGGGGCCGTCCGGGGCGGTCAGGGCCCGGGCCATGGCCACCGCCACGGCGCCGTTGTGGCGTTGCAGCTCCCCCGCCAGCCCCAGGTGGGGCCCGCCGTCGGCCACGGCGGGCAGGGGCTCCAGCCACTGCAGGCTGGCGCCGCGCTGGCGCGCCTCCGCCTCCAGCACCCGACGGGCCTCGGGCTCCTGGGCGGTGCTGAAGGCCCGGCAGCCCGGTCCCATCACGGCGGCCTTCTCGGCGGCGATGGCGGCCAGGGTGTCGCCCAGGTGTTCGCGGTGGTCGAGGCCGATGGCCCCGAAGCCGATCACGGGGCGGCGGGGGTGGGCGGTGGTGGCATCGAGCCGACCCCCCAGGCCCACCTCCAGCACCGCCAGATCCACCCGCTCACGGGCGAAGTGATCGAAGGCCGCGGCCGTGATCAGCTCAAAGGGGGTGAGCCGGAGGCGGCGGCCGATGGGCTGCCAGCGGGCCAGGTCGTCCCGCAGGGTGGCAGGGGTGATCCAGGCGTCATCGACCTGGATGCGCTCGCACCAGCTCACCAGATGGGGGGAGCGGTAGGTGCCGACATGCACGCCGGCGGCCCGCAGGATCGCATGCAGGAAGGTGCAGATCGAGCCCTTGCCGTTGGTGCCGGCCACCTGGGCGGCGGCGAAGCGCCGCTCCGGGTGGCCCCCCTCGGCCAGGGCGCCGGCCAGCCGCTCCAGGCCCAGGTCGACGCCGCGGCGGGCGAAGGGCTCGAGCAGGTCGCCCAGGTCGACCGGGGGGGGCAGCGGGGACGGCACGGACGGAGGGATCAGGCCAGGCTGCGCAGGGCCTTTTCCAGGCGCTTCACCGCCTTGCGCAGGTGACGGGGCCTGATCACCAGCGGCGGCACGAACCGGACCACACCGGGGCCGGCCGGCACCAGCAGCAGGCCCTCCGCCATGGCCGCCTTGACGATCTCCGGAGGGGTGGGTCCGCCCTCGCGCAGCACCAGGCCCCGCAGCAGGCCCCAGCCGCGCTCGCCGGCCAGCTGCCCGGGGTGCCGGACCACCAGCTCCTGGAGCAGGGACTGGAGCAGGGCACCGTGGGCGCCCACCTTCTCCAGCAGGCCCCGGCGTTCGATCTCCTCGATCACCGTGAGGCCGGCGCGGCAGGCGAAGGGGTTGCCGCCGAAGGTGCTGGCGTGGTCGCCGGGGCGGAAGTGGTCGGCCACGGCCTTCACGGCCAGGGCACCGATGGGGATGCCGCCGCCGAGGCCCTTGGCCATGGTCAGGGCGTCGGGCTCGACCCCGAGCTGTTGGTAGCCCCACCAGTGGCCGCTGCGGCCGACGCCAATCTGCACCTCGTCGAAGATCAGCAGGATCCGGTGGGCATCGCAGAGCTCCCGCACCCGTCGGAAGAAGGCCGGATCGCCGGGGTTGACCCCGCCCTCACCCTGGATCGGTTCGAGCAGCACGGCCGCCACCCGGGGCCCATCGGCCTCACAGGAGGCCAGCAGCGCTTCGAAGGCGGCCGTGTCGTTGTAGGGGAAGTAGCGGAAGCCCGACACCATGGGCTCGAACCCCTGGTGGTACTTGGGCTGGCCCGTGGCGGTCACGGCCGCCAGGGTGCGGCCGTGGAAGCTGGCCTCGGCGGTGAGGATCAGCGGATCGGCGATGCCGCGCACCTGGTGGCCATGTTTGCGGGCCAGCTTGATGGCCGCCTCGTTGGCCTCGGCGCCGGAATTGCAGAAGAAGACCCGGTCGGTGCAGCTGCGGGCGGTGATGGCCGCGGCGAGGGCCTCCTGCTCCGGAATCCGGTAGAGGTTGGAGACGTGCTGGAGCCGGCCCAGCTGCCGGCAGAGCCGCCGCTGCAGCACCGGATCGCTGTGGCCCAGGGTGCAGACGGCGATGCCGGCCACCATGTCCAGATAGCGCCGTCCCTGGTCATCCCAGAGCCAGACGCCGCGGCCCCGGCTCAGCGCCAGGGGGTAGCGCCCGTAGGTGTCCATCACCGGGGAGGAAAGCGGCGCGACGGGTGCCGGCTCGATGGGAGCGGTGGGACTCGAACCCACATGCCCGAAGGCGCTCGATTTTGAGTCGAGTCCGTCTACCAATTCCGGCACGCTCCCGAAGGGAGGACTCTAGGCGGCGGCGGTGGGCAGCCTGCGGATGGAGGCGCCGGCGGCGTTGAGTTTGCCCTCCAGATCGGCGTAGCCCCGGTCGAGGTACTCCAGGCCCCGCACGGTGGTGATGCCGTCGGCGGCGAGGCCGGCGAGCACCATGGCGGCGGAGGCGCGCAGGTCGGTGCCGTGGACGGGGGCGCCACTGAGGCGGGCCACCCCCTCGACGCAGGCGGTGTTGCCCTGCATGCGGATCGAGGCACCCATGCGCTGCAGTTCGGCCACGTGCTGGAGGCGGTTCTCGAAGATGTTCTCGACCACCATGCTGGTGCCCTCGGCGGTGGCCAGCAGGGCCATGAAGGGGGCCTGCAGGTCGGTGGGGAAGCCGGGGAAGGGCTGGGTGCGCAGATCCACGGCCCGCACCTTGCTGGCGGTGAGGATCAGGCCCTGGCCATCGGCCTCGATGCGGCAGCCCGCCTCCTCGAGCTTGGTGATCACGGCACCGAGGTGCTCGGGCAGGGCGGGGAACACCCGCAGCCGGGAGCGGGTGATGGCGCCCGCCAGCAGGAACGTGCCGGCCTCGATGCGGTCGGGGATGACGGCGTAGTCGGCGCCGTGCAGCCGCTCCACCCCGACGATGGTGATGGTGGGGGTGCCGGCGCCGCGCACCTTGGCGCCCATCGCCAGCAGCAGCCGGGCCAGGTCGATCACCTCCGGCTCCTGGGCGGCGTTGTCGATGACCGTCTCGCCGTCGGCGAGGGCCGCCGCCATCATCAGGGTCTCGGTGGCGCCGACGCTGGGGCAGTCGAGGTGGATGTGGCCGCCGGTGAGGCGGCGCTGGCGGCCCGGCACCACGGCGGTGACCACGCCGTGCTCGATGGTGACCTGGGCGCCGAGGGCCTTGAGTCCCTTGACGTGCTCCACGACCGGCCGGGTGCCGATCTGGCAGCCGCCGGGCAGGGGCACCTGGGCCATTCCCATGCGGGCGAGCAGGGGACCGATGCAGAAGAAGCTGGCCCGCAGGCTGTTGACCAGCTCATAGGGCGGGGCGGCCGTGGTGATGTGGTCGCCATGGAGCACGATCGCGTCACCGCCGCGCTGCACCCGCACGCCCAGGGCCGAGAGGATCTCCCCCATGGCCGTGATGTCGGTCAGGGGAGGCACGTTGCTGAGCCGCAGCCCGTCCTCGGTGAGCAGGCAGGCGGCCATCAGCACCAGGGCCGAATTCTTGGCACCGCTGACCCGCAGTTCCCCGTCCAGACGCCGTCCACCACTGATCTCCAGCCTGGTGCCGGCGATGGCCTTGACAGGCATGGGGGATACGGTCATGGACAGGAGTCCTGGTATCAATTTCGGGGGCATCTTGACAACGAATGATCCCGTCGTCTAGGGGGTCGCCGCTCAAACTGTCTTGGCGCCCCGTGACGCCGTCGTCCCGAGGGGAGGGCTGCCGGTGATGATTTATGCTCCCTTCAGCGCCGCGGACTCCGTGGCGGCTAAACGCCCGCGGATGTGGCGGAATTGGTAGACGCGCTAGTTTCAGGTACTAGTGGCAGCAATGTCGTGGGAGTTCAAGTCTCCCCATCCGCATCAATTTTTTTATGATTGTCCTCAAGATCACCAACGCCTCCGATGTCGTTGCCGCGAACATCGGCCGTTTCCTGGAGCGCCTCACCCCTGACGGCTACGACCAGACCAAGGTGGAGGACATCGTGATCGACCGGCTGGTGGCCAACCTCAAGGCGGAAGGCATCCGCGGTGAGGTGGCGGCCTTCAAGGGGCTTGACTTCAGCGAGGACGACCTGGTCATTCATGAGCACCTCAAGCTCCGGCGCCGCAAGACCATCTGACCGTCCCGGGCCCCTCCCCTGACCAGCACGGCCTCGCAGCGGGCAGCGAGCCGATCCGCAGCGTCCGCAATCCCCTCGTCCAGGCCCTGCGGCGCCTGCACCGGCCCACTGGCCGAAGCGAGCAGGGCCTGATCCTGCTGGAGGGCACCCACCTGCTCCAGGAGACCCTCGCGCTGGGCCTGCGGCCCCGCCAGCTGCTGGCCACCGCCGACTGGATGGCCCGCCACGCTGACCTGCTCGAGCGGCTGCCGGATCCGGGCCGGCTGCGGCTCGCCAGCCCCGAGGTTCTGGCCGCCGCCGCCACCACCGGCCACCCCGACGGGGTGCTGCTGACCCTGGAGGCGGCCGATCTCCCCGTCCCATTGCCGGCGCCGGACTTCCTGCTGGTCCTCGACCGGCTCCAGGATCCGGGCAACCTGGGCACCCTGCTGCGCACGGCGCTGGCGGCGGGGGTGGAGCAGGTGTGGCTGGCGGAGGGGGCTGACCCCCTGCAGCCCAAGGTGTTGCGCGCCTCCAGCGGCGCGGCCCTGGCCCTGCCGATCGAACGGATGGCGGCCACCGACGTCCCCGCCCGCCTGACCGCGGCCAGGGAGCGGGGCGTGCAGCTGGTGGCGGCGGTGGTGCCCGAGGCGGACGGCGCTGCCCAGCCCTACTGGGAACTGGACTGGTGTCGCCCCACCGCCCTGCTGCTGGGCAACGAGGGGGCGGGGCTGGCGCCGGCGCTGGCCCGGTTGGCCGACCGGCGGGTGACGATCCCCCACAGCCGGGCGGTGGAATCGCTCAATGTGGCGGCCGCGGCCGCCTTGCTGCTGCTGGAGCGCCCCCGGCAGGCCCACGGCCGGCCCGGGGCCTGACAGGGGAGAATGCCGCTACCCATGCAGCCCCGTCCGGTGACCGCAGCACCCGTCTCCCCTCCCTCCGGGTTCGATTTCGATGTGATCGTGATCGGTGCCGGTTATGGCGGTTTCGATGCGGCCAAGCACGGCGCCGAGCACGGCCTGAAGGTGGCGATCGTGGAATCCCGCGACATGGGGGGCACCTGCGTCAACCGGGGCTGCGTCCCCTCCAAGGCCCTGCTGGCGGCCAGCGGCCGGGTGCGGGAACTCGCCGACGCCGAGCACCTCAAGGGGTTCGGCATCCATGCGGCGCCGGTGCGCTTCGAGCGCCAGAAGATCGCCGACCATGCCGCCCAGCTGGTGGCCACGATCCGCACCAACCTCACCAAGACCCTGGAGCGCGCCGGCGCCACGATCCTGCGGGGCAAGGGCCGCCTCGATGGCCCCCAGCGGGTGGCGGTGCGCGAGGCCAGCGGCGTGGAGCGGGTCTATGCGGCCCGGGAGGTGATCATCGCCACCGGCTCGGATCCCTTCGTGCCGCCCGGCATCGAGACCGATGGCCGCACCGTGTTCACCAGCGACGAGGCCATCAACCTGGAGTGGCTGCCCCGCTGGATCACGATCATCGGCAGCGGCTACATCGGCCTGGAATTCGCCGATGTCTACACCGCCCTGGGCTGTGAAGTCACCATGATCGAGGCGCTCGATCGGGTGATGCCCACCTTCGACCCGGACATCGCCAAGATCGCCGCTCGCCACCTGATCGACGGCCGCGACATCGATGCCCGCTCCGGCGTGCTCGCCAGCAAGATCACCCCCGGCTGCCCGGTGAGGATCGAACTGGTGGACATGGCCACCCGCGAGCCGGTGGAGACCCTGGAGGTGGACGCGGTGCTGGTGGCCACCGGCCGGGTGCCCGTGAGCAAGGACCTCAACCTGGCCAGCGTGGGGGTGGAGACCAACCGGGGCTTCATCCCCGTGGACGACGGCCTGCGGGTGCTGGCGAACGGGGCGCCCGTGCCCCACCTGTGGGCCGTCGGTGACGTGACCGGAAAAATGATGCTGGCCCACACGGCCGCCGCCCAGGGCACGGTGGCGATCGAGAACATCCTCGGCCACGCCCGCCGCATCGATTACCGCTCGATCCCCGCCGCCACCTTCACCCACCCGGAGATCAGCTCGGTGGGGCTGTCGGAAGCCGACGCCAGGGAGCTGGCCGCCGCCGAGGGCTTCGAGCTGGGAGCGGTGCGCAGCTACTTCAAGGCCAACTCCAAGGCCCTGGCCGAACTGGAGAGCGACGGCCTGCTCAAGCTGCTGTTCCGCAAGGACACCGGCGAGGTGCTCGGGGCCCACATCTATGGATTGCATGCCGCTGACCTGATCCAGGAGATCGCCAATGCGGTGGCCCGGCGCCAGGGGGTGCGGCAGCTGGCCAGCGAGGTGCACACCCACCCCACCCTCTCCGAGGTGGTGGAAGTGGCCTACAAGCAGGCGGCCGCCAGCCTGGCCACGCCTGTGGGTGCCTGAGATGGAGATCCGTCGCCGGCCCCCCAACCCCTCGGTGCGGGTGGCCCACCTGGAATTCGGCACCCCCCATCCCGAGGAGAGCCCCCGCCACATCCTCGAGGAGATCGTCTGGGAGAAGGACCGGGAAGTGACGGCCGCCCGGGAACGGGTGAGCCTGGAGTCCCTCAAGCAGCAGGTGGCCGACCTGCCCCCCACCCGGGATTTCGTGGCGGCCCTGCGGGCCAGCTGCCGCAAACCGGCGGTGATCGCCGAGATCAAGAAGGCCAGCCCCAGCAAGGGGGTGATCCGGGAGGATTTCGACCCCGTCGCCATCGCCCGCGGCTACCGCGACGGCGGTGCCAGCTGCCTGTCGGTGCTCACCGACAAGCGCTTCTTCCAGGGGGGCTTCGAGGTGCTGGTGGCGGTGCGGGAGGCGGTGGAACTCCCCTTGCTCTGCAAGGACTTCATCCTCAGCCCCTACCAGCTGTTCCAGGCCCGGGCCGCCGGGGCCGACGCCGCCCTGCTGATCGCCGCGATCCTCACCGACCAGGATCTGGCCTACCTGCTCAAGGTGGCCCGCGGCCTGGGGTTGGCGGTGCTGGTGGAGGTGCATGACGCGGCCGAGATGGAGCGGGTGCTGCAGCTGGAGGGTGTGACCCTGATCGGCATCAACAACCGCGACCTGGCCAGCTTCACGGTGGATCTGGCCACCACCGAACAACTGGTGGCCGCCTTCGGTGAGCGGGTGCGCGGGCGCGGTGCCCTGCTGGTGAGCGAATCGGGCCTGTTCAGCCGCCAGGACCTGGATCGGGCCGTCGGCGCCGGCGCCGATGCGGTGCTGGTGGGGGAGGCGCTGATGCGCCAGGACGATGTCACGGCGGCCCTGGAGAACCTGATCGGGGGCTGAGCGGAAACGGATGGCCGGTTCGTGCATGGGGCCGATCCATCAGGGGGTGTCCACAGCCGATCCGGGCCCGCTGCCGGACCCTGACGCCCCAACCCGTCGTGAGGCCTTGATCGTCAGCGGCCACCGCAGGCGCCGCGGAGTCTCCGGTGCTCCCCAGGCGGCCGCCAGGGCCGGACGCAGCAGCTCCAGGGGGTCGCGGCCGAGGGCGGCCCGGTAGCGGGCGCTGGCCGACCAGCTGGCGCAGTAGCCCAGCAGCTGCTCCAGGGTCCAGTCGGCTTCCATGGCGAACGACGGGGCCGGCAGGGCCGTGAAGGGCAGCGCCAGGTCGCGGTAGCCGTTCTCCACCAGCGCCTTCTCGGGGGGCCAGTAGGGCCCGACGATGTCGGCGTAGAACTGCTGCAGCAGGGCATCGGGCGCCTCGCCCTCCAGGTGGGGGATGCCGTAGCTCCATACCGCCAGCACGCCGCCGGGGCGCAGCACCCGCTCCACCTCGGCGAAGAACCGGGGCCGATCGAACCAGTGCAGCGCCTGGGCCACCGTGGCCAGGTCCACGCTGTCGGTCTCGAGGCCGGAGCTCTCCGCCGGCGCCTGCCGGTAGTGCACGCCGGGGTGGGGGCGGGCGGCGGCGAGCTGGCCGGCGCTGGCATCGGTGGCCACCACCGCGTCGAAATGGTCGGCCAGGGCGATGGCGGCCTGGCCCGTTCCGGTGGCGCAGTCCCAGGCCTGCCGGCGGGTGGGGGCCACCCCGGCCAGCCAGGTGAACAGGGGCGCCGGATAAGTGGGCCGGTAGTGGGCGTAGGCCCCGGAGACGGAGCCGAAGTGGTCGGTGAAGCTGCCGCTCATCTGCCTGGCCTCAGAACAAAGCCGTCCGCGTCCATACCTAGCGGCAGCGGACGCGGACGGCTCACCGCCGCAGGCGAACCGGCGGCGGCTGTGGCAGGGGGACGGGGCTCAGACCTTGCGGCTGTAGAACTCCACCACCAGCAGTTCGTTGATCTCGAGGGCGACCCATTCGCGCTCGATGCGGCCGCCCACTTTGGCGGTCATCTTGGCTTTGTCGAACTCGAGGTGGGGCGGGATGTTCGCCAGGCCGGGGAAGGCCAGGTTGGCTTCGGCCAGGGCCTTGCTGCACTTGCGCTCGCGGATGGCGACCACGTCGCCGGCCCTGCACTGGTAGCTGGGGATGTCCACCACACGGCCGTTCACGGTGACGTGGCCATGGTTCACCAGCTGGCGGGCGCCGGGAACGGTGGGGCCCAGGCCGAGACGGAAACAGATGTTGTCGAGGCGGTTCTCGAGCAGTTTGAGCAGGTTGGTTCCGGTGGAACCCTCCTGGGCTCGGGCTTTCTTCACGTAGCGCACCAGCTGACGTTCGGAAATGCCGTAGTTGAAGCGCAGTTTCTGCTTTTCTTCGAGACGGATCGCGTATTCGGAGCGCTTGCGACGGGCTTGGCCGTGCTGACCGGGGGGATAAGACCGTTTGGCGGCCTTACGGGTGAGACCGGGAAGGTCCCCCAAGCGCCGCGTGATCCTCAGGCGAGGGCCGCGGTAGCGAGACATAAGGGAAGGTATCGGAGGTGGATGGTGCGACCCGGAGGCCGGACGGCGTGGTTCACGTTTGCGGCATGCTGGGGAAACCCGGATGCCCGCGCGTGCTGCGCCAACCACCCACCCTAGGCGGCGACGGTCCCGGCCTCCTCCAGGGCGCCCTACCGGCTCCTCCGGCCTCACCCCTGTCGGCCGCCGTGGCTGCCCTGCTGCTGGCCCTGATCGGCGCCTACCGGCGCTGGATCTCCCCCCTGCTGGGCCCCCGCTGCCGCTTCATTCCCAGCTGCAGCGCCTACGGGCTGGAGGCCATCAGCCGCCACGGGCCCTGGCGCGGCGGCTGGCTGACCGTGAAGCGCGTCTGCCGCTGCCATCCCTTCACCCCCTGCGGCTGCGACCCGGTCCCGGACTGATGCAGGAACTGCTGCTGTTCACGCGCCAGGGCTGCTGCCTGTGCGAAGGCCTCGAGGAGAAGCTGGGGGCCCTGGATCCCCCCCAGCCCCTGCACGTGATCGATGTGGACACCGACCCGGCCCTGCAGGGGCGCTACGGGCTGGCCGTGCCCGTGCTGGCGGTGGCGGCCGCTGCAGAAGGCCCCCTGCGGGAGCTTCCGCGGGTGTCCCCCCGGCTGGCGGGAGCCCAGCTGCAGGCCTGGCTGATCAAGCAGGGCGTGCGCTGAACCTTCCGCTATGACAGGCGCCAGCTTCGTCCCGCCGGACGCCGCCGGCGCCGCCATGTCCCCGCTGCTTCAGCCGCTCCTGCATCAGGTGGGCCTGCCGCCGCTGCCCGACCCCACCGGCGCCCTGGCCCAGGCGGTGGTCAGCGGCGTCAGCTGCGATTCCCGCCGCGTCGGCCCCGGCACCCTGTTCGTGGGCCTGCCCGGCACGGCGGTGGATGGCGGCAGCTTCTGGCCCGAGGTGCTGGCCGCCGGCGCGGTGGCGGCGGTGATCGGGCCGGCGGCGGCCGCCGCCCGGCCCCCGGCCCCCGGCGATCCGGTGCTGGTGGTGGAGCCGCCCCTGGCCCTCTGGGCCGGCCGGCTGGCGGCGGAATTCTGGGGCCAGCCCAGCCGGGGTCTGGCCCTGATCGGTGTCACCGGCACGAACGGCAAGACCACCACCACGTACCTGATCGAGCATCTGGCGTCGGCGGCGGGCCACCCGTCGGCCCTGTTCGGCACCCTGCAGAACCGCTGGCCCGGCTACAGCGCCACAGCCACCCACACCACCGCCTTCGCCGATCTGCTACAGGGCGATCTGGCCCAGGCCGTGGCGGCCGGCAGCAGCATCGGTGCCATGGAGGTGAGCTCCCACGCCCTCGATCAGCGGCGGGTGGCCGGTTGCCGCTTCGCCGGGGCGGTGTTCACCAACCTCACCCAGGACCACCTCGACTATCACCCGTCGATGGAGGCCTATTTCGAGGCCAAGGCGCAGCTGTTCGCCTCGGATCTGCTCGACGGGGGCGCCGTGGTCAACGTCGATGACCCCTGGGGGGCCCGCCTGGCCGAGCGGCTGCGGACGGCCGACCGGGGATCCGGCGCCGGCCCCTGCTGGCGCAGCTCCCTGGAGGATCCGGCGGTGGAACTGCACATCAGTGATCTGGTGATGGGCGCCGACGGGGTGAGCGGCCGCCTGCACAGCCCGCTGGGGGAGGGGACCTTCCGCTCGCCCCTGGTGGGACGCTTCAACCTGATGAACCTGCTGGAGGCGGTGGGGGCCCTGCTGCAGCAGGGTCTGGCCCTGCCGCCCCTGCTCGACGGCCTGGCCAGCTTCCGGGGTGTGCCGGGACGCATGGAGCGGGTCGGCGGGCCGGCGGGGGTGCCCCTGCCATCGGTGCTGGTGGATTACGCCCACACCCCCGACGGCCTCGCCAATGCCCTGGCGGCCTGCCGGCCCTTCAGCCAGGGGCGCCTGATCTGCGTGTTCGGCTGCGGCGGTGACCGGGACCGCACCAAGCGGCCCCTGATGGCGGCGATCGCCGCCCGCCTGGCCGACGCGGTGGTGGTGACCTCGGACAACCCCCGCACCGAGGACCCCCAGCGGATCCTTGAGGACGTGGTGGCGGGGATCCCAGCCGGCACCGAGCTGGTGGTGGAAGGGGACCGGGCCGCGGCGATCGCCGCCGCCATCGCCGCGGCGGCGCCGGAGGACCTGGTGCTGATCGCCGGCAAGGGGCACGAGGACTATCAGATCCTCGGCACCACCAAGGTGCATTTCGATGATCGGGAGGAGGCCGCCAGGGCCCTGATGGCCCGCGCCGGCGGCTGAGCCGGGGGGACGGCGGGGGATAGTGAGGCGTCCTCAGGCCATTCCCAGCCATGTCTGCTCCCGTTCCGATGCCGAAGCGGTTCCTGGCGGAACTGCTCGGCACCTTCTGGCTCGTGTTCGGCGGCTGCGGCAGTGCGGTCCTGGCGGCCGTGTTCCCCTACGGCCAGGGGGACACCAATCCGCTGGGTCTGGGATTCGTCGGGGTGGCGCTGGCCTTCGGCCTGACCCTGCTGACGATGGCCTACGCCATCGGCCATGTCTCTGGGTGCCATATCAATCCGGCGGTGAGCTTCGGCCTCTGGGCCAGCGGCCGCTTCCCCAGCTCGGCCCTGTTGCCCTATGTCGTCGCCCAGGTGCTCGGCGGTGTCCTGGCCGGCGGGCTCCTCTACGGCATCGCCAGCGGCCGCAAGGGGTTTGAGCTGATCGGCAGCAACCCCCTGGCCACCAACGGCTTCGGCGCCCATTCCCCGGGGGGCTACGGCTTCTGGGCGGCCCTGATCATCGAGGTGCTGCTGACCTTCTTCTTCCTGCTGGTGATCCTGGGCGCCACCCACCGGGACGCGATCAAGGACTTCGCCGGGGTCCCGATCGGCCTGTCCCTGGTGCTCATCCACCTGATCAGCATTCCCGTCACCAACACGTCGGTGAATCCGGCCCGCAGCACCGGCGTGGCCCTCTGGGTGGGGGGTGAGGCCATCGGTCAGCTGTGGCTGTTCTGGGTCGCCCCGATCGTGGGCGCGCTCCTGGCGGGCTGGGTGCAGCGCCATCTGCTGGAGGCGGGGGAGCACTGATCGGCATCCGCTTCCCGGCGCCCTCGCCTCGGCGCCCTCCCCCTTGGCGCCGGGATGGACCCTGTCAGGGAAAGGGGATCGATGGTGTGGGGGATGTCGGAAGATTTCCGGAGGAATCACTGCCGCTCTGCAACGGCGTTGATACGTTGATCCGGAATTGAGCGCCGTCTCTGGTCTGATGCCGACAAACCTGGCTCTGGTGGCGAGTGTCGTCATCCCCTTTCTGTTCAAGTTCGCCGGTGCCGTTGCCCTCTGGATTGCCGGTGGCTGGTGCATCAGGTTTGCCCTTCGCATCCTCAAGAGAGGGCTGTCCGCCGGCACCCTTGACCCCACGGTCATCGGCTATCTGATCAACATTCTGGGGGCGGTCCTCCGGGTCATCCTGGTGGTCGCGATCCTGGGCTTCTTCGGCATCCAGACCGCCAGTTTCGCCGCCCTTCTGGCCGGTGCCGGTGTGGCCATCGGCGCCGCCTGGAGCGGCATGCTGAGCAACTTCGCGGCCGGGGTGTTCCTGCAGGTCTTCCGTCCATTCAGTGTCGGCGACTTCATCACCGCCGGTGGTGTGACGGGAACGGTGGAGGAGATCGGCATGTTCGTCACCACCATCCAGGCGTTGGATTGCGTTCGCAACATCGTCCCCAACGGCAAGCTGTTCTCCGACACCATCCAGAACTTCTCCTCCCACCCCTACCGCAGGGTCGATCTGGTCGCCCAGCTCGACAACAGCGCCGACGTGGGCAAGGCCATCTCCCTGCTGAAGGAAGGGATCAAGGCCGTTCCCAACCAGGATCCCAACACCCCGGCCGACATCGAAGTGCTCGAGTTCAGCGAGCGGGGCCCCCGGCTGGCGGTGCGTCCCTACACCCACACCGACCACTACTGGCAGGTTTACTTCGATACCAACCGCATGATCGTGGAGGTCCTTGGCAAACATGGATTCCCGGTGCCGCGGATTCCTGTCGGCATGGCCCAGGGCGGGAACTGAGTTCCCCCCCCGGGACTCTCCAGGGCTGAACTTCCGTAGGGTCGCCCTTCAGCCCACCGAAAGCTGAGTCAGCTGATCCAGCAGCCGCTCCACCTCCTCCGCCGTGCTGACCAGGTGGGTGCAGGCCCGCACGCAGCGGGGGGATTCCAGGGTTCGCAGCCAGGTGTCCCGATCCCCCAGCCGCTTCACAATGGCGGCCGGATCCAGGGGGTCTCCCCCGGGATCGGCCATCGTGAAGCTCACCAGCCCCGCCGGCGGGGGCACCGCCAGCAGGGTCCGGACCACGCCAATCCGCTGCAGACCTTCCCACAGCTGGCGGCTGCGCTCCCGGATCGCCGCCAGCCGGGCGTCGCCATCGCCTTCGGCCTCCAGCAGCTGCAGGGAGCGATCCAGTCCGGCGAACAGGGGCGTGCAGGAGGTGGCCACCTCGAAGCGGCGGGCGTCGCGGTGGTAGCCGCCGGCACCGGGGCCGTCGTGCTCCAGGGTGCGCCAGCCGATGAGGGTGGGGCTGCTCGCCTCCAGCAGCCGCTCGGAGACGGCCACCGCACCTAGCCCTTCGGGGCCGCAGCACCACTTGTGACCGGTGCAGGCGTAGATGTCGGCGGCGGCGGCCGCCTCGGCCACCGGCAGGCTGCCCAGAGACTGGGCCGCATCCACCAGCAGCCAGGGGTGGCGGGGATGGCCGGCCAGCTGGGCCGCCACCGCTGCGATGGGCATCGTCTGGCCGGTGTTCCAGAGCAGGTGGGAGAGCACCACCAGCCGGGTGCGGGGGGTCAGGGCCGCCTCCAGCCGTTCGCCCACCGCCGCGGCTGCGGCGGCCGCGTCACCGGTGAGATCGGCCACTGGCAGGGAGGTGATCCGCAGCCGGTGGCGCCGGGCCAGCTCCTCGAAGGCGGCCACCACGCCGTAGTGCTCCGCATCGCCGACGAGCAGCTCATCGCCCGGCTCCCAGGGCAGGCCCCAGAGGGGCAGCACGCACCCCGAGGTGACGTTCTCGGTGAAGGCCACCCGCTCCGACGCCACGCCGAACCAGGCCGCCAGCCGCTGCCGCAGCCCCCCCACCGTGCGGTTCACGTAGGGCCAGACGTTGTCGCTGAAGGGGCCCAGCTCCTGGATGGTGGCAAAGGCTTCGCTGATCGCCGCCAACGACGGGGAGGGCAGGGGCCCCTGGCCGCCGTAGTTGAAGTACGTCTTGTTGCCCAGGGCTGGCATCAGATCCCGCAAGGGGACTGGGCTCTGTGGCTCTGAGCGTGGCCTAAGATGTGGCCCAAGGTCGGTCATGCCGAGGTGATCGTGGCGTTTAGGAAGCATGCCAGTTACATCCGCAAGGGGAGGGCTGGCTACCAGCTCCAGAGAGGCGTCCCCAAGGCCCTCCAAGGCCATCTCGGGCGTACCCAGTGGAAAGAGCCAGGGGGAGCCACCCTGAGGGAGGCACAGGCCCGTGTGTCGGGCTTCCTGGCCCGTACAGACCAGCTCATCGCAGAGGCAAAGGGGGAGGATCGGCTGTCCACTGAGGAGGTGATTGATCTCATCCCCAAGGCATTCAGGCTTGATACCAAGCAGGAAGTTGAGGATCTTGTCCTTGGGATTGAAATGCTCCGAGTGAACGGGGCCTACACCAATGAGCAAGCAGATCGGGCGATTCGGATAGCTAGAGGACAAGAGGACCCCCGCAAGTTCCTGACGGCAACTGAATTCTTGGAAATGGCTGCAAGGATCAAGACACCAGCGCCAAGAACCTTTGAGAAGTGGGAAGCATCGCTCAAATCCTTCTTGCAGTTTGCCAATGTCACCTACCCAACCGCTGCAACAAGAGATCACGCTGTTGCCTATCGAGGCCACCTGCTAGAAAGGTTGGCTGTCAGCACCGTGGTGACAACTCTATCTACCTTGGCTGGGCTTTGGGCGCTCATGGAGGAAATCAACCCGATGCAGGAGAACATCTTCAAAGGGCTGACTAAGCGTCTGAGGATAAGAACCAATGCTGAGTCGCAGAGGATGGAAGAAGCAGAGAGCTTCAAGTCGCCTGAACTTTGGGAGGGTAACCCTCAGCACATCATGATTTTCAAAGCGATCTTGCTGACTGGATGCCGCCTTGGAGAGATATGTGGGCTTCACGCGGAAGATGTCAGGGCTGATAGGCTCTTGATTCGGCCACAGCAAGATCGGACGATCAAAACTGATGTCTCAACCAGAGTTATTCCCCTGCATCCAGAGTTAGAATATCTTCAATCCTTGGCGAAAGGTCATTCGGGACCTTTGTGGCCGAATCTCCGCAATGGGAATAGGTGGGGCGTGAACCTTGCCAAGCCCTGTCGGCGGATCACAGGTATCAACCCGAAGGCACTGAGGCATAGGGCTGCAACCACTCTCAGAGAGGCGGGATTCAACGAGGCTGTCATTGGCCGGCTGCTTGGCCACTCACCAGCCACGATCACTGGGAGTTACGGGGCGGTTCCTTGGGAAAGATTGGTTGAGGCAGTGGCAGCTCTTGGATGAACAATGGGGACAGATCCCCCCTAGCCCACCTCGATGCCCAGCCGCTCCAGAAGCCGCTTGACCTGAGTCGGGCTGAGCTGGTTCCCAGCCTTGGTGGTCTTCCCAGCCCCCTCCAGAGCAGCCGCCATGTCCCTCAGAGATAGCCCAGCTGCAGCCATGGGGCGAAGGACACCCCTGAGCTTCTCGGCCTCCCTGGTGGCCCTCTCCTTGGCCGCAGTGTTGTGACGGAGGGTTCCTGGCCTCAGGCCGCCAAGCTTCACCCCACGGGCCTTGGCAGCAGCCAGAGCGTCCTTTGTGCGCTCACTGATCCGGCGGCTCTCGAACTCAGCCACAGAGGCCATGACCGACAGGATCAGCCGACCAGCTGAGGTGGTGGCGTCTACGTCGGGGAGGTCGCAGAAGATGAATCCCCCAAGCCCGTTGGTCTCTGCCTCTCGGCTGAGCCTCAGGACGAACTCAGCATCACGAGCCAGCCTGTCCAGCTTGGCCACGGTGATGGCAGCCTTCCGCTTCCGAGCCTCCACCAGGGCCTTGGCCAGCTCAGGCCTATCGGTCTTCCGACCCGACTCCACCTCGACGAACTCAGCCACGACCACGGCTCCACGCTCTGCAGCGAGCTGGCTGACCTTCTCCCGCTGGGCCTCCAGGCCAAGACCGCTCTGGCCCTGTCGGTCGGTAGAGACCCTGTAGTAAGCGACCAAATCCATGGGTCCATGCCCATCTGTACCAACAGGCTACAGTCGTAGTGAGCGGTACAGGAGGTGGGAGCTGGGCGCTTTTCCAGTTGTCACCGAAGGATGGAGGGGCCTCAGGCTCAAGTGGGTGCGCTAGCGCCCACCCTGGTTGGGTCGGCATCAGGCCTGACAAGGGACCATGGCTCACCTAGGTGGAAAGATCGCTTGCCCGCTGGGGCGAGCAACCACCCCCTATGGGGGGTCAGCCAGTCGAGCTCCTCTGCGTATGAGGGAACGAATTTTTGCGGTGAATACTCCGAAGATCAGATCATCCCAGAAATTAGCCTAGAACCCTTGGAAAGAGGCTCGACCATGTAGGACTACCTAAGGACGGTTAGAGAGGCCTTGCAGGGGCGTATAGAGGGGTCTCAGAGAGGTCTAGGAAGATGGATGCACGACACCTGATAGACCTAGGTTCAGTGCCATGAACTCTTTCGACATCGATTGACCTTAGTTCAGTCCCGTGCTGGTTAGCAGGGTCCAGCCTTAGCCGACACAGGAGTGTGGTTCCTAGGTCCTTCCAAAGAGGTTGGGCTAAGTGCATTCCCCAGCTGGTTGACACCAATCAACCCCAACCCAACAACCGACGTTTCTCTCGGAGGCAGCGAGCGGGCGTCAGCCCTGGCGAGCGTCTGCCGGAGAGGAAACGGAGGGGAGCAAGCCTTCAGAATCTCCACCGTAGGAATCTGACTCCAACTTCTGGATCGTCTCTCCTGGTAGCTGAGACTTGTCCAGCTGATCAACAGTGGGTCCTCGCCACACGAAAACCGACTCCTCCCAAAACGCAATTCCTTAGGATCCTAGTCATATCAATGGATCTCAGCTAATCGGTCCCCCATAGTCTCTAAAAGAACCCTTTAGAGGTTGTGGGGGTAGGATTAGCCGAGAACCGTTGCAAACACTAGGGTTGAGTTTCGGACCTCTCTAGGAAGGTTTTCTGAGCCCTGCCAAAACCGCTGTAGGTCAGGCTGATGCCAAGACTCCTGGCCTTGTCTGAGATCGGATGATCGCCAGTAAACCGACAACGCCAAGTCTTCTTCCAAGCCCGGCTGGAGATCCCCACCAGCTCAAGGAACTCCCCAAGGGGAGTCTTGCCAGTAGGAAGATCCTCCAGGGCTCGAAGGAAAGCAGCTTCTTTGAGTTGGTCAGTTCCCCTCGGTTTGCGAGTCTGCTCAAAGCCAGAGAATATCCAGTCTGAGACCTTCACATTCGGAAGCTCAGCAAGGATCATCTCTTCGATCTGATCACCCCGCTCATCACTTGGAAGGAGCACGAAGAGATCAGCCTTGTGGCATCGACCCTCTACGTCAATAACCCTGCGGATGCAACACCGATAGAAGGCCTGGATCATCTCCACAGCCACTTTGCTGTTGACCATGGATTCGACAAGGCTGGTCTTCTCACGATGGTTCAGGTGTTCCAAACCTTCAGCGAGGCCAGGCTGAGAGCAGATGGCGTTAGCAGCCCACTCCCTTGGTCGATAGAAGCAAGAAGCGATTACTACGGTGTCGAAGTCGGACCAGCGATTCTCTCCGGTCGTAGCTCCCCAGTGTGTCGTGTCGAACTGTTGGAAGTGTGGGTCTGCGATTGAGAGATCCATCAGGACGGTTTCGAGGTTCTGGTGAGAGACCACTAGAACCCTGCGATCTGGGTCGAGATTGGTCTTCAACCATTCGTACAGCTCGATAGCACGGGCAACTCTTATTGATGCATCAGAGAAGCCAGACTTCCCAAGGTTGGCGTTGGTGCGCTTGCTGTGAAGCGTGGCATTCTCAAGGTTCCTGAGAGCCTTGTTGGATTTGACCTCCACCCGTTTGGGGAAGAGTGTGTAGGTCAGGTCCTGGGCAGCAGTGCCATCCAGGATGACCATGCTTCCCACCTCATCTGAGATCAGCCAGTTAGCCGCGTTGGTCTTTTGGAACTTCCCAGACTTGGTTGAGTAGGACCAGTCGGTGACCAGCCGATCAATGGCCTGAAGGCAGGTCTTGATATTGGACCTAACATCTCGGGCTAGTGATGCGCTCTCTCGTCCGGTGGTGATCAGATCCCAGGCACAGTCCTTTAGGAGGGTGTCGTAGAGCCGCTGCAGGTTGGCAGAGGGGGCATTCTCAAGGATCTGCCTGAAGCTGTCACTTTTGATCGTGATGGCCTTGTTTTCCAGTTCGATCTGTTCGAGGACTGGACCAATCGCTTCAAACACAGCCCACTCCTGAGGGTGCTGCTGCTTCAGTCGGGGGATGACTCCGTTCTGAACGAAGTAGCCATGAACCCTGTTGTAGTCCTGAAGGGTCAGCTGATACTCGGTGATGGGGTTGATGGATTCGTCAACGATGACAAGCCTTCGCTGTCCATACCTCCACTTGGTAAAGGACCTCATGGTTGTGTCGTTGCCATCACTCAGCCTTTGCAGCGAGTTGCTGTAGGCCTGATGGCAGATCACCAGAATCGGGAAGTTATAGATGTCATCGAAGCTGACGTCGGACTGGGAGTGTTTAGCTATTGCACAGGCGTCAGTCCTGCCGGTGATGTCCTGATAAAGGAGGTTGATCTGCTTGGCAGTTTCTTCGGCTGTCTGAATCCGCTCAACAATGAGGATGGCTCCCCAACTGGAATTGATTCGGGTGAAGCCAGGATGGTAGTAGTTGGCCGCTAGATCAGCACAGGCCACCTGGGCAGCTTGAGATTTTCCGATCCCACAGGTCCCGTTGTAGGTGTAGACCGTTCCGGTGGTGTCTAGCAGAGAGTTGTTGAAAGCTTCCAGGAGCACCCTCCATTCTTCGATAAGCTCAGCAGAGACTTCGTTCCCTCTGCTGGTCCATACGTCTGCCATGTCCTCGATGAACCAGCTCTCCTCGATCTTGGGAGTGTTAGCGAGATCGGGAGGTGCAGGAGGCGGTTCCTCCCCAAAGGCATCGCCCTTGATCCGAATGGCTGTGGTCGGGTCGATCTCGTGGTAATCGTCCGACCTCCTGCGCTTCAGAACAGGGGTACGGGTCGTGGGGGTGGTAGTGGTGGTAGAGGTGGTGGTCTTCATTGGTTGGTGTGAGTGATTGGTTGAATGGAATGATGTCGATGTCATTTCTTGACCTGTCCTCCGACACTCCTGACGGAGATACCTTCCCTGCCCTGCTTGAGAAGCTCAGTGGTATCTTCAAGTCGATGGGCGATCTTCCGTAAGGTCGAGTTGATCTGTTGAAGGGCTCCTACCAAGTCTTCGGCTGGTTGGAGACGCTTGGAATGGTCGGTCTGCATTGTTGATCTGAGAAAGTGTGTGCGTGATTGTTCGTTCCTTCGACGATCTGTCGGGTAACGGCCAGCGTGTCCGACGACAATCTGGTTGAGGGGTCGCGCCAAACAGGTTGACCGCTCTTGAGGGGCTGCGCTGAATCCGGTTGCCATGCGCAGGGCACCGGGCCATGCCTGCTCCCCTCACCGCTCAACAGATTGCGCTGTACATGACCAAACGACGAGCCGGCAGCCGCCAGGAGGTGGCGGCCGCAGCGGCGGGCATCTCGGTGAGCAGTGCTCACCGGATCGACTCAGGGCGCCTCCAACCCCAAGCTGCCAAACCCCGTGGTCGGCGTCGCCCTGACCCGTTGGCGGAAGTGTGGGAGCCGTTGCTGCTGCCGCTGCTGGAGCGCCATCCCTCCCTGACGCCCACCACCTTGCTGGAGCACCTGCAGGAGCAAAAGCCAGATCAGGACTGGAGTTCGCTGAAACGCACCCTGCAGCGGCGGGTGCAGCACTGGAAATCTCTGCATGGCCCGACGCCGGAGGTGATGTTTTCGCTGGCGTATCAGCCCGGAGAGATCGGCTTCTGCGACTTCACCAAGGTCAAGCGGGTGGCGATCACCCTGCGGGGAGAGCCGTTCCCGCATCTGCTGTTTCACTACCGCCTGGCCTGGAGCGGCTGGGCCTATGGCCAGGTGATCCACGGCGGCGAGAGCTTTGTCGCCCTCTCCGAGGGGCTGCAGAACGCCCTGGCCGCCTGTGGTGGCGTGACCCGGGAACTGCGCACCGATCGGCTCTCGGCCGCCAGCCGCAACCGCGACGGCAGCTATGCCCTCGACATCACCACCCGTTACCAGGCCCTCTGCGCCCACTACGGCCTCTCCCCCAGCCGCAACAACCGGGGGGTGGCCCATGAGAACGGCATCGTCGAGGCACCGCACGGCCATGTGAAACGGCGGCTGGAGCAGAAGCTGCTGCTGCGTGGCAGCTGTGATTTCGACGAGCCGGCCGAGTACGACGCGCTGCTCGCTGAGGTGTTCAGTGCCCTCAATGCCCCGCGCCAGCGGCGCTACGAGCAGGAGCTTGAGCATTTGATGGCCTTGCCCAGCTTCCGTTTTGCCGACTACGAGCTCCTATCGGTGCGGGTGCGCAGCACCAGCACGATCGAGGTGCGGCAGGTGATCTACTCGGTGCCGCCCACCCTGATCGGCCGTCCGGTCACGGTGCGGCTGCACCACGACCGGCTGATCGTCTACCTCGGCAGTGACTGGGTCTGCCAGCTGCCTCGCGTCTATGGCACCGGCCGCCATGGCCCGCGGGCCTGGTGCATCGATCTGGAGCACCTGATCGATGGCCTGCGCGCCAAGCCGCGGGCCCTGCTCCATTGCCGCTATCAGCGCCACCTCTTCCCGGATGAGCACTGGTGGAACTTCTGGCAGCGCCTGCTGGCCAGCGGTGACCGTGACGCGGCGGCCCGGCTGATGGTCGAGGCGTTGTACGTGGCGGTGCGGGTGGCGTCCTTTGAGCTGGTGCTCGCCTTTCTGCAGCAGGCGCAGCAGCGCCAAACCCTGTCCCTCTCTGGTCTGCAGCAACGCTTCCGGGTGCCGCCGCGCCGCAGCGCCCTGCCTGATCCCGTCATTCCCCAACATCTGCTGGCCTCCTATGACCACCTCCTCCCCGGTACCCCGCTCAGCAGCGGTGGAAGCGGCGTTGCCGCTGCTGCTCAAACAGCTCAAGCTGGCGCGGTTCCGCAGCCACTGGCAACCTCTCGCGCAGCAGGCTGAGGCGGAGGGCTGGAGCCCGGGCCAGTTCCTCTATGCACTCTGTGAGCAGGAGGTCGACCACCGCCAGATCGCACGGCGCCAACGCCTGCTGCGCGACGCCCATCTGCCCTGGCAGAAGGGCCTCGATGGCTTTGTTCACCAGCACCTTGAGCCCCAGCACTGGCAGGAGCTGCAGGTGCTCTCCCGCAGCCACACCTGGCTGCTGCAGGCCGAGAACCTCCTGCTGTTCGGTCCCAGCGGCGTGGGCAAGACCCACCTGGCCATCGCCATCACGATGGCGATGATCGAGCAGGACCAGGCCTGCTGCTTCTTCCCGGCCACCGCCCTGGTGCAGCTGCTGCAGAAGGCCAAAGC
This sequence comes from Cyanobium sp. Candia 9D4, assembly GCF_024346155.1. Lineage (NCBI taxonomy): Bacteria > Bacillati > Cyanobacteriota > Cyanophyceae > Synechococcales > Prochlorococcaceae > Cyanobium > Cyanobium sp. Candia 9D4. Next base: position 583 of record NZ_JAGQCK010000008.1, on the reverse strand, counting down.
CAGCTTTGAGCTCCCAGCCCTGATCCAGAAGCTGGATCGCTACGCCCTGCTGGTGATCGACGACATCAGCTACGTGCGGCGCAGTGAGCTGGAGACCTCGGTGCTGTTCGAGCTGATCTGCCACCGCTACGAGCGCCGCTCGCTGCTGGTGACCTCCAACCAGCCGTTCCGGGAGTGGGACGAGATCTTCCCCAGCGGATCGATGACCGTGGCTGCTGTGGACCGGCTGGTGCACCACTGCCACATCGTGGGCATCAAGGGCGAGAGCTACCGGCAGAAGCAAGCAGCAGCAAGGGTTTCCAGCGATGCCGCTGACCCGCAAACGTAATTGACGCGGGCGCCATGGCCGTCACGATCGAGGCCAGCAACCACTCAAGGCACCAGAAGCATGGCGGCGACACGAAAACTGGCCCACCCGCCTTGAGATGGACGCCGGAACAACAACTTGATTGACGCGAGGCGACAGCCTGGTCACGATCCCGATTCCCACTGCCATCTCAGGCTCCGGAGGACCTCCGAACAAGCGACTCAACCGGTCAACCAGATTGACGCCACCCGTCAACCTGATTGACACGGGACAGCC
>NZ_JAGQCK010000007.1:0-123265 GCF_024346155.1 Cyanobium sp. Candia 9D4 | reverse complement strand
AGGCCGTGGGGAACAGCAGCAGACCGGACCACCCCACGAAAACGAAGCGGTCGCGCTTGAGCCAGTCGTCGAGGACGTCGAACCATCCACGGGTGGCAGGGGCGCGCCCCAGGGCGATCGTCATGGGTGAAAGCGGTGCGGAAGACCCGCAGGGCTGTGGGTTACCGGGGGATGGTAACAACGTTGATCGGCCCGGCGCGCCGGGTGACATGGGCTGAAACTGACGCCTCCGGCACGCTTCGCGGCAGGATGGCGGCCCATCGCCCCCTCTTCCCGCATGGCTTCGCCCGGCGTCGCTTCCCCTTCGGCCGACGAGCAGGTGCTGGAGCAGCCGGTGCTCGGCTCCCGGCGTCTCTCCAACCTGCTGGTGGCCGCTGCCGTGAGCATCGGTGGGATCGGCTTCGTGCTCACCAGCGCCTCCAGCCGGTTCGGCCGCGACCTGCTGCCCATCGGCCACCCCGCCGCCCTGGTCTGGGTGCCCCAGGGGCTGGTCATGGGGCTCTACGGGGTGGCGGCCCTGTTGCTGGCCACCTATCTGTGGCTGGTGATCAGCATCGATGTGGGCTCTGGCCTCAACCGTTTCGATCGGAAGGCCGGCGAGGCTCGCATCAGCCGCCGAGGCTTCCGAAAGCTGATCGAGGTGGTGATCCCCCTGCGGGAGATCCAGGCGGTCAAGGTGGAGGTGCGCGACGGCCTCAGCCCCCAGCGACGCCTGGCCCTGCGGGTGCAGGGCCGGCGGGACATGCCCCTGACCCGGGTGGGCGAGCCCATGCCCCTGGCGGATCTGGAGCTGGCAGGAGCGCGCCTGGCCCGTTTCCTGGGCGTCCCCCTGGAGGGTCTCTGACGATGGGAACCGCCACGAAAGCCGCCGGCCTCGGCTGGCGCCTGCTACTGCTGGTGCTCCTCGGCCTGACGCCCCTCGGCCTGTCGGCCTGCGCCGCCGACAGCGGCAACCGACCCATGGGCTGCGAGGCGGCCACCACCCCCTGCCTCAAGGGCACGGCCGTGGTGGCGATGGAGACCAGCAAGGGGCCGGTGGAGCTGACCCTCGATGGGGCGGCGGCGCCGCTCACGGCCGGCAACTTCGTCGATCTCGTCCGCCGGGGCGTCTACAACGGCACGGTCTTCCACCGGGTGGTGCGGGAACCGGTCCCGTTCGTGGTCCAGGGCGGTGACCCCAGCAGCGCCGATCCCAAGGTGCCCGCCAGCGACTACGGCTCGGGCGGGTTCGTCGATCCGGCCAGTGGCGAATCCCGGCGCATTCCCCTGGAGCTCAAGCTCGAGGGCGACCAGGAACCCCGCTACGGGGAGCAGATCACCTCTCCGACCGCCACCCGCCAGCTGGCCCTCAGCCACGAGCGCGGCGCCGTGGCCATGGCCCGCTCGAACGATCCCAATTCGGCCAGTGCCCAGTTCTATGTGGCCCTGCAGGCGTTGCCCGAGCTGGACGGCCGCTACGCCGTGTTCGGCCGGGTCAGCAAGGGGATGGACGTGATCGACCGGATCCAGCAGGGGGACAAGCTGATCCGGGCCCGGGTGATCGAGGGCGGCACACTGGTGCAGAGCACGAAGCCCTGAGGCCGCTCGGGCCGCAACCGGCCTGGCCTCAGGCCGGAACCCGCTTGTCGGAAACGGTGGCCTTGAGCAGTTCGGTGTTCACCCCCGAGGCCCGCTCCAGCGCCACCTTGCCCGTGCGGGCGATCTCCAGGATCCCGTAGTTCTCGAGCAGGCGTTCCAGGGCCACCAGCTTGCCCGGGTCGCCCACCACCTCGAGGGTGAGGGCGTCGTCGGCGACGTCCACCACCTTGGCCCGGAACACCTGCACCAGATCGAAGATGGCGCCCCGGTTCTCCGCCGGTGCCGCCACCTTCAGCAGCATCAGTTCGCGCTCCACGGCGGGAATGGTGGAGAGATCGATGACGCCGAGCACGTTGATCAGCTTGTTGAGCTGCTTGGTCATCTGCTCCAGGGTGCGGTCGTCCCCTTCCACCACCATGGTGAGCCGGGACATGCCGCGGTGCTCGGCCGGCCCCACCGCCAGGCTCTCGATGTTGAAACCGCGCCGGGCGAACAGACCGGAGATGCGGCTGAGGGCCCCCGATTCGTCTTCCACCAGCACCGAGAGGGTGTGCTTCATGTCGGGGTCGGGAGCGGGGTGCGGCGGGGGACCGGAACGGCGACCGGGATGGTCCTCCCAAAACTACGCGCCGGGGTGGGCCGTGCCGTCATCCGGCCCCCAGGCGCTCGAGCCAGGGGAGCACGGCGTCGTGGAAGGCGGCGGGGGTCTCGTCGTGGGGGCAGTGGCCGCACCGGGCGATCACATGCAGGACGAGGTCGCTGCGCAGCCCGAGGCACTGCCGGGCCACCTCCACCGGCACCAGCCGGTCCTGGCCCCCCCAGATCAGCAGGGTGGGCCGCCCCGGCCGCTGCAGCAGCGAGACGGCCGTGGCCCGGTGCGGCCGCAGGGCCATGCCGATGCTCATCGCCCGCAGGGCGCGCACCGCCCCGGGGCGGCGGGCGGGGCGGGCGATCACCCGGCGCAGCTCCTGGTCACCGATCACCGGGTGGCGGTAGGCCGACTGGATGCCCAGGTCGAGCAGGGGGGAATGGGCCAGCAGGGGCACCAACAGTTCCAGGGGCAGCAGCCGCAGCAGCAGCCGGATCCCACCCCGCTTCAGCCGCCGCCGCCAGGGCCGGCGGCGGGGTGGACGCCGCTGGGCCATCAGCAGGCTGGGGTCGGGGAGGGGTGCCGCCACCACGGCCCGCACCCAGGTGGGGAAGAACACGCTGCAGGTGAGGGCCACCAGGCCGCCGAGGGAATGGCCCACCAGCACCGCCGGCCCCCCCACCACCTCTCCCAGGAACGCCCGCACCTGGCGGGCCCAGAGGCGGTTGTCGAGGGCCTGATGGGGATGGGTCCCCGGCTGGCTGGAGGCGCCGAAGCCGATCAGGTCGAGCCCGTAGACGCACCAGCCCGCCGCCGCCAGGGCACCGGCGTTGCGGCGCCAGTGGCCGCTGCCGGCCCCGAAGCCGTGCAGCAGCACCACAGCCGGCCGGTCGGTGTTCCCGAGGCGGCGCCAGTGGCAGCCGTGGCCGATCCAGTGCCAGACGGCGTGCTCCCCCCAGTCGGCCCCCTCCGGCGAGGGGATCTCCCCGGAGGCAGGCTGGGGGTCGGCGGACGACACCGATGGCTGGGGCAAGGATCCGGACGTGAGCGGACCTGATCACTATTGCGAAGGGGCGGCCGTGCTGGAGACCGGTGACGGCTTCTTCCGGCCCGCCTCCCGGCCCGCCAGGGACGTCGGCGTGCTGCTGGTCCGGAGCCTGGCCGCCATGGCGGCGGGCGGGCCCGTGCGGGTGCTCGACGGGATGGCGGGCTGCGGCATCCGGGCCCTCCGCTACGGGCTGGAGGGCGGGGCCACGGCGGTGTGGGCCAACGACGCCGACCCCGACCGGCTGCCGCTGCTGGAGCGGAACCTCGCCCGGCTGCCGGCGGTGGTGGAGCGGCAGCTGGGCACGGCCACGGCCCAGCAGCTGCTGGCGGGCTGCCTGGTCGGGGGCCGCCGCTTCGAGCTGGTGGATCTGGACGCCTTCGGCTGTCCCGCCGCCCTGGTGCCCCTGGCCCTGGAGGCGGTGGCCTTCGGCGGGGTGCTCTACCTGGCCAGCACCGATGGACGCTCGGCCACGGGTCACGACCGCCGGGCGGCGCTGCGCCGTTTCGGGGCCGCCGCCCGGGCCCACCCCGCCAGCTGGGAGATCGCCCTGCGTCTGCAGCTGGGGCTGCTGGCCCGGACCGCCTGGGCGATGGGTCGGGGCCTCACCCCCCTGCTGAGCTTCAGTGAAGGCCGGGCCTTCCGCACCGCCGTGCGGCTGGAGCGCCATCCCGCCCCCGGCGAGGAGGGGCATCTGGGCCTGGTGGCCCACTGCCACGGCTGCGGGGACCAGCAGGTGCAGAGCCTGGGACGGCTGGGGCGGTGGCGGCCCTGCGGCTGCCCCGCGATCTCCGCTGAGGGCCCGCCCCTGGCGGTGAGCGGGCCCCTTTGGATCGGCCCCCTCCAGGATCCCGCCACGCTCACGACCATGCTCCAGGAGGCCGAGGCCGGCGGCGCCCATCTCGACCGCCCGGGCCGGCGGCTGCTGGAGCGGCTCCGGGCCGATCCGGCCGCCACCCCCCGCTGCTGGCCCGTGGACGCCATCGCCCGCCATCTGGGCCAGGGGCCCCCGCCGCTGGCGGACCTGGTGGCGGCCCTGACGGCCCAGGGGTTCGCTGCCGCCGCCAGCGGCGTGATGGCTGGCCAGCTGCGCAGCGAGGCCCCCTGGCCCGTGATCGTGGCGACGGCCAAGGGACTGGCGGCCGCGACGGCTGCTAGATAGGTACCCCGTTCCCCCCTGTCCGGGCCATGGCCTCTGAAATCTTCGGCACCGCCGCCATCTTCTGGGTGCTGATCCCCGTCGGCCTGGCGGGCGGCGCGCTGCTGCTCAAGCTTCTGAACGACTGAAACGCCCGGATCGCGCCGGCGCCGGACGCACCACTAGGCTCAGCCCGCTTCCTTTGCTGGGGTCCATGAAGGTTCTTGTCATCGGCGGAACAGGAACCCTCGGTCGCCAGATCGCCCGTCGCGCCCTCGATGCGGGCCATGTCGTGCGCTGCATGGTGCGATCACCCCGCAAGGCGGCCTTCCTGCAGGAGTGGGGCTGCGACCTCACCCGCGGTGACCTCCTGGAGCCCGACAGCCTCGACTACGCCCTCGAGGGCCAGGAGGCGGTCATCGATGCCGCCACGGCCCGGGCCACCGATGGCGGCAGCGCCTACGACATCGACTGGGCCGGCAAGCAGAACCTGTTCGCGGCCTGCGGCCGGGCCGGGCTCCGCCGCCTGGTGTTCATTTCGCTGCTGGATGCGGCCCGCCACCGCAGCGTGCCGCTGATGGACATCAAGGCCTGCACGGAGGACTGGCTCGAGGCCTCCGACCTCGACTACACGATCCTGCGCTGCGTCGCCTTCATGCAGGGCCTGATCAGCCAGTTCGCCATTCCCGTGCTGGAGAGCCAGACCGTCTGGGTGAGCGGAGCCCCGACCCCGATCGCCTACATGAACACCCAGGATGTGGCGCGCTTTGCCGTGGCCGCCCTGGAGCGGCCGGAGACGGTCCGGCAGGCCTTCCCCGTCGTCGGTCCCCGGGCCTGGACCACCGGGGAGATCACCCAGCTCTGCGAGCGCTACAGCGGCCGTGAGGCCCGGGTGTTCCGGGTGCCGCCGGTACTGCTGCGGCTGATGCAGGCGATCACCAGCTTCTTCGAAGCCAGCCTGAACGTGGCCGAGCGCCTCGCCTTCGCGGAGGTGGTGGGGGGCGGCGAGGCCCTCACGGCGCCGATGGAGGCCAGCTACGCCGCCTTCGGCCTTGAAGAAGCCGAGACCACCCGTCTGGAGGACTACCTCAAGGAGTACTACGACACGATCCTGCGGCGCCTGCGGGAGATGGAGTCGGACCTCGACAAGGAAGCCAAGAAGAAGCTGCCCTTCTGAGCACCCGGCCCGCCAGTTCGTGTGTACTATTGCAGCGTTTGGCGGCGGCCATGGCGATTTCCCAGATCAAGAACCTGCAGCGGCGTCTGGCCAACCTGGAGGAAGAGGCGATCGCCGAGCTCACCCGTGCCTGCGGCCACGAGCTCTGGGCTTCCCTGGGCTTCGATGCCTTCGACAGCCTCGAGGATCCCGACCGTCGCGCCCGGGCCAACTACTACTACGGCCAGCTGCAGACCGTCAGGGAGCTGAAGGACGCCCTGACGGTCTGAGCAGCGCTCCCAGCCGCTCCCGCTCCACGGGACTGACGTCCCGCCAGATCCCCGGCTCCAGCCCGGCCAGGTCCAGGGGCGGGCCCCCATCCATCAGGTCGATCGCCGTCCGCACCAGGCGCAGGGTGGGCAGGCCCACCGCCGCTGTCATGCGCCGCACCTGCCGGTTGCGTCCTTCCCGCAGCTCCACCTCCAGCCACGCCGTCGGCACCCGCAGCCGGTGTCGGATCGGCGGATCCCGCTCCGGCAGTCCGGGGTCCTCCACCGCCCTGGCCCGGGCCGGCAGGGTGCGGCGTCCCTTCACCATCACCCCCCGGCGGAGGCCGTCGAGGGCCGCCTCGGTGAGGCTGCCCTCCACCTGCACCAGGTAGCGGCGCCAGTGACCCCGGGCCGGATCGGTGAGCCTGGCCTGGAGACGGCCATCGTCGGTGAGCAGCAGCAGCCCTTCGCTGTCCGCATCCAGCCGGCCGGCGGCGTAGACGTCGGGAACATCGATGTGATCCGCCAGGGTGCCCCAGGCGCTGCCCGGTTCGGGCCGGAACTGGCTGAGCACCCCGTAGGGCTTGTGGAAGAGCAGGGTGGTGCCCACCGCCCCCTGCCGTCAGGAGCTTTCCCGCGCCCGCCAGAGGTTGACCACGCCGATCGAAATCAGCAGCAGGCCCAGATCCATCGCGATGGGGGGAAGGATCATGGGGAGCCGGGAGCGACAGGCGGGCTGACCCTATCGCTCCGGGACAGCCTGCGGGGGGCGGGCGCTGGGGTGGGGCGCGGTAGACGCCTAAGCTGGTGGTCTGTTGTTCTCCACAGGCCAGCCGTCCCGCATGATCGAAACGTCCGGTGTGATCGAAAAGGAGCAGGGCAACGGGTTCTACCTCGTCACCCTCGAGCAGCCTGCCGGTCACCAGTGCCTCTGCCGGGCGGCGGGCAAGCTCACCAAGTTCCGGATCAAGCTTCTGGCCGGTGACAAGGTGCTGGTCGAGATCAGCCCCTACGACCTGACCCGCGGGCGCATCACCTACCGGGAACGCAATGCCGGAGCCACCGGCCCCCGGCCCGGCGGCAACCGTCCGGGAGGTCCCCGGCGCCGCTGAGCCCGGCTGGGTGGATCAGCTCTGGAGACTCCAGAGATCCGGGTAGATCAGGGTTGTGGAGATTTCAGATCTCCACAACCCTCAGATTTCCAGCAGTCCGTCCGTTTCCGGACGGCGGCCGAGGTGCAGGTCCCTTGGCACCATCAGCACATTGGCCTGCAGCAGCTCGGGATGATCCTCGAGGGTGAGGAGCCATTCTCGGAACTCCTCGTTGATGGCGTAGCTGTCCTCGAAGAGTTCGCGGCCGTCGAGGGCGGCACGCCGGGCCAGGGCCCAGCAGACGGCGACGGTCAGACGGCGATGCACGGCCGCATCGAGGGGGGTATCAGAACCGTCGTGATCGCTGGCGTCGTCTCGTGGCCTGTCCATCGGGTTGATCTCGGTGGATGTCCTGTGGTGCCCACGTTGGCGGCTCGTGGGCGCAACGACGGTGTTGGTTGTCACATCGTTGCAGGAAATCGGGCTGCAACAGGCGAATCGAAGCCAAATGGAAGCCGATCCGCGGCGTCAGGCTGATCGGCGCCGGATGTTCGGCAGCACGGGACCGCTGACGCTAATCATGCGCCCGGCATCATCCGCCATGGCCTGCAGCGGCAGGCGCTCGTCGCTGCCCGGCGCGCTGCCCCCGGCGCTGGCCAGCGCCGGGGGGCGTGGGCGGATCACGTAGGGCTCGCTCACCGTCCAGCCCCGGGCGTAGCTGATCAGCAGGGGATCGGCCGGTGCGAACACATAGGAGGGCCGCCGTGGGATGGATTCCTGACCGGAGCGATCCCCGTCCATGCGTACGGCCCTGGTGATCGCCTGCACGAAGCGGCTGCGGGTGACCACGGTGGTGAGGTAGGCCACCACCCGCAGCCGTGGGGCGTCGAAGCCTTCGGCGCACATGTCGATGCTCACCAGCCAGTCGGCCTCCCCGGCCTGGAACGCCGCCAGGTGCTGGGCCGCCTCCGGATCCTGGGAGTGGACCAGGTGCACCCGGTCCCCCTCCTGGGCCAGCAGGTCGGCGATGGTGCCGGCGTGGCCGATGTCGCGTGCCACCACCAGCCCGCCGGCCCCCGGGTGCTCCAGCCGCACCCGCTCCAGGCGGCGGCGGGCCTGGAGCAGCAGCCGCAGGGCGATCCCGCCCCGATCCCCGGGCCGGATGGCCCGACGCAGGTTGCGGGCCCGCCAGCTCTCCCGCTGCTCGGCCGACAGGGGGGAGGTCTCGCGTTCGTGGCCATCCTCCGGGCGACCGTGTTCCACCCAGCCGTCCTGGAAGCGGAACTCCAGGGGCCGCACGTCGCCGGCGGCGATCAGGGCCCGGGGCTCGACGCAGAGGTCCGGGATGATCCGCTCGGCGGGCCCGTCCTGGTCGTGCATCCGGATCCGGCGGGCGGCGCAGAAGCCGAGGTTGTCGGCGCGGAAGGGGGTGCCGGTCAGCCCCAGCCGCAGCCGCGCGCCGCCGGTGAGGCTGCTGAAGGCGTGGCCCCAGGCCGTGGCCTCCGGCTCCAGGGGATCGAGGCCCAGGTGGTGCACCTCGTCGGCGATCGCCAGCCAGGGCCGGCCCTCCAGGAGGCGACCCAGCGCCCCCTCCAGGCGATGGCGGTGCAGGGCCGCCCCCTGGTAGCTCAGCAGCAGGCCCTGGCCGGCGGTGGGCGGGGGGGCTCCCCCCGGGGCGTCCCAGTCCCGCAGGTCCAGGCCGAGGCGGGCGGCGGCCTGGACCCACTGGCGGCCGATGGCGCTGCGGTGGCAGAAGACCACGAACCGCTCCAGCCGCCCTTCCCGCTGCAGCTGCCGGAAGGCCAGCAGGGCCCCCAGGGTCTTGCCGGCGCCGGGCCCGGCGTGGAGGAGCACGTCCTGGCCGCCGGGGCTCGCCGCCACCAGGCGGGCCCGCAGCAGCTGGATCAGGCGCCGCTGCCAGGCCCGCGGTTCCGGCCCGGCCGGGGAGGCCGAGGGGGAGGTGGAGGGGGCGAGGGCCCCGGCCTGACGGCGCAGACCCAGATCGAAGGACGGTGGCGCCATGGGGCGATTCTGCTGGCCCGGTCCAGGGCCTGCCGCCGACCGTCGCAGGGTCCGGTGGGGGTGTCCGCACATTGGGACCCGGTTGCTTGCCGTCACCGGCGGGCCTGTCTATCGCGGAAGAAGTGTGCGTGGCCTCGCGTTGGTCAAATTGCTGATTCCCCGGGAGACGGCTCCCGGTGAGCGGAGGGTCGCTGCGACCCCCGAGACGGTCAGGCGGCTGGTGGCCAAGGGGGCGACCCTGCAGGTGGAGCGGGGGGCGGGCCAGGCGGCCGGCTTCCTGGACGCCGACTACGCCGCCGTGGGTGCCGAGCTGTGGGACGGGGAGGCCAGGGACTGGGAGACGGCCGATGCCGTGCTGTGCGTCCAGCCGCCGCGGCCGGAGGCCCTGGCTCGCCTGCAGGCCGGTGCCCTCCTGGTGGGGCTGCTGGCCCCCTACGGCGCCACGGATCTGGTCCAGAGCCTCAACGACCGGCGTGCCTCCGCCATCGCCCTTGAGCTGCTGCCGCGGATCACCCGGGCCCAGTCGATGGATGTGCTCTCCTCCCAGGCCAACATCGCCGGCTACAAGGCGGTGCTGCTGGCGGCGGCGGCCCTCGATCGCTACGTGCCGATGCTGATGACGGCGGCGGGCACGATCCAGCCCTCCCGGGTGCTGATCCTGGGGGCCGGCGTCGCCGGTCTGCAGGCCCTGGCCACCGCCCGTCGCCTGGGGGGCGTGGTCTACGTCTCGGACGTGCGGCCGGCGGTGAAGGAGCAGGTGGAATCCCTCGGCGGCCGCTTCATCGACCCGCCGCAACTCGAGGAGGCCCCCGCCGAGGTGGGGGGCTACGCCCGCCAGGCCAGCGAGGCCTTCCTGGCGGCCCAGCGCCAGCAGCTGGCCGACCAGCTGGCCCTGGCCGACATGGTCATCTGCACCGCCCTGGTGCCCGGCCGGCCGGCGCCCCGCCTGATCAGCGAGGCCATGCTCGACGGCATGCGGCCCGGCGCCGTGGTCGTCGATCTGGCCGTGGCCCAGGGGGGCAACTGCTTCGGCACGATCCCCGGCGCCACGGTGGAGCGCCGGGGCGTGCTGCTGATCGGGGCCGATGCCCTGCCCAGCACCGTGCCCAACCACGCCAGCGCCCTCTACGCGCGCAACATCGCCGCCCTCATCGAGCATGTGCTGGGCGAGGACGGCTTCCGGCTGGATCCGGAGGATCCGATCCTCGACGGCTGTCTGCTCACCCATGCCGGCGCCTGCCGCCGGGACGACATCGTCGAGCCCGCCGGCCTGTCCCCCATCGGAGCCCGTTCATGAGCCTTCTGACGCAGTCCCTCTGGGTGCTCCTGCTGGGCAGCCTGCTGGGCCTGGAACTGATCGGCAAGGTGCCCCCCACCCTGCACACCCCGCTGATGTCGGGGGCCAACGCCATCAGCGGCATCACCGTGCTGGCCTCCCTCACCCTCATCCAGCAGGCCGGCGACAACACGGCCCTGCTGGTGATCGGAGCCCTCTCCCTGGGCTTCGCCCTCTACAACGTGATCGGCGGCTTCCTCGTCACCGATCGCATGCTCGCCATGTTCCGCCGCAAGGGCGACAGCCGATGACTTTCTCCATGGATGCTTTCGCCGCCGGCATCGACCTGGCGGCCGTTCTCCTGCTCGCCCTCGGCATCAAGGGCCTCTCCAAGGTGAGCTCGGCCCGCGGGGCCAATGGCCTGGCCGCCCTGGCCATGGGCCTGGCCGTGGTCGGCCTGCTGATTCAGATCCGGCCCGATCCGATCGCCTGGCTGTGGATCGCCGCCGGCAGTGCCGCCGGCGGTCTGGCCGGTCTGGTCACCGCCCGCCGGGTGCCGATGACCGCCATGCCGGAAACGGTGGCCCTGTTCAACGGCTGCGGTGGCATGGCCTCCCTGCTGGTGGCCATGGGCGTGGCCGTCTTCGATACCGGCGATGCCGACATCGTCGCCCTGGTGTCGATCGCCGTGTCGGTGTTCGTTGGCGCCATCACCTTCAGCGGCTCGATCGTGGCCATGGCCAAGCTCCAGGGCTGGCTGGACACCCCCGGCTGGACCCAGAGCCGCCTGCGCCATGGCGTCAACATCTCCCTGGCGGTGCTCTGCCTGGTGTCGGCCCTGCTGCTGCCCGGCGATCCCGGCGGCCTGCCCCTGTGGCTGCTGATCGGGGGCTCCACCCTGCTGGGCATCGGCGTCACCCTGCCCATCGGCGGGGCCGACATGCCGGTGGTCATCTCCCTGCTCAACTCCTATTCCGGGGTGGCGGCGGCGGCGGCGGGCTTCGTGGTGGGCAGCCAGCTGCTGATCGTGGCCGGCGCCATGGTGGGCGCGGCGGGCCTGATCCTCACCCAGGTGATGTGCACCGCCATGAACCGCTCCCTGGTGTCGGTGCTCTTCGGCGGTGCCCTCGGGGCCAGCGCCGGGGCCGTGGGCGGCGGCGGCAGCGAGGCGGGCTACACCCGCATCACCAGCTGCAGCGCTGAGGAATGCGCCATGGCGCTGGAGCAGGCCGAGCGGGTGGTGTTCGTGCCGGGTTACGGCCTGGCCGTGGCCCAGGCCCAGCATTCCCTGCGGGAGCTGGCCAAGCTGCTCGAGAGCCATGGGGTGGAGGTGAGCTACGCCATCCATCCGGTGGCGGGACGCATGCCCGGCCACATGAACGTGCTGCTGGCCGAGGCCGACGTGCCCTACGAGCAGCTGCTGGAGATGGACCTGGTCAACCCCGAGTTTCCCCGCACCGACGTGGTGATCGTGCTGGGGGCCAACGACGTGGTGAATCCCCAGGCCAAGAACGACCCCACCAGCCCCCTCTACGGCATGCCGGTGCTGGAGGTGGACCAGGCCCGCCAGGTGTTCGTGGTCAAGCGCAGCCTGGGCGCCGGCTACGCCGGCATCAACAACGCCCTGTTCGAGATGCCCCAGACCGCCATGGTGTTCGGGGATGCCAAGGCGGTGCTCAACGGCCTGCTCAGCGAGCTCCGCTCCATGGGCGTGGGCAAGGTGAAGGTGGCGGCCTGACGTTGGGGGCCCGGTCGTGTCCCAGCTCCCCGACCACCTCGGCCTGACCCCCTTCCGCCAGCGCTCCCCCTGGATCGGGGGGGATCTGCAGACCCTGCGGGACACCCTGCGTCCCCTGCGCTTCCCCCCCGACCGGGCCGAACCGCTGACCATCCCCCTGGCGGATGGCGGGCAGCTGCTGGGGCTGCTCGATCGCCCCGCCGATCGTGCCCCTGTCGCCCTGGTGCTCGTGCTGCACGGGCTGGGGGGATCCAGTGACGGCCCCGGCCCGCGCCGGCTGGCCCTGGCCCTGGTGGCCGAGGGCTTCGCCGTGCTGCGGCTCAACCTGCGGGGGGCCGGCCGGGGCCGGCCGCTTGCCCGGGGCACCTACTGCGCCTGCTGCAGCGAGGATCTGCGTCCCGCCGTGGCCCTGGCCCGGCAGCTGGCCGCCGACCGGCCCCTGTTCGGCGCCGGCATCTCCCTAGGGGGCACGGTGCTGCTCAACGGCAGCCTGGCCGGTCTGGGATTCGATGGCCTGGTCTGCGTCAGCAGCCCGCTCGAGCTCCATGTCTGCGCCGTCCAGTTCGAGCGCCGCCGCAACCGGGTGTACCAGCGCTGGCTGATGCAGCGCCTGCGGGAGCAGACCCTGGCCGATCCGGGCGGGCTGCAGGAGCCCGAACGCCGGGCGCTGGCGGGGCCCGGTCGGGCCCGCACCATCCGGGCCTTTGATGCGGCCATCACCGCCCCGCGCTGGGGCTTCGCCTCGGTGGCCGCCTACTACGACGCCGCCAGCCCCCTGGCGCCCCTGGTCGCGGGCCGGCCCCTGCCTCCCACCCTGCTGCTCCATGCCGGCGACGACCCCTGGGTGCCGGTCGGACCGCTGCGCCAGCTGTCTGCCGCCACCACCGGCGGGGGCGCCGGGGTGCCCCGGATCGTGATCACGCCCCGGGGCGGCCACAACGGCTTCCACGCCCCCGGCGACGGGCCGGCCGCCTGCTGGGCCGACCGGCTGGCGGTGGCCTGGCTGCGGCGCCTCAGCCGGGGGGAAGGGGAGGGCTGAAGGGGGTGCGCCGCACGATCCACTCTTCGATCGGCACCCCGCCGATGACGTGCTCGCGGACGATCCGCTCGATCCGCTCGGGGGTGACGCCCCCGTAGGTGAGGCCTTCGGGCCAGATCAGCAGCACCGGGCCCTCGCAGCAGACGCGCAGGCAGTCGGCCTTGGTGCGCAGCACCACCCCCCGGGGCCGGCCGGGGTCCTCCAGCCCCAGGTCCCGCACCAGCTGCTTGAGCCGGCTCCAGCTGGCTGCGCCCACGGCCGGGTCGCCGCAGAGCGCCATGGTGGGGGTGGCGCAGAGCAGCAGGTGGTGCTGGACCATGCTCACGCCGGCAGGGCCGGCGTCGGATGGCTGCGCAGCGTGGCGGCGGCTTCGCGGGTGGCCTGGCGGGCCCAGCCATCCACCGCCAGCACGTCGTCGAGGGAGGGCGTGCTGTGGTGATCGCTGCGGTGGCGGTCGCAGACGCGCTCGATCAGCTCGGGGATGGCCAGGAAGGGAATCGCCTCCTCCAGGAACAGGGCCACCGCCTGCTCGTTGGCAGCGTTGAGCACGGCCGGCATGGTGCCGCCGGCGCGGCCGGCGGCGTAGGCCAGCGCCATGCAGGGGTACTTCTCCCGGTCGGGGGTGCGGAAGGTGAGCTGGCCCACGGCGGTGAGATCGAGCCGGCGCCAGGGGGTCTCCAGCCGCTCCGGCCAGCTGAGGCAGTAGAGCAGGGGCAGCTTCATGTCGGGCCAGCCCAGCTGGGCCAGCACCGAGGAATCGGCCAGCTCCACCATCGAGTGGATGATGCTCTGGGGGTGGATGACGATCTCGATGTGGTCGTAGTCGAGGCCGAACAGGTAGTGGGCTTCGATCACCTCCAGCCCCTTGTTCATCAGGGTGGCCGAATCCACCGTGATCTTGCGCCCCATGCTCCAGTTGGGGTGGCTGGTGGCATCCGCCACCGTGGCCTTGGCCAGATCGGCGGCGGGCCAGTCGCGGAAGGCGCCGCCGGAGGCGGTGAGCTGGATCCGCCGCAGGCCCGGGGTCGGCACGCCGGTGGAGAGGCGGGCGGTGTCCGCCCAGGGGGTGCCCTGCAGGCACTGGAACAGGGCCGAATGCTCCGAATCGGCGGGCAGCAGCCGGCTGCCGCTTCGCTGGAGTTCGGGCAGCACCACCGGGCCGGCGGCGATCAGGGTCTCCTTGTTGGCCAGGGCCAGGTCCTTGCCGGCCCGGATCGCCGCCAGGGTGGGCAGCAGGCCGGCGCAGCCGACGATGCCGGTGACCACCAGATCGGCGCTGGGCCAGGCCGCCGCGGCACAGAGGCCGTCGGAGCCCCCCAGCAGCTCGGGCAGACGGGCGGGCCGCCGGGCCGGTTCGAGGTCCGCCAGACGGCTGGCCAGTTCGCCGAGCCGGCCGGCATCGGCCAGGGCCACCACCTCCGGCGCATGGCGCAGGATCTGCTCCACCAGCAGATCCAGGTTGTTGCCGGCGGTGAGGGCCACCACCTTGAAGCGGTCGGGGAACTCCTCGGCGATCTCCAGGGTCTGGGTGCCGATCGATCCGGTGGAGCCCAGAACGCTGATGGCCTTCACGCGCGGCTCCCCCATCGGGTTCGTGGGCTCCCAGTGTCCCATCCCCGGTCGCCCTCGCCCGCTGGCTTAACTGGGGCCACACCGATCCCTTCCCATGTCGTGGCTGCAGCGCTGGAACTTCATTGAGCGGGCCCGGATCGAGCGCCAGCTCTGGGAAGCCTTCGAGCGCCGCGAAGACCTGGAGGCGCTGGTGGAGGACTGCCGGGGGGCGGTGGCGGCGGGCGATCGCGAGCGGGCCTTCCAGCTGGAGGTGTGGCAGACCACCCTGCAGCGGATCCGCAAGATCGAGAAGCTGATGGCGGACCGGAGCCCTAAGCCCTGACGGGACGGGAGCTCTGCCAGGCCTTCTGCACCAGGGGCCAGACCGACGCTGGGCTCAGGTGGTCCATGCAGAGGTGTTGCTCCAGCAGACAGTCGGGGTTGTCGAAACGGGCCTGCTGGCAGCCGGTGCAGCGCTGGTCGCTGCTGCTGACCCAGACGTGGCCGGCCCGGGGCGCCCAGAGATCCCGGGGGCTGGCGCCGATGCCCTCGCTGTCGGTGCCGAACAGGGCCACGGTGGGGCAGCCGGCCGCCGCCGCCAGGTGCATCGGGCCAGAATCCACGGCGATGCAGAGCCGGCTGCGGGCCAGGGCGCCCACCAGGGCCGGCAGGGACAGCTGGCCGCGCAGGTCGCGGAGGCCGGTGCGGGCCAGGAGCTCCTGTTCCAGGTGATCCCCCGGCTGGCGGGGTCGGGCGGGCGGGGGGCCGCCGATCAGTCCGATCGCCGTGGCGGGAAGACCCAGCTCCCGGCGGAGCTGGCCGAGCAGGCTGAGCCAGTGCTGCAGCGGCCAGAGTTTGGCGCTGCGTTCACCGTTCACCGCGACCAGCACCGGTGGCACTCCGGCGGGTGGGGGCTGGGAGGGCAGCTCCACCCGCTCGAAGTCGGTGCTGACCCAGGCCACGCGGCAGTGGAGTTCCCGGATGCTGTTGCTGCTGATCCAGCCGGCGTAGCGCGTCACGAGGCTTTGACTGGCCCAGTGGGGGTCGAGGGCGAGGGCCTGCAGGGGATGGGGGCCGGGGGGGAGCCGTGCGGCCCCGACCACGAACCGGGGGGCCAGGGCCGTGACCCAGGCGGGTGTGTGGGGGGCATGGCCATCGGCATTGATGACCAGATCCACGCTGGGGTGGCCGGCCTGGGTCTGGGCATGCCGCCAGGCCGCCAGGGTCGGCAGGGCCTCCATTCCCTGCTCGGCGATGGGCAGGCGGGCATCGAGCCAGGGGTTGAGCTCCTCCAGGGGGAGGGTGCGCCGGCTGCCCACGTAGGTGAGGTGGGCCCCTGGGTATTTGTGGCGCAGGCCCCGCAGCAGCGGCTGCAGCACCACGTAGTTGCCCAGCTTGGGGGCACCGAGCACCACGATCCGGGGGCTCGGCCCGAGGGGCTGGTTCTGGAAGCGGCGCATCAGCAGGCCCTTCCCGTCACGGCCGTGGCGGCCGGCCACGGCCCATCACGTAGCCGACCACCAGCCCGGCCAGGCCGCCGGCCAGGGCACCTTGCAGCTGCCACATCTGCCGGCGGAAGCGCCAGGGCATGGCGCCGAGCTGCAGTCCCACCACCAGGGTGACGGTCACCACGAGGGCCAGCCCGCCGCTGACGGGCCAGCCGCGGGAGATGGCTCCGCGCCCGGCGGTGCGATCGCCGGAGGGGTCGGGGGGCAGCGGGAGGCTCATGGGCCCACGGTGGCCGAAGCGGCCGGCTCGAGCACCCAGCGACTCAGCCAGCGCCGCATCCAGGTGCCGGGGTGGGGGTTGCGGAGGCGGCGGGAACTGTGCAGCCAGAGGCAGTTGAGCAGGTAGGTGGTGCGGTTGCAGGCCGCGAGCCTGGGGTCGCTGCCGATGGTGGCGCTGGCGTCGGGGTTGGCCTGCTGCTGCAGCCGCTGGAGCGTCTCGGGCGCGATCCACTCGATCGCGGCTGAGCGGCGCAGGCGTTCGGCGTAGTCGAGGTCTTCGCAGTAGGCGGGGTGGAAATTGGCATCGAACAGGCCCACCCGGTTCCAGACCCCGGGGGTGATGGCGAACGCGGAGAATTCCTGAGGGGCCGGCAGCAGGGGAAGGAACTGGGGACGGGACGGGTCGATCTGCTGGATCAGTCCGGCCAGAACCCCCGGGGCGAACACCACATCGTTGTTGACCAGCAGGGCATAGGGGGCGTCGGGAAAGGCGGTCAGGATGGCGTTCCAGCTGGCGGCCACCCCCAGATTGCTGAAGGGCCGCGCCACCTGCACCCGGCCGATGGGGGCGGGGGGCTCCCGTTCCAGCCGGGCCAGCAGACGGCTGAGGGCCTCACCATCCTCCAGGCCGGCCTGGAGGCTGTTGTCAACGATGGCGAGGATCTCGACGGGCGCATCGAGACTGTCGAGCAGCCGCAGCAGCAGGTCGGGGCGGTTGAGGATCGGAATTCCCAGCAGGGGAATGGCGGCGGGGCGAACCGTCTGAGGGGTGAGGGTGTCGAGCCGGTCCCAGAAGTCGTCGACCGGCGAGTGATCGCCGCTGAGGGAGGCGTACTGGGCCAGGCAGCCCCAGAGGTCGGGATTGGTGAGCTGGCTGCGGCTGGGGGCCTCGGGCAGGGACCCGAAATAGGTCTGGGTCCATAAAAAAAGCAGGGACCTTGCGGCGGCAAGATCCCCTTTCTGGATGCAGGTGATGTAGTTCCGAGAGAAACGGATTTGATCCAAGGTGACCTCTATGGGCAGAGGTCATCAACCGAAGGTGATCGAGTCCCCTGGATCGGTGGTGGAGATGAAGGCGGAGTCAGCAGCACTGAAGATGTACTCACTGCCACCGATGATGAGCTCGTCGCCTTCGCCCGCGCCGGTGATGACCGTGCCACTGGCGATATCCGAACGGGTTTCGAAGTAGACCTTGTCGATGTCAAAGTCGTTGCCGAGATCGATGGAGGTGTTGCGGGCGGAGCTGCTGAAGCGCAGAACGTCGGCCCCTTCTCCCATTTCGATGGAAGAGGACAGCACCCTGCCGCCGAAGATTAGGGTGTCATCACCGGCGCCCAGGTCCACGTCAACGGAGGTGGCGGTCCGTCGGATGGTGACCTGATCCGCTCCCGTGCCGGCGGTGATGGAGGAATCCGTGATGGCGCCGGTGACCGCGACGTTGTCGCCATCGCCTAGGTCGATGGTGCCGTCGATGAAACTGTTGACATTGACGGAATCATTGCCGCCGGCGGTGCTGATGAAGGCATTATCGGCGACGGCCCCGAAGACAACGCTGTTGTCATCGGCATTGCCGATCAGCGATGTGTCTTCGGAGCGGCTGAGGAATCTGGTTGTGGTGTCGCCGCTTTCGGGGGCCTGGATGCCGACATCACGGATCCTGCCTTCCTGATTGGGGAAGACCTGGGTCCGCAGGGCGTCGCGGAGGTTGCCGGTGACCACCTCGGCTCCGTTGACCGTCTGGGTGAGGGTCTGGCCGATATCCGGGACAAAGAGGGAAAGGGTGTCGGAAGAAGCCACTTAATTTCGCACCGTGAACCAATGTGTAGAAGGTACCGCCTGGGGATCGCGAGGGCATGTATCGGAGATGCCATTTCCGCGTACCTGAACTCTTGACTCACCGAAAGGACGTGTTGAATTCAGATAATCGTCCCCTGCCTTAAGGGCAGCTGCAAGCAGGGCCGACCGGACAAAAAACTTGCAGCGGTTTCCTGGCCGGGCCAGGATTCGCGCCATGGCTGGTTTTCCGATCGTCCACGGGTTCGAGCAGGTGCTGGAAGAGGCCAGACACGCCGAAGCTTGCCAGGAATGGCAAGAAGCCGCCTGCATTTACGCGGATTTGCTGCAGTCTCATGGGGAGAATCCAGCCCTGCTGCTGCGGGCGGCCAATGCCTTGTGGCTGTCCGATCAACCAGAGGAAGCCCTGGTGCTCTACCGGCGTGCCTCGCTGCTGGCGCCCCGGAGCCCTGCCCCGTTCATGGGGATCGGCAACAGCCTGCGTGACCTCAACAGTTTCGAGGCGGCCGACCGGGCCTTCCGGGCGAGCCGCCAGCTGGGGGATGGCCCGGAAGTGGCCTGCAACCATGCCTCGGTGCT
Source organism: Cyanobium sp. Candia 9D4 (assembly GCF_024346155.1). Taxonomy (NCBI): domain Bacteria; kingdom Bacillati; phylum Cyanobacteriota; class Cyanophyceae; order Synechococcales; family Prochlorococcaceae; genus Cyanobium; species Cyanobium sp. Candia 9D4. Next base: position 104,673 of record NZ_JAGQCK010000007.1, on the reverse strand, counting down.
GATCGGGCTGGAGGCCTACGAGGAGGCCTTCGCCCTGGCCGAACGCCGTTTCGAACTGGCCAGCCACGCCCCCGGACCGGAGGGAGGGGTGGGGGCCGTGGTGGCCCGGGCGCGGCGGCTGTGCGTCCGCACCGAGCAGGGCCTGGGGGATGGCCTGCAGTACCTGCGCTGGATCCCCCCCCTGATGGAGCAGGCCGCCGCGCGGGGCCAGCCGGTGGTGCTGGAGGTGGAACCCTCGCTGGTGCGGCTGCTGCAGGTGGGGCTGGCCTGGTTGCCCCAGCCACCAGAGGTGCGGGCCAGGCGGGAGCCGCCCGGCGTCGGTCGCGAGGAGCCTGCCGGCGACAACGTGGTGAGCCTGCTGTCGCTGCCGGCGGCCCTCGGGGGTGCCCCCTGCCCCCAGCCGCCGGGGCAGGATGGGCGCGGCACCTACCTGCGGGGCCTGGCCCCGGCCGCCGCCGGGAAGGACTTCGGCCAGCCGCCGCGGATCGGACTCACCTGGGCCAGCGGCCGCAAGCTCAGCGATGGCTTCACAACTCGGGAATACCGCAAGCGCACGCTGCCGGCCGCTGCACTGGTGACGCTGGTGGAGGGGGTGGTGGCTCTGGGTGGTGAGCCGGTGCTGCTGCAGCAGGGGGAGGACCGGCAGTTCTCGAAGCCCGTGGCCCACCTCTTCGGCGACGCCATTGCCCCCGACGGCGATTTTCTGGCCACGGCCCGGATGCTGGCCAGCACCGACCTGCTGATCACGGTGGACACCGCCATGGCCCATCTGGCCGGGGCGATGGGCCATCCGGCCTGGGTGCTGCTGCCCTTCAGCGCAGATCCCCGCTGGCTCCGGCAACGGGCCGACAGCCCCTGGTACCCGAGTCTGCGACTGTTCCGCCAGGCCGACGACCGGGACTGGCGGCCGGTGGTGGAGGCGGTGCTGCAGGCCCTGGCCCACCGCCGCCAACGCTGAGCCGGCGAGATTGGGGGCTCAGCGCAGCAGTTGCAGGCTGAGGATCAGGGCCTCGAAGGCCTCGGCAGCACGGTTCACCTCGTAGCGGGCGGCCACGGTGGCGCGGCCCGCTGCCGCCAGGGCGGCGTAGGCGGGCGGGTCGGCCAGCACGTTCAGCAGGGTGGCGGCGAGCTGATCGGGGTCGTTGAAGGGCACCAGCAGCCCGTTGTGGCCGTGCTGGATCACTTCGTTGATCGGCGGGTTGGCGGAGCCCACCACCAGGGCGCCGGAGGCCATGGCCTCCAGCAGGCTCCAGGAGAGGGCGTAGGGATAGCTGAGGTGGACGTGGACAGCGCTGAGGCGGAACAGGGCCAGCAGATCGCGGTGGGCCAGGGGCGGCAGGACATGGACCCGCTCCAGGGGCAGCCGGTGACCGAGCAGGGCCAGCAGTTCGCCCTTGTGGCCCTCGGGGTGGGAGGAGGGGGCGCCGTAGCCGTTGCCGGTGCCCCCCACGATCACGGCCCGGGCGTCGGGGCGGGCGGCCAGCACGGCCGGCAGGGCCCGCATGACGGAGCGGAAGCCCCGCAGGGGTTCGAGGTTGCGGCTGGCGAAGGTGATCACCGGATCCCCCTTCACCAGGGTGGGGCCGCCCTCCAGCCGCAGGCTGGTGCTGCCGGTGGCGGCGGGCGGCAGGGCGATGCCTTCGTGCAGCACGTGGAAACGGCTGCGCAGGTGCGCTGGGAAGGTGTCGCGGGCGAAGCGGGTGGGCACGACGCAGGCGTCGGCGTCGGCCACGGCCGCCAGGCCCATCAGGTTGCCGCGGCGCCACTGGGCCCGCAGGGCGTCGGAGGGGGCGCCCAGGTCGGCATCGAAGCCGTAGCCGAGCAGGAGCGGGGCGGCATAGAGCTCGGGGTAGGCGATCAGCACCGCCTCGGGCCAGACGTCGCGCAGGTAGAGCAGCTCCCCCCAGCCGCTGTGGCCGATCACGGCCTCCGGGCGATACCCCTCCTCGCGCAGCTGCAGGCAGCGCTCCTGGACCCGGGCGGCCCGGTGCAGATGGGTCTCCAGCTGGGGATCGGCCAGGCCCTCCGGCAGCGCCGGCGGTTGCCAGGCGTAGTCAAACCGCTGGCCGCGGGGGGAGGCCCCCAGGCCGAGCACGCGGTGGCCGCGGCGTTCGAGGGCGGGAGTCAGGTCACGAAACTGGCCGGGATGGTTCTGATGGATCAGCAACAGTTCCATCGGTCAACGCTATTACAATCCCGCTGCCTGAACTGACCTACGTCATGTCGCTCTGGAGCCGTCTGTTCGGACGCCGGGATACGGTGAGCTGGGGTGAAAGAAAGCTGCAGAAAGATAGTGGTCTGCTGGATACGCTGGTGAGCGATCCATGCACCATCCCGATGGAGATGGATCGCCGGCCCCAGATCACGCCCTGGTCGGCGGCGCGGCTGGGCACGATTTTCGCCGATTTCGCCCACGAAGCCACCCCCTCACGGCTGGCGGAGGCCCGGCTGGCCCGCCAGTGCCTGTCGAAGTTCTGGTTGAGTGCACCGATCGACGCGCTGGAGCTTCTCTATGGCTCGGCGGTGGGCGAGAGTTACCGCCAGATGATCAGCGGCGAGCTGGCCTCCCAGCCGCTGCTGCGCGACGAAGAGAGCTGGAGAGACCTTCTCTCCGAGCGGCTCCAGAGCGGTTTCGATCGGCCGGAAATGGCCAACGTTCTGCTGGCGGTGATGCCCTACTTTCGCCGCGGCAAGATGAAAGTGCGCAACTGCGAACAGACTCTTCCGGCCTGGTTGCTGGAGGACTACGCCAGCCTGTTCGAGCCGGAACTGCTGCCGCGCCTGCGCCAGCCCAGCCCCCTGGAGCGTCGGGCCCTGGCACCGGCGGGCTCGGCCGGGGCACGAACGGCGACGGGGCCGGCGACGGGATCGGTGGCCGTGGGGCCGGAGCCGTCGCCCCTGCCCCAGCTCTCCGGCTTCACCGGTGCCCAGGCCCTGCAGCTCACCGGCAGCGAGGAGTTCCTCACCCGCCTCAACGGGCTGCTGAACCTGTTCGAGATCGACCCCGACGATGGCGCCATCCGCCAGGAGCTGGGCGGCTACCGGCGCCAGCTGGGCCAGATCTGGCTGGACACCCCCGATGACCGGTTGCAGCCGTTGTTCGAGAGCACCTTCGGCGATCTCTACCGCAAGGTGCTGCGCAGCGGCTACGCCGGCAGCCACCTGACGGAGGAGGACCGGCAGCTGCGGGCCCAGCTGGCCCAGTACGTGCGCAACATGACCCGACCCAGGGCCGCCCAGGCGGTGCTGGCGGCCCTGCTCTTCTACGCGCCCGGCAAGATCGGCTTCGCCGGTGGGGAGCAGTTCATGCCCCAGTGGCTGCTGGGAGCGCTGCCGAGCCTGTACGTGAAGAGCTGAGCGCGGCTGGCCGCCAGGACGGGGGCCTCACTCGTGGAACTCCTTCCACAGCAGCCAGTAGGTGAGGTACCCGAGCAGGGGCAGCAGAATCATCGGCGCCAGGGCGAGCAGGCTCACCACCGGGGGCAGGTGGAGCACCAGCCAGAGCAGCACCAGGCCGTAGGCGAGGAAGGCCAGGGCGAGGCCCACCCAGCGCTGGCGCAGACGCTCCCTGAAGCGCAGGCGCCAGGCCTTGAAGCGTCGGCGCCGGCGCTGTTCGGGCGGCACGAAGCGCCACCAGTCGCCCTGGGGCCGGGTGCTCAATTGGATCGCAGGCGCTGGAGATTGCGGCGCTGGTCCTCGAACAGACCGGTGAGCAGGCTGATCACCCGCCGCTCGCGCAGGTTGATGTCGGCGGTGAGGGCCATGCCGGCCTGGAGCGGCACGCTGTCCTTGTCGGGCAGGGGGATGGTCTGGCGGCCCAGCTTGAGGATCACCGGGAAATGGAGGCCCTCGGCCTGGGTGCCGAGCACCTGGGCCTGCTCCTCGGGGGTGAGGGCATCGGAGCCGATCCGTTCCACCGTCGCCGGCACGTAGCCGAAGCTGCTGGCGGGGAAGGTCTCGAGCGAAAGTTCGGCGCTCTGGCCCACCTGCACGAAGCCGATGGCCTTGTTGGGCAGATAAACCTTGGCCCGCAGCGAATCCTGGGGGACCACCTTCAGCAGGGGGGTGGTGGCGGCGGCACCCACCACGCTGCCGGCGCTGACGTCGATGTCGAAGACGAGGCCATCGGCGGGAGCCGTGAGCACGCCGTACTGGATCTGGAGACTGGCCTGGCGGATCTGGGCATCGAGGTCACTGATCTGACGCAGGTTGGCTTCGATCGCGGCGCGCAGCTCCACGTCGGTGCCGGAGCCGGTGTTGATCAGCTGGGAGCGCAGCCGGGCGATCTCGCGCTCCTCCTCGGCCACGTTGGTCTGGAGGTCCTGCATGCGGTTGCGGGCCTCGAGCAGCTGCACCTCGCTGACGGCGCCATCGCGCACCAGCGACTGGTAGCGGCGTTCGATGTCGCTGTAGATGCGCAGGGAATCGCGGTAGCCGGCCAGGCGGGTGGTGCTCTTGGCCAGCTCCTCGCGGGCGGCCTCCAGGCGGCTGTTGAGCTCGCGGGCGCGGTCCCGCAGCTGGCTGCGCTGGTTGGCGGTGAGGCCGGCGGTGGCGGCCTCCTCGCCGAGGGTGGCCTTGGCGATGCGGTTCTCGTTGAGCAGCCGCTCGCGGATGCTCTCGGCGGCGGCCAGCTTGCTGCGGGGTTCGCGCAGGTCGAAACGGATCAGGGGCTGGCCCTGCTTCACCGCCTGGCCCTCCTTCACCAGCACTTCCTCCACCACACCGGGGACGGGGGAGGCCACGTCCTTGACGGTGCTGGTGGGTTCGAGCTTGCCGGGCACCGCCACGGTTTCGGAGATCGGGGCGGTGACGCTCCAGAGGCCCAGGGCGGCCACCCCCCCCACCCCGGCCCAGAGCAGCAGGCTGGAGCTGCGGCGGCTCTTGCGCAGCACCACGGTTTCGCGGAACGACCACTCCTGGGCCGCCTCAGAGCCGGAGGTGGCCAGGCCGCTGCCGAAGGGGTGGCTGGCCGGGGCGGGGTCTGTGGGGCCTGTGGGGTCGGCCGCCGGCGCCCCGGCGGGCAGGGAGCCCTGGCCCACCAGATCGACGCGCACCGGAATCACCGGCTGGCGGCGGCTGGAGCGGGGGGAGCGCAGCCAGCTGACGCAGCCGTCGAGCAGGGCGACGAGGCGGGAGGCGGGATCGGAGGCGCGGGGCGGGGTGGCCATCAGCTGAGTCCCTCCTGGTTCTGGCTGCGGTAGAGGGCGTAGTACCAGCCGCGCAACTGCATCAGCTGGCGGTGGCTGCCCTGCTCCATCACGGCACCCCGGTCCATCAGCACGATCAGGTCGGCGGGCTGGACGGTGGAGAGGCGGTGGGTGATGAAGAAGACGGTGCGGCCCCGGAAGGCCTCGAACAGATTGATGCACACCTGGCGCTCGGTGCTGGCGTCCAGGGCGCTGGTGGCCTCGTCGAGGATCAGCATGCGGGGGTTCTGGAGCACGGCCCTGGCTAGGGCGAGGCGCTGGCGCTGGCCGCCGGAGAGGCCGGCGCCCCGCTCGCCGACGCTGGAGTTGTAGCCCTGGGGCATCTGCATGATGAAGTCGTGGGCGCAGGCGATGCGGGCGGCGCGGATCATCTCGGCGGCGGTGGCATCGGGCTTCACCATCAGCAGGTTCTCGCGGATGGTGCCGTCGAAGAGCAGCGAATCCTGGGGCACCACCCCGATTTGCCGACGCAGGGAATAGAGCTCCACCTTGCCGATGTCGAGGCCGTCGATCAGCACGCTGCCCCGCAGGGGGGCGTAGAAGCGGGAGAGGAGTTTGAGCAGGGTGGACTTGCCGCTGCCGGAGCCCCCCACCAGCCCGACGAAGGAGCCGGCGGGGACCTCCAGTTCGACGCCGTCGAGCACCAGGGGCCCCTGGTCGGAGAAGCGGAAGCCCACATCCACGAACTGAACCCGGCCCTGGAGCGGGGGCAGGGGGATGTTGCTGGCCTGCTCCTGGGTCTGCTCGGTGTCGCGGTCGACCACGTCGGCCACCATGCGCAGGGCCTGGCTGTTGAACTGGAAGTCCTGCCAGGTGGCCACCAGCTGCACCAGGGGTTGGCGGATGTAGCCGGAAAGGATGTTGAAGCCGAACAGGGCGCCGATGCTGAGCTCCCCCTTGATGATCAGCCAGACGGCCACGGCGATCACCACCAGCTGCCCCATGTTGCTGAGGAAGGTGGAAAGGTTGGCGATCGATTCGCGGGTCACCTTGAGTTTGAAGTCCTCGCCGATGTAGGCGGCGTAGCGGTTCTGGAACTCCCAGCGGGTCTTGAGTTCGGCGTTCTGGGATTTGATCGTCTGGATGCCGGTGATGGCTTCGGTGAGGAAGCTGGAGGCGCGCACGGCCTGGCCCATGGTGCGTTGGATCTGGCTGCGCACCAGGGGATTGCTCACCAAGCCCACGGCGGCGATCAGGGGCAGGGTGGCCAGGACCACCAGGGTGAGCAGGGGGCTGATGGCGAAGAGGATGGCCAGGTAGATGAGGCTGAAGGCGAAGTCGATCAGCGTGGGCAGGGTCTGGCCGAGCAGGAAGTCGCGCAGGCGATCGAGCTGGGAGAAGTAGAAGGTGATCTGGCCCACGGGGCGGGAATCGAAGAAGCCCTGGGGCAGGCGCACCATCTGGTCGAGGATCGTGGCCTTGGCGTCCTGGTCGACGCGGTTGGCCAGATCGGTGAACAGGAAGCTGCGCAGGGTCTTGAAGATGCTCTCCACCAGGGTGGCCAGCAGCATCACGCTGGCGATGCTCACCAGGGCGCCGAGGTTGCGGCTGGCCACCACGCTCTGGATCAGCACCATCAGGCCGAGGGGGAAGACCAGCCGCAGGGCGTTGATCACCACCGAGGCCACCACCACTTCGATCAGTTCGCGGCGGTGCTGACGCAGGAAGGGGACATACCAGCTCCAGGTGAAGCGCTGCTGCTTGGCATCGGGTTTGCGGTCGAACAGCAGCAGCTCCACCAGGCCGCCGTCGTGGGTGATGAGCTCTTCGGCGGGCACCAGCAGGGCGCCGAGCTCGGCCTCCAGCAGGCGGGCGCGGCCGTCGGGCTCGACGCCGTCGAGCAGGCCGAAATGGCCGTTCTGGAACAGCAGGGCCGGGGCGGGCACCCGGGCCAGGCGGCTGGCAGGCACGCGGGAGAGCACCACCCGCAGGCCGAGGGTGTCCATGATCTGGCCGATGTTGACCAGGTTGAGCCGGTCCTGGCGCTGCAGGATGGCGTCCACCTGATCGGCCAGGGCATCGCGGTTGAGGGGCAGGCCGAAGTAGTCGGCCAGGGCCTGGCAGAGGGCGATGGGCACGGCCCGGGGGCCGCTGGCGCGGGCCAGGGCGAGGTCGCCGGCGCGATCGCCGGCCCGGCGGGGCGGGGGCTCAAGGGCGGGGGCGTAGGTGCCGCCGGCCTCCTCCGCCAGCACGGTGGGGGCGAGGGGTTCGGCGCCGAGGGTGATCGGCGCCTCCGCCTCGCGCGGGATCGCCAGGCCCACGAGCCGCAGCCAGGGGGCCTCGGGGCCGGGGGCCGCCAGGGGACGGTCCGACCAGGGCTCGGCCAGGGGCAGGCCGCTGCTGGCGTACCAGCGGAAGCCGGGGGGCAGGCCCAGCTCGGTGGGGGCGCCGGGCCGCAGGCTGCGCAGACGCACCTGGTTGGTGGGGATGGGCCAGTCGTCGAGGAGGGCTTCGCCGAGGGGATCCCGCTTCGCCAGGGCCAGCAGCAGGGTGTGGAGCTCGGCGGTGCTGGGCCGGTTGGCGAACCAGTCCGCGAAGTCGGGATGACCCTGGAGAAGGTCGCGGAAGGCGGCGGCGGGGAGCAGCAGGGCCTCCACGTCGGTGGTGGCGCGCAGATGTTCGCAGGGATCGCGGCGCAGCAGGCCGGCCCAGCCGGCCAGGGAGCCGGGGCCGAGGCGCTCGATCGTGCGCAGGCCCCGGCCGCTGGGGCCGGGGCCGAGGCTGCGCAGCTGGCCGCTGCAGAGCAGCAGCACACCCTCGGGCAACACGTCGGGGCGCAGGACGGTCTGGCCGATGCGGAAGCGCAGGGGCTCCAGCAGGGGGTCGATGGCGTCGCGACGGGCGGGCGGCAGCCGGTCGAAGGGCGCGAAGTCGTTGAGCAGGCCGCTGATGGCTTCGGGGGAGGAGGTCATGGGCTGTCGTCCTCCTGCAGCAGCGCGAGCATCGCGTCGAGGGGCGGCAGCGGCTGACCGTCCAGGAGGAGCCGCACCCGCTGCTCGAGCCATTCCTCGAAGAGTTCGCCCATCATGCGCTCCCTGGTGGCGTCGTTCAACTCGGCCGGCAGGAACTGTTCAAGCCTCAGCACCACCCAGCTGTCGCCCGCCTGGAAGGGTTCGAACAGCTGGCCCGGGCGGGCCCGGCGCAGGCGGCTGACCAGGCTGTCGTGGCCGGTGGCGAGGGCCAGGGGGCCGATCTGGCCGCGGCAGTGGCGCTCGGGGCCTTCGGAATGGAGCGGGGCGAGGTCGGCGAAGTCGGCTTCCCCTTCGGCGATCTGGTGATGGAGCTCGGCGGCGAGGCCCTCGCTGTCCACCCGCAGCAGCGAATAGACCACCTGGTCGAGCTCGGGCTTGCGCTGCAGGAAGCGCACCTCCACCTCGTCGTTCCAGCGGCAGCGCACCAGGCGCTGCAGGCGCCGCTTCTGGGTGGCGAGGATGCGCAGGTCGTCGAAGACCAGGCCGCGCTCCTGCAGCCAGCCGGGCACGTGCTCGTCGTCGGTGATACCGCGGCGCTGCAGGAAAGCGGCCATCAGGGCCTTCTCCTCCCCCACGGGCAGGGGGATGGCGTGCACGAGCTGGTCGAGCACCCAGGCGCGGGCCAGGGGATGGGCCTGGCCCTGCTGGCGGATGAGGCGGTTGAGCTCGGAGAGGGCCAGCCAGGGGCGGCCGGGCGGAAGCTCCACCACCGCCGGCTCCGGCAGGCCGGCGAGGGGTTCGGGCAGGGTGTCGCGGGGGGTGGTCATGGGGCGGACCTCCGGTGGGGCAGCTGGAGGCGATCGAGGGCGTCGGCCATCAGGGCCAGGCCGTTGTCGCGGCTCCAGGTGGCGCGGGCGTAGGCGAAGGCGGCGGCACCCATGGCCCGCCAGGCGCCGTCATCGTCGACCAGGTGGAGCACGGCCCGGCACCAGTCGTCGGGGCTGCGGGCGATCAGCACCTCCTGGCCGTGGCGCAGGCCGGTGGCCTCGGCGGCCAGGGGGCTGAGCACCTGGGGGATGCCATGGGCGGCGGCGGCCACCACCTTGCCCTTGAGGCCGGCGCCGGAGCGCAGCGGTGCCACGAACAGGCGATGGCGGGCGTACACGGTGGCGGGATCGGCCACCCAGCCCTCGACGATCACGCCGGGTTCGGCGCCCCAGCGGGCGGCCAGGGCGGAGTCAAGGCCGCTGCCATAAAGGTGAAGGCGCAGTTCGGGCCGCTGCTGGAGCAGGGCGGGCCACACCTGCTGCAGGAAGGCCTCGACGGCGTCGCGGTTGGGGGGGTGGCCGTAGCTGCCCAGGAAGGCGAGGCCGCTGCGGCCCTCGAGGGGGGCGGGGGTCTCCGGGCCGTGCACCACCCAGGGGCAGGGGGCGGTGGCGGCCTCGCCGAGGGTCTCGGCCTCGATCACCGCCCGTTCCACGTCGGAATAGCTGAAGGTGAGATCCACCTGGCGCATCACCGCCAGCTCCTGGCGCTTCACCTCCTCCACCGCCTCGAGGGCACGGCGGCCCGCGTCGCCGTCGAGGCCTTCGGCGCGGGCGGCCCGCAGCTGGCGCAGGTGGTGCAGGTCGGCGTTGCAGAACAGCAGGCGGGCCTGGGGGGCGTGGCGCTGGATCAGGGGCAGGGCCGCGGCGGCCACCGTGTACCGGGTGAGATAGATCAGATCGAAGCTGGCGCCGCGTTCGGCCAGAAACCGCTCGAGGGAGAGCACGAAGGGGGCATGGAGGACCTCGACCCCGCGGCGCTGGAGCTCCTGGCTGTAGTTGGCCAGCCAGGCGAGGTTGAGGGGCAGCAGGGTCACCTTCCAGCCCAGGGCCTGGAGCAGCTCGATCTCCACCAGGGCGGCGTGGCTGCCGGCATCGCGATCGGGCCGGGGGGTCTCCTGGTCGAGGAACAGGGCGCGGCCGAGGATGCCGCGGTCCTTGATGGTTTCGGCGCCGGCGTGGCTGGGTTCCGGGCTGCCCTGGAAGGCCCCGGCCCATTTCTGCTGGAAGACAGGGCCGTTGACGGCCTGGAAGCGCTTGAGGCCGGTGTCGGCGCCCGTGTCGGTGCCACAGCTGAGACCTTCGTGGTGGATCACCCGCGCCAGGGGGGTGTAGCGCACGCTGTGGCCGGCCTGGCGCACCTTGAAGGCCAGGTCGGTGTCTTCGTAGTAGGCGGGTGAGAACTCGGGGCTGAAGCCCCCGAGCGTGTTCCACAGCTCACGGCGGATGGCGAGGGCGGCGGCGCTGACGTAATCCACCTGGCGGGCGTAGGCGACGCGGGGGTCGTGGGGGTTGCCGCCACGGCCGTAGTTCCAGGGTTCGCCGTTGCCCCAGACGATGCCGCCGGCTTCCTGCAGGCGGCCGTCGGGATAGAGCAGCTGGGCGCCCACCAGGCCGGTGTCGTCCCAGCGCTCGAAGGGATCGAGCAGCTCCTCCAGCCAGGCGGCGCAGGGTTCGGTGTCGTTGTTGAGCAGCACCAGAAAGGGGGCGCGGGCGGCGGCGGCGCCGCTGCAGCAGGCCTGGTTGAAGCCGCGGGAAAAGTCGTGGTGGATGACGCGCACCCCGGGAGCCTCGGCAGCCAGGGCGTCGGCGGTGCCGTCCGTCGAGCCGTCGTCGACCACCAGCACCTCGAAGGGGACGCGGGTGGGGGCGTAGGCGATCGCCGCCAGGCAGCGGCGGGTGACGGCGTACTGGTTGTGCACCGGGATCACGATCGACACCAGGGGATCGGCGGCGATCGGCAGGTGCAGGGGCTGGCGCGGCACGGCGCCGCCGTCGGGGCCGGGTTCCAGGCCGCGGCCCTCGCGGGGCAGGGGGTGTTCCAGCAGGCGCTGCAGCAGGGGCAGGTCGGGGGGCAGGGGGGTGCCGTGGGCGTCGGCCCAGGCGAGCCAGGTGCGCAGGCTGCGGTAGCGCTCGCGGGCCAGGGGGGCGAACTCGTCGGGGAAGGGGGGACGGGCGTGCTCCTGCAGGGCCGCCCAGGGGGTGAGGTGGAAGGGCAGCAGCTCGAAGCGCTGATCCAGCACCTGGCCGGTGGCGGTCTCCAGCTGCAGGTGGTGGATGGCGCCGTCGCTGAGGGCGGTGGGCAGCAGTTGCTGGAAGGGCCAGGGCCCCTCCGGCAGGGGGGCGGGGGGCGCGATGGGCAGGCTGGTGGCGCCATCGAGGCGCAGCAGCAGGGGCTCGGGGCCCCTGCCCCAGCCGTGCAGCAGGGGGGCCTCCAGGCGGGTGAAGGCCCCGTCGCGCACCGGACCGTGCTGCCGCTGCTGGTCGATCTGGGCGTAGGTGGCCGCATCGAGGCGCATCGGACTGCCGGCCAGCTCGACGCCGCCCTCGGCGGCCAGCACCCGCAGCACCAGCCCCTGGCCATAGGGGGGCAGGGGATGGTCGGGTCCCCACCAGAAGCGGAAACCGCAGGGCTGGGCGAGGCCCAGGGGCTGCAGATCGGGCCGGGCCTGAGCCGCCGCCAGTTCGGCGACCAGCCGGCGCTGGCCTGGAACGAGCAGGTCGTCGATCAGCAGCTGCAGGCGCAGGGGGGGGGCGTCGGGCTGCAGGGGCCAGGGGCAGGCCCAGCCGCCCAGTCCGCCCTCCTGACTCCAGCCTTCGAGCCGGCCCACCAGGCCGGGGCGACGCCACTCAGCGAGGGAGGCTCCGCTGCCTTCCAGGGTGCCGGGCGGCTCGGCGAGCATCGCAGCCATGCTGGAATCGTTGGCGGAACCTTATTGCCCCTGTCCCGCTTTGTCTCGTTCCGCCATCGACACCGCGGGCGGCGATGGCGGCGAGGCTGGCGTCTGGGTGCCGCTGCGGCTGCTGCGGCAGCTGGCGCTGCCCTACCCGGCGTACCACCAGCTGATCGCCTCGCTGCGGGTTGGGGCGGATGGTGGGGACGACTCCCTGCTGGCGGAGCTGACCGACGCGAGTGCAGCGGCCCTGCGCGAGGCGCTGGAGCAGGGCCACGTGGAGTTGGCCCTGGCTGCCCACGATGATCTGCTGGGCCACGTGATCGAGCTGGCGGCGTCGCGGCCGGCGGTGGCGGCGGTGCTGTGGCAGCGTTACGGCGAGCTGCTGGGGCAGCTGGCGGGCCAGGTGCACGGGCGGTTGGTGCCCCGCAACGGGGAGCCGGTCGACTTCAGCCTTCCCGAGCGGACCGGTGATGCCGAGCTCTGCCTCCGGATGGCGGGGATTCTCGAGCCGACGGCGGCCCAGCCCTGGGCGGTGCCCGACTGGCTGCCGGTACTGGAGCAGCAGCTGGTGCAGCACGGGGCCCTGGCCTGGCAGCAGCGGCTTCGGACGGACGCCGACGCCGCGGGGCCCTGCCTGGATCTGTTCCTGCGCCTGGCCCAGCTGCTCGATCCGGTGCCGGCCTGGGTGGATCTGGCCTGGCGCGCCGCCCTGGAGCGGTTGATCGAGGCGCTGCCGCCCGCCGGTGCCCTGGCGGAGGCGGACCTGGCCCGGCTGGTGGAGCGCGTGGGTCGGTTGCCGGTGGCGGCGGAGCAGCGGCCGGCGTTCGAGGCGGCGCTGCTGCGGGCCCGCTTCAGCCTGGAGCTGCTGCAGCAGGGCCGTGGGGTCAGGCGTCCCGGCGCCGGCGAGGGGGTGGAGGTGCTGGAGGCGGAATGGCTGGAGGAGGAGGAAGGGCCCGGCCCGGCGCCGGCGGCCGCCCTGCCGGCGGTGGAGTGGCGCCCCGGCACCCTGGTGGTGGAGCTGGATCCGCTGGAGCTGCAGCTGCTGCAGCGCGCCGAAGGGCCGGCCGAGATCCTGGAGGAGGCCCTGGCCGAACTGCGCCGCCGCCATCACGACAGCGACTTCTGGGGTGCGGCGGCTGTGGAGGGCCCCGAACCGGCGGACACGCTGGAGTTGCTGCGGCGCTTCGAGCGGGAGGCCGGCTTCTACGCCACCACCCATGCACCGCTGGAGAGCCTGCGGCAGTGGGCCCGGCCGGCGCTGCAGGCCCTGCTGCAGGCCCAGGTGTGGAGCGGCGATGGGGCCACCCTGGAGCTGTGGCAGCCCTGGGGGCAGGCGGGCCAGCGGCGGCAGCCGCCCGGCGGCACCGCCCTGCTGGAGCGGCTCGGCGGCGGCGAGGTGGTGCTGGTGGGCGAGGGGCCCGAAGCGGTCGCGGCGCTGCAGGAGGCGCACCGGGCCGGCCGGCTGTTCGCCGGGGGGCCCTTCGGCCTGCGCTGCCTGGCGGTGCCCCAGAGCCGCCACCCGCAACGGCCCGCGGCCGGCTTCGAGCACAGCCTGGAGGCCCTGGTGACGGCGGTGGAGGCGCTGTACCAGGAGCGTCCGTTTACGGTGCTGCTGGCTGGGGGCGGGGCCTATCGGCTGCCCCTGGTGCAGGCCATCGGCAGCCGCTACGGGGTGCTGGCGGTGGCGCTGGCCTCCCCCCTGGCGGCGTGGCTGGGGGCTGAAGCGGTGGCGGAGCCGGGCCGATGAGCCAGCCGGACCCCAGGCCGACGGACTGGCGGGCGGTGATCGCGGCCCACCGGGTGGAGAGCCACGAGCCGGCGGCCTGGCTGCGCTACGGGGTGGCCCTCAGCCAGCTGATCGAACCCTCGGCCCAGGCGCGGCAGCAGCAGCAGCAGGTGGGGCTGGCCTTCGCCCACGCCGAAGCCCTGGGCGCCTCGAAGGAGGCGGTGGCCCTGGGCCAGCGGCAGGCGACGCTGCTGAGCCTGGTGGAGGCCCTGGCGCTGGCGGGCGCCGAGGGGGCGGCTGCGGTACTGGAGCGCCTGGCCGACGGGCGGTGACGGGCAGCTTCTCCGGCTGACTGAGGTAAGGGTTCGCGCAGGAGGTCACCCATGGATGCCCTGCTGACGTCGGGATGGCGCCCACCGACGGTCCGCAGTTGCGGGCGGCGGAGGGGGCTGGTTGGCAGGCTGCAGCGTTGTGTACAGCCTGTACAGGGTCGGCGTCAACGGCACTTAGGATGACGTCATCTGATGACGGTCATGTCATGCGGACCATCGTGGATCTGCCCGAGGGCGAGCGCGATCAGCTGGATGCCCTCTGTTCCCAGCGGGGCATTTCCCGGGCCCAGGCGCTGCGGGAGGCTCTGACCCTCTGGCTGGAGCGGGAGCGTCCACGCCACCGGGAGGTGTTCGGGCTATGGAGCGACCGGGACCTTGATGGGGTGGCGCTGCAGCGGCGGATTCGGCAGGACTGGGACCCGCACTGATGGGGTTGCTGCTCGACTCCAACATCCTGATCGATGTGTTGCAGGGCCGGGATGTTGCCTTGGAGTGGATCCAGGCGCAGCCGCGCTGTTCCATCAGCGTGATCACCTGGATCGAGGTGCTGGTGGGTTGTGGCCCGGGCGAGAGCGAGGCGGTGGAGGTGTGGTTGCGGGGGTTCCACTGCCTGCCGCTCGATGGCGCCGTGGCCAGAGAGGCGGTGGACTGCCGCCGCGCCCTGGGGTTGAAGGTGCCGGACGCCATCATCCTGGCTACCGCCCGTTGCCATCAGTTGCGGCTGGCCACGCGCAACAGCCGGGATTTTCCGGAGCAGCTGGCCGACGTGGTTGTCCCCTACACCCTCTGAAGGTCGCCGTGGCCAGCAAGCGCAGCCTCAACGCCCGCAACCTGGAGGCCCTGGGGGCCGCGGCGCTGGCGGAGCTGCTGATGGAGGTGTCCAGTGGCCAGGCGGTGATCCAGCGGCGGCTGCGGCTGGCACTGGCGGCGGCGGAGGGGGCCGGCGACGCCGCCCAGGAGGTGCGCAAGCGGCTGGCGGCGATCGATCGGGCCCGGACGTTCGTCGGCTCGGCCCGGCGCCCGGCGCTGCTCAGTGATCTGGAGGCCCAGCTGGGGGCGATCACCGGGCCGATCGCGGCCGAGGACCCCCGGGTGGCCTGCGAGCTGTTGCTGCGCTTCCTGGAGATTTCCGGCGGGGTGCTGGCGCGCTGCTCCGACGGCACCGGGGCGGTGATCGGTGTGTTCGAGCGGGCCGCCGGGCAGCTCGGGACGCTGGCGCTGGCGGCCCGGCTGGCGCCGGAGGCCCTGGCCGAGCACGCCGCCGAGCTGCTGCTGGAGAACGACCATGGCCAGTTCGATGGGCTGGTGCCGGCCCTGCAGGAGGCCCTGGGCGACGCCGGCCTGCGGCGGCTGGAGGGCTGCTGCCGCGAACGGGGGGCCCGCGATGGCAGCGGGCTGCTGCTGCAGATCGCCGAGACGCGGGGGGATGGGGAGGGCTACCGGGGCCAGTTCAGCGCCGCGGATCTGCGGCGGCGCCCGATCGCCGCCGACGTGGCCCGGGTGCTGCTGGCCAATGGCCGGGCGGCCGAAGCCCTCGAGATCCTCGATGGCGCCGGCACGGAGCCGGCGGGGCGGCTCGATGGCGCCTGGCAGGACACCCGCGTGGCCGTGCTGGAGGCCCTCGATCGCCCCGCCGAGGCCCAGGAGATGCGCTGGCAGTGGTTCTGCCGCACGCTTTCGATCCCCCACCTGCGCGACTTTCTGCGGCGCCTCGAGGCCTTCGAGGACGGGGAGGCGGAGGAGCGCGCCCTGGGGGTGGCCGAGCGGCACCCGAACCGTCTGCTGGGACTGGAGTTTCTGGTGGGGTGGGGGGCGCTCCCCCGGGCCGCCCGCCTGGTGCTGGCCCAGGCCACGGCGTGGGACGGGGAGGCCTACGGGATCCTCAGCGCCGCCGCCGAGCGGCTCAGCGCCGACCACCCGCTGGCGGCGACGCTGCTGCTGCGGCCGATGGTGTGGGGGGCGTTGGCGATGGGGCGCTCCAACCGCTACCGCCATGCCGCCGAACACCTGCGCCACTGCGACCGGCTGGCCGACCGCATCGACGACTGGCAGGGCCATCCCGACCATGCCGTCTTCGTGGGGCGGCTGCAGGAGGGCTTCGGGGGGCGCTGGGGCTTCTGGAAACTGGTGGAGGCGTAAAAGCTCAGGGTTGCGGTTGGTGGGGATGGGTTCGGTGGGGTGGAGTCGGCAGATGGATCCGGCATTCTGTACAGGCTGTACAGGTCTGGGATCAGGCCGGGCGGACAGGACCCGATGGCCTTGAAGCCCCGGGGATGGATCAGCGTCAGCCAGCAGCTTTGCCGCAAACCCGTAAGGACGCCTTACGACAAGGAGGGTTCCGGCCTAAGGTGAAGTCCAGTGATTGGTTGGCCAGCGATGCCAGCGATGGAGATCGCCACACTCACCGCCAAGGGGCAGGTCACGGTGCCGAAGGCGGTGCGTGAGGCCCTGGGTTTGCGGCAAGGCGATCAGCTCAGCTGGGAGTTGGAGGACGGCTCGGTGCGCGTGCGGGCTGTGGCGCCGTTGGATCTGGTCTATCTGCAGGGGCTGGAGAGCAGCCTGGGCGAGTGGAGCAGCCCGGAGGATGAGGAGGCGTTCTGCTGCTGGCGATGATCACATCGGCGCGGCAATCGTCGTGGCCCCTCGATTGGCCTCTGGAGGATCTGGAGGCCGCAGGACTGCCCCAGCCCTGCCTGGTGCGCTTCAAGCTGTTCACCCTCGACGAGCGGCTGGTGTCAGGGGGGCTGGGTGCTTTGGCCGCCGCCGATCGCGCCGGGGTGGAGGCCCAATTGGGCAAGCTCCTGCCCACCGCGTCCTGAACGCTGCCAAGGCCGCCTTGTGGTGGTGGTTCGGCGGATGGATCCAGCCATGCAGGCTTCAGTACTGCCTTCAGTACTGAATTGCGGCTAGGGTGTGGGGCAGGGGATGGCCCTGGCGTGAGATGGATCGGGTGAACGGCAGTCACCTCAGCTCCAGTGAGCTGAAGCGGCGCGGCATCGCCGCCATCGAAGAGGCCCTGCAAAGGGGCCCGGTGCATCTGATGAAGCGGAACCGCACGGCCGGGGTTGTGCTCAGTGAACGCCAGTACCAGCTGCTGTGTCAGCGAGCGGCCCTGGCCCCGCTGCCTGAGGTTTCGGCGTTGGAGTGGCTGATCAGCTGCCCCACGGCCGCGGAGGGCCGCACCAAGGAGGAGATCGATGCGGCGCTGGAGGAGGAACGCGACTGGTGATCGCCTTTTTTGATGCCAGTGCCCTGATCTACGTGCTGGAGGGCCGCGAGCCGTGGGTTCATGGCGTCAAGCAGGCGCTGGCCGAGCTGGTCGCCAGCGACCCAGGCATGGGAACGGCCGTCAGCCGCCTGAGCTGGTTGGAATGTCGTGTCGGCCCACGGCGTCGCCGTGATCCAGCCACCCTGGCCATCTTTGATGCCCTTTTCTGCCGTACGGATCTGATCTGGGTCGAGCTCACGGCGGCCGTGGTGGAGCTGGCCACCGATCTGCGCGGGCAACACAGCCTGCGCACGCCGGATGCGCTGCAGGCCGCCTGTTGCCTGCAGCTGGGTGATGAAGCGGTGATGATCACCGGCGATGCGTCGTTTCGGCAGGTGCCGGGGCTGCGGTTGGTGGTGCTGTCCTGAGCCGATCCGCTGACTGGCTGCATCAGGCGTCCGCGGATCTGGGCCAGGCCATGGACAGTGCCGAGGCGGGACAAGCCAGCAGGAGTAGGCAGCGACCTCGATCTGCGCTGGCCACTGGAGCTGCTGCCGTTCAGCTGCGACGCGCTCGTGCTCACACCAGAGGAACACGACACCCTGATGGCGTCCGGGTCACGCTTCGCGAGAGAGCTGGGGCGGGATGCCCGCTGGGTGTGGTCCCTGAGGGCGGCCGAGCACTCACCCTTCAGCGGCCCGCTTCCATCGCCGGTGCCAGATCGGTGTGGATGAAGTCATCGCCCTTGTACAGAAGGGGTGCAGCGAGGGATTTGGCCAGGGCGTAGGAGAAACAGTCGCCCAGATTCAACCCGGCTCGATGGCGTCCCTTGCCGAAACGACGAAAGGCCAGGCGCGCGAGTTCCGCCTGGTCGCGGTCGAAGCTGACCACTTCGATCTCTGCGGCGGCCACAAACACATCCAGATCTCCTTGGCCATCGGCGCCAAAGCGGGCCTCGAGAACGATGGAGAGTTCGAGCAAGGAAACAGCGGACATCCGCCGGAACTTGGCAGATTGGATGGCCTCATTGAAAGAACGACGCTCCGGTTCGTTCTGCAGAATCGCAAGGATGGCGGATGAGTCAATCACCATCAGCCCGGCAGTCCAATGGCGTCGTAGCCGAGGATTTCCTCGGGTGTGCGGTTGTCCTTCCGTGGTCGCGCTGCACTACGCAGGGCGATCTCATCGAGGCGATCGGCCAGGCTCGGGCGCCCAGCGGCCTCACGCTGCTGTTGTCTGAGGCGTTGCAGCCGTTCCTGCAGGGCTTGAATGACGGCATTGGTTTTGTTCTCCCCCGAGAGGGCAGCCACCTCCCCAGCCAGGCGATCGGCCTCTGGGTTGCGGATGTTCAGCGCCATCAGGCCAGCGTGTAGACAACCGACATTCAGTGTAGACGCCCCCTGGGCTGTTTGGTCTGCCGCAGGCGTGCCTGTGGGTGCTGGTGGGTTTCGTGGGCGAATCCGGTCTTGGTGTTTGCGGCCAGGAGCCATGGGCGGGGCCAGGCCCCACCCACGGCAGTGGGACAGCGATGACGTCTTGCAGGCATCGCCTTGCTCGCCAAGGCTTTGCCGCCGCCAGAGTCAACGCCCGCAGGCCGGCAACCCCGGCATCAGGCGGCACAGGGACGGATGCAGCGGCGACCCCGGCGGCAGCCAGAGGGGGCTGGAGCCGCGAAGGACGGACAGGCCGATCAGCAGGGCCCACAGCCAGGTGAGACGGGAACCACCGGGGAGGATCATGGGCAGATTCGTTCAACAGCTTGCTGGCGTCCGAGGCATCTTCTCCCTAGGCTGCAGCCATGGCTGGCGACGCATCCTTGGCGCAGGTCGGAATCCGCCCGCAGCTGATGCCCAGTGAGAGGGTGCTCGCACTGCACGACCTTCATCGCGCGTACAACAGCTTCAGCGCGTTTCAGCCGGAACTGGCCGAGCTGCTTCAGCAGGGGAATCTGCTGGACGAGTCTGTTGCGGTGAGCCAGATGCTTGGAATTCTTGAACCTCTCACGGGCGAACATGTTCCGCCGGAGGCCCTTCAGATTCAGGGGCCCAACTACCGCGAATCTCTCGTGGCGAACGGATTGCTGAGCCGGAACCGGGCGGTGCTTCGAGTGTTGGAGCAGACCTGCGGTTCGTTGGAATCACTGGTGCAGCTGGACGTGTATGTGGTGGAGGCGTTGAGTTCTTTTGCTCTGTGGATGCGGCGCCACCTTGGAGCCGCCAGGCTCACCTGCAGCGAGTTCCTGGAAGATGCGGAACTGGCCACCAGCGAGGTTCTGCACCAAGACCTCTGCGCTCTGACCTTCCCAGATTCCTGTTTTGATGTCGTTCTTTGCAACGAACTGTTCGAGCATCTGCCTCAGCTTGACTTGGCCTTCCGGGAGATCGCCCGGGTCCTACGGCCGGGGGGGCGGCTGGTGGCCACCTGCCCACTGGCTTTCGGGCAGGTGGATTCGATCCTGAAAGCGCGATACGACCCGGTGACCCATCAGACAGAACTGATCGGGGACCCTGAGCGGCATGGAGATCCGATCCGGCCAGTGGGCGGCTCGCTCGTCTACCGCATTCCAGGGTGGGACGTGCTTGATCAACTGCGTGCTGCAGGCTTCGCTGCGGCGCAGATGCATCACATCGCCAGCTGGAAGTATGGCGTTCTGGGATCGGATCTACCTGGCGTGCTGGTGATCGAAGCAAAGCGGTAGATCAGCTGGCCTGATCATCCTGTGTTGATTGACACATCTTCCCAATCGGTTCTGGGGTCGGAACATTTCATCAAAGCTTCATCAGGCTGCCATACCCATCACGGGGAGGCGAGGTCTTTGGGGGTTAGATTCTCTTTGCATCCATCCTGTCCACCATTGGATTGCGCTTGACTTTGCCCGTTAATTCTCTAGATCGGAAGTCACTGCAGATCAAGCTTCTGCATAATCCGGAATCCCAGAGTGACTGGGATCGTTTGGCCGCCTATGCAGGAGGTCATCGGGCTACGGGTCGTCCCGCGGATCCAGCTTCGGAAGGCGACACTGACCTCCCTGGAAAGCCATCCCCACCGAGTGCCGACCCTGACGCTTCCTCCCAGCTCCCGCCCACGGGTGGCTTTGTTGAGCCCGGCATCGAGCAACTGAGTTCCGAGGCCCTGTTCCGGCGGGCCAAGCAGCTGGTGGATGGGGAACGTTTCGCCGAGGCCATCGCGCTGACGAATCGCTGGCTGGCTGCCACAACAGAGGACACAGCCGACCCGATGCTGGCGTTCATCCGAGCCCATGCCCACCGGCAGAGCGGGCGAACGGAAGAGGCGCTTGAGATTCTGCGCCCGTTCCGGGACCAGGCCAGCAACCCTTGGATCCCTTTTGAGCTTGGGCTGATCCACAAGGCCTTGGGGCAGGCGGAAGAGGCTTACCTGTGCTTCCGCGAAGCCAAGGGCCTCCAGCCTGATTTCACCTGGGCCTCGATCGAGGCCAGTCGCACCACGGTGGATGGCAACGTTCCCCTCGGCCGGCTTGATGCGATCACGGCCCAGGCGTGTGACACGGGCGCCCCCGTGGACGTGCATCTCGATCGCAGCCTGCGCTGCGGTTCCCTGCTGCTGTTGATCGGCTGGTGTCGTGAAGCCTTCCCCAGCGGCAGCCTGTTCCGGCTGAGCGATCCGCTCATGCCTGGTGCCCATGCCGTCGGATCGGCCACGTTCTATCTCCGGCCTGACGTGTGCCAGGCCCTGGCTCTGCCGGAGCACCAGCGGCATGGCTTTGCCACTCTGATTGACTGTTCCGGCTTCCGTCGTTGGTCGGAACTCGGCCGGCTGGTGTTGATCGTGGAGCCCGAGGGCGAAGACAAGGCACGTCCGACCTCCGCGGAACTCTGCCTGGCGGAGGTACCGGAGGAAACCAGTGCGCCGCGCTTCTTTGAAGCCGCACTGGGCGTGTTTCGCGTGTCGATCGACAGTGGCAACCGCTGGCCGGATTCCCTGAGGCTGTTCACCCCACAGACCGTCATGGAAGCCTCGGGATTGTTCGCCCGGCACGTGGCCGCCGAGCGCAACGATGTGGAGGTCCACTGGTTGACGCGCGCCCCGCTGGCACGGCCACCGCTGACGTCGGTGATTTTCGTGCAGCTGGGTACCTTCCTGGCAGCCAAGCCGGCCATCCTGCAGTTGGCGAAGTGTGGCTTGCCTCTGGAGCTGATCGTGGTGAACAACTCCCCCGAGCTCTTTTCGGAAACGTTCCACATTCTCGATCGGTTTGCCGATATCCGCAGCGGGTTACGGATCGGCATCCTCAACCGAGCCACGAATCTCGGCTTCTCGGCCGGGTGCAATCTCGGTGCCGCGCATGCCACTGGCGAATGCCTGTTATTCCACAACAATGATCTGTTTGCCGACTCGGTGGCCGACTATCACCAGTTGATCCGCCGAGCCATGAGCGAACCGAATGCCATCCACAGTGCCTTCCAGTACTTCACAGACGGGACCCTAATGCAGGAGGGCCTCACCGCCACCCGACTCACAACAGCAAAGGCTGGAGCCTTTCCCCTGTTCAATGGCTTTTCCGTGGGCCGTAACCAGACGCGGGCTGATGTGATCGCCTGTTCCGGTTCCCTGATGGCCATGAGTGCGCCACTGTTTCATCACCTGGGTGGTTTCAGTGAAGAGATTATCTATGCCCACTTCGAGGATTTCGATCTTTGCCTCAGGGCTCGTCAGGAGGGAATTCCTGTGCGGGTATGGGATGACATCAAGTTCTATCACGCAGAGGGCACCGGCTCCGTTGCCCCTTATCACCTGAGCGGGACGACCAGCCATGTGAATCGACTGCTGTTTTCCTTGAAGTGGCGGCGAGAGCTGGAAGCCATGGATCTGCCCGTGGAGTATTCCCTATGAACCAGTACGACCTGGTGATCCTGAGCCTGTTCCATCCCAAGGTGGTGCATGGCGGTGCACAGCAGTGCGCCTATGACCTGTTTTTGAATCTGCGCAAGTACTCCAATCTCCGTGTGTGCTTCATCGGCGCCACATCTCCCCAGACAAATCTGCGCACCAAGGCTTCGGCCTATCTGCGCAAGGTGCCCGGAGCAGAAGATGAATACTATTTCTTCACCGGCGAGTACGACTACTTCTGGCATAATTGCGTTGATTCACGTGCGATCAAGGATCTCACCCTGTTCCTGCGCAGGCTTGAGCCTCGCTCGGTGTTTCTATCGCATTACATGCACATCGGCATCGATCTACTGGGGCTGTTGCGTTTTGCCTTGCCAGAGGTGCACATCAGCGTGGGATTGCATGAAATGCTATTCGCCTGCCTGGCTGATGGCCAGATGGTGAAGAAGACAAACGGTGGACTGTGCAGCAAGGCTGAGCCGGAGCTCTGCGCCATGTGTTTCCCTCACATTACGGCAGATTCGTTCATGGCCCGACACAAGTACAACGTGGATCTGTTGGAGATGGCCGACAGCTACATCGTTCCTGCCAGGCATCTCGGTGGCGTGCTGGTGAAGGAGATGGGGGTCGATCCACAGCGTGTTCACGTGATCAACCATCCCATTGATCTGAATCGCTACCCAGCGCCCGAGCCGGATCCCAAACGGTTGAAGGCGATGCGTTTCGGTTTCTTCGGTCAGTTCGTCGACAACAAAGGAATTCACGTTCTGCTGAAGGCCGGTGACCTGCTCAACCGCAGCCAGCCCCTCAGGCCCTTTCAGATCGTGATCAATGGCGGCAATAAGAACTTCGCCTCCGATGAGTATCAGAGCAAGGTGGAAGGGCTGATCAGCGGCAGCCATGCCTGGGAGCATGGGGAGGTGGTGGAGTTGGGAGGCTACACGCACGATGAACTCATCCGTCGCATGGCCGGCATTGATGTGGTGGTCGTCCCTTCCACCTGGCCGGAGGTGTTCGGCCTGGTGGTGACGGAAGCCTTTGCCTGTTACAAGCCGGTGATCGCGGCCTTCATCGGAGGGCTGGCGGAGCGTGTGCAGCACGGCGTCGATGGCTACAACTTCGTGGCCAGAGATGCTGCTGATCTTGCGGCAAAGATGGCACTATTTCTGGAGATGGAACAGGATAAGTATCTGGAGATGGCCCATGCTGCTCACCAGAGCGCCCTTCGGCTGAGTCCGAAGCGCGCTCTGGAGAGTTACTACAAGGCTCTCGCCGTTGGAGGCAATAGATGATTCATCTCAGCATCGCTCTGCCTCTTGGCATCGATTCGGTCTTCTTCAGCTTTATTGAGCGGCTTGCTGTCCAGAACTGCCATGCCTGCCTGGACCCCCCTGCCCAAGGACTTGACGCTGATGAGTCAGGCGACTGGATTACATCGCTCAGCCGAAGCAGGCAACACCATTTTGTGATCGGGTACCGGTATCCTCCCGTGTATTGGAAGCAACTTGTGGCCCAATCTGCTACGGTCGCTTTACTTTCAGATGCGGATGGGATCCTCAGACAGGTTGAGCGGATCTCTTGGAAGCAGCAACAGGCCGGAAGTGTTACAGATCTTGGGAAGAGTCTGCAGGGCATTCGCCATGCTCTTGACGCTCTAATTGAGATGGCTGAGTGGATGCTCCACGAAGGGGCAGGATCTACCACAATCTTACCCCCGGCGGTGGCCTTTATGTCCCACCCCATGGCAGCCTTTCGTCGTCTCGAAGATTTCTACTCCCAGGCTGGCGTACCCATGACCACATCCTGCTGGGAAGGCTTCGCGAAAGAGGCATCTCCGTTTCTGGATCAGGTTCAGCCCGTTGCTTCAGATCTTCGACACGTGATGCAGCGCCAGCTGACCTTGGAGGAGTCGACACCCTCAAGATTGGAAGCTCTCGGAGCCCTGTTCAATTAGGACAGATGAGTGATCTTTCCAATCTCCTAAAGGTCAGTCCTTAGTCATCCAACACCGTAGACAATCCATCATCCATGAAAGCCCCAATCTTCATCATTGGCTACCCACGATCCGGAACGTCGTTCGTTGGAAAACTGATTGCAACGTTCACGAAGCTGCCTTCGCATGGTGAGGCACATACGCTGACCCTTTTGCAGGAACTTCATCATCAGGTCAATCTGTACAGTCGGCGCACTGACTTCACAGGCAGAGAACTTGTAAAACTCCTTGATCTTGACGAGCTGAAGGATATTAATACCAGATTTTTTCGAGAGTTCTATCGACGGACCTATGGGAGTGATCAGTTCATCGACAAAACCCCAGGAGCTGTGGCATGCCATGGTTGGGGGGTTGTGAAGGAGGTCTTCCCTGACGCTGTCTTCATCGTCTGTGTGCGGAGTCCGGTTGAAGTCTATGAATCTGCGTCGTTGAAGTTTGGCAGCCGTGATGGTGATGGGCCTGCTACAGACCCTGTTGAGGTCGCTACGGGCTGGGTGTCCGCGATGCGTGGAATTGAAAAGCTTCTGGCTTCCCCTTTCGCCTCCGATACTCACGTCGTTTCTCAATTACAGCTTCGCTCGGATCCCACGGCTACCGTCACCCAGCTTTTTGACTTTCTCGGGCTGCCCGATAGCGTCGTAGCCGATGGGATTGAGCTCTGCAGTCAGTCCCGAGAGGATGTTCTAACAGCCTCCATCACAAGACCCTCCTATAAAACCTTGCGTCAGACCAGTCTTGCTGATGTTCAGGCTCAGCGGTTCCGTGAGATCTGTGCTCCCATCTGTACGGATTGGGGTATTGAGCTGTAAGTCAATTCTCCAGTCGCACCCGGCTTCGCACGGATAGCTCATCTCTCATAATCACTGTTGCCTTCATCACACTCGCCTGGACAGCAGATCTCTAGAATCCTACCCTTCAGCCCCTCGGCGATAACTTGATGATGGCAAACCTGACAGATGAGCAGGCTGCCAGCTTGGACGAAGCCTGTCAGTTTTTGAAGAACGGCCAACTGGATGACGCGGATCGGTCTCTATCCAGTCTTGCGCAGTCTCCTGGATTTATGCCGACCAGACTTTTCTTCGCCAAGTTGTGCGAACTCCTTGATCGTCAGGGACGCGACGAGGAGTTTCTGCACAGAATCAATGAGTTCAAACAGCGTTTTCCCCAAGCACATAATCCATACATGCTGGCATACCTCTTCTTTCTGAGACGCGAAGACATCCCATCAGCGGCTCAAGAGATTGGTTCCTGTCCTGAGCAATCCATTTCACACACGAAGACAAGAGCCGCTGTTCTTTATGCTGAAGCACGCCTCAGAATATACCAAGCTCATCTGAGCATCGAGCAGAACTTCTTGCGACCAGCTGATTTAGAGGGCACAGTACTTGAGCCCGTTGATAATCTTGCTATCTGCATGATGGTGCGTGATGAGGCAGATGTGATCATGGCCAACCTTTTGCACCACTATGCCTTGGGCTGTCGCAAGTTTGCTGTGATGGATAATCTTTCCAGGGATGGAACTGCGTCGGTTGTCTCCAGGTTTGCCAGGATGCACGCTGACTGTACGGTTCTTCTAGTACACGATCCCATTGAAGGCTATTACCAGGCCAGGAAGACACAGGGTCTCTGCCGACTGGCCAGAGACTGCTTCTGTTGCGCTGGAGAAGAGCTGAGATTGATCCTCCCTTTGGATGCTGATGAATTTGTTGACCTTCCATCAGGAATGGGATTTCAATGGCTTGTCGACCGGATGATGGAAAAGGAGTGCGAAATTGTCGTCTTTCACCTCTGTAACGCAGCGAATAGCTCGCTCATTCACTACGACGAAAGACAGGATGTTTATGGTCTTGTTGATATTGTTGAGGCGTGCTCAGGGCAGATTGTCACAAAGAACGCATTCCATCCTCGTTTTGTTTCAGGTCTTACGATGGGTAATCATACGTTGGCTCATGACGATATATCCCGTGATAAGCTGTTTGTGGCTTGTGAGGTTGGGGCTCGCATCATTCATTATAAGTATCGTAGCCCCAGGCATGTGGCATCCAAGATCCTCAATGGTGGACAGGCCGTCAATGCAACGAAGTTGGATCAGCACTATGCCCTTCATTGGAGAACTGCCTATGCGGACATGCAGCAAAGGGGCTTCGTCGTTGCTGAGGAGATGTTCGAATCATATTGTCGAACGACTGCAAAGTATGTAGGAAAGCTCGGTATTCCGCCCTGTAGAATCTAGTCCTGTGCGCTCCAGCTGCTTTGCTGCCGCAGCGTTTGGCCTTGATGTTGATGTCCGCGTGCCAGTGTCTTCTTCCTGACTTTTCCACTTGCCTGGCATCCAAGAGCTGCCCGGCAAGCCTGATTCTCCCCAACTCTGTGATCGGACTTCCCATGCCTTACTGACGATCCTGCTGTCGTCATCGGGTGCGCCCTCGCCTTTTTCTGGGAGGACCGGTGGGCTTTCTGTGTGTTCTTCCCCTGGGCGTCAGTTTCGGCGTTGCCGGTTTCCCCTGGAACGGAGCCCCAGATGCCCTTGAGGGACTGTTAACCTCCCCATAATCTTTGCTGGCCTTTCCGTGGCCCGTTCGCATCAGGTCCAGGGTGTCTTCGCTGGTCTTTCTGCTTCGGCTCAAGGTTTCTATCCCGTTCGAGCGTGTTTGCCCATGCCGGTCCGTTGGCCTCTCGGCTCTGCTGTGGCATGCCCTTCCAGCGTTTGCTCCCCGTTTCAGTGATCAGTCGGTCGTGTTCTGCTCGCACGCGATTCCCGCTTGCCTCTCTGTGCTTGCCCTTGCACAGCGTGGTGTGGCGTCGAATGATTGGGTCGTGGCGGGGGCAGCTCGCGCGGCAGATCCCAGCCTTCACCGCCTCTAGGTAGGTGATCGGACCATAAGGATGAACCACATTGTCTACATCATCGGCGCCTCTGGTTCAGGCAAGACCAGCTTGGCCCTGCGCCTGGCCAGGATTGCCCATGTCATCCATACCGACCAGCTTGCTCTGATCGCAGCCATGCGGCTCTGTCCGTTCTGCAAACCTGGCTCCGCAGGGGACTGGGGGCTTTGGCAGGCTCTGCTGCAGCACACATCTGCGATCGAAGCCCTGCATTATTCGTTTCTTCAATCCCACTCGATCTGCCTCTCTTTCAAGGGCCCCATCATCATTGAAGGTACGATTCTGGTCTGGGAACAGTGGCGAAGTGCCTTGCGTGCCAGCCTCGCCATGGCAGGTATTGATATGTCTAAAGAATCTCTCCTTTGGCTCGATCCCTCACCTGAGGAGATCCATCGCAACATCCGGCAGCGTGCCAGGGGGAATGAGGCTCAGTTGTCCCTAGGTCAGATTCAGGAATCATGCCTTCGCTACTCCAACCTG
This sequence comes from Cyanobium sp. Candia 9D4, assembly GCF_024346155.1. Classification (NCBI taxonomy): domain Bacteria; kingdom Bacillati; phylum Cyanobacteriota; class Cyanophyceae; order Synechococcales; family Prochlorococcaceae; genus Cyanobium; species Cyanobium sp. Candia 9D4. Next base: position 77,339 of record NZ_JAGQCK010000007.1, on the reverse strand, counting down.
GTTCTTGATCAGCCCTTTGACAAGCACAGCAGCAGCAGCGGCCTTGAGCAGGTGATCAAGGGACTTGTGGGTGTCTCCGATGCAGGTCACCCCTGACCCACCCCCAGGCAATCATGACCCTCGCCTGCGATGGCTGATCAGCGAAGGCATCCACCACCTGCAAGCTGAATGGCGGCGCCGCGGATGCCATGCGGTCGTTGCGGCTCAACCCGTCGCCAGCGCCAGCAGCCGCTCCGCCAGCCCGTACTTCTCCTGCTGGCGATTGCAGTCCACCAGCCAACGATGCCGCCGGTAGAAGCCGATGGAGGCTCCCAGCTGCTCCTCCAGCGTCCAGCTGATGTCCCAGTCGCGGCGCCCCTCGGCGGCCGCCCACGCTGGCAGAGCGAGCGCCCGGCGCGTCCAGGGCAGGATGGCGTGCCGCTGCCGGCCCAGTTGCTCCACCGGGCTGCCCAGGCCAGGCCGCTCCCCGCCTGGCTCCTGCCCCAGCCGGGCGATCAGATCCTCCAGCAGCGTCTCCAGCACCTGGTTGCTGGGGTGGTTGAACGTGTGGAACAGGGCCATCGGATGGCCTTCCCCGTTGTGGTTCGCCTCCAGCCAGGGGGAGATCCGCAGGTCGCACTCCTGTTCCCGTCGCGCCAGCTCCTGCAGCGAGCGCCGGTGCCAAGCCTGGAGCAGCTCCTCCATCTCCGGAGTGCAGGCCAGCGCCAGCATCTCGTCGGCCTCCAGGCCGCGCTCGGCGGCCGCCATCGCCAGGAAGTCGTGATAGTCGCCCAGGGGAGATTCGCTGGCCAGCGCCGGCAGTTCGCCCCGGTCGTCGTAGGCGTAGCCGATCGTGGGGTGGTAGCCCTCGTAATGCAGATTCGGCAGCACCACGGCGCCAGCCCCCTTCGGCAGTAGGGACTGCAGGGTGGCCCCATCCAGGCCGATGCCGTCGCGATAGCCCGGTGTCACGCGGTGCATCACCAGCACCTGCGTGTCAGCCAGCACCCGGTGCAGCTCCGCCACATCCTCCGCCGTGGCCATGTGCACCGGCGCGCAGAAGTGGAAGCGATGGGACGGCAGGGCCCGCTCCAGCCCCAGAAAGATCGGGTGGCTCTGGCAGTTCCCCACGATCGTGATCAGGCCGTCCGCCGCGGGCCATGGGGGGGCTCCGGCGCCGGCACCGGGCATCGCCACAAGCGCCTCCCGGTACACCGGCACCCAGTCCGGTAGGGGATCGTGATAGGTCCCCAGCGTCTCGAGCATCTTCAGGGCCGTGGCGCCCAGCTCCTGCCGTTGCAGGGCGGGGGTGTTGATGTCGCTGCTGGTCAGTTGCCGATGGATCCAGATGGATCCGTAGCGGCAGAACTGCTCATGGTGGATCGCCACCCACTCCGCCTGGGGGGAGCCCTGATCCAGCAGGCGGCCGAACAGCCGTGCGCCCCAGCAGGCCAGCGCGATGGCCTGCTCCGGATCGCCCTCGGCCACCGCCAGCATCTGCTGGTGGCAGGCCAGGCCCAGTTCCCTGATCAACTCCTGCTCGTCGGCCTCCAGCGGGGCCTCGGAGGCGTTCACCCCGTCCCACACCAGCTCCGCCACCCTGGCGAGGCCCTGGCGCCGCAGGCATTCCCTGGCCAGATCCAGACAGGCGGCCCGACCCCTGGGCGTTTCTGCTGGCAAAGGGGTGTGTGCCATCCAGAGGCTTCGGCCCCCCCGCCGCATCGATCAGGATCGGCCCATCATGGCGGCGATGCACTGGTGCCAGAGTTGGCTGTGCTGCACCGGAGCCATGGGTGACGCCCGCCAGCTCGCGGAGGCCTGCCGGCAGCTCTCATCCCTGGCCGTGCTCGAACCGGCCGACCGCGACCGGTTGCGCCAGCTTGGTGCCGCCGGCCATCAGCGCATGCTGGCCCTGCCCGAGGAGCAGCGCTACGAGGCCATCGCCATTGCCCTCGATGGCGCGCGGCTCTACCGCTGGCTGCAGGACACCAGCCCCGAGGAGCCCGAGTGGGTCGCCGTGTTCGAGGAACAGTTCTGCCGCTACGGCGCGCTCTGGATCAAGGACCAGGGCCGATCCGATCCCCATCTGGCTGCTCGGGCGCTGCCGCTGATTGATCGTCTGCTGCAGTTCCATCCGGCACAGCACGACTGGATCCACGCCACCCGCCAGCAGCTGGAGCAGGCCGCTGCCCCCATCCCGCTGGGCTTCTTTGCACCGCCCCCGGCTCCAGCCCCCTTCCCCTGGCCGGAACCCCTCCACACCTATCGGCTCAGCCACCGACTGGTCAGCAACGCGGTGGTGCTGCCCATCGGCGCCATCGCCGACGGGGAATGGTTCAGCGACTGCCTCCAATACCTCCCCGCCGGCTGGCCCGAGGCCCCCTGGATGCAGCAGCTCGCCGGCTACCAGCTCCAGCGCGATGGCGACAGCCTCAGCCTCCGCCCCCTGCCCGATCCGGAGCCCGCACCCCTGCGGCTGGAGGGCACCTGGTGCGTTCTCAACGACATCGTCGGCCATCGCAACCTGGGCCACTTCTTCCACGACACCCTCCCCCAGCTGGCGGCCATCCGCCGGCTCTCCGGTGAGCTGGGGGAGTTGAAGCTGCTGGCCTGCCGCGAGCGCTTCGCCAACCTCGCCCACCTGCGTCGCCTGCTCTGGCCCGGGGAGGTGCAGTTCCGGGACGAACTTCCGGCCGCCTTCAGCGTCGAGCGGCTCGTGCTCCAGCCGGTGGCCTGCAACGGCGGCAGCGGCTTCCACCCCCATCACCAGCGCACCTGGACCTTCGCCATCGACGACTACCGCGACGGGGTGGACCTGCTGCGCCGGGAACTGCATCAGCCCTCGCCTCCCTTCCCGCTGCAGGATCACTGGATCTACTTCAGCCGCAATCTGGCGGCCCCCACCGAAGTTCCCCATGGCCGTGACTTCAGCAACCACGCCGAACTGCTCGAGCAGCTCAGCAACCACGGCGTACTGATCCTCGACCCGGGCTACGTCGACATCCGCGCCCTCCATGGCCTGATCAGCCGGGCCCGGGGTTTCCTCGGCATCCATGGGGCCGGCCTGGCCAATGCCCTGCTCGCCCCGGAAGGCACCCCGGTGATCGAAATCCGCCCCCACGGCGGCGCCTGGATGATGCTGGAACTGGCGGGCCGCTCCGCCGGCCTCGACTGGCAGGTGCTCAACTGCGGCGCCGATCCAGCCGTGCCAGGCCGCAGCGTGCTGCCGATCCAGGCCATCCTCGAGCGGCTCCGGTAGGCGCCTCAGCGCCGCCTCCAGATGCAGCGACCCACGCGCTGCAGCTGGGCTGCCAGATCCGCCGAAATCTCCCGGCGCAACGCCACATCCACCTGCCAGGGCAGCAGCAGCTCATCGATCGCCGCCATCAGCCGCAGCCGGTCCCGATGGCTGAGCTCGCGCCCCTCCAGGCAGAGGTCAATGTCCGATCCCTCCCGGTGGCGTCCCATCGCCCGGGAGCCGAACAGCCACACGGCCTCCAGGTGGGCCTGGCTGTCGAACACCTGCTGCAGCCGCTGCTGGACCCGTTCAGGGATGCCGGGGATCGATCCCAACGGCGTGGTGGAGGGCTGGGGGCTCATGGTGTCGGCTCCTGTTGCAGTGGCTCCAGAGAAGCCCGCAATTGCCGGTAACAGCCCAGATAGCTCTGGCCGATGTGGCCGGCGATCGCGTCGGCGGTGGAGCGGTTGTAGGTGTGGCTGGTGAGGTTGCGGTCCTGAATCGTCAGCATCCAGGCCTCGCCATCCTCGATCAGACCCAGACGGAACGCTTCCTTCAACGTATCCCGTGAACCGAGCAGTTGCTCGTTCCCCCGGCTGAGCAGGAGATCACGCAACGTGTTCCAGGCCAGCTCGAAGGTGTACTCGAACGCCTTGATCAACCCCTGCTGCTCCCGGGCGTTCAGTTCAGGGGGCTTGAAGAATGTCTCCAGCTGCTCCAGCGCCCGGCAGTAGTTCGAATATCTCTGCTGCCAGCAGATGTCGAGGTCGCCCATCAGCCCCGCACCCAGTCGGTCACGCCGCCGGGCCGGTCGATCAGTTCGATGCCCTCGGCGGCCAGTTCGGCCCGGATGCGGTCGGCGGTGGCGAAATCCCTGGCCGCTTTGGCGGCCCGGCGCTGCTCGATCCGCTGCTGGATCGCCGTTTCCGCCGCCGCCGCCTCGGCCGGCGTGCCGTCTGCCGCACTGCTCGCCGCCTCCGCCGCCAGCCCCAGCACACCGGCCAGTTCGCCCAGCAACTGCCAGCGGGGCTCCAGCGCCACCGCCTCTCCGGCCGCCCCGGCTTCGGTGTCGCCCCGCTCCAGCCGGTTGGCCAGGGCCCGCAGCGGCCGGGCCAGCTCGAACAGCACGGCCAGCGCCGCCGAGGTGTTGAGGTCGTCGTCCATGGCGGCGGCGAAGCGCTCGCGGGCCCGGGCCAGTTCGGCGCCGATGTCCGCGGCGCTCACCGCAGCGCTCGCAGCGGCGGGAGCGGTGGCCCACCCCAGGGCCGCCCCATGGCGTGTCCCCAGGCCCAGGGCCGCGTCCAGACCCTTCCAGCCGCTGGCGGCCGCCGCCAGGGCCTCGGCGGTGAAGTCCAGCGGCTTGCGGTAGTGGGCCTGCAGCACGAACAGCCGCAGGGTCATCGGGCTGACGCCGCTGTCCAGCAGGGCGCGGATCGTGGTGAAGTTGCCCAGCGACTTGGACATCTTTTCGCCACCCACATTCACCATGCCGTTGTGCAGCCAGAAGCGGGCCAGGGGCTGGCCGCTGGCCGCCTCCGACTGGGCGATCTCGTTCTCGTGGTGGGGAAAGATCAGATCGGCGCCACCCAGATGGATGTCGATCGTGGTGCCCAGCTCCTCGCGCACCATCGCCGAGCATTCGATGTGCCAGCCCGGCCGGCCCGGCCCCCAGGGCGACGGGAAGCTGGGTTCGCCCGGCTTGGCCCCCTTCCAGAGGGCGAAATCAAACGGATGGCGCTTGCGGGCCTCCTCCACCTCGTTGGTGCGGCCGCTGGCCCCTTCCTGCTGCTCCTCCAGCGTGCGGCCGCTGAGCTTGCCGTAGCCGGCCTGGCGCATCACGGCGAAGTACACATCGCCATCGGCCGAATAGGCCGCCCCCTTGGCCTCCAGTTCACCGATCAGCTGCCGGATCGCCTCCAGGCTGCGGGTGGCCCGGGGCATCCGGTCGGGCGGAAGGATGTGCAGGGCGGCCATGTCCGCCTCGAAGGCGGCGATGTTGCGCTCGCTCACCACCTCCATCGAGCTGCCCTCCTCCTCGGCCCGCTTGAGGATCTTGTCGTCGATGTCGGTGAAGTTCTGCACGAAGGTGACGGCATAGCCGCTCCACTGCAGATAGCGCCGCAGTACGTCCCAGACGATGTAGCTGCGGGCATGGCCCAGGTGGCAGAGGTCGTAGACCGTGACGCCGCAGCAGTAGATCGACACCTGCCCGGGCACCAGCGGCTCGAAGGGCTCGCAGCGGCGGCTGAGGGTGTTGGTGAGCCGCAGGGTCAATGGCCCGCTCCTGCCATGGCTCCCGCGCCCGCCTGGCCCAGACGGCCGCCGCCGTAGCCGGCGCGGCTGCGCACGTTGGTGCACCAGTCGCCGTGCGCCAGGTACCACTGCACCGTGGCCCGCAGGCCCTGCTCGAAGTCGTGGCGGGGCTGCCAGCCCAGCTCGCTGCTGATCCGCGCCGGGTCGATGGCGTAGCGCCGGTCGTGGCCCGGCCGGTCGGCCACCGGCGTGATCAGGCCGGCGTGGGGGGAGCCGTCGGGCCGCAGCTCGTCGAGCAGGGCGCAGATGGCCTGCACCACCTCCTTGTTGGTGCGCTCACCATGGCCGCCGACGCAGTAGCTGCGGCCCACCTCGCCGCTGGTGGCGGCCAGCAGCAGGGCCTCGACGTGGTCCTCCACGTACAGCCAGTCGCGCACGTTGGCCCCGTCGCCGTAGAGGGGAATCGGCTCGCCGGCGGCGGCCTTGAGGATCACCACCGGGATCAGCTTCTCGGGGAACTGCCAGGGGCCGTAGTTGTTGCTGCAGTTGGTCAGCACCACCGGCAGTCCGAAAGTGTGGTGCCACGCCTGGACCAGGTGGTCGCTGCCCGCCTTGCTGGCGGAGTAGGGGCTGCGCGGGTCGTAGGGGGTGGTCTCCGAGAAGCGGCCGGTGGCCCCCAGGGAGCCGAACACCTCATCGGTGCTGATGTGGTGGAAGCGGAACAGCTCCCGCCGCTCCGCCGGCAGCCCCTCCCAGTGGGCCCGCACCGCCTGCAGCAGGTGGTAGGTGCCCATCACGTTGCTGACCAGGAAGGCACCGGGATCGTCGATCGAACGGTCGACGTGGCTTTCGGCGGCCAGGTGCAGCACCAGATCCGGATCGGCCTGACGCACCGCGGCGGCGGTGGCCTCCCCGTCGGCCAGGTCCACCTGCAGCAGCCGGTGCCGCGGCCCGTCGGCCCGCTCCGCCGCCGGCCCCAGATCCGCCACGGTGTTGGCGATGCCCAGCAGGTCGCTGGCATACCCCATCTTGTCGAGGTTGAACACCGTCGCCGTGCTGTCCCGCAGTAGCCGGCGCACCAGCGCCCCGCCGATGAAGCCCGCGCCGCCGGTCACCAGGATGCGGCGACGCCCCGCGAGCAGCAGCGGCAGGTCGAGGGAGGGGTAGGGGTCCATCGGGATGGGGCGAGACGGGGTCAGGGGGTGTTCAGGTCTGGGGCAGGGGAATCCGCGCCAGCACCTCGGCGAGGGCGGCCTGCCAGTGTTGCCCCTCCAGGTCCAGGGCGTGCCGGGTGGTGGTGGCATCCAGCAGCGAATAGGCGGGGCGACGGGCCGGGGTGGGGTAGTCGGCGGTGGTGATCGGCCGCACCCGGGCCGGCGCGGGGATCAGCCCCCGCGCCGCCGCCAGCAGACCGATGGCCACGGCGAAGTCGTACCAGCTGGCGGCGCCGCAGTCGCTCCAGTGGTGGCGCCCGCTCACCCCCCGGCCGATCACCCGCCAGCAGGCCTCCGCCAGGCCGCCGGTGGCGGTGGGGCAGCCCACCTGGTCGGCCACCACCCCCAGGGGCTCGCCGGCGGCGGCCTTCGCCCGGTGCAGCCGCAGCATCGTGAGGCAGAAGTTGGCCCCCACCGGCCCGTACACCCAGCTGGTGCGCAGCAGGCAGAGACGATCGGCGCCCAGGGCCGCCGCCGCCCGCCTCTCTCCCTCGGCCTTGGTGGCGCCGTAGACGCCCAGGGGGGCCAGGGCCTGCTCCGGGGCGTAGGGATGGCCCTGCTCACCGTCAAAGACGAAATCCGTGCTCACCTGCAGCAGCCGCCCACCGGTCTCGGCCAGGGCCTCGGCGAAGGCCCCGGGGGCGCCGGCGTTGACCGCCTCCGCCAGCGCCGGCTCGGTCTCGGCCCGGTCGACGGCGGTGTAGGCCCCCGCATTCAGCACCCAGTCGGGCCGGTGCTCCACCACGGCGGCCCGGCAGGCGGCCGGATCGGCCAGATCCAGCTCCTGCCGGCCCGTCGCGATCAGGTCGATGCCGGCGGGGATACGGGCCAGCAGGGCCTGTCCGAGCTGGCCGTGGCGGCCGGTCAGCAGCACCCGCACCGGTTGGGGCATCGATGGCGGAGGCAAAGCTCGCGCGCAGCCTACCTTCGTGTGGCTATTTCGCCTCCATCCAGTTCGGCCCCACGCCCGTGTCCACCGCCAGGGGCACCAGCAGTTGCACCGCCTGCTCCATGGTGCGACGGGTGAGCTCCCGCACCTCCTCCAGCGCCTCCGGCGCCGCCTCCAGCACCAGCTCGTCGTGCACCTGCAGCAGCAGCCGGGCCGGCAGGCCCGACGCCGTCAGCGCCTGCTGCAGGCCCACCATCGCCAGCTTGATGATGTCGGCGCTGGAGCCCTGGATCGGGGCGTTGGCGGCGGCCCGCAGCTGCTGGGCCTCCAGGCCGCCGCGGCGGGCCACCTCCAGGTCGATCTCCAGCGGATCCTTGCCCAGCAGCCGGCCCAGGCCGCCGGGATCGAACTGGAACGGCCGCCGCCGCCCCAGGATCGTTTCCACGTAGCCGCGGCTGAGGGCCAGCCGCTCCTGCAGCTCGAGGAACAGGAACACCTTCGGGTAGCGCTGCTTGTAGAGGCTCAGGAACTCCTTGGCCCTGGCCTGGCCCATGCCGGTTTCGCGCGCCAGCCGCTGGGCCCCCATGCCGTAGATCACCCCGAAGTTGATCGTCTTGCCCAGCCGCCGCTCCTCGGGCGTCACCGTGTCGGTTTCGAGCAGCAGCCGGGCGGTGAGGGCGTGGACGTCGTCGCCCTCGTTGTAGGCCTGCACCAGCACCGGCTCGCCGGACAGGTGGGTGAGGATGCGCAGCTCGATCTGGGAGTAGTCGGCGCTGATCATCTGCCAGCCCTCCTGGGGCAGGAAGGCCTTGCGGATGCGGCGGCTGAACTCGGTGCGGATGGGGATGTTCTGCAGGTTGGGGTTGCTGCTCGACAGCCGCCCGGTGGCGGTCACCGCCTGGTTGAAATCGGTGTGCACCCGCCCGGTCTCCGGTTCCACCAGCGCCGGCAGCGCCTCCACGTAGGTGCTCAGCAGCTTGCTGAGGGTGCGGTGCTCCAGCACCAGCTTCACCACCGGATGGTCGTCCTCCAGCTTCTCCAGCACCGCCGCATCGGTGCTCCAGCCGGTCTTGGTGCGACGCGACTTCTTGCGGTCGAGCCCCAGGGTGTCGAACAGCAGCTCCCCGAGCTGCTTGGGGGAGGCCAGGTTGAAGTCCACCCCCGCCGCCGCCTGGGCCTCCTGCTCCAGCCGGCCCAGGGTGGCGCTGAGCTCCTCGGCCAGCTCCTTCAGGTAGGGCACGTCGATGCGGATGCCGGTGGCCTCCATCTGGGCCAGCACCGGCTCCAGGGGCAGCTCCACCTGCTGCAGCAGCAGGGGCAGCCGGGGCCCCATCGCCGCCAGCTGCCCGCTCAGCACGGCGCCCAGGCGCCGGGTGAGGTGCACGTCCATGGCGCAGTAGAGCGCCGCGGCCTCGATCGGCACGTCGGCGAAGTTCTGCCCCTTGGCCACCAGATCGCCGTAGGTGGTCGGCTGGAGGCCGAACTCCCGCTCCGCCATCGCCTCCAGGCCATGCTTGGCGTTGGCATCCCGCAGGTAGTCCGCCAGCAGGGTGTCCATCACCACACCGGCCAGGGGCAGGCCATGGCGCAGCAGGATCAGGCGGTCGTACTTGGCGTTCTGGAGCGCCTTGGGGTGCGCGGCGCTGGCCAGCCAGGGCCCCAGGGCCAGCAGCACCGCGTCCAGGGGCAGCTGCTTCGGCGCCGCCGGCGCCGCGCTGAGCAGGTCGGGGGCGGGCGGGCTGTGGTGGCCGATGGGCACGTAGGCCAGATCCGCCAGGCCCTCCCCCCAGCACAGGCCGATCCCCACCAGCTCCGCCTGGAAGGGATTGAGGGACGTGGTCTCGGTGTCGAGGGCCACCGGTGCCGCCGGGTCGGTGCAGGCCATCAGCCGCTCGACCAGGGCGGCCAGGGCCGCGGGGGTGGTGACCAGCTGCGGCTGCAGGGCGGGCAGGCGGCCTTCGGCCCTGGGCTCGGCCGCTGCGGGCTCCTCGGGCGCCGCCGGCTCGCTGGCGGGAGCGGCCACGGCGGTGGCGCTGGGCTCGGGCGGCTCGGCCGAGAACAGGCGGGCGAAGCCCTCGGTCTGCTTCACCAGGCTGAACAGCTCCAGCTCGCCCAGGCGCGCCCCCAGCCCCTCGCTGTCCACCCGCCCCAGGCAAAGGCGGGGCTCCTCGGGCAGGGGAATCTGCACCAGGATCTCCGCCAGCATCCGGGAGCGGAAGGCGTTCTCCCGGTCGGTCTCCAGCTTCGTCTTCAGGGCCCCCTTCTGCTGGTCGAGGGCGGCGTAGATGCCGTCCAGGTCGCCGTGGGCCTTGAGCAGGGTGAGGGCGGTCTTGGGCCCCACCCCCTTGACCCCGGGGATGTTGTCGGAGCTGTCGCCGGTGAGGGCCTTGAGGTCCACCACTCCCTCGGGCGGCACCCCCAGCTTCTCGATCACCTGGGCCCGGCGGATCACGGTCGGCCCGCTGTTCTTCGCGTAGGGGCCGCCGCCCATGTAGAGCACGGCGATGTCGCGCTCGTCATCCACCAGCTGGAACAGGTCGCGGTCGCCGGAGAGGATCCGCACCCGCCAGCCCTCGCCCGCCGCCCGGTTGGCCAGGGTGCCGAGCACGTCGTCGGCCTCGTAGCCCGGTGCCATCGACAGGGGCAGGTCGAGGCAGTCCCTGAGGATGGCCTGCAGATTGGCCAGATCGGCGAAGAAGTGCTCCGGCGCCTCCTCACGGTGGGCCTTGTAGGCGGCGTCCGCCTCGTGGCGGAAGGTGGGTTCGGCGGTGTCGAAGGCGATCACCACCCCCTGGGGTGCCAGGCCTTTGCAGTTGTCGAGCAGGGCCTTGAGGAAGCCGTAGGTGACGCTGGTGGGGACGCCGTCCTTCGTGGCCAGCCCCCCCTCGCCGCCCTTGGCGAAGGCGTAGAAGCTGCGGAAGGCCAGGGAGTGACCGTCCACCAGCAGCAACAGGGGCTTGTCCCGCTCCATGGCCGTTTCCGGGATCCGTCCGCCGTCCGCCACAGCCTGCCATCCGGCGGCCCGCAACGGCCGTGAACGTCTCCGGCCGGGCCGTCTTCAGCCGCTGCGGCCACTACCGCTGGTGGCTGGAGCGGGTCTGGGAGCCCCAGGGCAGCCGGCTGCTGTTCATCGGCCTCAATCCCTCCCGGGCCGACCATCGCCACGACGACCCCACCCTGCGGCGGCTGGTGGCCTTCGCCGCCGGCTGGGGCTACGGCGGCCTGGAGGTGCTGAACCTCTTCGCCCGCATCAGCCCCCGCCCCTCCGCCCTGGCCCTCGCCGCCGATCCGGTGGGCGCCGCCAACCCGGCCTGGATCCGGCGCCGGGTGCGGGCGGCCCAGCGGCCCCGTGGGCCTGCCGCTGCCGCCGCGCCGCCGCCGCTGATCTGGCTGGGCTGGGGCAACGGCGGCCGCCGCTGCGGCCAGGACGAACGGGTGCTGGAGCTGCTGGCCCCCCACCGTTCCCGGCTGGTGTGCCTTGGCTGCACCGCCTCCGGCGCCCCGCTCCATCCCCTCTACCGGCCGGCCGCAAGCCTGCTGCGGCCGTATGGGGCATCCTGTGGGCAGTCCGACGCCGCCGTCCGCGCCCCATGGCCCGCACCCCCCGCCGCTACGCCATCCACCTGTTCCTGACCGGCGGCCACCACCAGGAGGTGCACTTCAACACCCTGGAGGATTTCCAGAACTGGTACGGCGGGGTGCTGAACGCGGCGACCCTCGACACCTTCGTGAACGTGCCGATCAGCGACCTGACCAGCGAGTTCCTGGTGCTGCGGGCCGGCAGTGTCCAGGCGATCCGGGTGGAGCCGATCTACGGCGCCCTCGACGACTGAGGCCACCTGAGGCCTCTGTCCCGGCCTCAGAGCGCGGCGGCGATCCGCTCCCGGTCGCTGCCGAGCCGGTGCAGCAGCAGCCAGGTGGTGAGCAGGTCGGGCCCCTTGAGGCTGCCCAGCAGGGCGGCCCGCAGGCCCTTCATCAGCACCCCTTTCTTGACGCCCGCCGCCGTGGCGGCGGCCCCCAGCAGCCCCTGGGCCGAGTCGGCCTCGAGGGGCCCCTCCGGCAGCTGCTCCAGCAGGGCCGTCAGGGCGGCGCGGCTGGCCGAGTCGGCCCGCAGGGCCAGGGCTGCCTCGTCCGGCTCCGGTGTTTCGAAGAAGGGGGCGGCCTGGTCGACCCCGTCCGCCAGCAGGCTGAGGGAGGGGCCCAGCAGGGCGCAGAGGTCCTCCTGCCAGCCGGCGTCGGCGGCGGGGCCGTCGTCGGCCCAGCCCCGGGCCTGCCAGAGGGGCAGCAGCCGCTGGCGCAGTTCGCCGGCCGCCAGCCCGTGCAGCACCTGGGCGTTGAGCCAGTTGAGCTTGTCCCAGTCGAAGCGCGCCCCGGCCCGGTTGACCCGCTCGAAGGAGAACACCGCCGCCGCCTGCTCGAGGCTGAAGCGCTCGCCGAGGCCCTCCGGCGGTGACCAGCCCAGCAGGGTCATGTAGTTGACCAGGGCCTCGGCGGTGTAGCCCATGGCGCGGAAATCCCCCACGGAGGTGACGCCGTCGCGCTTGGAGAGCTTGCGGCCCTCCTGGTTGAGGATGAGGGGGGTGTGGGCGAACAGGGGCGGGGTCAGGCCCAGGGCGGCGTAGAGCAGCAGCTGCTTGCCGGTGTTGGCGATGTGGTCCTCGCCCCGGATCACGTGGCTGATGGCCATGGCGGCGTCGTCCACCACCACCACCAGGTTGTAGAGGGGGTCGCCGATGGCATCGGCGGGCGCCCGGCGGGCGATCACCATGTCACCGCCCAGATCACTCCCCGCCCAGCGCATCTCGCCGCGCACCAGGTCGTTCCAGGTGATCGTGGCGCCGTCGTCGATGCGGAAGCGGATCACCGCCTCGCGCCCCTCGTCGATGTAGGCCTGCTGCTGCCCGGGCGTGAGGTCGCGGTGCAGGTTGTCGTAGCGGGGGGCGCGCCCCTCGGCCTGCTGCCGTTCCCGCATCGCCGCCAGCTCGGCGTCGCTGGCGAAGCAGCGGTAGGCGTGGCCGCTCGCCAGCAGCTGCTCGATCGCGGCCCGGTGGGCCTCGATGCGCTGGCTCTGCACCACCGGCTCCTCGTCCCAGGTGAGGCCCAGCCAGCGCAGGCCATCGAGGATGTTTTCCGTGTACTCGGCCCTGGACCGCTCCCGGTCGGTGTCCTCGATGCGGAGCAGGAAGGCGCCCCCCAGGTGGCGGGCGAACAGCCAGTTGAACACCGCCGTGCGGGCGGTGCCGATGTGGAGGGTGCCGGTGGGGCTGGGGGCCAGCCGAACGCGTACGGGAACCGCTGCGGCCACGGAATCGGCTCCAGATGGTGAGAACGGGACTGACGGGGCTCGAACCCGCAACTTCCGCCGTGACAGGGCGGTGCTCTAACCGATTGAACTACAGTCCCAGACCGACATTCGAGCCTGAATCCGCCCCAGAGGGTGAATGCGGCACCGATGGGCGATCACGACGGCGCGGACGCCGACCAAGGAAGTATCCATCGTCACCGGTCCCTCCGTCAACGCGGTCCGTCAACGCCGCCCCCGAAGGCCACCAACCCCGCCGCCCTGGGCGCCGCGGGGGGAGGGGGCCACACAAAAAGCCCCGTGCGGGGCACGGGGCGGACGCTGACCGGAAGGGACGCCGCGGCGCTGCGCTCAGGGGCGGAAGCCGGCGGGTTCGATCAGACGGACCTGATTGCCACGGGCGGTGAACTCCCGCCCCTGGTCGCTCTGGACCACGACCCGACCTCCGGACTTGACCCGGATGACCCGGGCCCGGACCCAGCCAAGGGCGGCCGATTCCAGCACCTTGACCACATCACCGGGTTGTAGATCCAACTCCATGTTCGGAACCACGAGACTGCAAATGGGACCATCGAACGCGCCGTGGAGGACTTGAACCCCCGACATCAGGTTTTGGAGACCTGCGTTCTACCAACTGAACTAACGGCGCAAGGCCGATGGCCCCTGGAAAGCGTGAGAGGGATTCGCGGGCAATGGCCACCCGTGAAACCAGGCTTCAGCGATCGAAGCGCTGTTTGACGCGTGTGGCTTTACCCACCCGGTCACGCAGATAGAAGAGCTTCGCCCGACGCACCTTACCGCGCCGCTCCACCTTCACGGAAGCGACCTGGGGGCTGTGGAGCATGAAGACCCGCTCCACGCCGATGCCCTGGAAGATGCGACGCACGGTGATCGTCTGGTTGAGGCCGCCGTGGCGCTTGGCGATCACCACGCCCTCGTAGGGCTGGACCCGCTCCTTGTTGCCCTCCCGGATGCGCACGCCCACCTTGACGGTGTCGCCCACGTAGATCTCGGGCAGGTCGCTCTTCAGCTGGGTCGCTTCGAACTCCTCGATCAGGGCGCGGGCGCTCAGCTTGCCGGTGGTGACGGTCACGGCGGCAGGGGCCGCCACGTCAGGGGCCGCCTGGTCCACGGTCTGCGGGTCCGCCGCAGTGGATGGATCCTCGGTGGATGGATCGGTGGTGGTCGGATCGGTCTCGGTTGCCATCCCTTTTCTCGGAGCGCCTGGCCAAACCAACACCTTACCGCCTCAGGTGACCCCCCTCCCCCCGCGCCGCCGCCAGTTCCGCTGCAGCCGCTCCCAGGCCATGGCGCCGCCGGTGACCAGCATCCACAGCAGCCCCAGGCCGTTGAGCAGCACGTAGAGGGTCTCTCCCACCGGGCCCAGCCAGCGCTGCAGCCACTCGCCCTCGTGCAGCACCATCAGCGGATGGACCTGGTCCCGGCTCAGCCCGCCCCAGTCGCGCAGCAGGCGGTAACCCACACCCGTGAGGGCCGAGAGCAGCAGGGGCGTCAGCACCAGCGGCGCCATCCAGGCGTGGGCCTGCCGCAGGCGGGCGCCCCAGGACGGTGCGGCGGGCCGTGGGGACGCGGCGGGGGTGGGGCTGGACACGGGGAAACGACGGCGGGAGGGACGCCATTGATAACTTGAATGTCCGGCCCGTTTCCCACCGCATGAACCTGTTCGCCGATCTGCTGGCCAGCACCAACGGCGTCAAGGGCGGTGGCACCCCTCTCACCCAGGCCGGCCCCCGCATCCAGAAGACCCGCCGCGGCGTGGAAGTCAAGTCGGCGCGGGAGATCGCGATCATGCGCCAGGCCAGCCTCATCGTCGCCACGGTGCTGCGGGAGATCATGGACATGGCCGCCCCGGGCATGACCACCGGCGACCTCGACCGCCACGCCGAGGCCCGCATCCGCGCCATGGGGGCCACCCCCAGCTTCAAGGGCTACCACGGCTTTCCGGCCAGCATCTGCGCCAGCATCAACAACGAGGTGGTGCACGGCATCCCCAGCGGAAAACGGGTGATCAAGGCCGGCGATCTGGTCAAGATCGACACCGGCGCCTACTACGAGGGCTTCCACGGCGACAGCTGCGTCACCCTCTGCGTCGGCGAGGGGGTGCCCGAGGAGGCCCGCCGCCTCAGCCGGGTGGCCCAGGAGTCGCTGATGAAGGGCCTGGCCACCGTGAAGGCCGGCAGCACCCTGCTGGAGCTGGCCGGCGCCGTCCAGGACCACGTCGAGGCCCACGGCTATGCCGTGGTCGAGGACTACACGGGCCACGGTGTGGGCCGCAACCTGCACGAGGAGCCCTCGGTGTTCAACTACCGCACCAGGGATCTGCCCAACATGCAGCTGCGGGCCGGCATGACCCTGGCGGTGGAGCCGATCCTGAACGCCGGCAGCAAGGCCTGCCGCACCCTCAAGGACCGCTGGACCGTGGTGACCGTGGACGGCAGCCTCTCGGCCCAGTGGGAGCACACCATCGTGGTCACCTCCGACGGCTGCGACATCCTCACCGACCGCGACTTCTAGGCCCGTCCGCTTCGGCGTTCAGCGCCGCAGCAGCAGGCTCAGGTAGGCCCAGCGGCTCACGGTCGCCAGGGGCATCAGCACGTAGGTGAGCGGGTTCGGGGTGACGATGATCAGACCGCAGTTCCAGTCGGCCTGGCGCAGGATCTCGCCGGCCACCCAGTCGGCGCCCATCACCCCGATGGGGTTGAGGGCCGAGCGGAACGGACCCAGCACCAGGCGCCGCAGCCGCACCACCGCCGCCAGCTCCGGGGCTCGCAGGCTGAGCAGCTGGCCCAGCAGCCGCTTGCTGATCTCGTAGAGGGGGCTCAGGGCCGGCTGGATCTCCGCTTCCGAGGTGTTCACCCACACCTCCGGCCGTGGGCGTTTGTCCTGCTGCGCCGGATCCCGCCGCGCCGCCACCGCGGCGAACAGCTCCAGCAGCCGCCAGGCGCTCAGGGCATTGACCTCCAGGGAACAACCCGTCGCCTCGGCGCTGCCGTCCCCATGGACATTGATGCCGTGGTTGATCACCAGCACGTCCACCTCCGCCAGCAGGGCTTCGAGGGCCGCCTCCTGGCCCACCTGCCAGTGCACCTGGCGCAGGGGGATCGGCTGCCCGTCCGGCCCGGCCAGCTGCAGCGGCGTGCGGCCGTGGCAGAGGGCGATCAGCCGGGCGCCGCGGCGGTGCCAGCGGCGCAGCAGGGCCTGGCCGAGGGCGCCGCTGGCGCCGGTGACGGCCACGGTGAGCGCTTCGTTCGAGGGGTCCGGCATGGGCCTGCGGTGGTCGTGCTGCCTAGATTGCCGGGCACCTGCGGGTCCCGGCGAGGTCACACCATGTCCATCCCCTTGCTGATCGGCTCCTGCGAACCCTTCAGCGGCAAGTCGGCGGTGGTGCTCGGTCTGGGCCGCCAGCTCGCCCGCCAGGGCGTGCCGCTCGCCTTCGGCAAGCCGCTGGCCACCTGCATGGACGACCCGCTCGACGCCTTCCCCGATGCGGCCCCGGAGAACCCCCTGCTCGATCCCGACGTGCGCTTCATCGGCGCCACCCTCGGTCTGGAGCCGGAGCAGCTGATCCCTTCGCTGCAGGTCCTGGAGCCGGCGACGGCCCGGGCCCGTCTGCTGGCAGGGGATCTTGACCCGGGGGAGGGGCTGACGCTGCTGCAGCGCCGCATCCACGACGACGCCGAACGGCTGGTGCTGCTGGAGGGGGCCGGCAGCCTCAGCGAAGGGCAGCTCTACGGCCTCGGCCTGGTGCAGCTGGCCCAGGCCCTGCAGGCCCCGGTGCTGCTGGTGCACCCCTGGAGCGACAGCCGCAGCGTCGAGTCCCTGCTCGAGGCCCGGCACCAGCTGGGGGATCTGCTGGCGGGCGTGGTGCTCAACGCCGTGGTGCCCGAGGTGGTGCCGGAGGTGCGGGAGGCGGTCCTGCCGGCCCTGGAGCGGCTCGGCATCCCGGTGCTGGGCGTGATGCCCCGCAGTCCCCTGCTGCGTAGCGTCACGGTGGAGGAGCTGGCCCGGCGGCTGGCGGCCACCGTGCTCTGCTGCCGCGACGGCCTCGACCTGCTGGTGGAGACCCTCTCGATCGGCGCCATGAACGTCAATTCGGCGATGGAATTCTTCCGCCGCCGCCGCAACATGGCCGTCGTCACCGGCGCCGACCGCACCGACATCCAGCTGGCGGCCCTGGAGGCCTCCACCCAGTGCCTGATCCTCACCGGGGCCGGTGAACCCCTGCCCCAGCTGATCAGCCGGGCCGAGGAACTGGAGGTGCCGGTGCTCAAGGTCGACCACGACACCCTCACCACCGTGGAGGTGATCGATGCCGCCATCGGCCATGTGCGGCTGCATGAAGCGGTGAAGGCCACCTATGCGATCCGGCTGGTGGAGGAGAACTGCCACTTCGAACGGCTGTTCCGCCGGCTGCGCCTGGCGGTCCATGCCTGAGGGCGCTGCTAGTTTCAGTTCGTTGGTTGTCGATAACGGGTGACCCGGTCCCTAGATCTTCCGGCCCTGGACCGGATCGATACGCTCGCCCAGGAGCTGGCCATGCTCCAGGACCGGGGCAAACGCAGAATCGCCTTCCTCGGCAGTCGCCATGTGCCGGTGGTGTCGATCCACCTGGTGGAGCTGGTGGCCCGTTCCCTGGCCCAGGAGGGCCACAACCTGATCACCTCCGGGGCCCAGGGGGTCAATGCGGCCGTGATCCGCAGCGTGCTGGAGGTGGATCCGGCCCGGCTCACCGTGCTGCTGCCCCAGAGCCTGGACCGCCAGCCGGGCGAATCCCGCAGCCAGCTGGAGCGCGTGCTGCACCTGGTGGAGAAGCCCGAAAATGATGAGCTGCCCCTGCCGATGGCCAGCAGCCTCTGCAACCAGGAGATCATCAACCGCTGCGACCAGCTGATCTGCTACGCCTTCCACGACAGCGAGACCCTGCTCTCCAGCTGCCGCACCGCCGAGGACATGGGCAAGGTGGTCAGCCTGATGTTCTTCGACTGAGCCGGCCGGTTCCCGCCGGCCGGGTTTCAGCCCAGCAGGTTCTCCTGGCGCGGCAGCACCTGCAGCCGCGTTCCCTCCCGGCCCATCACCGTCACCTGGCTACCGGGGGGGAGGCTCTGCTGGGGTGCCAGGTTCTGGGCGGCCCAGCTCTGGCCCTGCCAGCGCACCCGGCCCTCGCCGTTGGCATCAAAGGCCGTGGTCACCTCCGCCAGTTCGGCGCGGGCGCTGGGGGGGATGGTGCGGGCCTGGCGGCGGGCCGACCAGCGGCGCAGCCAGGCGTAGCCCGCTCCCACCAGCACGGCGTAGAGGAGCAGCTGGCCCAGGGGCGGCAGCACCGGCGCCAGGATGGCGACGAGGGTGAGCAGCAGGGCCGCCACGGCGCCGATCAGCAGCAGGCCGTCCCCGTCGGCGCCCACCAGCTCCAGCAGCAGCAGCACCCCCGCCAGGGCCAGCCAGAGGATCGGGGGTGCGGGCATCGGCGGGGTGCGACGGGGCGGGGGCGGAGGAACAACGAAACCAACGGGACCGTTGGCCATCGCCCCCATCCTGCCTAGCGTTGCGCCAGTGACGAAGCCTGCATGGAAGCGCTCATCATTCCGGTGCTCGTGGTGCTCGCCGGGCTGGGCATCAGCGGCGTCAAGGTCACCAGCAGCAGCCGCTCGATGCTGGTGGAGCGCCTCGGCAAGTACGACCGGGAACTGCGCCCCGGCCTGTCCCTGGTGATCCCGGGCCTGGAGCGGGTGGTGAGCCACGAATCGCTCAAGGAGCGGGTGCTCGACATTCCCCCCCAGCAGTGCATCACCCGCGACAACGTCTCGATCGAGGTGGATGCGGTGGTGTACTGGCAGCTGCTGGAGCATGCCCGCGCCTACTACGGCGTCGACAACCTGCAGGCGGCCATGGTCAACCTGGTGCTCACCCAGATCCGGGCCGAGATGGGCAAGCTCGACCTCGACCAGACCTTCACCACCCGCAGCGAGGTCAACGAGACCCTCCTCAAGGAGCTCGATCAGGCCACCGATCCCTGGGGCGTCAAGGTGACCCGGGTGGAGCTGCGCGATATCCAGCCCTCCCAGGGGGTGCAGCAGGCCATGGAGCAGCAGATGACCGCCGAGCGGGAGAAGCGGGCGGCGATCCTGCGCTCGGAGGGGGAGCGGGAGTCCCAGGTGAACGCGGCCCGGGGCCGGGCCGAGGCCCTGGTGCTGGATGCCAAGGCCAAGCAGGAGGCAGTGCTGCTCGATGCCGATGCCCAGGCCAAGCAGCAGCTGCTGCTGGCCAAGGCGCGGGCCGAATCGGCCACCCAGCTGGCGGCGGTGATCGAGGCCCATCCTGCGGCGGCCGAGGGGCTGCGGCTGCTGCTGGCCAAGGACTGGATGGCCATGGGTCAGGAGATGGCCCGCTCCCATGGCGGCAGCGTGCTGATGGTGGATCCCCAGAGCCCGGCCTCGCTGCTGGCGGCCCTCAAGGGCCTGCAGGAAAAGGGCGGCAGCTGAGGCTCCACTCCTCCCAGCTGACTCAGCTGCGCAGCACCGCCCGCAGCCCCTCGGAGTACAGCAGGGCGGTGCAGAGGATGCCGCCGGCCCAGCACAGGCTGCGCACGGGTGGAACGTTGGCCACGTAGGCCCCGATGTAGCCCAGACGCAGGGCGGGGTGCAGCCAGGCCACCAGGGGCACCCAAGGGGCGGCCGCCAGCACCGAGGGGGCCACCAGCAGGCACAGCAGGCAGGCGGGGGCGTGCAGGGTGAAGGCCTCGAAGCTGTTCTGGTGGGCCCAGTTGGCCCGCTTGCCCCAGGCCGGCAGCCGCTCGAACATCGCCCGGGGGGCGGCCAGGTCGGAGGGTTGGAAGTCGGCCTGGGAGCGGGCGGCGCCCAGGGGGATCAGGCTGAGCACCACCACGGCTCCCGAGAGCACCAGCGACCAGGCGAAGGCCCCGCCGGCGGCCGCCGGCAGCACCGGCAGGGCGACGCTGGCCGCCAGGAGGGGGCTGAGCAGGGAGGTGGCCATCGGGACAGGGCGGCTGGGGTCTCTTTTCTAGGCTGGCGCTGCCTTGCCTTCGCCCGTGCCATGGCCGACAGCTATTCCTTCGATGTCGTCTCCGACTTCGACCGCCAGGAGCTGGTGAACGCCGTCGACCAGGTGCGCCGCGAGGTGGGCCAGCGCTACGACCTCAAGGACTCCAACACCGAGATCGACGTGGAGGAGGCCAGCCTGACGATCACCACCGCCAGCGACATGACGCTTGACGCGGTGGTGGACGTGCTGCGCCAGAAGGCCACCAAGCGCAACCTGTCGCTGAAGATCTTCGACCTGCAGACCCCCGAGCCGGTGGGCGGCAACCGGGTGAAGCAGGTGATCAAGCTGCGCAAGGGCCTCAGCCAGGAACTGGCCAAGAAGCTCAGCAAGAAGGTGCGCGATGAGGTCAAGAAGGTGACCGTGGCGATCCAGGGCGAAAGCCTGCGCGTCACCGGCAAGAACAAGGATGATCTCCAGCAGGTGATCAGCCTGCTGCGGGCGGAGGATCTGGAAGTGCCGCTCCAGTTTGAAAACTACCGCTGAGGCGGCCGCGGATTCTTGCCCTCAACCGGCGGCTGCAGCGGAAGGCGGCGGCGAGCCCCAGGACCGGCAGAGGGCCAGGGACCGCAGGATCAGGCGGGTCGCCGGGGTCGCCGTGCGGGGGCGGTGAGAGCCACCCGGATCTTGGCTCGGTGCCAGGAGCGGGGGCTGGGCAATCGTCCAGCTCGCCAGCCAGCTCAAAACCTGGGCAATAGAGCAGTAATCCAGTAAGGGGCCAGGGCGCGGCGCCGGGGGGCTGTCCTGGAACGGGGCTGATCAGCAGTTGCCAGCCACTGTTATGGCCATGGAAGACGGTTGGAGCGGTGAATGTTGAAACGTTGGCGGTCACGGAGATGAAGCCGCAGTCGGGAAGCAGGCAGCGCGGCGCCGTCTCGAAGATCCCCTTGGGAGACCCCGAAGAGGAAGCAAAATTGAGTTCAACGGTCGCCGGTGGGGCACTGGTTGCCGTCCCGGCCTCTAGACCCCGGAAGGTGCCGATCAGGCCGTCGAAGACGAAGATCAGATCCAGCGCCAGGGCCGGCGGGGGCAGCAGCAGGACGGCCGCGACGCCTGCGAGGACGACCGCTGCAGATGTGCGATGGCTGGACGGCCCCATGGCCCCTCAGTGCCTGATCACCATCATTATTCTGTTATGGACGGATCCGAACCGTTGCCTTTGCTGCATCTTCACCATGGATGCAGATGTGCAGCAGCCATGGTTTTGGTGGCGACACCCTTGCCACGGAGTTGGTCAGTCGGGTGTGATGGCGTGGGCCGCGGGAGTGGCCATGCCCTGGAGCCGGCGACGGAGCCTCCGGCTGTAGCCGAAGCAGGCCGCGGCCCCCAGCAGGGGAAGGGGGCCTGGAACCGTTGAAGTCTCCGGTTTCACGACCCTTGTGAAGGCCAGGCTCCCCGCACCCCCCTGACTGCCGATGGCATCGAGGTCGTAAGCAAAGAAGGCTTCGTTGACATCAAAGAAGCCAGGCACAAAAGAGAAGGCGGGCAGGGTGTCGACCGAATACTCGAGACCGAGAAAGACCCCATTGTCGAAGACGACCGCAGCATCAGGATCGTCGTTCTCGTCGTACTGGGTGCCTTGGAACAGGAAGGAGAAGTCGGTGAGATTGAGCGTGTTCGTGTTGTAGGCGAACGTGCCGGAATAGCTGTTGGGCGCCAAAGAGCCCGAGTCGATCAGAATGTCGAAGGTGTAATTCACCACCGCCGCCCTGAGAGGGGCCGGCTGGGCCAGCGCCATGCCCAGCGCCAGACCTGTCGTTGTGAAGGCAAGTTTGGGGAGGAGGCGGGCCATGGGAGGGGATGTCGTGTTGGTCGGGGGGGGGGTGGGAGCCAACACCTGAGCGTCTTCTCAGCTTAGCTCAAGTTGGGCTCATCTGGTCTTCAGGACGGCGTCGCGTGATCAGACAATGAAATTGTCCGGGTTGCTGAGGCTGGCCAGCGAGACGTTCTTGAACAGGATGAAGTTCCGGGCGGCGGCCAGGCCTGACCCATCGGGATCGATCTGCAGCAGGGTGTCGCCGCCTTTGGCTACGAACTTGAGGTAGCCATCGGTGATGGGTGTGCTTCCTCCGTAGCCGACGCTGGCCAGGGCCCCCTTCAGGTCCACCTTGTCCCCTTCGGCCCTGTTGAAGTCGATGATCGTGTCGCCGGCATCGACGATGCTCCTGTAGACGAAGCGATCGCCACCGCCTTGGCCCCGGACCGAGTCGGCCCCCTGGAGCCCGGTGATCACGTCATCGCCGGCCGTTCCCACCAGGGAATCGCGGTTCTTCGTGCCGGTGATGGTGCGGCCGAGGTCGTCGTTGGTGATGGTGCCCGTGACGGCGCCGGCGGTGCCAAGGGTGTAGGCGTCGTTGGCCAGCAGGGTGAGGACGACGGTTTCGTCGGGCTCGACGATGCTGTCGCCGGTGGGATCAACGCTGAGGGTGGCGGTGGCGGAACCGGTCGCAAAGGTGATGCTGGTGCCGATCAGGCCGTAATCGGTCCCGTTGGTGGCGGAGCCGCCGATGGAATAGTTGACGACGAGGGGATTGGTGGTGGGCCCCGTACGGGTGAACGTGTAGACGAGATTGCTGGCGCCGTTCTCCAGAACGCTGGCAGGGGAAACGGCCACGGAAACGCTCGGCTTGGCCTGCACATTGATGGCAAGGGTGGCGTTGGTGGTTCCGCCGAAACCGTCGGAGATCACGTAGAAGAAGGTGTCGGTGCCCGTGAAGCCAGCGGCCGGGGTGTAGGTGAAGGTGTCGAAGGCGGTGTTGGCCACGGTGCCGCCCTGGCTGGTGGCCGTGAAGAACTGGCTGACCGAGAGGGGATCGCCATCCGGGTCGGTGTCGTTGGCGATGAGGTTGGCGCCCAGGATGGTGGCGGTCTGGCCGGGTTGGATGGTGATCGCCGGGTCGGCGACGAACACCGGAGCGCCGTTGACGACGTTGATGGCGAGGGTGGCATTGGTGAAGCCGCCGAAGCCGTCGGAGATCACGTAGGCGAACGTGTCGGTGCCGGTGAAGCCGGCGAACGGGGTATAGGTGAAGGTGTTGAAGGCGGTGTTGGTGACGGAACCGCCCTGGCTGGTGTTGGCGAAGAACTGGCTGATCGAGAGGGGATCGCCATTGGGATCGGTGTCATTACCCAGGAGCGTCGCGCCGTTGATGGTGGCGGTCTGCCCCGGCCGGATGGTGATCGCGGGGTCGGCGACGAACACCGGAGCGCCATTGACGACGTTGATCGCGAGGGTGGCATTGGTGAAGCCGCCGGCACCGTCGGAGACCACGTAGGAGAAGATGTCCGTGCCGGTGAAGCCGGCGGCAGGGGTGTAGGTGAAGGTGTCAAAGGCGGTGTTGGCGACCGAACCGCCCTGGCTGGTGGCAGTGAAGAACTGGCTCACCGAGAGGGGATTGCCATCCGGGTCGGTGTCGTTGGCCACGAGGCTGGCGCCGGTGAAGGTGGCGGTCTGGCCGGGCCGGATGGTTTTGGCCGGGTCGGCGACGAACACCGGAGCTCTGTTGCCGACGTCGTCATTGGTGATGGTGCCCGTGACGGCCCCGGTGTTGCTGATGGCGTAGGCCGCATTGGCCAGCAAGGTGAGGCTGACGGTTTCATCCGGTTCAACGTCACTGTCACCGGTGGGATCAACGGTGACGGTGGCGGTGGCCGAGCCGGCGGCGAAGACGATGGAGGCGGGGATCAGGCCGTAGTCGCTGCCGTTGGTGGCGGTGCCGTTGATGGCGTAGTTGACGGTGAGGGGGTTGGTGGTGGCGCCGGTTCTGGTGAAGGTATAGATGAGGTTCGTTGTTCCGTTTTCTGTGACGCTGGCAGGTGAGAGGGCGAGGGTGACGACGGGCAGTGGAGCGGCGTCGTCATTGGTGATGGTGCCGATGCCCTGGCCGTCGAGGAGTGTGACGCCGTTGGTGGGGGCGGAGAGGTTGAGGAAGAAGGATTCGTTGGGCTCGAAGGCGGTGTCGCCGTTGATGGTGACGGAGATGGTCTGGGTTTCCCCGGTGGTGCCTGCGAAGTTGAGGGTGCCGGATGCGGCGAGGTAGTCGGAGCCGGCGGTGGCGGTGCCATCGGCAGTGGCGAAGTTCACCGAAGCGCCACCAGCGACGGCATTGCTGAGGGTGACGGTGAAGACGGCGGTGGTGGTGCCGCTGTTGCCCTCGGTGATGGAGACGTCGCTGATGGAGAAGGAGGCGTCGTCGTCGTTGGTGATGGTGCCGATGACGGCGCCGGCGGTGCCGACGATGTAGGCGGCGTTGGACTGGAGGGTGAGGGAAACGGTTTCGTTGGGCTCAAGGACGGTGTCGCCGGT
The DNA here is from genome assembly GCF_024346155.1 of Cyanobium sp. Candia 9D4. Taxonomy (NCBI): domain Bacteria; kingdom Bacillati; phylum Cyanobacteriota; class Cyanophyceae; order Synechococcales; family Prochlorococcaceae; genus Cyanobium; species Cyanobium sp. Candia 9D4. Next base: position 53,081 of record NZ_JAGQCK010000007.1, on the reverse strand, counting down.
CGGATCGACGGTGACGGTGGCGGTGGCCGAGCCGACAGCGAAGGTGACGGAGGCGGGGATGGCGGCGTAGTCAGTGCCGCCTGTGGCGGTGCCGTTGATGGCGTAGTTGACGGTGAGGGGTGTGGTGGTGGCGCCGGTGCGGGTGAAGGTGTAAACGAGATTGGTGGCGCCGTTCTCGAGAACGCTGGCGGGGGAGACAGCCAGGGTGATGACGGACAGGGCAGCGGCGTCGTCATTGAGGATCGTGGCCGTGGCGGTTGCCGTGCCGATCGAGCCGTTGATGGGGTTGGTGATGGTGACGGTGAAGGGTTCGTCGGCCTCCACCACCGTGTCCTCCACCGTGGCGATCGAGAGCGTGGCGGTGGTCTGGTTGGAGAGGATCGTGATCGTGCCCGTCAGGGGCGTGGAGATGTCACCGGCGGTCGCCGCGGGCCCGGTGATCGTGTAAGTGACGGTGGTGGGCTGGCTGAGCACGGCTCCGCTCCGCGTCGCGGTGAGGATGAAGGCTTCCCCTTCCTCCGCGGCGGCGGGCGCCAGGCTGATCGAGACCACAGGCGGCGGCAGCACCTGCACCGAGAAGTTGGTCGGCGTCGAGCTGGCCGTGCCGGGATTGATGTCCGCCACCCGTGAGGTGCCGGCGGCGGTGCCGTCCGTCGACCAAAGCTCGAGACCTTCGCCGGGGGTTGAGGCCTGGAAGTAGAGCCGCCCGTTCAGGACGCCACTGAACAGCAGACTGACGTTGCTGCCGCCCGTGCCCGGGTTGATGTCGGCGACGAGCACGGTTCCGGCTTCAGTGCCATCGGTCTTCCACAGCTCGGCCCCTTCCGCCGTCGTTGTGCCGCGGAAGTAGAGCTCGCCGTTGAACAGAGCTCCCGGGCCTGCGGCCAGGGCGCCGTTGCTGTTGACGCCGCCGGGCTGAATGTCCTTGAGAAGCCGCGTTCCGGAGGGGGTGCCGTCGCTGACCCAGAGCTCCGAGCCGTTGACCCCATCGTTGGCGATGAACACGGCCTTGCCGTTGACGGCTCCCACCGTGTTGATGGGCCAGCTGACGTTGGACAGCAGCCGCGTGGTGTTGGCCACCGTGCCGTTCGACACCCACAGCTCGGCCCCCAGCACCCCCGGGGTGTTGCTGGTCTCGATGGCGAAGAAGACCCTGTCGCCGACCACGGTGGGGTTGGTGGTCCGGGCGGTCGCCAGCGGGCTGAGGTTGCCGAGGGAGAGGGTGCCGCCGGCGGTGCCGTCGCTGTACCAGGCCTCCACCCCGTTGACACCGTCGTTGGCATAGAAGAAGACGCCGTCGTTGAACGAGGTGAGCACCGAGATGGCGCTGCTGGCGCTGCCGGGAACGATCTCGGTGACGAGCCGCGGTCCGGCGGAGACGCTCTCGATCACCCAGAGCTCGTTGCCTTCGGCTGTGGTGTTGGCCGTGAAGAACACCTTGCCGCCCGAGACGGTGAGCTGGCGGGCCGGGTTGGTCGCCGCGCGCGAGCCGGTAGGGCCGGGCTGGATATCGGCGAGGAGGCGTGTCCCCGCGGCGGTGCCGTCGGTGAACCAGAGCTCGTTGCCGCTGGTGCCGTCGTCGGCGAAGAAGAGGGCGCCGCCATCGAACGGCGTGATGAGCGTCGGGGCGATGGCGCTGGAGAAGCTGACGATCGGGTTGATCTCCACCAGCTGGCTTGTACCGGCCGTCGTCCCGTCGGTGACCCAGAGTTCGGTGTCTCCGGTGGCGTCGTCGGAGGCGAACAGGAGCTTGCCGTTGGCGAGCTGCACGGTGGAGGGGAAGGCTCCCGTTGCCCCGGGGGCGGCATCGATCACCTGCCGGGTGCTCGCCGCCGTGCCGTCCGTCAGCCAGAGCTCGCGGCCACCGGCGGCGGTGACGGCAGAGAAGAACAGCACGGGGATGCCGGCGGGCTGGGGAGGGACGTCGTCGTTGGTGACGGTGGCCCTCCCCTGGCCGTCGGCGATGGTGACGCCGTTGGTGGGAGCCGAGAGGTTGAGGAAGAAGGATTCGTCGAACTCCACGGCCGTGTCGCCAGTGACGGTGACGGAGACGGTGCGCTGCTCACCGGCATTGCCGGTGAAGTTCAGGGTGCCGTTGGCGGCGACGTAGTCGACACCGGCGGTGGCGGTGCCGTTGGCGGTGGCGTAGGACACCGATGCCCCACCGGAGACGGCGTTGCTGAGGGTGACGGTGAAGACGGCGGTGGAGGTGCCGGCGTTGCCTTCCACGATCGAGACGTCGCTGACGGAGAAGGAGGCGGTGTCGTCGTTGCTGATCGTGCCGGTGACGGCGCCGGGAGTACCGATCACGTAAGCCGCATTGGCGGCAAGGCTGATGGCGATGGTTTCGTCGGGCTCCAGGACCGCATCGGCGGTGGGATCGACGGTCACCGTGGCGGTGGCCGAGCCGGCGAGGATGGTGACGGAAGCGGCGATCGGGGCGTAATCGCTGTCGCTGCTGGCGCTGCCGCCGACCGTGTAGATGACCGTGAGGGGATTGGTGGTGGCGCCGGTGCGGGTGAATGTGTAGACGAGATTGGCGGCACCGTTCTCGGCAACGCTGGCCGGTGAGACCGCCAGTGTGATGACGGGCAGGGAGACGTCGTCTGTGGTGATGGTGCCGAGTCCCTGGCCGTCGGCGATCGTGACGCCGGCCTTGGTGATGCCAGAGAGGTTGACGAAGAAGGTTTCGTCGGATTCGACCGTGGTGTCGCCGTTGATGGTGACGGAGACGGTCTTCGTTTCACCGGCTGTGCCGGTGAAGTTGAGGGTGCCGACGCTGTTGACGTAGTCGGAGCCGGCCGTGGCGGTGCCGTTGGCGGTGGCATAGTTCACGGACACGCCACCGGCGACCGCGTTGCTGAGGGTGACGGTGAAGACGGCCGTGGTGGTGCCACTGTTGCCCTCGATGATGGTGACGTCGTTGATGGAGAGGGAGGCCGTGTCATTGTCGTTGTTGATGACGCTGACATCGGCGGCATTGAGACCGTTGTAATTGGGGTCGCCGCTGGTAGCGGGGGCGGTGACGATGGAATAGGAGACGCCGACACCGTTGGCAACGCCGCCTTCGTCTCGATCGACAATCGCGTCATCGACACCGGTGACGGTGACGGTCTGGGGAATGTTCCAGTTGGCGGGTGTGAAGACAAGGGAAGAAGTGGAGACGGTGCCTTCCGTGGTGTCGGAGCTCGAGATCCCGATGGTGACGTTGTCTGTGGGCTGGCTGTTGAGAACCACCGTGAAACTGGGCGTGACAGCCAGGGCACCCGGGTTGGCATAGAGATACCTGGCGTCGGATGCCGTGAGCGCTCGGTTCCAGATGCTCACCTCGTCGACGGTGCCCGTCAGGGCGCCAATCATCTGCGTACCGGCCGCATTCAGAATGCCACCAACACTGAAGTTAGCCAGAGAGCTGTTAAACCCAGTGTATCCTTCGGTGTCGCGAAGCTCACCGTTTACATACAGCCGGGAGAGCGAAGCAGTTCCGTTGTTGAAGTCGTGGACGCCGATGATCTGATGCCAGTTGCCATCATTCAGACTCAGATTGCTGCTGACGGGATTGGGATAGGACTGGTAGAAAATCGCACCACCTGTCACCTCTCCGGAGCCACTGTTTGTATTGTTAATGCCATTGAAATATCCAGCGATCGCACCAGCTTGGTGGCGTCCGGCCACAATGTAACCATTGGTGTCACCACTCTGTAGCTTCACCCAGGAAACCAGAGAAAACGTGCTGTTGGTGTTTCCAAACGAGAAGTTATTCCCCATGTCCACAAACCCATTGCCGGCCGTTGACATGGTCACGGCACCACCGCTCAAGCCCCCGGCCGTGAAGCTGGCGTTGCCCAGGAGCGAGCCATTGACCGAACCTGCTGCGGCGAAGGCGGTCGAACCGGATGTCTCGTTGAACCGCCAGGCGGCGAGCACCTGAGGGTCCGTGCTGCCTTCCGAGGTGGTCAGCTGCCTGGGCCGGATCGGGTCCGGCGCAGGAGACACCGTGATGCCCGCTGTGTCGTCATTGGTGATGGTGCCGGTGACGGCCCCAGCGGTGCCGATGGTGTAGGCGGCGTTGGCGGAAAGGGTCAGGGAAACGGTCTCGTCCGCCTCGACGACAGCATCGCCGGTGGGATCGACGGTGACGGTGGCGGTAGCCGATCCAGCGGCGAAGGTGATGGAGGCGGGGATCAGGCCGTAATCAGTGCCATTGGTGGCGGTGCCGGCGACGGAGTAGTTGACCGTGAGGGGATTGGTGGTGCTGCCTGTGCGGGTGAAGGTATAGACAAGGTTGCTGGTGCCATTCTCCGTGACGCTGCCCGGAGACACAGCCAGGGTGACGACGGGGAGGGGAGCCGCATCATCATTGGTGATGGTGCCGACGCCCTGGGAGTCGGCAAGGGTGACGCCGTTGGTGGGAGCGGAGAGGTTGAGGACGAAGAACTCGTCGGATTCGATGGCGGTGTCTCCGTTGATGGTGACAGCGACGGTGCGCTGCTCGCCTGCGGTACCCGTGAAATTGAGGGTGCCGGAGGTGGCGACGTAATCAGTACCGGCGCTGGCGGTGCCGTTGGCGGTGGCGTAGGAAACGGACGTCCCACCAGCGACGGCATTGCTGAGGGTGACGGTGAAGACGGCGGTGGTGGTGCCGCTGTTGCCCTCGGTGATGGAGACGTCGCTGATGGAGAAGGAAGCGGCGTCGTTGTCGACATTGGTGACACCGACATCGGCGACGGCAAGCCCGCTGTAGTTGGCGTCGGTGCTGGTGGTCGCCCCGGTGAGAATCGTGTAGGCGATATTGCCATCCACAACGCCATCATCGACGCCTGTGACTGTGACGAACTGGAAGGCATTCCAGTTGGCCGGGGTGAAGGTGAGGGAAGAAACGTTGGTGGAGCCTTCGGTGCTGTCCGAACTGGCGATGCTGATGCTGACGTTGGCCGACGGCTGGCTGGTGAGGCGCACGCTGAACTGGCTGGTGCCGCCGCCCTCCGATGTGAACAAGCCACCGGTGGGCGCAACCGTGACCCCCGCGGTGTCGTTGTCGGTGTTGGAGACACTGACATTGGCGGCATTGAAGCCGTTGTAGTTGGGGTCGCTGCTGGTGGCCGCCGCGGTGACGATCGAATAGGCCACCGTGCCATCGATGGCAGGGTCATCGACGCCCGTGACGATCACGGTCTGGGGGACGTTCCAGTTGGCCGGCGTGAAGGTGAGCGAGGAGAGGTTGGTGGTGCCTTCTGTTGTGTCGGAACTGGAGATACCGACGGTGACGTTCGCCGTGGGTTGACTGTCGAGGACGACGGTGAAGGTGGCGCTGCCACCGGCTTCGGTGGTGACCAGGCCGGAGGTGGGGGTGACGGTGATGCCGGTGGCGACGTTGACGATGACGGAGAACGTGGCCGTGGTGGTGGCCGTGTCACCGGTGGTTTCGGCGCTGGTGGCCGTCACGGTGAGCGCGAAGTTGGCGGCATTGGCCACCGTGATGGTCAGCCCCGCGAGCTGGGCGGGAGTCAGGGTCCAGGTGCCGTTGTTGTTGTTGGTGCCCGCCGAGAGGAGAGCTCCGCTGGGCACGCCGGAGATCAGGATGCTGCGCTGATCATTACCATCGCTGGCCGCGAAGCTGGCGGCGATGTTGAGCGGAATCGGCGTGTTGGTGTTCCCTGTGCGGTCGGCGACGATGATGTTGGGTGCACCGGTCCGGGCGGACGTCGGGGTGATCAGGTTGAAGCTGTAGTTGACGCTGGTGGCGCTGGCCCCATCAATGGCGAGGATGTAGGTGCCATCGGCGGTGAGGTTCAGCTCCAGGTCGGTGGTGAGGTTCTGGTTGACCAGGGATTGGTTGGTCGGTCCGAAGAGACGCCAGGCGGCGGAGGGAAATCCGGGGGTCAGGCTGTCGAAGACGAGCCGCTGGCCGGCCGTGCCGGTGAAGCGGTAGAGATCGGTGTCCTGGCCTGGGGAAAGGGTGCCGCTGGTGACGGTGTCGAAATTGAGAGCAGTGGCGGCGGCGACATCGAGCAGCTGGAAGCTGTAGGCGCCCGAGTCGAGGGAGAAGGTCGCTGTGCTCTCAACCAGCAGCTGGTAGGTGCCGGCCTCGGTGAGCGTGAAGGGCGTGTTGCTGTCGGCGTAGTGCTGCTGGTTGAGAAAGACGATGTCGCCGGTGGGATCGATCAGGCGAACGGGGAAGCTCGTGCTGGAGTCGTTGGTGAGGGCGTCGTAGTAGAGCCGTTGGCCCACCGATCCGGTGAAGGTGTAGATGTCCCGTTCGCCGATTTCGGCGAGCGAGCTGGAGACGGGGCTGTTGAGGCTGAGGGCGGTGGTGGAGGTGGTGGGGGTGACCAGACTGAAGCTGTAGTTGACGTTGGTGGCGCTGGCTCCATCGATCGCCAGGACGTAGGTGCCATCGGCGCTCAGGGTGAGATCCAGGTCGCTGGTGATGTTCTGGTTGGCCAGGGATTGGTTGCCCGGTCCGAAGATCCGCCAACTGACGGAGGGGAATCCGGGGGTCTGGCTGTCGAAGACGAGCCGCTGGCCGGCAGTGCCGGTGAAGCGGTAGAGATCGGTGTCCTGGCCTGGGGAAAGGGTGCCGTTGGTGACGGTGTCGAACGGCAGAGCTGTGGCGGCGGCCAGATCGAGCAGCTGGAAGCTGTAGGCGCCGGTGTCGAGGGAGAAGGATGAGGTGCTCTCGAGCTGCAGCTGGTAGGTGCCGGTTTCGGTGAGGGTGAAGGGAACGCTGCTGTCGAAGTAGTGCTGCTGGTTGAGAAAGACGATGTCGCCGGTGGGATCGATCAGGCGAACGGGGAAGCTCCTGGTGAAGTCACTGGTGAGGGCGTCGTAGTAGAGCCTCTGGCCCGCCGTTCCGGTGAAGGTGTAGATATCGCGTTCGCCCATCTCGCTCAGTGAGCTGGAGACGGGGCTGTTGAGGCTGAGGGCCGTTGTGGTGGTGGAGGGGGTGATCAGGCTGAAGCCGTAGTTGACCGTGGTGGTGCTGGAGCCATCGATCGCCAGGACGTAGGTGCCATCGGCGGTGAGGTTCAGCTCCAGGTCGGTGCTGATGTTTTGGTTGGCCACGGACTGGTTGGCCGGTCCGATGACCCGCCAGGTGGCGTTGGGGAAACCGGCGGTCTGGCTGTCGAAGACGAGTCGCTGGCCGGCCGTGCCGGTGAAGCGGAAGAGGTCGGTTTCCTGGCCGGGGGAAAGGCTGCCGTTGGTGACGGTGTCGAAGGGCAGAGCCGTGGCGGCGGCCACATCCCTCAGAGCGAAGTTGAAGTCGGCCGCCGTCGTTGCATTGTTGACCAGCAGCAGGTGGTAGGCGCCCGTTTCCGAGAGGCTGAAGGTCGGGAAGCTGTCCGCTTCGCCGCTGCTGCTGAGCACCGAGCTTCCATCGGGGCGCAGCAGCACCAGGTTGAGGGAGTCGTTATCTTCTTCGAGCGCGTCAAAGTAGAGCCGCTGGCCTGCGCTACCGCTGAAGCTGAAGATCTGTGTGGCAGCGGCCGCCAGGGGACCGCTGGAGGCGGCGCCGAGGGTGAGCGGCGTGGCATTGGCGCTCAGATCGAGGATCCGGAAGTTGTAGTCACCGGTTCCGTTGATCCGGACGGTGTAGCTTCCCGAACGCGGCAGAGCGAAACCCCCACCTGAATCACTTCCGGCATTGGCGGAGTAGATGGCGGTGTTGGCATTGCCCTGATCGAGAATCTGCAGGGAAACACTGTCAAAATCCGGGTCCAGGCTGTCGACATAGAGCAGTTTCCCGGCGGCTGCGGTGATCGTGAAATCGACCGGAGATCCGGATACCGTCCCCGATTGGCTGAAGGGGAAGGCGGTGGGTGCGGCGGGCGGCGGGTCGATGGTGCCCGTTACATTGAAGTTGTAGCTGACATCGCTGGCACTGCTGCCGTCGATCTGCAGCAGGTAGGTGCCGGTGGCATCCAGAAAGGCCGTGAAATCCGTGCCGGCACCAACGCTGGATCCCGCCACCGTCACGTTGTTGGGGTCGAACAGACGCCAGTTGGCCCCCGTCGCGGCGGCCAGGCTGTCGAAAGTGAGCCGCTGGCCCGCGGTGCCGGAGATGCGATAGAAATCCGATTCTCTCCCTGGGCTGAGGGTGCCGGTAATGGCCGTGCCCAGGGTGATCAGGGGAGCATTGCTGGCATCGATGAGCTTGAAGTCGTAGTCGCCCGTGCTGTTGGCAACGCCGACCTGGCCTTCGACGATCAGCTGATAGGTGCCAGGTTCGGTGAGGGTGATCAGACTGCCGTCGGAATCGGCGTCCAGGAAACTGAGGGTGGTCCCGCTGGGACTACGCAGAGTGGCCAGGATGCTTCTGGTGTTGTTGACCGTGGCGTCGAAGAAGAGTCGCTGGCCGGCTGTGCCGCTGAAGGTGTAGATGTCCTGCTCGCCCAGTTCGGTGATCGAGCCGCTGACGACACTGCCCAGGGTCAGAGGCGTGCTGGTGGTGGTGGGGGTGACGAGCTGGAAGCTGTAACTGACGGGAGTGGCGGTGTTGCTGTTGCCCTCGATCTGGAGCAGGTAGGTGCCGGCCTCCGGCGTGGTGAACTCATAGTCGAAGTTGATGGAGCCAGAGAAGATCTGCGTGTTGCCAGCATCGAAGACCCGGAAGTTCGGGCCGGTGCCGGTGATGGCATCAAAGGCGAACCGCTGGCCCGCCGCGGCGGTGAAGCGATAGAAGTCACTCTTCGCTCCAGGGGTCAACGTTCCTGCGGTCTCGGTGTCCAGGGTGAGGACGGGTGCGGCGGCGGCATCGATCAGCTGGAAGTCGTAACTGCCCGTGCTGTTGGCATTGCCGACCAAGCCCTCGACGATCAGCTGATAGATGCCGGTCTCCGTGAGGGTGACCAGGCCGCTGTCGAAATCGGTGTCGGCAGAATTGATCACCAGGGCCCCGCTGGGGCTGCGCAGGGTGGCGAAGAGGACCCTGGCGTTGTTGACGGTGGCGTCGAACAGCAGGCGCTGACCCGCGGTGCCAGCGAACGTGTAGATGTCCTGCTCGCCCAGTTCACCGATTGAGCCGCTGACGACACTGCCCAGGCTCAGCACCGTGCTGGTGGTGGTGGGGGTGACAAGGCTGAAGCTGTAGCTGACGGGGCTGGTGGCAAAGGCGCTGCCCTCGATCTGGAGCAGATAGGTGCCGGCTTCCGGCGTCGTGAACTCAAAGTCGAAGCCGAGGGAGCCGTTGCCGATCTGGCTGTTGCCGGCATCGAAGACTCGAACGGTCGGACCGGTGCCGCTGATGCCGTCGAAAGCGAAACGCTGGCCTGCCGCTGCTGTGAAGCGGTAGAACTCACTCTCAGCCCCAGGGGTGAGAGTGCCTGGGGTGACGGTATCCAGCGGGAGGATCGGTGCGGTCGAGGCATCGATCAACTGGAAGTTGTAGTTGCCCGTACCGGTGGCACTGCCGACCTGGCCTTCGATGGACAGCTGATAGGTGCCGGTTTCGGTGAGGGTGACCAGGCTGCTGTCGAAATCGGTGTCGGCGAAGTTGATCACCAGGGCCCCGCTGGGGCTACGCAGGGTGGCGAAGAGAGCCCTGCTGTTGTTGACGGTGGCGTCGAGAAGCAGGCGCTGCCCGGCGGTGCCCGTGAAGGTGTAGATGTCCTGCTCGCCCGGTTCGCTGATCGAGCCGCTGACGGCACTGCCCAATGTCAGCGATGTGCTGGTAGTGGTGGGAGTGACGAGCTGGAAGCTGTAGGGGATACTGCTCGCACTGGTGCTATCGATATAGAGAATATGGCTACCCGTGCGCGTCAGCGTGATCTCGAAGTCTGACGCGAGATTGCCACTGGTGATCGCCTCACCGTTGGGACCGCGCAGAACCACGCTGGCACTGGACGCCGATGGTGACTGGCTGTCGAAGACGAGGCGCTGGCCTGCCGTGCCGGTGAAGCGGTACAGCTCGGTTCCGAGGGGGACCAGGGTGCTGCTGGTGACCGTATCGAAGGCTAGATCCGTGGCCGGTGCCTGCAGCAACCGGAAACTGAAATCCGTCGCCGTCTGCACGGTGGATTGCTGGACGAGATAGTAAGTGCCGGATTCGCTGAGGGTGAAGACGTCGCTGTCGCTGGAGGCGTTGACGAAAAAGAGGTTGGTGAGAGTGGTGCCGCTGGGGCCGATCAGATACGTCTGAACGCTGTCAAAATCCGAATCGAGGGCGTCGTAGAACAGCTGCTGCCCCACGGCGCCGCTGAAGCTGAAGATCTGCGTTGCGGCTGCCGCCAGTGGGCCGCTGGTGGTGCTGCCGAGGGTGAGCGGCGTGGCATTGGCGCTCAGATCGAGGATCCGGAAGTTGTAATCGCCCGACCCATTGACGCGGACGGTGTAGCTTCCCGAACGCGGCAGAATGAGACCGGCCGAGGAATCAGAGCTGGCGTTGGCGCTGTAGATGGAGGCGTTGCCGTTGCCCTGATCGAGGATCTGGAGGGAGACGCTGTCAAAGTCTGGGTCGAGGCTGTCGATATAGAGCAGAGTTCCGGCGGCGGCCGTGAAGGTGAAATCAACCGGAGATCCGCTCACCGACCCCGATTGGCTGAAGGGGAAGGCGGTGGGGGAAGCGGGCGGTGGATCACTGATGTCGTTGACCTGGAAGCTGTAGCTGACGCTGGCGGTGGCATTGGTGCCATCGAAGACCAGGTAGTACTCGCCATCGGCGGGCAGCGTGACGCTGAAATCCGTGCCGCTGGAGGTGCCGGAGGAGTTGAGCGCCTGATTGCCGGGGCCGTAGAGAACCCAGGTGGTGCTGGTGGGGGGCGCGAGCAGGCTGTCGAACTGGAGACGCTGGCCCCTGGTGCCATTCAGACGATAGACATTGCTCCTGATCCCCGGGGTGAGGGCATCCGTGACCGTGGCGCCCAGGGGAAGGATGGGGGCCTGATTGAGCTTGAGCAGGCTGAAGTTGTAGTCGCCGGTGGTGCTGGCGTCGCCCCGGATGACGATCTGGTAGGTCCCGCTGAGGGTGAGGGTGGCTGGGGTGGTGTCGGCGGTGTGGCCGAAGTTGGTGAAGATCGTGGCCCCGGAAGGGTCGATCAGGCTGTAGGAGATGTTCTCGAAGACTGGATCGGCATCGATGCCGTCGAAGAAGATTCTGTCGCCGATGACACCATCAAAGGTGAAGACCTGCTGTTCTCCCTGCTCCGTCAGAAGGCCGTTGAAATTGATCGCGTAGGACGAACTAGCCATGGGCCTTCATCCACCATCAAAGAAAATTCACCAAAACCTAACCCGAATCTTCATCCGACATTCCCCACCTCCTCCTATGTAATAATTCTTATTACATATAGTCTGAGAAAGATGTCTTCCGGCCTATGCGCCTATCACTTAGGCGGCATGTCGTGTATCCAGGCTGACATCATTCCTCCCCGGATTTCATTCACGGGCATGGATGAAGCCTGGGTCCGGATGGACGAATCGCCAGGCCTGTCTTCCCATCGGGCCATCCCAGCCCCCATGCTTGGGGAGACATTCCGCCGTCCACCCCGGTGTCTGCCTGTCCCTCCAGCCCGCGACGGCCGTCGTGACCGAGGCCGGCTGGCGTTTCTGGATCGACCGGGGCGGCACCTTCACCGATGTGGTGGCCTGCTCTCCCAGCGGCGATCTGGTGGTGCGCAAGCTGCTCTCCGATCCGCCCCCGCCGGCGGACGGCACCCCCACGCCCGACCCCGCCGTTGCGGCCCTGCGGGACGTGCTCGCCCTGGCTCCTGATCAGCCCATTCCCCCCGGGCTGGTGACGGAGGTGCGGCTGGGCACCACCGTGGCCACCAATGCCCTGCTGGAGCGCCAGGGGGCGCCGGTGCTGCTGCTGGTCAACCGCGGCTTTGCCGACCTGCAGCGCATCGGCGACCAGCACCGGCCCGACCTTTTTGCCCTGGAGATCCGGCGGCCCGAGCCGCCTGCCCTGCGGGTGATCGAAGTGGGCGGCCGGCTCGCGGCGGATGGTGCGGAGCTGGAGCCCCTGCAGCTGGATGAAGCGCTGGAGCAGTCCCTGGCCCAGGCCCGCTCCGACGGCTTCCGCAGCGTGGCCGTGGTCCTGCTCCATGCCGGTCGTCATCCGGTCCACGAGCAGGCCCTGGGGAGCTGGCTGGTGTCGCGAGGGGTCGCGCCTGTGGTGCTCTCCCACCAGCTCAGCCGCCAGCCCCGGCTGGTGCCTCGCCTCGACACCGCTGTGCTGGAGGCGGCCCTGGGCCCCGTCCTGGGCGCCTATCTCGAACAGGTGCGCACGGCCATCGGGGCCACCATCCCGCTGCGGGTGATGACCTCCGCCGGTGCCCTGCAGTCGCCAGCCCTGCTGCGGGCCAAGGACACGATCCTTTCCGGCCCGGCGGGCGGGATGGTGGCGGCCGTGGCGGTGGCGACCGCCGCCGGTTTCGGTGACGCTCCGATCCTCGGCTTTGACATGGGTGGCACCTCCACCGACGTCTTCCACTTCGATGGCAGCCGTGGCGAGGCCGCCTGGGAGCGCAGCCATGAAACGGAGATCGACGGCCTGCGGCTGCTGGCGCCGATGCTGCCGATCCACACCGTGGCAGCCGGCGGCGGCTCGGTGCTGCACGTGGCGGATGGCCGCCTGCAGGTGGGCCCCCGCTCGGCCGGCGCCAACCCCGGCCCCGCCTGTTACGGCCGCGGTGGGCCCCTGGCGATCACCGACGCCAACCTGCTGCTGGGCCGCCTGCCCGTGAATGCGTTGCCGCGCCTGTTCGGCCCCGGCGGCGACCAGCCGGCCGACCGGCAGGTGGTGCTGGAGCGCTTCGGGGCCCTGGCCCGCCAGCTGGGGCTGGACAGCCCGGAGGCGGCGGCCCAGGGGGCGCTGACGATCGCCATCGAGCGCATGGCCGAGGCGATCCGCCGCATCTCGATCCAGCGGGGCCACGACCTGGGCCGGGCCGTGCTGGTGACCTTCGGCGGCGCCGGTGGCCAGCTCACCTGCCCCCTGGCGGATGTCCTGGGGATCACCCGGGTGCTGCTCCATCCCCTGGCCGGGGTGTTGTCGGCCTACGGCATCGGCCTGGCCCGCCCCTCCCTGCTGCGGGAGCGCACCCTGCGCCAGCCCCTCGAGCCGTCCCTGCTGCCCCAGCTGGAGCGGGCGATCGAGGAACTGGTGGCGGGGGCCACCGCCGACCTTCGCACCGGCGGCGATCTGGCGGCGGGACAGGAGCCCCGGGTGCAGGTCCGCCTGGAGCTCCGCTACGGCGGCAGCGACCAGGGGCTGGATCTGCCCTGGCCGGCCGCCCCGACCGACGGCCCGCTGGCGGACCTGCGCGCCGCCTTTGAGGAGCGCCACCGGCAGCGGTTCGGCTTCGTGGTGCCCGATGAGCGGCTGGTGGTGGAGCGGCTGGTGGTTGAGGTGGGGGCTCCGGCGCCCGAGACCTCGGCGGGGGGCGTCAGGGCTGCGGAACTTCCTGAGGCGGCGGATTCGCCCGAGCCCTGCGAATGGGTACCGCTCTGGCTGGCGGATGCTCACGGCGACGGGATGGGCTGGCGCCAGGTGCCCCTCTGGCGCCGGGAGCAGCTGGAGGCGGGCCAGCGGATTGCGGGGCCGGCCCTGGTGGTGGAGGCCACGGGCACCACGGTGCTGGAGCTCGGCTGGGACGGCCGGGTGCTGGCGGGGGGCGAGCTGCTGCTGGAGCGGCAGACGCCGTCCGCTGGTGCGGCCCTGGCCGGCAGCATTGCCGGGGCGGTGGATCCGGTGCGGCTGGAGCTCTACAACCACCGTTTCAGTGCCATCGCCGAGCAGATGGGGGAACGGCTGCGCCAGTGCAGCCGTTCGGTGAACATCCGCGAGCGGCTCGACTTCTCCTGCGCCCTGTTCGATGGCGCCGGCCGGCTGGTGGCCAACGCCCCCCATATCCCGGTGCACCTCGGCTCGATGGGGGACAGCGTCGCCAGCCTGCTGGCCGCCGTGGCCGCCGGCACCCTGCCGCCCCTGGCGCCGGGCGATGCCTACGCCGCCAACGACCCCTTCGACGGCGGCACCCACCTGCCCGACATCACCGTGATCACGCCGGTGTTCGCCCCTGACGCCGCAGACCCTGCCGACTCCTGCGAAGCACCGCTGAAGCCCATGCTGTTCGTGGCCTGCCGCGGGCACCACGCCGACGTGGGCGGCCTCACCCCGGGCTCGATGCCCCCCTTCAGCCGCCGGATCGAGGAGGAGGGGCTGCGGCTGCGCCATGTGCCCTTCCTGCGCCGGGGCCAGTTCGATGCGGCCGCCTGGCGTGAGCGGCTGGCCGCCGGCCCCCATCCGGTGCGCAACCCCGACCAGCTGCTGGCCGATCTTCAGGCCCAGGTGGCCGCCAACCGGCTGGGGGACAGCGAACTGCAGCGGCTGCTGGAGCGCGAGGGCACCGATGAGGTCTGTGCCTACATGGGCCACGTGCTGGCCAATGCGGCCGAGGCTGTGCGGGACGCGATCGCCCGCCTCAGGGACGGCGACCACAGCGTCGAACTCGACAACGGCAGCCGCATCGTCGTGGCCGTCCGCATCGACCGGGCCGCCCGCCGGGCCCGCATCGACTTCAGCGGCACCTCCCCCCAGCAGGAGGGCAACTTCAACGCCCCGCTGGCGATCACCAAGGCGGCGGTGCTCTACGTGTTCCGTTGCCTGGTGGGCCGCCCGATCCCGCTCAACGCCGGCTGCTTCGAACCGATCGAGCTGGTGGTGCCGGAGGGGTGCCTGCTGCACCCGCTGCCGCCGGCGGCGGTGGTGGCCGGCAACGTGGAAACCTCCCAGGCGGTCACCAACGCCCTGTTCGGGGCCCTTGGGGTGATGGCGGCGGCCCAGGGCACGATGAACAACCTCAGCTTCGGCGATGCCCAGCGCCAGTACTACGAAACCATCTGCGGCGGCACCGGCGCCGGCGTGCTGGCGGATGGCACTGGTTTCGCCGGCGCCAGCGCAGTGCAGAGCCACATGACCAATTCGCGCCTCACCGACCCGGAGATCCTCGAAGACCGCTTCCCGGTGCGCCTGGAGCGCTTCGCCTTCCGCCGCGGCAGCGGCGGCGCCGGCCGCTGGCCCGGCGGCGACGGTGTGGTCCGGCGGCTGCGCTTCCTGGCCCCGATGACCGCCTCGATTCTCTCGGGTTCCCGGCGGGTGCCCCCCTTCGGCCTGGCCGGGGGCGGCGATGGGGCGCTCGGGCGCAACCGGCTGGAGCGGGCCGATGGCCAGCTCGAGGTGCTGGGCGGCTGCGCCCAGGTGAGCGTCCAACCGGGCGACCTGCTGGAGATCGCCACCCCCGGCGGCGGCGGCTTCGGCGCCCCGGATGCCGGTGGCGCGGGAGCCTCGTTGTGAGCACGGTTCGCCGGGGAGCCGCCGGGGCGGTGCTGCTGCTGGTGGGGCTGGGTGCTTTGCCGGTGCCGCCTGCGCGGGCCCAGCCAGCGGCGCCGCCCGCCGCCGCGGAGAGCAACGTGCTGCTGGAGGGGGAGCAGCGCTTCCGGCCCCAGTGGTCGGCCCGGGGCCTGGTGGCGGCCCAGGAGCCGCTGGCCTCGGCGGCGGGGGCGGCGATCCTGCGCCAGGGGGGCAACGCGGTGGATGGGGCGGTGGCCACCGCCTTCGCCCTGGCGGTCACCCTGCCCCAGGCGGGCAACCTGGGCGGTGGCGGCTTCCTGCTGCTCTGGCTGCCCGGCCCCTCGCCGGCCCGCCAGCGGGGCTGCCTGGTCGAGGCCTCTGGTGGCAACCCGGCGGCCGGGCCCGAGCTGGCCATCGGCGGCGGCACGGCGGTGGCGGTGAACTTCCGCGAGACGGCCCCGGCGGCGGCCACGGCCACCATGTTCCTGGGCCCCGACGGCCAGGTGGACCGGGCCCGTGCCACCCGCAGCCTGCTCAGCACCGCCGTGCCCGGCAGCGTCGCCGGGCTGGCCCTGGCCCAGCGCTGCTACGGACGCCTGCCCCTGGCCCAGGTGATGGCCCCGGCGATCCGGCTGGCGGACCAGGGCTTCCCGGTGAGCCGCGAGCTGAGCGATTCCCTGGCCGCCGCCGCCCCGCGGCTGCAGGCCGATCCCGTCTCCCGTCGCCTGTTCCTGCCGCCCCCGGTGCCCGGCACGCGGCTGCGCCAGGGCGAGCTGGCGGCCAGCCTGCGGCGCATCGCCGCCGAGGGGGAGCGGGGTTTCTACGCAGGGCCGGTGGCCGACGCCCTGGTGGGGGCCATGGAGCGGGGCGGCGGCCTGATCACCCACAGCGATCTGCGCGCCTACCGCGCCCAGCTGGTGCGGCCGCTGCGGCGCGAGTTCCGCGGCCACCCGGTGCTCACTATGCCGCCGCCCGGGGGCGGGCTCACCCTGCTGCAGCTGCTTGGGATTCTCGAGCCCTTCGACCTGGCGGCCACCGGCCTGAATGCCGCCGCCAGCCTCCACCCCATGGCCGAGGCCATGAACCTGGCCTACCGCGACCGCAACGCCCTGCTCGGCGACCCCGACCAGGTGCCGGTGCCGGTGGAACGGCTGCTGTCGCCGGCCCACCTCGATGGCCTGCGCCGCCGCATCGATCCCCGGCGCCACACCCCGGCCCCGGCGCTGGAGGCGGCCGCCGCCCGTGAAGGCACCAACACCACCCACCTTTCGGTGGCCGACCGCCAGGGCGGGCTGGCGGCCCTCACCACCACCCTCAACTTCCCCTACGGCAACGGCATCAGCGTGCCGGGGATGGGTTTCCTGCTCAACAACGAGATGGACGACTTCACCGCCCTCCCCGGCAGCGCCAACGCCTTCGGTCTGCGCCAGGGGACGGCCAACGCCATCGCACCGGGCAAGCGCCCGCTCAGCTCCATGGCCCCCACCCTGGTGTTCCGCCCCGATGGCCGCCCCTGGCTCGCCACCGGCAGCCCCGGCGGCAGCCGCATCATCACCACCATCCTCCAGGTGCTGCTCAACCGGATGGTGCACGGTCTCAACCTGGCCGGTGCCGTGGCCGCCCCCCGCATCCACAGCCAGCTGTGGCCCGAGCGGATCGATGCAGAAGAAGGCCTCAGCCCCGACAGCCGCCGCCTGCTGGAGGCCATGGGCCACAGCGTCCGCCGGGCCCCGGCCATGGGGGCGGCCAACAGCGTCGAGGTGCTGGCGGAGGGCGGCAGCCTGGGGACGGTGGATCCGCGCCGGGCCGAAGGTCCGGCCGTGGCGGAATGAGGCCCAGCCCTCAGGCCTGGGGAGCCGCGGGGGCGGTGATCAGGTTGAAGGCGGAGAAGGCCAGGCCGAAGCCGAACAGGGTGCCGATGGCCCAGAGGCTGTCGGAGGGCCACTCGGCGATCAGCATCCCGCCGAGCACCACCGTGACGATGCCATCGAGCAGCACCAGGCCCCGGGCCGGCCCGGCACCGGCGGCGGCGCCCGCCAGCTCCATCACCCCCTCGACGGCCAGCAGCACGCCGATGAACAGCGTCAGGCTGACGGTGCTGGCCACCGGGAAGGCCACCAGGCCGATGCCGCCCACCACGTACAGCACCCCGGAGATGGCGCGGAACACCTTGCTGCGGGTGTCATCGGCCGAGGTGAGCCGCAGCAGCTGGGAGACGCCCGCCGCCGCTGAAACTCCACCGAGGGCGATGGTCAGCAGGGTGGCCGAGACGAAGGGAAGGGCCAGGCAGAGGACGGCCGCCACGAGCAGCAGGCCGGCGGTGACCCAGCGCAGGGTGGGGGAAGCGGGGACGGACAAGGGCTTGGGGAGGCTGGTGGGAGGTTAGGCCGCTTTCCCGTGGCCGACCGCCGTGCTCAGCGCGGCGGGCCGTTGTAGAGGATCGCCACCACCCGGCGGCCGTCGGGGGCGATCTGGATCTCGGTTTCCGTGGTGGCCGGCAGCCCCTTGGCCTCCCAGCCGGGGGGGCCTCCGAGGAAGCGGTACACGAAGCCGTCGGCGTCGCTGCGCACCAGGCAGGGGTTGGTGGCCGCCGAGGTGGTGAACATGCAGTTGGCCGGGGTGTACACCGTCAGCCCGCCGTTGCTGAGCACGGCCGCGTTGCGGGCCAGGTTGAGGGCCCGGACTTCGTTGAAGGGGATCCCCTGGGCCAGGGCCGGGGCCAGGGGGGCCACCGCCAGCAGGAACCCTGCGGCGACGGGCAGCAGGCGGGAGGCGGGCCGGAAACGGATGGCCATGGAGATCCTCGCGGGTGTGTCCAGTATCCATGGGCTGAACGGATCCGCGTCCAGTGGCCGCTGGCCGCCGCAGGGGTTCGACCTACGTTGTCGGTTCCGATCCCACGCCCCCGTGATCCGACCTCCGGCAGCGCCGGCGCCGCCGGAGGTTCTGGCGCGCCGGCGGCATCGCTTCTATCGCCGGCTGCTCGTGCTGTGCCTGCTGGTGATGCTGAGCCTGGCGTTTCCCCAGACGTTGAGCCTGGTCGGATCGGTGAGCTATCTCCTGATCACGGTCCTCACCACCCTGGAACTGAGCGGATGCCTGGCCGGCGGGGTCGGGCGTTCCTGGAGCGACCGTCTGTTCCTGGCGCTGGGATGCACCAACCCCTTCCTGCAGTTGTACTGGCTGCTGACCCCCGAGTCGCGGCGCCTCTCCGGGGTGCCCCTGCTGCTGATCACCACCCTGTTCATCGGCTGGAGCCTGGTGCGGCTGGTGCGGACCCTGGGCCGGGAGCCCCGGGCCACCCGGTCGGTGGTGGTCGGGGCGGTGGCCGGCTATCTCCTGCTCGGCCTCAGCGGCGGCCTGGTGCTGAGTGTGCTGGAAACGATCCAGCCCGGCAGCTTCCTGGCCAACACCGCCGATGGCCAGGCCGCCATTGTTCGCCCCCAGGCGGGTGGGCGCGCCCACAGCGTCTGGGAGCTGGATTTCGCCCGCATCAATTACTTCGCCTTCGTCAGCCTCACCACCACCGGTTACGGCGACATCACTCCGGC
Organism: Cyanobium sp. Candia 9D4; assembly: GCF_024346155.1. Classification (NCBI taxonomy): domain Bacteria; kingdom Bacillati; phylum Cyanobacteriota; class Cyanophyceae; order Synechococcales; family Prochlorococcaceae; genus Cyanobium; species Cyanobium sp. Candia 9D4. The sequence continues at coordinate 34,238 of NZ_JAGQCK010000007.1, read as the reverse complement.
CCGGCCCCCGGCGCGCATGGCCAGCGTGGTGCTGGGGATCGCCGGGCCGCTCTACATCGCCGTGATCCTGGGGGTGCTGATCAACCGGTTCAAGGGGCCGGAGGCGGGCGTTCCCGGCGACTGAATCGCGCCATCCGGCGGCAGGGCCCGCTCGAGGCCCACATCCACCCCGAGGTGCTGGTCGGGACGGCCGGTGATCAGCAGGGCCGTGCGCTGGCGGGTGGCGATCTGCCACATCCACTTGCTGAACAGGGCGATGCGGTTCTCGGTGTCGGGGATGAAGGCCAGATGGGCCAGGGCCCACAGGATCCAGCCCGCCAGACCGCTCACGTGCAGCCCGCGCAGGTCGGCCACCGCGTACCAGGGACCGATCACGGCCATGCTGCCCAGATCAAACCAGCGGAACGGCTTGCTGCGGCGCCCTTCGAGGCCGGCCAGGATGTCGCGCGCCACCCAGCCGCCCATCTGCACCGCCGGGCCCGCCATGCCCGGCAGCACCCGGCCGTCGCCGGTGTGGGCGTAGTGGCAGAGATCCCCCACCGCCCGGATCTCCGGGTGCCCCGGCAGCGAGAAGTCGGCCTCCACCTGCAGCCGCCCGCCCCGGTCGAGGGGGGCGCCGGTGCGTTCCGCCAGCAGCCGGCCCAGGCGCGAGGCACGCACCCCGGCGGTCCAGCAGATCGTGGCCGCCTCCAGGTCGCCGAGGCCATCGGCCCCGGCGTCCGATCCGTCCGCGGCGACAGCCGCGGGGCGCTTGAGGATCACCCGGCCGGGTTCGATCGCGGCCACCATCGTGTTCAGGCGCAGCTCCACGCCGGCGCGCTGCAGGTAGGCCGCGGCGTCGGCGGAGAGATCGGCCGGCATCGCCGGCAGCACCCGGTCCACCGCATCCAGCAGGATCACCCGGCACTGGGCTCGGTCGAGCTGCTTGAAATCGCGCTCCACGGCGCGGTGCATCAGCTCGATCAGGGAGCCGGCCAGTTCGCAGCCCGCCGGCCCGGCCCCCACCACCACCACCGACTGCAGGAAGCGGCGCCGACCGGGGTCCCGGGTCTGCTCGGCCTCTTCGAGGGCCATCAGCAGCCGGCGGCGGATCTCGTCGGCGTGCTCGAGGATCTTCATCGGCGGCGCCAGGGGCCGCCACTCCTCGTGGCCGAAGTAGGTGCTGCCCGACCCGCTCGCCAGGACCAGGTGGTCGTAGGCGTAGCGGTGGTCGTTGAACACCACCTCCCTGGCGTCGGTGTCGATGTCGACCACCTCGCCCAGCAGGATCTGGATGTTGGGGACCTGGCCCACCATCTGGCGAAGGGGGGACGCCACATCCGCCTCCGACACCAGACCGGAAGCCACCTGGTACAGCAGCGGCTGGAACAGGTTGAAGTTGCGCTTGTCGATCAGGGTGACGCGCACCGGCTGTCCCGCCAGGACATGGCAGGCCTTGAGCCCGGCGAACCCCCCGCCCACGATCACCACGTGGGGCCACTCGGCCATGGCGCTCTGGGGCGGATCCAGCTCGAGGAAGAAGCGTTCTTGGGCCATCAAGCGGAGGGGGCCATCGGGCGGATCCCCGGGACTGAACCGTAGGCAGCCCGCCGCAGCGGAGCGGTAGTGATGGAAGCGGTTTGGTGGACGCGGACGTCGGGAGGGCCCGCTGGGGCGGCCAGGGGCGCCGGGACTGCTAGCTTGAAAATGATTCCCATGCCCGGCCCTTTGGGCTCTGCACCGATGCGCTCGGCCCCTTCCCCGGCACCTGATCGGGAACGCCTGCCCGTCACCGTCCTCACGGGCTACCTCGGCTCCGGCAAGACGACGCTGCTCAACCGCATCCTCACCCACGAGCACGGCCTCAAGGTGGCGGTGATCGTCAATGAATTCGGCGAGGTGGGCATCGACAACCAGCTGGTGATCGAGGCCGATGAGGAGATCTTCGAGATGAACAATGGCTGCATCTGCTGCACCGTTCGTGGTGATCTCATCCGCATCATCGGCAACCTGATGAAGCGCCGCGACCGCTTTGACCACCTCGTGATCGAGACCACCGGCCTGGCCGATCCGGCTCCCGTGATCCAGACCTTCTTCGTCGACGAGGACCTGCGGGAGCAGCTCCGGCTCGATGCCGTCGTCACCCTCGTCGATCTCCGGCATGTGGAGCAGCACTGGGAGAGCGAGGAGGTGCAGGAACAGCTGGCCTTTGCCGATGTGCTGCTGCTCAACAAGACCGACCTTGTGGAAGCCGAGGCCCTCGAGGCCATCCGCCAGCGCACCCGGGCCATCAATCCCCTGGCCCGGGTGATTCCCACCTGCCGGGCCGATGCGGCCATGGACCAGATCCTGGGCGTGGGGGCCTTTGAGCTCGAGCGGGCCCTGGCGATCGATCCGGAGTTCCTCGCCTCCGACCATGACCATGAGCATGACGATGCCGTCAGCTCGGTGGCCTTCATCGAGGAGCGGCCGATGAGTTATCAGAAACTGGGCGAATGGATCGATCGGCTGGTGAGCGAGCGGGGTCCCGATCTGTTCCGCATGAAGGGCATCCTCCAGATCGACGGCGAGAGCCACCGCTACGTCTTCCAGTCGGTGCACATGCTCATCGACAGCGCCAGGGATCGGCCCTGGCGGGCGGATGAAACCCCCCGAACCGATTTCGTGATCATCGGCCGCGATCTCGATGAACCCGCCCTGCGGGCCGGTTTCGAGGCCTGTGTCGCCTGATCCGGCCATGGCCCCTCCGCAGACTGGTGCGGGAGCGGCTCAGCGGCACCTGCGGCAATGCCATCACCGCCCAGGCCTGGTCGGCCGATGGTGAGTTCCTGGCGATGGCCACGGCCGGTGGTGAGCTGCTGCTGCTCGATTTCCGGGCGGGCTGCGAGGAGCTGTTGCGCGGGGAGCGGGACAGCAGCCTCGATGTGCTCGGCTTCAGTCCCGATGGCCGCTTTCTGATGGCGGCGGGCCAGAACGGCGACGTGCTGCTGTGGGAGATGGGGGGCACCGGGGTGCGGCCGATGGCCTTCGACCCCGTGCCGCTGCAGGCCGGCTGGCTGGATGCGGCCGCCTGGCGGCCCCAGGGATCGCTGCTGGCGCTGGGGGCCGGCCGGCGGGTGCGGCTCTGGGATGGGGAGCGCCGGTCGCTGCGGGAGGAGAGCCAGGAGCTGGAGCGCACCGTGCTGGCCCTGGCCTGGAGCCGTGATGGCCAACGGCTCGCGGCCGCCTGCCACGGCGAGGTGCTCCTCTGGCGGCCGGACGACCCCGGGGAGCCGCCCCAGCGCTGTGCCACGGGCTCGGCCGGCGTTGTTCTGGGCTGGTCCGACCAGGGAACCCTGCTGGCCAGCGGCCAGCTCGACGGCTCGCTGATGCTCTGGCCCGACGCCGCGGCCGGCCGCGGCTGGCAGTTCAGCGGCTTCCCGGGCAAGGTGCGGTCCCTGGCCTGGTGCGATCAGCCGGGGCGCCTGGCCCCCCTGCTGGCTGTGGCCTCCACCGACATCGCCGTGATCTGGAGCCAGCAGGATCGCGGCGCCAAGGGCTGGAAACCGGAGCCCCTGGTGCTGCATGAGGGCCGCGTCAACGCGGTCGCCTTCGCCCCCGGCAGCAGTCTGCTGGCCAGCGCCTCAAGCGATGGCACCGTGGCGCTCTGGGATGGCCGCGGCCGCCTGCAGCAGCTCCTGGAGGGCGACGGCCAGGCGATCACCTGTCTGAGCTGGCGTCCCGATGGCCGCCACCTCGCCGCCGGCGGCGACCAGGGGCAGTGGTGGCTCTGGCCGGTCACCCTGCCCCCGTCCGTCCGTTCTCGCCCCCAGCCTTCACGCCCACCCCGTTCCGGAGGTTTCGCCCCATGATCCAGCCCCCCGTCCGTCGTCCCGTTCTGGCCATGGCCGCCGGGCTCTCCGCCCTGCTCCTGGGCTGCCGCCCGGCGGTGCAGGCGCCGGAAGCCCAGACCGGCCGGAACGACCGGCCCAGCGTGGTGACCACCTTCCTGCCGATCACCCTCTTCACCCGGGCCGTGGCCGGCGACTGCGCCGAGGTGACGGCCCTGATCCCCGCCGCCAGCGGTCCCCACGATTTCCAGGCCCGCCCCGGGGATGTGGCGGCGCTGAAGAACGCCCGGGTACTGGTGAAGAACGGTCTGGAGATGGAATCCTTCCTCGACAAGCTGGTGAAGGGCGCCGAGAACCCCGACCTGAAGGTGATCGACTCCAGCAGCGGCATCCCCACCCTGGAGAACCCGGAGAAGCCCGCCAAGTCCCACGATGACCATGGCGACGACCACGGCCATGGCGACGACCACGGCCATAACGACGACCACGCCGAGGCCGGCGGCCACGATCATGACCACGGCCATGACCATGGCCCGATCAATCCCCACATCTGGCTCGATCCGGTGCGCGCCGCCCAGCAGGTGGACAACATCCGTGATGGCCTGATCGCCGCCGACCCCGCCTGCGCCGATGGCTACCGCCGCAATGCCGCCGCCTTCACCGGCCAGCTGCGCCAGCTCAACACGGACTTCGAGAAGCAGCTGGCGCCGTTCCGGGGCAAGACCTTCGTGGTTCTGCACGACTTCGCCCCTTACTTCGCCGACCGCTATGGCCTCAAGGCCGAGTACCTGGTCGATGTGCCGGAGCAGAACCCCTCGCCCGCCGATCTGGCCCGGGTGGCGGAGACGGTCAAGCGCACCCAGCTCAAGGCCCTGCTCAGCGAACCCCAGGAGGGCAACCGCTCCTTCAACGCCCTGGCCGGGGATCTGGGCATCCGCATCAGCGTCTTCAACCCCCTGGAGACCGGCACCGAGGAGGCCTCCCGCAACCCCGGCACCTATGCCGACGTGATGCGCCGCAACGTCACCGACCTGGTGAGCGCCTTCCGCTGATGGCCGTGCTGGAGGTCGAGGGCCTGCGGGTGCTGCGCGACGGGGTGCTGGCGGTGGACGACGTCAGCTTCCAGCTCGCTGCCGAAAGCGACACCGCCCTGGTGGGGCCGAACGGGGCCGGCAAGAGCTCGCTGGTGGGGGCGATCCTCGGCCTGATCCCCCGCCAGTCCGGGGAGGTGCGGATCCTTGGCCACCGGCTGGGGCCCGCCGGCCAGCTGCCGGCACCGGTCCGGGCCCAGCTGGCCTTCCTCCCCCAGGCCCTGCCGCTTCAGGGGCGCCTGCCGCTGACCGTGGCCGAGTTCGTCGGTTTCGGCTGGGATCCTCCCGGTCCGCGCCTGCCCTGGAGCGGCGGCGGTGCACGCCGCTCCGCCGTGCGCTCCGCCCTGGCCAAGACCAGCTGCGGTCCGCTGGCCGAGCGCCTGCTGAGCGAGCTGTCGGGGGGCCAGCTGAAGCGGGTGCTGCTGGCCTTCTGCGTCGTGCGGCCCCGGCGCCTGCTGGTGCTGGATGAGGCCCAGGCCGGCCTGGATGCCCCCTCCACCGAGCAGTTCCACCGGCTGCTGTTCGACTTGCGCCGCAGTGAGGGCTGGACCGTGCTGCAGGTCTCCCACGACCTGGACATGGTGCGGCGCAGCTGCGACCAGGTGCTGTGCCTCAACCGCCAGCTGCGCTGCAGCGGCCGTCCCGAACTGGCCCTCTCCCGGGCCCAGCTGGAGCGGCTCTACGACCCGGCCGATGCCCCCGACCTCCGCCGGCCCCGTGCACCCGAGGGCAGCCCCCGGATCCGATGACGGAGTTCTCCCCGCTTGCCGCGGTGATCACGCAGCCGTTCATGCAGCGGGCCCTGGTGGGCGGGCTGCTCACCGGGGCCCTGGGCGGTCTGCTGGGCAGCTTCGCGGTGCTGCGGCAGCTGTCCTTCTTCAGTGATGCCCTGGGCCATTCGGCCCTGCTGGGCCTCAGCCTGGGGATCCTGCTGGGGCTCAACCCCACCCTGGTGCTGATCCCCTTCGCGGTGCTGTTCGCCCTGCTGGTGAACCTGCTGGTGCAGCGCAGCCAGCTGCCCACCGATGCCCTGCTGAACATCGTTTACTCCACCTCCCTGGCCTTCGCCGTGGTCGCCCTCAGCCTGGTGACCACCTACACCGGCGGCATCCAGCAGCTGCTGTTCGGCGACATCCTCGGCATCTCCTGGCTGGATCTCGGCCTGATCGCCGTGCTGCTGGTGGCGGCGGTGGCCTACCTGCTGGTGAGCCTGCGGGCCCAGGTGCTGGTCACCCTCCATGCCGATCTGGCCGGCGCCTTCGGGGTGGGCAGCCAGTGGCATCGCATCGCCTTCATCCTGTTGCTGGCCGTGGTGGTGGCCGTGTCGATCAAGGCGGTGGGGGTGCTGCTGATCAGCGCCTTCGTGGTGATCCCCGCCTGTGCCTCCCGGCTGGTGAGCCGCCGTTTCGGCACCTACCTGGTGCTCTCTTCGCTGATCGGCGGCGGCTGCGCCGTGCTGGGGCTGCTCGGCTCGGGCCTCACCAACCTGCCGTCGGGCCCCTGCGTGGTGATCGTGCAGTTCCTCGGCTTCCTGGTCGCCCTTGGCGTCAGCCAGTGGCGACCTCAGCGGCTGCGGGCCAACCCGGCCGTCACCCCCTGACCGGCCGCCAGCACGATGCCGGCGCAGGCCTCGGCATCGGAGAGGGCATCGTGGTGCCGGAGCGGCAGCCCCAGATGCCGGCACACATCCGGCAGCTTGGTGGGGCGCAGGTTCCAGGCCCGCCGGGCCACCTGCACGGTGCAGACGAAGGGTTGGGCCGGGGGCCGCAGGCCGGCCTGCTCGCAGCAGGCCCGCAGCACCCCGGCATCGAAGCTGGCGTTGTGGGCGGCGATGAACTGGGCCCCCTCCAGACAGGCCGCCAGCTGGGGCCAGAGTTCGGCGAAGCTGGGCGCATCGGCCACCTGGGCCCAGCTGATCCCGTGGATGGAGGTGAACAGGAAGGTCCGGCGCGGCGGCCGGATCAGGTGGTGCTCGCGGCGCACGATCGTCCGCCCCTCCACCCGCACCAGGGCGATCGAGCAGGCACTGTCCCGGCCCTGATCGGCTGTCTCGAAATCCAGCGCCACGAAACAGCTCGGGTGGAGATCGGCCAGGCCCGCGCGTGAGACCGGAGCCGGTGCCGGTGACCGCTGGATCGTCCGCAGGGCCTCGTCACCCCTGCGCAGGAAGCGCCGCTCGTCACGATCCAGGTTGGCGGCGCCCCAGCGGCTGCGGTAGGTCCCCAACTGGCGGTAGCGACGCACGTCCTGCTCCGACCAGCCCGCGGCCAGGAGTTCAGCGCTGGGGCTCGGCTCCTCCATGGGCACCTGGGGTGGGCTCGTCGCGACTGGGGAGATTCTCACCGAGAGCATTCCCGGCCAGCGCCGCCCCGCAGTGCTTGCAGTGGCGCGCGTCGGCCTCGTGGCCACCCAGCCCGCAGGCGGGGCAGGGGCCTGCCGCCTGCGGGCTGGCCGGCCGCAGCACCGACAGGCCGATCTCGGCGCTGAGGATGCCGGTGGGCACGGCGATGATGCTGTAGCCGATCAGCATCACCACCGAGGCCATGAAACGCCCCAGGGGTGTCACCGGCGCCACGTCGCCGTAGCCCACGGTGGTGATCGTGACGCAGGCCCAGTAGATGGCCACCGGGATGCTGCGGAAGCCGTCGTTGCCGGCTTCGATCACGTACATGAAGGCGCCGATCAGGATCACCAGCGTCACCATCGCCAGCAGGAACACGGTGATCTTGCGGCGGGCGGCGATCAGGGCGCTCCAGAGGAGTTCGGCCTCCTGCAGGTAGGCGCCCAGCTTCAGCACCCGGAACACCCGCAGCAGCCGCAGCACCCGCACCACCAGGAACAGCTGGCCGCCGCCGATCAGCAGCCCCAGGTAGGTGGGCAGGATCGCCAGCAGATCCACCAGCCCGAAAAAGCTGGTGGCGTAGCGCCGTGGCTCGGCCACCAGCAGCAGCCGCAGCAGGTACTCGAGGCTGAACAGCAGGGTGAAGCCCCACTCCAGCCCCAGGAAGGCGGCGGCCCAGCGCTGCCGCAGCAGCGGATCGCTCTCCAGCACCACCGCCAGCACGCTGAGGGCGATCGCCAGCATCAGCAGGGCGTCGAAGGCCTTGCCGGAGGGGGTGTCCGTCTCGAGGATCGTCCGCTCCAGCCAGGGGCGACCCACCACCCGCACCAGCGCCAGGGCCACGGCCAGCAGGCCGCCCAGCAGCAACGGCACCAGCAGTGGCTCCTGCAGCGTCACCGGCGGCATCCTCAGCCGCTCCCCAGGTAGGAGGCCCGCAGGCCCGCATCGGCCAGCAGGGCGGCAGCGCTGCCCTCCAGGGCGATGCTGCCGCCTTCGAGCACCACGCCGCGGTCGGCGATCTCCATGGCGGCGGTGGCGTTCTGCTCCACCAGCAGCATCGACAGCCCGCCGGCGTGCAGCGCCGCCAGGGCCGCCATCACCTCGGCCACCAGCTTCGGAGCCAGGCCCAGGCTCGGCTCATCCAGCAGCAGCAGGCTGGGCCGGCCCATCAGGGCCCGGGCGATCGCCAGCATCTGCTGCTCGCCCCCCGAAAGGTTGCCGGCCAGCTGGCGGCGCCGCTCCGCCAGGCGGGGGAACAGGCCGTAGCAGCGCTCCAGGTCGGCGGCGATGCCGGCCCGATCGCGCCGCAGCCAGGCCCCCAGCTCCAGGTTGGTGGCCACGGTCTGGCGGGCCAGCACCCGGCGGCCCTCCGGGCAATGGCCGATGCCGAGGCGCACCGTGCGGTGGGTGCTCACCCCCGCCAGGTCGGCGCCGCGCCACAGCACCTGGCCGGCCGCGGCGCCCACCAGCCGGGAGATGGCCCGCAGGGTGGTGCTCTTGCCGGCACCGTTGGCCCCCAGCAGGGCCACCAGCTCCCCCTCCCTCACCTGCAGATCGAGGCCCCGCAGGGCGGTGAGGGCGCCGTAGCGCACGGTGAGCCGGCGCAGCTCCAGCAGCGGGGCCGTCATCGGCCGTCTCCGGCGGCATCGCCAGAGCCACCTGCCGATCCGCCGCCCGAGCCACCCAGGTAGGCCTCGATCACCCGCGGGTCGGTGCGCACCTCGGCGGGGCTGCCCAGGGCGATGCGCCTGCCGAAGTTGAGCACCGCCAGCCGATCACAGAGCTGCATCATCAGTGGCACGTGGTGCTCGATGATCAGCACCGTCAGCGCGAACTGCTCGCGGATCGTGCCGATCAGCCGCCGCAGGTCGTCCTTCTCGGCAGGGTTCATGCCGGCGGCGGGTTCATCCAGCAGCAGCAGCTGCGGGGCCGTCGCCAGGGCCCGGGCGATCTCCAGCCGTCGGCGGTCGCCGTAGGGCAGGTCCCCGGCCCGCTGCTCCGCCAGGGCCTCCAGCTCCAGCAGGGTGAGCAGCTCCATCGCCCGATCCTCCAGGCCCCTCCGGTGGCGGCGGAAGCCGCCGCTGGCCAGCAGGGCCCCCAGCAGGGGGGTGCGGGCCGCATGGTGGAGGCCCACCAGCACGTTCTCGCGCACCGAGAGGCTCTCGAACAGGCGCAGGTTCTGGAAGGTGCGGGCGATGCCGAGCCGGTTGAGACCGCTGGCCCCCAGGCCCGTGGTGGGCGCGCCCCGCCACAGGCAGCGGCCGCCGCTGGGGGTGGTGAGGCCGGAGATGACGTTGAACAGGGTGGTCTTGCCGGCGCCGTTGGGGCCGATCAGGCCGAAGATCTCTCCCTCCTCCAGCGCCAGGCTCACCTGATCGAGGGCCAGCAGGCCGCCGAAGCGGCAGCTGACGGCCTCCACCTGCAGCAGGGGCACCGGGGCGGTGCCGTCGGGGCTCTGGTTCATGGGGCCTGGGGAGCCTGGCGGCCCCGGTGGCGGCGACGGCCGAGCAGGGCGGCCAGCCAGCCCAGCCGCTCCGCCGTGACGAGCCCCTGGGGAAAGAACAGCGGACCCAGCAGGATCACCGCCCCGAACAGGATCAGGCGCAGGTCGCCCACGGGCCGCAGCAGCTCCGGCAGGGCGGTGAGCACCAGTCCCCCCAGCACCGGTCCCGGCCACAGGCGGGAACCGCCGAAGACCACGAAGGCCAGGGTGGTGATGCTGGCGTCGAAACTGCCGGCCCGGGCGTTCCAGGAGTTGAAGAAATGGGCCGCCAGCGCGCCGGTGACGCCGGCGAGCACGGCACTGGCCACGAAGGCGATCAGCTTGGTGCGGGGGGTGTCGATGCCGACGCAGGCGGCCGCCAGTTCGTCGTCGCGGATGGCGGCCATGGCCCGCCCCAGCCGCAGGGCCTCCAGCCGATGGCACAGCCAGCAGGCCAGCGCCAGCAGCACCAGGGTGAACAGCACATAGCCCTCGGCGTGGGCGAAGGGCTGGGGGATGCCGAAGATCCCCATGGCCCCGCCGGTGAAGGGCAGGTTGAGGTTGAACACCCGCAGGATCTCCACCAGGGCGATGGTGGCGATGGCCAGGTAGATGCCCCGCAGCCGCAGCACCGGCCCGCCGATCGCCAGGGCGATCAGCCCCGCCAGGGCCCCGCCCAGCGCCATCTCCGCCAGCAGGGCCGGCAGCGGCGAGGTGGCGCCGCTGCCGGCGAAGGCGGGAACGCCGGTGGAGAGCAGGGCGGCCACGTAGCCGCCCACCGCATAGAAGCCCGGGGTGGCCAGGGACAGCTGGCCGCAGCGCAGGGGCAGGTAGACCGAGAGCGCCAGCAGGGCGCCGAGCAGCATCTGTTCGAGCAGGGCGGCGTCCATGGCCCTCACACTTTGGTGGGCAGCGGCCGGCCCAGCAGCCCCCGCGGCCGCAGCAGCAGCACCAGAAAGAGGAAGCCGTAGCTCACCGCATCCTTCCAGCCCGACCAGTCGGCCGGCACGAACGCCTCCGCCAGCCCGACGATCAGCCCGCCCAGCACCGCCCCCGGCACGCTGCCCAGTCCGCCGAGCACCAGCACCGCCAGCCCCTTGAGGCCGTAGCCGATGCCGAAGTAGGGCCCGGCGATGCTGACGCTCAGCCCCACCAGCCCGCCGGCCACCCCGGCCAGGAAGCCGCTGAGGCCGAAGGCCAGCCGCACCATGGCCGTGCTGTCGATGCCCAGCAGCTGGGCGGTTTCGGGGTCCTCGGCCACCGCCTGCAGCCCCTTGCCGTTGCGGCTGCCCTCCAGCCAGAGGGTGAGCAGGGCCAGCAGCAGCACGGCGACGCCCAGCAGCAGGGCCTGGACCGTGCGCACCCGGGCCCCCAGCAGGGGGAAGGAGGCCGGCAGGCCGCCGAGGGCGCCGGTGGGGATGGCGTAGCTTTCCGCCCCCACCAGCAGCTGGATCAGGTTCACCAGGATCACCCCGGCCCCCAGGCTGGTGATCAGGGCCAGCAGCGGGTCGGCCCGGCGGCGGCGCAGGGGGCGGAAGGCCACCCGCTCCACCAGCAGGGCCACCAGGGCCGCCCCCAGGCCCGCCAGGGGCAGGGCACCCCAGAAGGGCAGGGCGACGGGCAGCTGGAAGCCGGCCAGCAGACCGTTGGCCCCCACCGCGCCGCCGATCAGCAGGTAGGTGAAGTAGGCCCCCAGGGTGAACACGGCCCCATGGGCGAAGTTGATCACCCCCAGCACCGAGAACACCAGGGTGTAGCCGAGGGCGAACAGGCCGTAGACCGCCCCCACCGACAGACCGTTGACCAGGATCTGGAGCAGGTCCACCAGGCGCCTACTTCAGCAGGGCGAAGCGTCCGCTGCGCCCGCCCGGATCCATGCGCACCTGGGCCACGAAGAACTGGCTCTGGATCACCTCTCCCTCCGGAGTGAAGCGGATCTCCCCCAGGGGGGTGGCGTAGGTGCCGGCCAGGATCTCCTCCATCAGCGCCTTGCGCGCCGCCGTCAGGGTGGCCCCCTTCAGGGGCTGGCGTTTGTCCAGCCGCACCAAGGCCTCGCCGATCACCTGCAGGGCCGTGTAGGCCTGGGCGGTGAGCTGGGGCGGGATGGCGCCGCCCTTGGCCGCCTGGAAGGCCTTGAGGAAGGCTGTGTTGGCGGGGGTGTCCAGCTCGGGGCTGTAGGCCTGGGCGATCAGCAGCCCGTCGCAGTACTTCTGGCAGATCGGGTAGATGTTGGGGGTGTTCATGCCGTTGCCGGCCACGATCAGGCCCCTGTAACCCAGCTCCCGCAGCTGGCGGATCAGGTTGCCGCCGTCCACCGCCTGGAGCGACAGCACGATCAGGTCGGGCCGCTCCTGCAGGGCGGCGCTGATCTGGTTCTGGAAGTCCTGGTCGTTGAGCTGGGTGCGCTGCACCGTCACCGGATCGAGACCTTTCCCCTTGAGGGCCTTCTGGAAGATGGTGGTCTCGGCGGTGCTGTAGGCGTCGTCCTGGGCGTAGAACACCGCCGCCCGCTTCAGGCCGGGCTGGATCTTCAGGGCCCGCTCGATGGCCAGGGGTGCGATCACCGAGCTCTGGGCCGAGACCCGGCTGATGAAGAAACCGATCTCCGGGATGCCGGTGGCGGTGTTGGAGGGGGCCACCACCGGCACGCCGCGGCGCTGGGCGATCGGGTCGGCGGAGAAGGCCTGCTGGGAGAGGGTGGGGCCGACCAGGGCCAGCACGCCCCGGTTGATCTGCAGGGTGAAGGCCGCGTTGGCCCCCGGTTCGTCGCTGCCGCTGTCCTCCAGCGCCAGCTTCAGGGGGTTGCCGTTGATGCCGCCGGCGCCGTTGCGGTGCTGGAGCGCCAGCTCCAGGCCGATCTTCTGGTCCTGGCCGTAGACGTTGGCGTTGCCCGTCAGGGCGAGCACCGCCCCCACCGGCACACCGCCGGCCACGTCGACGGGCTTGCTGCCGGGGTCAGCGGCGCAGCCCGCCAGCAGGGTCAGGGTCAGCAGCCCGGTGCCGACCCTCAGGAGACGACCGACGCTCACGCCAGCGACAGGAAGAAGTCGCGGAAGGCGTCGATGGTGGCGTCGATGTCGGCGTCGCTGTGGGCCAGGGAGGTGAAGCCGGCCTCGAAGGCGCTCGGTGCCAGGTAGACGCCGCGCTCGAGCATGCCGCGGTGCAGGCGGCCGAAGCGCACCGTGTCGGCCGCCTTGGCCTGCTCGAAGTTGTGCACCGGCCCCTCGCAGAGGAAGAAGCCGAACATGGCGCTGATGCTGCCGCCGCAGAAGGGGATGCCCGCCTCGGCGGCGGCGGCGCGGACGCCGTCGATGAGCCGCTTGGTGATGGTCTCCAGCCGCTCGTAGGTGCCGGGCTGGCTGAGCAGCTGCAGGGTCTTGATGCCGGCGGTCATGGCCAGGGGATTGCCGCTCAGGGTGCCGGCCTGATACATGGGGCCGGCGGGCGCCACCATCGCCATGATGTCGGCCCGGCCGCCGTAGGCCCCCACCGGCAGGCCGCCGCCGATCACCTTGCCCATGGTGGTGAGGTCCGGGGTGACGCCGAAGCGGGCCTGGGCGCCGCCGTAGCTGATGCGGAAGCCGGTCATGACTTCGTCGAACACCAGCAGGGCGCCGTTCTCCTTGGTGAGTTCGCGCAGGCCCTCGAGGAAGCCGGGTTCGGGGGTGATGAAGCCGGCATTGCCCACCACCGGCTCCAGGATCACCCCGGCGATCTCACCGGGGTTGTTGGCGAACAGCTGCTTGACCGACTCCAGGCAGTTGTAGGGGGCGGTGAGGGTGCCGGCCGTGACGGCGCGGGGCACACCGGGGGAGTCGGGCAGGCCGAGGGTGGCCACCCCGGAGCCCGCCTTCACCAGGAACATGTCGGCGTGGCCGTGGTAGCAGCCTTCGAACTTGATCACCTTCTCCCGGCCGGTGAAGGCACGCATCAGCCGCAGCACGGCCATGCAGGCCTCGGTGCCGGAGTTGACGAAGCGCACCATCTCCACCGACGGCACGGCGGCGATGACCAGTTCGGCCAGCTCGTTCTCGAGCACGCAGGGGGCGCCGAAGCTGGTGCCCTTCTCCAGGGCCTGGTGCAGGGCCGCGATCACCTCCGGGTGGCTGTGGCCGCAGATGGCGGGGCCCCAGCTGCCCACGTAATCGATGTAGCGGTTGCCGTCGACGTCCCAGGCGTAGGCGCCCTTGACCCGGTCGAAGACGATCGGCTGGCCGCCCACCGACTTGAAGGCCCGCACCGGGGAACTGACGCCCCCGGGCATCAGGGTCTGGGCGGCGGCGAAGATCTCCTCGGATCGGGTGGTGAGGAGGGAAGGGGCCGAGGCGGGCGCTGAAGGGGTGGCCGAACTCAAGGCGGGATCCGCGGAAGGTGGACGCATTCGTTTCCCATCCTGACCCAGAAGGGTGCCGAGGTGCCGGGCGTCGGTAAGTTCGGAAGCAATGGCACCCCCTGCACCGGCCCACCGGACCCATTCCGTGACGATCGACTGGGCCGCGATGGAGCGTCGGCTGCGCGCCATCCTGCCGCCGAAAGGCGTGGTGGCGGCGCCCCAGGAGCTGCTGGCCTACGACTGCGACGGCCTCACCCTGCACAGGGCCCAGCCCCCGCTGGTGGTGCTGCCCGAGACCACCGAGCAGGTGGCCGCCATCCTGCGGCTGTGCCACCGCCACGGGGTGCCTTTCCTGGCCCGCGGCAGCGGCACCGGCCTCTCGGGCGGCGCCCTGGCGGAGAACGGAGCCCTGGTGATCGCCACCAGTCGCATGCGCTCGATCCTGGATGTCGATCTGGCCAACCGGCGCATCACCGTCCAGCCGGGGGTGATCAACGGCTGGGTCACCCGGGCGGTGGCCGGCGACGGCTTCTACTACGCCCCGGATCCCTCCAGCCAGGTGGTCTGCAGCATCGGCGGCAACGTGGCCGAGAACTCCGGCGGCGTGCACTGCCTCAAGTACGGCGTCACCAGCAACCACGTGCTGGAGATGGAGGTGGTGCTCCCCGACGGCACGGTCACCACCCTGGGCAGCGGTCTGGCCGAGACCCCCGAGCTGGATCTGCGCGGGGTGTTCATCGGCAGCGAAGGCACCCTCGGCATCGCCACCGCCATCACCCTGCGGCTGCTGCGGGCGCCCCAGAGCGTGGCGGTGCTGCTGGCCGATTTCACCGCCATGGAGGCCGCCGGTGAGGCGGTGCGGCTGGTCACCGCCGCCGGGGTGCTGCCGGCCGGGATGGAGATCATGGACAACTTCACCATCAACGCCGTCGACGACCTGTTCGGCCGGGACGAATACCCCCGCGATGCGGCCGCCGTGCTCCTGATCGAACTGGACGGCCAGGAACGGGAGGTGGCCGCCGCCGTGGAGATCGCCGGGGATCTCTGCCGACGGGCCGGTGCCCGCACGATCCGGCGGGCCTCCAGCGAGGCCGACCGGGCCCTGCTGTGGAAGGGGCGCAAGTCCGCCTTCGCCGCCGTCGGCCGCATCACCCCCACCTACTACGTGCAGGACGGCGTCGTTCCCCGCAGCGCCCTGCCTTCGGTGCTGGCGGCGATCGAGGAGCTCAGCAGCCGCTACGACCTGCCGGTGGCCAACGTGTTCCATGCCGGGGACGGCAATCTCCACCCCCTGATCCTGTATCGGGCCGATGAACCCGGCGTGACCGACCGGGTGCAGGAGCTGGGGGCCGACATCCTGCGCCTCTGCATCGAGGCGGGCGGCAGCATCACCGGCGAGCACGGGGTGGGCAGCGACAAGCGCTGCTACCTCGACTGGATGTTCGCCCCCGACGACCTGGCCACCATGCGCCTGGTGCGGGAGGCCTTCGACCCGGCGGGCCTGGCCAATCCCGGCAAGATCTTCCCCACCCCGCGCAGCTGCGGGGAATCGGCCCGTCGCCAGGCGTCGACGCTCACCGTGCGCCTTGACGCCCTCAGCGGTGGTGCCGTCCAGCCGCCCAGCCGGGAGCCCCTGGACGTCTTCTGAGCCCGGCCGATGGGTCTGAGCCCGGCCGATGGCACGGATCTACGTTGGGGACACCGTCTCCCCTGGCGCTCCATGCTGAACCGCCCGCTGGCCCGTCCGGGTATCGCCGCAGGTGCCGTGATGGGTGTTGTCGTCGGTGTCACGGCCGGTCTCTCCGGAGGTCTGCTGACCCCGGCCCCCGTCCTTGCCCAGTCCCCGGTCGTCAACCTGGTGGCCAAGAAGGTGATCGATCGCTACCAGAAATCCAGCTGCGACCAGCTCTGGGCCGCCCGCAGCGAGCGGCGTGGGTCCCAGGAGCAGCGCGTGCTCGACATGCTCAACGACGATCCCCAGCTGCGTCAGGGCTTCATCGACCAGGTGGCGGGGCCGGTGATGAACAAGCTGTTCGCCTGCGGGATGCTCCCCTGACCGCCGGCCTCAGCCCCCCCCACTGAGCCACCAGCGCCCCAGGCCCACCGCGGTGGCGGCGCCGATCACCGGCAGGGCCCCGAGCCCCCGGCTCAGCAGCACCACGGCCACCAGCAGCACCAGCACGGCGCCGCCGTCGGGGGCGCCGCCCGGGGCCAGGGCCGGGCCGGTCAGGTAGAGCGCCAGGCTCACGATCACCCCGACCACGGCGGCGGTGATGGCGGTGAGGGGTGCGCCGACGCGCAGGTCCTCGCGGCTTGCCTCCACCAGGGGGCCGCCGGCCAGGATGAACAGGAAGGAGGGGAGGAAGGTGAACCACACCACCACCAGGGCGGCCGCCACGCCGGCCGCCAGGGTGCCGCTGCCGTTCCAGCCCCCCATGAAGCCCACGAAGGCCACCACCATGATCAGCGGCCCCGGGGTGGTCTCGCCGAGGGCCAGGCCGTCCACCATCTGGGCGGCGTCCAGCCAGCCGTAGGTCTCCACCGCCCCCTGGGCCACGTAGGGGAGAACGGCATAGGCGCCGCCGAAGCTGACCAGGGCCACCTTGAAGAAGAACCGGGCCATGGTGGCGAGCTGGCCGTCCCAGCCCCCCGCCAGCGTCAGCAGGGCCAGGGGCAGGGCGAGGGCCGCGCCGCCCCCGAGCAGGGTGAGGCCGAGGCCGGGCCAGCGGAAGCGGGCGTGGGCGGGGGTGGGGGTGTCATCGCCGTGCAGGGCGGCCTCCGGGGTTGGGGCAGCCCCGGAGGCGGCGGAGGTGCGTGGCGCGGGGCCCCGGAACAGGGCCGGCCGCAGCCGACCGCCGATCCAGCCCACCAGGGCCGTGGCGATGATCAGGGCCGGGTAGGGCACCCGGCCCACGGCCAGGGCCAGGCAGGCCGCCGCCGCGATCAGCGCCAGGGCGGGGTTGTGCAGCGTGCGCCGCCCCAGCCGCCAGGCCGCCTGGAGCACGATTCCGAGCACCGCCGGTTTGAGCGCCCAGAACACCGCCGCCAGCAAAGGCAGCTGGCTCCAGATGGCGTAGATCGCGGAGAGGCTCAGCAGCACCACCACCGAGGGCAGCAGGAACAGGCCACCGGCGACCAGGGCACCCCCCAGGCCGTGCATCAGCCAGCCCAGGTAGGTGGCCAGCTGGGTGGCCTCGGGACCCGGCAGCAGCATGCAGTAGTTGAGCGCATGCAGGAAGCGACGCTCCGACAGCCAGCGCCGGCGCTCCACCAGTTCGGCATGCAGCAGCGCGATCTGGCCGGCCGGCCCGCCGAAACTGACCAGCCCCAGCCGCAGCCAGAAACGGGCGGCCGTGGTGAGGCTGAACGGATCCTTCAGCACCGATCGGCACCGCGAAGGGTCACAACCTAGTCAGTGGGACGTGCCCGTCCGCCACCGCGGGGATGTGTTCCCACTTACATCGGGTCCATCGATGGGGACGCAGGATGAACGCAAAAGACTGGCCATGACAGGGAGCCAAGCTCCAGACCCCAGCTCCACTTCCACCTCCACCCTCAGTGCCGGCGCAGGGGCATCGGCAAGGACATCCCAGAAGCCGCCGGCAGGAGTCGTCCGCGAGGACTCCTTCTTCAGTCCGTGGCCGAACTGGCGTGCCTGGATGGTGATTCTGGCGGGTGTGATTGTCGGCCATGTGATCGGTTTCTCCCCCCAGTTGTTCGTTCTCATCGCGGCGTTCTGTCTGCTTTGTGGCTGGCTTTTCGAGCGATGATCCGGCCCCACATCCTGCTGTGGTTCGAGTGACGTTCCCCTCGATCGATTTTCGGTAGGACGATGGTGTCGCTCCCCATCGTTCGTGTCACGATCGTTCTTCCCACACGGTTCCCCTGAGGCGTCCGCCGTCCATCCCGAGAGCCTCCCTCCGGTGCCCAACAACTTCGGCCCGACCCTGCTGCTGGCGCTTGGCATGCTGACGGCCCCGGTCCTGATCGGGGTGCCACTCCTGGTCCTGGGCCTGGCCCTGCTGCGCTCGGCCGATGGAACCCCGGCGCTGCCGACTCTCTCCCGCGCCCTGGCCCGCCGGCGTCAGGCCAGCGCCTGTCGCAGGATCGGTGCGAGCTGATTCTGTTCCGCCAGGAAGCCGTCGTGGCCGTGGTGGCTGTCGATCGAGGTGAAGCGGACGGGCCCGGCGATCGCCCGGGCCAGCTCGCGCTGGCTGTGGGGTGGGAAGAGCCGGTCGGAGCTCACCGAGGCCACGGACGCGGGGACGCTGATCCGGGCCAGGGCCGCGGCCACCCCGCCCCGCCCGCGGCCCACGTCATGGCCGGCCATGGCCTGGGTGAGGACGATGTAGCTGTTGGCGTCGAAGCGCTCCAGGAACCCGCTCCCGTCGTCGAGGCCCCCGTAGGTGAGCCGGGCGATGGCCCGAGCCCGGGCCAGCCCCGTCCGGGGTCCGCCGCCGGGATGGTCGTAGTAGTCGCCGCCCAGGAAGGCCGGGTCCTGCTGGATGGCGTCGATCTGGCGGCGGTGGACATCGTTGGTCCGGGCGGAGCAGCGGGCTGTCGTGGCCAGCAGGACCAGCCGCTCCAGCCGCCCGGGATGGGCGATCGCCCATTCCATGGCGCGCATGCCGCCCATGGAGCCCCCGATCACCGCCTGCCAGCGCCGGATCTTGAGCCTGCCGCTGAAGGCCACCTCCGCCGCCACCTGGTCGCGGATCGTGAGCGAGGGGAAACGGCTTCCCCACGGCCTGCCGTCGGGGGCCGGGCTGCCGGGGCCGGTGCTGCCCTGGCAGCCCCCCAGCACGTTCGGGCAGACCACGAAGAACCGGTCGGTGTCGATCGCCCGGCCCGGGCCGATCAGCCCATCCCACCAGCCTCGGGTGGGGTGGCCTGGGCCCGCCGGGCCGGCAGCGTGGCTGTCGCCGCTGAATCCATGCAGGAGCAGCACGCCGTTGCTGCGCGCAGCATCGGGCTGCCCCCAGCTCTCATGGGCGATCGTGATCGGCCCCAGGGTCTCCCCGGATTCCAGCCGCAACGGCTGCTCGCGGAACAGCTCGACGGCTTGCCGATGGCCGCGGCGAGGGTGCGTGCGGGTGATCGTCAAGGTCAGGCCTCCTGCGGCGAGGCCGGGCGGAGGAGGCGGGCCGGCCGCAGCCACGGGATCCCCCGGAACCCCTGGAGCCACCCCTTGCCTTGCCGTCCGGCCACGGGCAGATCCTGGTGGTGCCAGGCCTCGAAACCGCCGGCGAGATGGCGGAGGCGGCGGGCATGGCCCTGGGCCTGGAGATGGTCGATCGTCGTGGCCGAATGCCGGGTGCTCTCGCCCACCAGGATCAGGTCCCCATCGGGGAGCTCGCCGCTGATGAGCCAGCCGCTGGCAATGTTGTGACTCCCTGGGACATGGCTGCGGCGATAGCGGCGCCTGGAGCGAAGATCGATGATCAGGGCCGGTGCTTCCTGAGCGTTCGGCCCTGCGCTCGCCAGCAGACGCAGGAGTTGCCGGGGGGAGAGGAGATCGCCGGGAAGGCCCGTGGCTCCTGGTGTCTCAAAGGCGGTGGCCATGGGGATCCTTGCTGCGGTGCCCCAATCTTCAGCCCTGAAGGTCTTAACTACGGTAATCCGGGCAACAAACCGATGAAAATGGCTGTTCTGCCGGAGTTCCGCACCCATTCCATCCAGGAAGGCCCTTCCCGGGAGCCGCCCATGAAAAAGGATCCTGCTGTTCGGCAGGATCCCTGAAGTCCCTTACTCGCACTCCTTCGGAGCACTCCGACATGGTGCTCTTCTCCTGTCTCTTCAGTCGTGGTTGTGAACACATGGCCGAAGGCCTGAACGCACAGGCTGTTCCCCTGATGCAGGTCATGCTGCAGGCGAAAAGGACTCTGCCTCCGTTCCGTATGGGCTATCACCACGACCACGATGGCCTCCGGGACCGTCAGGACTCCCTCTGCGATCGGGAGTTCCTCACCCGTGCCGAGCGCCAGGATCTTCAGCCCCTGGAGGTGCGCCGCCTGCTCTGGGAAGGAGCCACCCTGGTGCAGCGAAAGCATCCCCTCGGCGAGGCCCTCCAGGGTGCCGTCCAGCTGGAGGCGGAGATGGAGCCGGACCGGATCCGCGCCCTGCTGCCCGATCTGGCCTGGCCCCTGATCTGCATCGGACGGGGCAGTGGGGGCCCGATCCAGGCGTCAGCCGTTCAGCTGGCGGAGGAGATGCTCGACCTGGGGTACCGCCATGTCTTCTGCCTGGCTTAGCCGATGGGCTCGACGGGCACCCCAGGGGGCTGGTGCCGCACCACCTCTCCCCCCACCAGCAGGACGGCCTCGCCGGCCTGAAGCGGCAGCCATGCCTCATCCCTGGTCAGCGGTTCGGTGCTGACGATCGTCACGACGTCGTCGACGCCGGCCAGTTCGGAGAAGTCGACGCTGAGGTCGTCATCGGCCAGGGTGGCCCGGCCGAACGGGGCCCGGCGGGTGATGCGGTGCAGGCGGGTGCTGGCGTGGGCGAACAGCCAGCTGCCGTTGCTGATCAGACAGTTGAAGGTGCCCTGCTGCTCCAGCTGCCGGGAGCAAAGCACCAGCGTGTCGAAGATGCTGTCCAGGTCCGCCGGATCGGCACCGGCGGCGTTCAGTTGCTCCAGGATCCAGCAGAAGGCCACTTCGCTGTCGGTGGACCCCTCCGGAACGAACAGCCGGGTCGGCGGCAGCGGCCCCAGCAGGTTGCCGTTGTGGGCGAACACCCATTCCCGCCCTTGCCAGCGCCGGTGGAAGGGGTGGCAGTTCTCCAGGGCCACCACCCCCTGGGTCGCCTTGCGGATGTGGGCGATTGAGCAGTGGGAGCGCAGATCCAGGCTCGCCACCCGGGCGGCGATCGGCGAGAAGGCGGCCGGGGCGTCCTCCCGGTAGAGATGCACCCCGCGGCCATCGGGATCGAAGCTGGCCACCCCCCAGCCGTCCCCGTGGCAGCCAGTGGCTCCCCCCCGGCGGGTGAGGCCATGGAAGGAGAAGCGCATGTCGGTGGGGGTGTTGGCGCTGAGGGCCAGCAGTTCACACATCACCCGAGGTCCACCGAGGCCTCCATTCTCCCCACCGGGGGAGGCCCGGATCAGCGGGAGCTGCTGAACAGCTGGTCCCAGACCCCGTCCTTGCCGAAGAAGGTGTCGTTGATCTGCTTCCAGCCGCCGAAGTCGCCGGCCGAGAATAGCTGCTTCACCGGCGCGAAGCGGCCCTTCACCCGGCTCCAGACCCCCGGGTTGACCGGACGGAAGCCCTCTTCGGCGAAGATCTCCTGGGCCGGCTCGCTCTGGAGATAGGTGGCCAGGGCCTCGGCGGCCTTGCGGGTGCCCTTGCGATCCACGTTGCGGTCGACAACAGTCACCGGGCCCTCGATGCGGATGTTGACCTCGGGAACGATGAAGGGGGCTTTGAGGTCACCGCTGCGCTTGGCGAGGATTGCCTCGTTCTCGTAGTTCAGCAGCACGTCGCCCTGGCCGCGTTTGAGGAAGACGTCACTGGCCTCGCGGGCGTCCTTGGGCAGGTTCTCCACGTTGCGGTAGACCGAACTGACGTAGGCCTTGGCCTGGGCCTCGCTTCCGCCGGTCTGGCTGATCGAGCCCCACAGCCCCAGGAAGTTCCAGCGGGCACCACCGGAGGTCTTGGGATTGGCCGTCACCACGGTGACGTCGGGCTTGGCCAGGTCGGCCCAGGTCCGGACCCCTTTGGGGTTGCCGTCACGGGTGATGAAGGCCACCACCGAATGGGTGATGATCGCGCCGCCGGGCAGATCCTTTTCCCAGCCCGGCTGCACCAGGCCCGCTTCCTGGAGCTTGAGCACGTCACCGGCCAGGGCGAGGGTGGCCACGTCGGCATCGAGCCCGTCGATGATCGCCCGGGTCTGGGAGCCGGAGCCGCCGTAGCTCGTCTTGACATTGATGGCCTGGCCGGTTCTGGCCTTCCAGTCGGCTTCGAACTTGGGCAGGATCCGGTCGTAGGCCCCCTTGGTCACGGCGTAGCTCACCAGCAGCAGCTCCTGGGGAGCGCCGCCGGCACCGGCACCGGCACCGCCGCTGGCGCCGCCCTCGGGCCGGGGGCTGCAGCCGGTCAGGGCCAGACCCCCCAGCAGGAGGCCGGTGATGGCGAGGGGGGCGGCGGAACGGGCGAAGGGGGAAACCACGGTTTTCTGATCGACAATTCGGCAGAGCATACACCGGTATCCCGATCGGCTATCCAGTTCCCCTGTGCCCGTGGCCGGCCCCCTCCCCCTCTCTCTGGCCTGCGGCTCCCCCGCTCAGGGGGCCGGCTGCTGGCTCAGCGGGACTTGGAGAAGATCGAATCCCAGAGCCCTCCCTTGCCGAAGAACCGCTTGTTGATGGTGTCCCAGCCGCCGAAGTCCCTGGCGGTGAACAGCTTCGAGACCGGAGCGAATCGGGATCTCGTCTCGGCCTTCACCTTGGCGTTGACGGGTCGGAATCCCTCCTCGGCAAAGGCCCGCTGGGCCGGTTCGCTGTACAGGTACCTGGCGAAAGCCTCGGCCACTCGGCGGGTTCCCTTGCGGTCCACGTTCCTGTCGACCACGGCGATCGGCCCCTCGATCAGGATGTTGGTGGTGGGCACGATGTAGGGGGTTTTCCAGGTGCCGCTCTTCCTGGCCAGGATCGCCTCGTTCTCATAGTTCAGCAGCACATCACCCTGGTTGCGTTTGACGAACACGTCGGTCGCCTCGCGGGCATCCTTGGGCAGGGTGTCCACGTTGCGGTACACGTTGGTCACGAAGGCGCGGGCCTTGGCCTCATTGCCACCGGTCTCCGTCACCGAACCCCACAGGCCCAGGAAGTTCCAGCGGGCGCCGCCGGAGGTCTTGGGATTGGCGGTGATCACCTCCACGTTCTTGTTGTCGAGATCGTTCCAGGTGCGGATCTTCTTCGGGTTGCCGGGCCGCACGAAGAAGGCGACCACCGAGTTGGTGATGATGCTGTTGTTGGGGTTCTCCTTTTCCCAACCCGGACGGATCAGGCCCGCCTCCTCGAGCTTCAGGGTGTCGGCCGTCAGGGCCAGGCCCACCACATCCGCCGCCAGGCCGTCGATCACCGCCCGGGTCTGGGAGCCGGAGCCGCCGTAGCTGGTGCGAACGACGACGGTCTGGCCGGTCCGCTTCTTCCAGTCGGCCGTGAACCGGGGAATGATCTTGTCGTAGGCCGCCTTGGTGACGGCATAGGACACGAGCAGCAGTTCCTGCCGTGGCGCCGGTTGCTGGGCCTGGGCGTTCAGGGGCAGCAGGGTGCCGGAACCCCCCAGGGCGACGGCGACGGCCAGGGGGGCGGCCACCAGGCCGGGATGCCAGGGGCGGCGAGCGGCTGGCGGGACCGGCGAGGAGAAGGGATAAAGCACGGTTGTCCGATGGGTGAACTGGTGAAACCTATCCGTCGCGCCGCCGCGGCGATGTAGGGCGGATGACATCCCCCCGGTGCCTGGCCGTTGGCTGGTCCGGGGGTGGTGGCTGCCACAATCCCCGTAAGACAACCGTGGATTCCCTTGGCCTTCAGCGCGAAAACCGGATACGGCCTCGTCTCGCTGATGGAGCTGGCCGCCATCCATTCCCGCGGCGGCGTGCTGCAGGTGGCGGAGATCGCCCAGCGCCAGGGCATCCCTGACCGCTACCTGGAGCAGATGCTCGCCAGCCTGCGCCGGGGCCAGATCCTGCGCAGCATCCGCGGGCCGAAGGGGGGCTACCAGCTGGCCCGGCCGCCGGCCGAGATCCGTGTCGATGACATCGTCAGTTGTCTGGAGGGGGATGTCTCGCCCCGCGCCGGCGGCGAGGGCGCCACCCCGGAATTCGAGGTGCTGGGCCGGCTGGAGGAACGGCTCGAAGAGGCGCGGCGCGCCATCCTCTCGGGCACCACCCTGCAGGACCTGCTGGATCAGCGGGATCACCTGGCCCAGGCCCAGGCGATGTACTTCATCTGAGCGGGACGGGCCGGAATCTGAGCGGGCCGCGCCGGATCGTTAAATAGGCCACATTGCCGATGGGGAATGTGAGGTATGGTTCTGGGGTCCCCGCAGGCTCCCCATGTGCTGTTGTCGGCGAATGCCTGTCGCCAGCCGAAGGCTGGCCGTCCGCTCTGTCCTGAACCCCCCCACCCCATCGCTTTCCGCCTGCGGCCATGACCACCTCACGTACGCCCCAGACCCTCCGCCTCACGCTCCTGCCCCATGACGTCCTGCCCGACGGACTTCATTGGAAGATCCAGGACGGCTACATCCGCACCGCCTCCCACGACGAGGAGGGCGAATCCTTCACCCTCGGCCTCTGGGGCCCGGGTGACTGGGTGACCAACGCCTATTCCACCCTGCGTCCGGTGGAGATCCAGTGCCTCTCCACGGTGGTGGTGGAGCAGGGCCATCCCAGCGAGGCCGAGATCCTGGCCTTCCTGCATCACCAGATCCGCAACACCGAAGAGCTGTTCGAGATCAACCGGGTCCGCGGCGCCGACTCACGGCTGCTGCGGCTGCTGCGCTGGATCGGCCTCCGCTTCGGGCAGGTGAGCAGCCGCGGCTACCGCCTCTCCCTGCGGGACATGAACCTCACCCATCAGGCCCTGGCAGAGATCTGCGGCCTCACCCGGGTGACGGTCACCAAGACCCTCAACCATTTCAAGCGCCTCGGTCTGCTGCATCAGGTGAGCGACACCGACCTGATGGTCAGCATCCCCTGAGGGCGCCGACGCGTTTCAGCGCCCCATTCTCAGCGCCGAATTCTCGGCGCCCCATTTTCAGCGTCTTTTCTGTTCATCAACACCCACGCATCAACAATCACCGTCATGGCCGCCCAGTACTTCCGCTCCAGGCTCAATGAGCCCCAGCCCCAGCGCTTCACCCTCGTCTTCCGCAACGGTGAGTTGCTGCGCCACCAGGATCCCCTGGCCGTGGCCCAGTACCTCGCCGATGCTCGTCTGGCGGAGGTTCATTCCGAACTTCCGCGGCGCCGTGCCGCCACTGCGGTGAGCGACTGATCAGATCGAGTAGTCCGGCTGGAAGGCGTGGGCCTGGCGGCTGATCACATGCAGTCGGTCGCCGGGCTTGAGGTTGGCGTAGTCCACCTCTTCCCGGGGGAACTGGGCCACCACCACTTCTTCTGAGTCGAGCACCAGTTCCGCCTGCAGGTCGCGGCCCATGTGGGTGAGGCGCCGCAGGCGGGCCGGCACGGTGCCCGGCTGGGGGGTGGCATGCACCTGCACATGGTGGGGGCGCACGAAGATCCGGCCCTCCGCCGGCAGCGCCGGGGCCGCATCGCGCCGCACCGGCAGCGAGCCGCTGGGCAGCTCGTTGACCGCGCCCACGAAGCTCATCACGAACGGGGAGGCGGGATGGTCGTAGATCTCCGCCGGGGAACCGATCTGCTCCACCCGGCCTTCGTTCATGACCACGATCCGATCGGCCACCTCCATGGCCTCCTCCTGGTCGTGGGTGACGATCACGGTGGTGACGTGCATCTCGTCGTGGAGATTGCGCAGCCAGGCCCGCAGTTCCTTGCGCACCTTGGCATCGAGGGCGCTGAAGGGTTCATCCAGCAGCAGCACCCGGGGCTGCACCGCCAGGGCGCGCGCCAGGGCCACCCGCTGGCGCTGTCCGCCGGACAGCTGGGAGGGGTAGCGGTTGCCGTAGCCCCGCAGGTGCACGAGGTCGAGCAGCTCGTCGACCCGCCGGCGGATCGCCTCGGGCTTCCAGCGGCGCAGTTCGAGCCCGAAGCCCACGTTGCGACGCACGTTGCGGTGCTTGAACAGGGCGAAATGCTGGAAGACGAAGCCCACCTGGCGCTCCTGCACCGACCGCTCGGTCGCCTCCTCGCCGGTGATCCAGATGCGGCCGGCATCGGCCTCCTCAAGCCCGGCGATCAGTCGCAGCAGGGTGCTCTTGCCCGACCCGGAGGGTCCGAGCAGGGCCACCAGGGAGCCGCTGTCCACGTCGACGCTGACGTCGTCGACGGCGCGGAAATCGCCGAAGCTCTTGCTGACGTTGGCGACGCGGATGCCCATCGAAACGGCCTGGGTGGCTGGGAGGATCCGACTATACCGGTAAGCGCACCGCTGAACCGTCCTTTAGTCTGACGCCGTCGTCGCGCCCTGCGCCGTCCCCTTCCCCGTCCCGCTCCCCTGACCCGATGACCCCCGCCCTCCTGCGTCGCTGGCGCACGCCGACCCTGGCGCTGCCCAGCTGGCCCTGGCGCATCACCTGGACCTACCTGGGCCTGATCCTGTTCCTGCCCCTGGGGGCCATGCTGCTCAGGGCCGCCGAAGTGGGACCCGCCGGTTTCTGGGAGATGGCCACCACGCCGGAGGCCATCGCCACCTACAAGGTGAGTTTCGGCCTGGCCCTGGTGGCCAGCGTGATCAACGGCGTCTTCGGGCTGGTGGTGGCCTGGGCGCTGGTGCGCTGCCGCTTTCCGGGCCAGCGCCTGCTCGATGCCCTGATCGATCTGCCCTTCGCCCTTCCCACCGCCGTCGCCGGCCTGGCTCTCACGGCGGTGTACAGCACCAACGGCTGGCTGGGCCAGCCGCTCCACGAGGCCTTCGGCCTCAAGGTGGCCTTCGCCGCCCCGGGGGTGACCGTGGCGATGGTGTTCATCTCCCTGCCCTTCGTGGTGCGCACCGTGGAGCCCGTGCTGCGCTCCCTCGAGAAGGAGCAGGAGGAGGCCTCCTGGTGCCTGGGGGCCACGCCGCTCCAGACCACCCTTCAGGTGGTGCTGCCCCAGCTTCTGCCGGCGATCCTCGGCGGGGTGGCCCAGGGCTACAGCCGGGCCGTGGGGGAGTACGGCTCGGTGGTGATGATCTCCAGCAACGTGCCGTTCCGGGATCTGATCACCCCCACCCTGATCATCCAGAAGCTGGAGGAATACGACTTCGATGCCGCCACCGTGATCGGCGCGGTGATGCTGATCTTCTCCCTGCTGAGCCTGCTCGTCATCAACCTGCTGCAGGTGTGGGGCCAGCGCTACCAGGGCGATGGGGCCTGATCCTGCCGCCCGTCCCGCCGCCCCCTGCCTCGGCCATCTCCCCCTCTCCTGTCCGTGTTCCGTTCCCGCCGTCGGCTGTCCGCCATGACCATCGTCGTTCCCACCCTGGAGACCCCCGCCGCCGCCCAGGCTCCACGTCCGAAGTCCCGCCGGCACGGCCCTGATCCGGGAGCGATCCTGATTCCCCTGATCGCCTGCGTCTACGTGGGGGTGGTGATCCTGCTGCCGGCCCTGAGCGTCGTGGCTTCGGCCTTCGCCCGGGGCCTGGGGCCGTTCCTCGAGAACTTCCAGTCCCACGAACTGCTCTCGGCCCTGCGCCTCACCCTGCTCGCCACCGCCGTGGCGGTGCCCTGCAACGTCATCTTCGGCCTGGCCGCGGCCACCGCCATCGCTCGCCGCCAGTTCCGGGGCAAGGCCCTGCTGCTCAGCATCATCGACCTGCCCTTCTCGATCTCACCGGTGGTGGTGGGCCTGATGCTGGTGCTGCTCTACAGCCCCACCCATGGCCTGCTGGGGGGCGTCATCGAGAGCCTGGGCTGGAAGATCATCTTCTCCTGGCCCGGCATCGTGCTGGCCACGATCATCGTCACCTTCCCCTTCATGGCCCGGGAGGTGATTCCCCTGCTGGAGGAGGAGGGCTGGGAGCAGGAGGAGGCCGCCCGCACCCTGGGGGCCACCAACTGGCAGGTGTTCTGGAAGGTGACCCTCCCCTCGGTGCGCTGGGCCGCGCTCTACGGCCTGATCCTCACCACGGCCCGGGCCCTGGGTGAATTCGGCGCCGTCGCGGTGGTCAGCGGCAACATTGAGGGCCTCACCCAGACCCTGCCGCTGTTCGTCGAGGACGCCTACAAGAACTACCAGACCGAGCTGGCCTTCGGGGCGGCGATGGTGCTGGGGGGCGTGGCGATCGTGTCGCTGCTGCTCAAGCTCCTGGTGGAGCAGCTGCTGGAGCAGGACAAGCGGGCGGCCAGGACCGAGCCCTGAGCCCCACCGGCCTGATTCGGGCGGAGCACGGGGCGGTTCCCTAGCGTTCGCGTCGGCAGGGAGCAACAGCCATGGGGCCTTGGCAGGCGTTTCTGGAGGCCCCCGCCTTCTGCATCAATCTGGAGCGCCGTCCCGATCGCCGCGACGGGCTGCTCCAGCGCTTGGGTGAGGCGGGATTCCCGCGGGTCTCGATCTGGCCCGCCGTGGATGCCCGATCGGAGGATCTGGAGCCCCTGTTCGAGCGTCATGGCCTGGGCAGGCCGATCGATGTCGATCGCTTCACGGCCCGGCGCGGCTCCCAGGGGTCCCTGCTCTCCCACCTGGGTCTGCTGGCCCATGCCATCGAGCAGGATCTGCCGTTGGTGCACATCTTCGAGGACGATGTGTTCTTTCCGCCCATCTGGACGACCCAGGCCAGGGCCTTCCATGCCGCCACCCCTGCCGACTGGGACCTGCTGTTTCTCGGTTCCCAGATCCTCTACAAGCATCTGCCCACCCCCAGTGTCTTTCGCTTCCTCGATCGCCATCCCCGCTTCAGGTCGCTCTCCCGCCGTGTGATCTCCAGGCCGATGCCGATTCTCCAGGACATCGTGACCTGCCCGCTGTACTGCACCCATGCCTATTCCCTCACCCAGGCCGGATGCCGCTGGCTCTATGGCTGGCTCACCGGTCAGCCGGTGGTTTATGGGTATGACTACATGATCTGCGACGGGATGCGTCAATCCCCCCGGGTCAGTTCCTTTCCTTTGAAGTGGTACGCCTGGAACAGCCTGCGGCTGTGTCCCGATCCGGCCGGCCGCGGCAGCGATCCCGCCATCATTCAGCGCAACCGGGGGCTGGTGTTCCAGCTGGAGGAGGACGGACCGGGTGTGGTCGGCGACAAGCTATGAGAGGCTGAGGCGAAAGGCCTCGGGGAAGGTGGGCCTGGGCTCCCCTGAAGCGATCGCGGCGATGAATTCCCGTGCCAGGGAGAGCGATTCGGCGATCACCTGGTGCATGTCCATGTACTTGTAGAGCCCCAGCCGGCCCAGGAAGCTGGTCCTTTCCGTCTGCAGGCAATCGCCCAGGTAGCCATGCAGCAGGGCCTTGTCGGCCGCCAGGCGCTTGGGGTAGTAGGGCTCATCCTCGGTGCCCGTTTCCTTGCTGTATTCGGTGAACACGATCGTTTTCTCGTGCTGCTTCCAGTATTCGTAATGCTTGTGCTCCCTGCGGCGAGTGAAGGTCACATCCAGGGAGGGAAAGTTGATGCCTGGATGGCCCAGGGCATCCCCGGTTTCGATCTGCCGCTCCCAGAACACCGTGCGATAGCCAAGCCGCCCGCGTCGGTGGCCGAAGAAGCCATCGAGAGGGCCTGAGTAGAAGACATGGTCATAGGCCTGGCCATCGGAGGGTTGCCAGCGGTGGTTGAGCGTCAGGGAGATGCGCGGATGGTCGAGCAGCCGCTCGAAGATGGCGGTGTAGCCATCTCTGGGAATGCCCTGATAGATCGAGGAGTAATAGTTGTCGTTGTAGTTGAAGCGCAACGGCAATCGCTTCAGCACGGAGGCCGGGATCTGCTCAGGCTCGCAGCCCCAGTGTTTTTTCGTGTAGCCATGGAAGAACGCCCGGTAAAGCTCATCGCCCATGAAGTGCAGTGCCTGCTCTTCGAAGTTCCGGGGCTGCTCGATGTCATGGCGCCGGATGGAGTCGACAAACTGCCGGGCTTCTGAAGGCGAGAACTTCTTGCCGAAATATTGGTTGATGGTATGCAGGTTGACGGGCAGGCTGAAGATGCCCTTGTCGATACTGGCCTTGGGACGGTTGATGAACGGCATCATCTCCGTGAAGCGTTGCACGTAGTTCCATACCTGCCGATCGCTGGTGTGAAAGATGTGGGCTCCGTAGGTATGCACGGTGATGCCGGTCTCCGGTTCCCTGTGCGTGTGGCAGTTGCCGCCGATGTGATCCCTGGCATCGATCACATCGATGGAGTGGTCGGTGTGATCGGCAAGCTCCCTGGCCAGCACGGCACCGGCGAAGCCGGATCCAACGACAAGAAAGCGCATGACAGCAACGCTGCGAATTGATCAGAAAAGGATGCGATCGGGGAGTCTCGTTTCGATGAAATCTCGGTAGTCGTCCAGCCGGGTTTCGGGTCTGATGTCGATGGATTTGGAGGCCGTGTCGTAGTGGCGGAAGCGCTTCATGATGCCGTTGAAGTGCTGTTCATCGCTGGCATTCATGTAGTCGACGGGGGTGGTGTCCTTGAGGCCGTGGTACCGGATCGTCCAGCTGAGATGGGGCGGCAGAAAGGAGCGGAACCGCAGGTAGCCGAATTCGCAGTGGTTCCACTGGCAGATGTGCTGGTCGAGGCCGGTCCTGGCCCTGGGCGTGAGGATGGCATTGGTGCCCACCACGTTGGCCGGGTCTTCACCGGTGAGCAGCAGCAGCTTGCCGAGGTCGTGCAGGAAGGCCAGCAGCAGCAGATCGTCGTCGAGCACGCCGTCGCCGACCATCGCCTCGATCACCTGCAGGCTGTGGGTCAGCTGGCTGGCGCAGCCCAGGCGGTTGTCGGTCGGATCCAGGCACTCCCCCAGCATCCGGAACAGATCCATCGGCCGGAGGCTGCCGAGGACCGGTGACCGATACCGGTCGTTGAGGGCCTCCACATCGGCGATCGTCTGCTGGTCATGGCGATCCAGGATCTGCCGCTGCAGGGTCCGCTGGCGCTCGGCGGCCCGGTGGGCGGGCGAGTCGGGGGGATCGAGCTTCACGAGGCCGAGGCCCGCTGCGGCCAGCCCCTTCTCCAGCCCGCGCCGGGCCCGTCCCTTGAGCCTGGGCACAAGGTGACTGGGCAGCAGGTGGCCGGGCAGCACGTGGCTGGGCAGCAGTGAGGGCGAGAACCGCAAGGCGTCCGTCGCCGAAAGCTGGGGCCAGCCTATCGGGGCCCGTGGGCCGCGTCTTGCGCACAGCTCCCGGGCGCCTCGATCTGGAGGGTGCTGTGGCTGATGCCCAGCTGGGCGAGCCGCTGCCGGGCCAGAGACAGCAGGTCTCCATCGAGCGGCCCATGGCCGGAGCCCACGAGATGGGCGGTGAGGGCGGCGCGGGAGGTGCTCATGCCCCAGACATGCAGATGGTGGACGTCCTCCACACCGGGCAGGGCACGCAGGGCCGCCTCCACCGCGGCCAGGTCGATGCCCCGCGGCACGGCGTCGAGGCTGGCGCTGAGGGCCTCCACCAGCAGTTCCCAGCCGCTCCAGGCCACCGCCAGCCCCACGCCGATGGCGGTGGCCGCATCCAGCCACATCCAGCCCACCAGCCCCACCAGCACGGCGCTGATCAGCACCGCGGCCGAGACGGCGGCATCGGTGAGCAGGTGCACCACCGCCGCCCGCCGGTTCAGATCGTGGTGGTGGCCGCTGCCGAACAGCCGGGCCGAGAGCAGGTTGACCACGATGCCGGCCGCCGCCGCCCAGGCCACCGGGCCGCTCACCACGGGCACAGGATTCAGCAGCCGCTGCACCCCTTCGACGATCACCACCCCCGCCGCCATCAGGATCAGGGCCGCGTTCATCAGCGAGGCCAGCTGGGTGCTGCGGCCGAAGCCGTAGGTGAAGCGGGCCGTGGCCGGCCGGGCGCTGAGCCGTTCGGCCCCCCAGCCGAACAGCAGGCCGGCCACATCGCCCAGGTTGTGGATGGCGTCACCGATCAGGGCCAGGGAGCCGAAGCCGATGCCGATCGCCAGCTGCAGCCCCGAGAGGGCGCTGTTGAGCAGCACCCCCCAGAAGAAGGCCCGGGGCGAGCCCTGGCGGTGGGGATGCCCGTGGTCGTGCTGGTGGGAGTGGGACGCCATGGAGGCGTCTTAGCAGCGATGGCCCTGGCTGGCCTTCAGCTCTGGTAGTGGGAATCGAGCCAGCAGCGGGGCAGGGCCTCCCCGGAGGGAAAGAGCAGGTCGGTTTTGGCGTACTCCTGGGGATCCTGCATCTCTTCGCCGCCATGGAGACGGCCCTGGACCTGGGTGTCGAAGGGGTTGAACAACTGCTTGACGTTCAGCACCTCCACCAGGCTGGCGTCGTCGTTGTGGCGTACCTTCAGAAACATCGCCCTGCTCCGGTTCTCGATCCCTTCAGTCTGCTGGCGCTTCGGTGCCACGAAGGATCAGGACCGTAACGATTCCCCTCGCCGTTGCCGGGCCCTCCGCGTCTGAATTCCCGTTCCATGGCCCATCACCAGATCCTGATCGTCGGCGGAGGGGCTGCGGGCCTCACCGTGGCCAGCCAGCTCAAGCGGGCCCGGCCGGGCCTGGAGATCGCCATCCTCGAGCCCTCCCCCGACCACTACTACCAACCCGGCTGGACCCTGGTGGGCGCCGGCGTCTTCAGCCTCGAGCAGACCCGTCGGGCCGAGGCCGACCTGATCCCCGAGGGGGTGCGCTGGATCCGCGCCGCCGCCGCCGGCTTCGATCCGGTGGCCGGCACGGTGACCAGCAGCGACGGCGAAACGCTCCACTACGACGCCCTGGTGGTGGCCACCGGCATCAAGCTCTGCTGGGACCGGATCAAGGGGCTGCCGGAGGCCCTCGGCAGCCAGGGCATCACCAGCAACTATTCCAAGGATCTGGTCGATTACACCTGGCAGACGATCCAGGCCTTCTCCGGCGGCAACGCGATCTTCACCTTCCCCGACACACCGATCAAGTGCGCCGGGGCGCCCCAGAAGATCATGTACCTGGCCGACGACGTCTTCAAGCGCTCGCCGGCGGTGGCGGCGGCGACCAAGGTGATCTTTGCCACCGCCACGCCGGGGATCTTCGGCATTCCCACCTTCGCCGAACCCCTGCGCCAGGTGGTGGCCCGCCGCGGCATCGAGCCCCGCTACCTGCACACCCTCAAGGAGGTGCGCGCCGCCAGCAAGGAGGCGGTCTTCGCCGTCAAGGACGGCGACACGGTGCGGGAGGAGGTGCTCCCCTTCGGGATGCTGCACGTCACCCCGCCGATGGCGGCCCCGGATGTGGTGGCCACCAGCCCCCTGGCGGTGGCCGGACCGGGGGGCTGGGTGGATGTGGACAAGTTCACCACCCAGCACGTGCGCCATCCCAACGTCTTCTCCCTCGGGGACGTCTCCTCGCTGCCCAATTCCAAGACCGCCGCGGCGGTGCGGGGCCAGGCGCCGGTGCTGGTGGCCAACCTGCTGGCCCACCTCGATGGCCAGCCCCTGGCCGCCCGCTACGACGGCTACGCCTGCTGTCCGCTGATCACCGGCTACGGGCGGGTGATCATGGCCGAGTTCAACTACGACGGCCAGCCCGTTCCCTCCTTCCCCCTCGATCCCACCCAGGAGCGCTGGAGCATGTGGGTGGTCAAGAAGGACGTGCTGCCCTGGATCTACTGGAACCGCATGCTGAAGGGATACCAGCATGAGCGGCGTTTCATGCCGGGGGTGGCCCACTGAGCTCGCCACCCGCCCGCTTCAGATCGCCCAGGCGCTCCTCTAGCCCGTGCAGCATCTCCAGGGCGAGCATCGGCAACTCCTGAAGCGGGAACAGGAACTCCTCCCGCTTCATTTCCAGCAGCTGGGTGTCCAACTGGGCCGTGGCGGTGCCAAAGCGCAGGTGCGGGGCGTCCACTAGGGCGCCCACGCCGAAGGTGCTGCCGGGGCCGAGGCGTTCACTCTCGCGACCTCCGGCCCAGTCGATCCTGACCTCTCCTTCCAGGATCCCAACGACCGAGTTGCCAAGGTCACCCGCCTGGAAGATCACCTCCCCTGGGGCGACGGTCCGCAGGTCCCGGCCCTGGGCCAGAAGCCGCATGGTGGTCAGGGCGCCTGAGGATTGGGGAGTCATGGTCCGAATCCTGAATCCCTCCACCATGCTGACGGTGGGCTAAGGATCAGGTGCGACCGGGGCCTCCGGTCATGGCCACTGGAGAGGGCTGCACGTCCCAGATTCTCTGCGCATATTCCCTGATCGCGCGATCGGAGGAGAAGAAGCCGCTGCGGGCGGCGTTCTTGATGGCCATCCGATTCCAGCGGCTGCGGTCGGCCCAGGTGGCATTGATGGCGTTCTGGGCCCGGAGGTAATCGCTGAAATCGGCCAGCACGAAGAAGGGGTCGCGGCCGGTGAGGTTCTCCAGCAGGGGACGGAACAGCTCCTTGTCACCGTTGCTGAAGTGGCCGCTCTCGATCAGGTGCAGGACCTCCGGCAGCTCCGGGGTGG
>NZ_JAGQCK010000006.1:0-161768 GCF_024346155.1 Cyanobium sp. Candia 9D4 | reverse complement strand
GAGGCGACAGCCTGGTCACGATCCCGATTCCCACTGCCATCTCAGGCTCCGGAGGACCTCCGAACAAGCGACTCAACCGGTCAACCAGATTGACGCCACCCGTCAACCTGATTGACACGGGACAGCCAGCGCCTGGCGAATGCCCCTTACCCCAGGTATCGAGCCTGGTGTTGATCCTCTCGGTGGGCGGTAGTGGGGGGTGCGTGCTGTCCCTATTTCGGGGCACTAAAAAAATCCTCTGCAGCGCAGTGGATCTCAAGGGTCACTAAGCCTGAGCTGAGGTTCATGCAGGTCTGATGGGTTCACTGGTGAGAACCAGCTATTTCCCTAATGGACGACATCTGGAGATCCATTCCAGCGCAGTGGATCTCAGCCCCAGTGATTTTGTGTATCCTACGGAACTTGTATCACTCAATACCAAATGGATTGATGATTGGCGGGACTGGGGTCTCTCCCTTAATGCAACTGGTCGGGAGATCCTTTGCAGCCCAGCCGGTCTCAAGGGCTCCATCCTGAGTCACCGGACTGGCGATCAGCGTTCGGCCTGATGCTGCTCACAGGGCAAGCTGGACACACTGTTGGGTTTGATTCCCTATACATGTGTTATCGGCCAGACTCCCTGCTCTGGAAGGGATCTCAAGGCTGGGTGTTAGCGGACCTACTGGGGCTCATCGGCGAGGTACCAATTGATGGCCTTGCGCTTCAAGTCCCTTTAAGGGGGAACTCGGGCAGACTCCAAAGCCCGCCTTGCTTTGGACGGTCTCTGGTGCGGGAGTCCCTATAAGGCCCTGTTCAAAGGACTTCGGGGGAATCCCTGCCATCGCAAGGGGCTCATCGTCGAGGATTCTCCCCTGATTACCTATAAACCTGGGATCAACGGAATACCCTCCACCGAAAGGGCTCTCAGCGTTGGAGTCCCTTTGATTCCCTTTAAGGGGTTACTCAACGATATCCCCTCCAGCTGAAGGGATCTGAGCGATCGCTCTCCTGTGGTTCCCTATAAGGCGGACCTCGGGGAAACTCTTTCCACCGCAAGGACTCTCAGCCGTGATGATTCCGCAGCCCCAGCCAGCCTGACCTAGGCGAGCAGTGATCGGTTCTGTCCTGTCCCTTTAAGGGCGTCATCAAGGGAAACCCAGGCCAGCACTGGCATCCCGAGCCTTCCCGGCATAGGCTTACCCGACCGTCCCAGCATTTCTCTTGTTCAGCGACCAGTCAGAAGCCACCTACACGGATGAGGGAGCGTTCGTCCTGACGGACTGACTGGAGGGGGAGGAGCTTGGCAACGCCTTCTGAGGTGGGTGCCTTTTATTGGGCGGCGCTGGCCCCTGACATCGCTATCCCTGGACGGGAGGATCAGGGTTCAATCTCAGTGTAGACCTCATTGGGAGTTCTGCCTCCCAGAGAGCTGCGGGGTCGTAAATGGCAGTACCTCCACAGGAAGCGGGCCAGCCTGACTTCGGCCTCCCAGCCGTCGCTGTAGGCGCGCAGGTAGACCTCCTTGTACTTGACGGTGGGCCAAAGCCACTCCAACAGGATTTTGTCAATGCAACGCCCCTGCCTGACCAGCTGATCTTGATGTCTTCTGCCACTGAGTCGTTGAACGAAATCTAATGAGGTGCATTGACAGTCTTGATCGGAATGGAAGATCTGGGCCTTGGGTCCGGATATCGCCTCTATGGCGACCTTGCCGTGAACACGGTGCCATGGAGGTGACCTGAACACATGGGTGGAAGCCTCTTTTCTGTAGGAAGTACCCCGCCTTGCACGAAGAAAGTGGGCTGCCAACAAAGCCAGACCAGCTCAATGGCATATGTCCAGTTGCAGCTCATCAAAGGTTAAACTAGATACTAACTGTCATCTAAGTCAGAGTTATAAAGTCCTGACAGTTGTTTATCTAGGAGGCATAGGAGGTAGCAAGCGACTTATCCAGCCTATAATCAGAGGACCCTTCGTCTTAAGGATCGTTACTTCTTGGCCAGAAATACTACCCTTGATATCAATATCTCTTGCGACAATAAATGCTGTTGGTAGTAGTGGGAAGATTCCAGTATTATCGCTGAATTCTCCATTCGAATAATACCCAGCTGGCAGTCCAGGAATTGACCATCCCGGAAGAGAAAGCATGCTGAGATCTAGCCATGGGCGAACAATCTCAACTCGTAGAAACTTGAATGAGACTCTATCTATTGAAACTTCATTAAAAAGATCTGCCGCTGTTTCGCTATACCAGTTGTACGGAATGGGAAACGAGGAGTGCCAAGTTATACCAGGAGAGCTAAGACTTGCTTGTTGAGTAGTTAAGTATTTCTTCTTTGCATTGTCAATAATTGAAGTCGAGGCATCAGATCCCGATTGTCTAAGTATTGACAAAGCTCTTTCAAGTGATGGGGAAGATGCTGCTTTAAACTCACTCCAAGCAAGATCAACCTGCTGCTGAAGAACTGGTCCAATTAATGCCCACTTTGCTGGATCTGTTGTACTTAGGCTTGAATATGATGTCATGTATGACTGAAGTGAATTGTTATAGGCGGCCCGTTTCTCAAGGTATCTCTTGTATTCAGGCTTTTCGATTGCAACTTTGACGACTCTGCCAGCAGCATCCCGTCTATCAGCCTCCGCATACAGATAGTCATATGCAGCTTGATAATCTGCCATCGCCTGCGAACTAGGTGGCGTAAGTGAAGCCTGAGCTGAATTTACAATCTGGCCATATAGTGTATCAACAGAATACGCACTTGGTGAATACAACTGAGATATTTGGGGAATCTGATCAACTAGTACTGAAAAATTCTCAAGCGACAGTACTGAACCTGTCAGGTTACTAGGACTCCAAGGATTGTCATATTGACTTGGGTTAATTGGCTGCCCCGGGAAGCCAATGGAAAGAATTGATTCTTCGGGTAGATCAACTGAGGTAACAATATCCCCAAGTCCAGATGGAGAGCTAAAAATCCCGTCGGAAAGTAAGGCATACAAATCACGAACCGTGGAAAGCATAGACGAAGTCATGGTGATCGTTACATTGGGGGTCGAACGACATGCCTGATTGCAGCTAAGCTGCCTATCCATGCGACCAAAGCATGTAAAACATCATTTAGATGCAAGGATGACACGAGTAGAATATAAAGGTCTGGGAGCAAGATCTAATGCAAGAAATATCCAGAAGAATACAATGCATTCCCTAAGACTATATAATCTTTGTCGGGTTCAACTGGTATCAACTATTTCCTCTACCCCTTATGAAGGAGGACAGAATGGAACAACAGTACTCAGCCAGCCAATGATTTGAATACCAGGAACCGTAATGGTAACGCCATCAAAGCTTGAATTAAAGGATACACTTGTCTGACCTGACCTATATGAGCCGCTCAGCGTAAATGGCCCCCAACTAACTCCAGCACTCGCTGAAGTTGAAGACTGCGCCCTTGAGTAGTCTGTGGCTCCCCAGTTGGCGGAAATCCGAATATCTCTTGCGACTAAGAATGCTGTTGGCAACAATGGGAATGCCCCAGCATTGGACTCGTCAACTTTGCCATTTGAATAACCCCCTGCTGAACGACCAGGTACGTTCCACCCAGTAAGGGTAAAAATTGAAGAGTTAAGCCACGGGCGTCGAATTTCGATCCGACCCACTTTAAACTCTACTTTGATGTTTGTAGTTGACGTTTCTATATCCACAGATGAGGTGTCCCTGGAAACGGAAGCAGAAGCAGTTCTCCAAAATCCATAACCGTAACTTCCACCCCCACTCCAGGAGGAGTATCGTGAATCGTATGAGTAGTAGTACTTTTGGGAATCCAACACTATGTCTGCAAAGTTGCTTACAGCACCTGGAGCAAACCAATTGCCAGGAAATGCAGTGGTTGTGTGCCAGAACAACCCAGGCTGAGACACGCTTGCACGCTTCGTCTGATCCCAAGTTCGTCTTGCATTTGCAAAGATCGTGGTAATGCTAGAGATTTGATACTGCTGAATTGTGGCAAGTGCAGTTTCTACTCTAGCCTTTTGAGCGTTAACAAAATCACCCCATGCTGCATCAACCGGAGCTTGAAGTGTTGGACCAAGCAATGACCATTCTCGTTGATCATCAGGGTCAGCAAGATTATACTTTATATACTTTGCCAGAAAGTTTGATAGTGCAGCGTTGTATAAATACTGCTTGTTCTTGTAGTTTCGATAGATTGGCGAATCAACTTTGACTGCAATTGATCTGCCTGAATCATCGTAATCGGTGCCGTCGACATTTAGCAGGTTGAATGCATCATTGTAAGCCGCTTGGTTGGCTGGATTAACTGGTACTGGAGTGGGTGTTGCACCTGTAATCTCGCCGTAGACAGCATCAACTGAATTTCCAGAAGGTAGATAAATTGGCAGTGGGTTTGGAATTGCATCTACTAGCTGGGCAAGGTTTTCCGCGGCAGCTGTCGAGCCATTGGGGTTGTCAGGACTCCATGCATTTGCAAATTGTCCTATATCAACGGGGTTCCCTACAGGCAAGAGGGCAAGGTGAGTCTTGTCTCGGACGGCTGCGGCATCTCTTCCTGCAATTGCTCCGCTAGGGGGAGTGGTAAAGGTGTCAAAGATAAGATCATAAATAGATTGAAGCAATTGTTTTTGATCGATAGACATGAGATAAATCTCCTGGTTGCATAATGGGGATCAAAAATGCGCCTACAGATGCATACTCGCATCAAACTAATTCGTTCAATTGGTAAGTCCCTCTTGAATGTGGTGGCTTCGTGAGCCACAACGATTTTTGTCGTCATTGACAAAGAAGCAACATAGTGACCACTCGTCACGTGGATCCTTGACCTTGATGCATTGACATTGGTGTCATATGATACATTCGAACAGCAGATAGACCCTTTCATGATTAGGATGGTTTGTGGGATCAGCAACTTGGTGTTCACATAGATATACATCTGGTTCCCGCCTGTGTTGAGCCTAAATCCTCTTGCCATCCATGGATAGACCACTTGCTGTGTAGTGCTACCAAGTTTTCCGGCTGACAAAGGAGTTTGAGGCCGACAGGGTTGTGGTGCGACCCAACAGCCCAAGACCTCACACCCCATGCCTACGCACCCCAACGCCCGCCTGACACCGATCGGTCGGGAACGGCTGATCCGGCAGCACCTCGATGAGGGCATGAGCCTTGCTCAACTCGCTGGCGAGCACGGAATCGGCGAGCGCACCGCCCGTAAGTGGCTGGCACGATTCCGTTTGCGCGGGCCAACGGCCCTGGCGGATCGACGGAGTGTGCGCCGCACCCAGCGGCGGACGCTCGATCAGCAGCGACTGCAGCAGGCCATGGACCTCTGGCACCAGCGCTGCACCCTCCGGAGTATGCCCGGCAGTTATTGGTGCCGATCAGCACCCTGGCCCGGGCGATGCGGCGCCTGGGCTGAACCGGCTGAGGAACCTGGATCCCAAGCCACCGGTGCAGTGGTAGCAGTGGGAATGTCCTGGCTACATGATTCTTTTCGACATCGAACAGCTGGCCCTGTTCAACCGTGTAGGGCACCGGTTCACTGGTGATCCACGCAAGGGGAGCTCACCCGGCGTGGGCTGCGAGAAGGTTCACGTGGCCGTGGATGACGCCACCCGTCCGTCCTACGCCGGAGTCCTGCCCGACGAGAAGGGCCTGACCACAATGCGCTTCCTGAGCCGCGCGGTGGCCTGGTTCAACTGCCAGGGGATCAAGTGCCTACGGCTGCTCAGGGAAACGGCTCGGCCTACATGTCCCATGGCTGGCGAAAAGCCAGGCAGGCCTTGGGATTCAAGGCGAAGAAGAACAGGCCCTACAACCCTCGGACCAACAGCAAGGCTGAGCGGTTCATCATGACGTTACTGGAGGAGTGGGCCTACGTGATGCTCTACGGCAGCTCTGCCGCCAGGAACGCTCTGTTACCGACCTAGCTGCGGACTCATACCGTACGTAGGTGCCACGTGGCCCTGGGTGGCCTCACACCCCAACAGCGCCTCGCTCTGCTGCTGGCATGAACAACCTGTTGTGAAAGCACTCCTAGAGCGCACCCTATTCACCATGTGGTATTTCGATTGCTTCTGACTAACTCATAGGCTTGGATAAGGTCAGTCATACTTCACTTTCCTGGTTAACGATGTGCGTCTTCGAATTGTTCTGCAATTCAACTCCCAAATTGCTTAAAGAAGCCCTCGACATCAATTCGGCTTGGGAGACCATCCTGTTGGCTGACAACATACCGGAAGCTCCGCATCGGATTCTCCAAGATAAGCTCCAAGTCGCCAGGGACATGCTTCATCCCATCGACTGGAGTGACTTCAGGCAACCCAGCAAGGCTATGGCTCTGTTGGCGGTATGCCTTGACCAGATCATCGAGCTACCAGACGGACGCAAGAGGTTCTGTGATGTGGTTCTGAACATCACCAAGGCCTTTGCCCTCTGTGGCACCCTGGATGAGGCAATGGTCTTTACGGATGAGATTGCCTTTCTTCAGGCTATCCGTGCCCCTCTGCTGAAGGGAGCTGATGATGGTGGTGATGGCAGGGCACCAAAGAACACTGACTTCGCTCTGAAGCAGCTCCTCTCTGACGCTCTGGTTGGTGGAGGGATCACCGATGTCTTCAAGGTGGCAGGGCTAGAGAAGCCAGACATCAGCATCCTCTCTGACCAGTTCCTTGCTGAGGTTGCCAAGATGCCTTTGAAGAATCTGGCTGTGGAACTGCTGCAACGTCTCCTGAAGGAGGAGGTCCAGACCCGCTTCAAGACGAACGTGGTTCAGTCCAAGAAGTTCAGTGAGATGCTCAAGGCTTCCCTGACCAAGTACACCAACCGCTCGATTGAAGCTGCTCAGGTCATCGCTGAACTCATTGCGATGGCCAAGCAGTTCCGTGAGGATGCAGAGAAGGCTGAGTCCTTGGGGCTGTCGCCAGAGGAGAAGTCGTTCTATGACGCCCTGGCCAACAACCAATCTGCCCATGACCTGATGGGGGATGA
Organism: Cyanobium sp. Candia 9D4; assembly: GCF_024346155.1. Lineage (NCBI taxonomy): Bacteria > Bacillati > Cyanobacteriota > Cyanophyceae > Synechococcales > Prochlorococcaceae > Cyanobium > Cyanobium sp. Candia 9D4. Next base: position 154,789 of record NZ_JAGQCK010000006.1, on the reverse strand, counting down.
GGTGCTGTCTGCCATGTCTCAGGAGCTTGCAGAGAAGCCACGTCGAAATCTCTCTATCGACTGGCAACACAAGGAGAACGTCCGTGCCCGACTCAGGAATCTGATCAAGGCTCTGCTTAAGAGGTACAAGTACCCTCCTGATCAGGAGACAGCTGCTGTGGATTTGGTGTTGGTGCAGGCTGAGACGCTTTCTGAGGACTGGTCTGTGGAAGCGGCTTGAGGCATCAACCAGCCATCCTACGTTGAATGTGGCTAATGGAGTGTGCTCATGATCGCTATTGCTGTTTCGGCAGCCCAGTCTTGGGATCTCCTAACTCACAACGAATCTTGGCATCTTCAAGGCCATACGGCTGATTCAATTCAAGCGATTCGGTGGGGCACCAGCCTTGGCGGAACCATTGGTTGACTGAATCAAATCCCCATGAGGTCATCGCCTGTTGGCGTCGTTTGGGACCACTCTGATTTGGTATACATCCCTTCGCCTTCCAGGGTCACCCTCCATCCATATTGAGTCGTTGTTGCCGAGGTCAATCAGATACCCTTCTGGCCCTTTGCGAATTGCTGTCGCGACATAGTTCTGACCAACTAATCGCTTCACGCATTCTGCCAACGTCTGCTGTTTGCACTCTGCCAGCGCTGCATCTGGGGACACTCCCAAAGCCTTGAACTTGCTGATGCATTGGAAGAGCGCAGCGTCTTCGGCTTTGGCTGCTCCCGTGATGATCGTGGACGTTGCAAACATGCCGCCAATCAGGACTCCAAGTGCTTTCATCTCAAGTCGAATTCTGCAGGTAAGCTTAATGCTGACCAGCACGGCCTGCAACCCATGCCCACCTAGTTGGCGTGGGCTACCAATTCAAGATCGCCCATGGATGCCAAATGTCTGACGACCGCACCACCCGCCTAGCTGAACTCCAGCAGCAGCTGGACGCCCTGTCAGAGAAGGGTCGAGCAACTAAGCCGAACTCTCCTTAGAGGGAGGCTGTTTTGGAGCGTTGGGCTCCTGTGTTTGCGGCTGTGCTGGCGTTGAAGGAGGAGTTGTCAGACGGTGCGTCGTAATGGGTTCTTATTGCCGTTGAACTGGGCTGATTGCTTCATGGATTCTTGTTGTGATTGTACTAGCAATTACAGATAGAACTATTGAGATGAAAATGATCCCTGGTGATGCGAGCGCTATTAGCCCAACCTTCTCTGCAGTGGAGGTGTTGGTCGAGCCGTTGATGAAATTGCCTGCGTACAGCCACGTAAGACATCCCGCGAAGATTGCGCTTTGGTGAATTGACTTGCGCCGTTGCCTTTTTACTTCTGCAGAGTTGTCGGGGCTATTGCATTGCCCCGCTATCTGGGTGCTCCTAGGAGCTGTACTTTGATCATAGCTTCTGGTTTCGATTTGGCATGCTTCTTTTGTCCTTGTGAGTCGTGTAGACATGTCTGCTCTATTCCGCGTAGATTGGTCTGTCAAAGCTTTCCTGGTTTCTTGAAGTGATGCAGTTCCAGTAATTCTTTTGCCTAGCAACCTTTCATAGTCGTCTTTTGCCTTCCGGATAGTACTCCTGAGTAATGCGAGATCATCCTCGTCTAGCTTGAACCATTCTGATTGTGGAAGACGACAGCGCGCAAACCTTTTATGGAGGTGCTGCTCTAATGATCCTGCGTCATTGATTCTTGCGACATGAACTGCTGTTGTTGTGACACCTACTTTTAGTTCTCTCTTCCTTCTTGACCAATCGTTTGTAACCCCGATCTTGTGCGCTTCCAGCAATTCTGACTTGATCACATAGATTATTGCATGTGCCTTCCCCCCGCATGGCCTATTTGCTCCTGATGGTTGACGCCCAGACATTTGGGATGGATAGAGTCTCATTGCAACAGCATCTTAGTCAGCTCCATCTACATTGTCTGCATTGAGCGGCCATGGCTGTAGTCGCACTTGCCTCCCCTTTGGATTCTGAGGGTCTCTCTAGGTGTTGATCGAATTCTTCTTGCGCCTTTTCTGGAATCCTTGGAGATTGTATCCATGGTCCTCAAACTGCAGCTTGTGGAAAATGCTAACGTATCAGACCTGGCCCTGAGCTGGGTGCCGTTTATTGGAGCGATTCGGCCACCGACCCCGTTAGCTTCGAATGGAAAGGACAGGGTTTGGTTTCAGGATGGTCCTCATTTTGGGTTTTGGCCTCTCAGTGAGCTATGGGGCGGTTCCTTGCAACAACTCCAATGGAAGTGGGCCAGGCTGATCGTTTTTCTGCTTCCAAGCAATATCTGTAAGCCCCTACATACACGTCTCCTCATTCTTGGCAGCGTGCCATAGCCTCTCCACAAGGATATTCCACTCCCAGTGGCTGATCTGGATCTCTTCGACCTTAAGTCACTGATCGAATATGTAGGAAGTCAATCGACAGCCATAGACGGAATGGAAGAGCTGTGGCATCTGGCTGTTGGATAGTGCCATCTCTAGGGTTTCCAAGCAGAACTCTGTGCTAAGGGTGTTAGACAGCTTCCAGCTGTGCACATGCCTGGATTGGAGATCCATGATCGCAACCAGTCACAGAAATCCATTCAGGAGCGGAATGGAGGTGATGGCGGTTGTCCAGACCAGATCTGGAGCTGTGACGGTTCTGACATCAACCAGGCAGGGAAAGCGCTCAGGTGGTTCGCCCTTATTCCCTTTCGCTGCATGAGGTTTCGGACATGGTCACGGCTGATCGGGATACCGTCTCTGGCCAGGTATCCCACCATCCAGCGGCTGCCGCTGCAGGGATCCTCCAGGTAATGGGCATCGATCCTGGCCATGATCCGCAGCGTCGATTCCCGGATTGGTGTCGGCTGGTAGTAGAGCGTGGATCGAGGTAGACCCAGCAGGGCACACTGGCGGCTGACGCTGAGCTCGGGATGATCGTGATCGGCCAGCTTGCACAGTTCACGGGCATCAGAGCAGCTGAGACTTTTTTTGAGCCATTCCAGTTCCATCTGCAGCCGACCGATCTGCTGGAACAGTTCCGCCTCCTTTGCCTGCCCCTCCTCCTTGTCCTTGGTCTTCTTGCCTTTGGAGAACAGCTCGCTGGCGCCCTCCAGCAGCTGCTTCTTCCCCTGGCTCACCTGGGATTGAGTGCACCGCATCATCAGCGGCGATCTCCTGGACGGTCTTGCGGCTACTGATCGCCCCAATGGCGAGCTTGGCCCTCAACTCGGGGCTACGGGTGCGACGTTTGCTGATGGGTGGGAGCCCTATCTTAGAGGTGATGCCCCGCCTCACTGGTTAACGATGGACTCTGTCCAGAAAACCCAGACCACCTGAATCCCCACCGGCTTGGCTTCAGCTGCTTCATCCTCAGGCTTGGCGCCGATCGAATCTTTATGTTTGGTACGTTATGAGTTGTTGCTTGACCATCACGATGCTGATGACTTTCCACCGGATATCTCCTAACATTTCAAATGGCCAACGGAGCAATAACCTGATTAATCATGGCGGCCGATAATTTTCTTTCTTGATTGAACGAGGATGCAATCTCCAAAGCAGCCGTAAACCTTTGGTGGGCGTCATTTCCTACAAGGGTGAAATCCTCAAGAACAGTCTCTCTTCTGATCTCAGAGTTTCCTCCTCCAAAACCCCGTGGGAACTTCTTCGCAAGGTAGTCTACGGGCCTGTGCCTAACTGTCGCCCTGAGCAGTGCATTCTCCAGGATCGCGATGTCTAATAGGCTTAGGCGTTGGGTGGCAAACAATACATCATAGTGTCGGCATCGACGATTTGCCGAACTCTTTGTTGTGATGCCAATCTTTAAAAACTGTTCACCTTCAATGTCTGATATCCTCGCAATATAAAATATCCCCGTTGTGCAGAGCAGGCGTGGATCGGCTTTTATCTTTTCTGGTGTTAGCCTAGATGTTATTCGGTTCCAAGGAAGTTGACCCTCGCCTATGGAGGTCGGAGTCATTCCCTTTGTAAGGCACTCCACCGTTGTAAGGTAGTTCTCTTCAAACTGGTCAATAATCTCAAAACTGCTTTTGAACCGTTCGGTTGGACACCCGGCTAAGTCGTCGTAGTTAAATGATGGGTCGGCTAGTTTGCAGTCGATGTTACCCAAAATCGCTTGAATTGCCTGGTTCATGTCTGCTACCGATCTCAAGTTCACTCCAAGCCCGCTTGACCAGTGAGCTATGGTTTGCTGAAACTCGACACCATAGAAGTCATGGTCTTCGGTAATGTCTAGGGTGAACCTAACTGGACTTGTCGTACCCTGATACTGCCATTCCTCTTCAATCAACCTTCCTGGCTGTGTTCGATTGCGCCATAAAAAACGAATGGCAGTGTTGATATCTTCTAGCGATGCGATCCAAACCTCTTGGGTTTCTGAATCTAAGCTCCTATGAAACTCACACCATGGTTGTTTAAAGTGAATCTGATTGGATGCGAACAGCTCTAGTTTGTTTTGGCATTTTGAAAGGCCAGACTCATCAGAGGGGTCAAAATAGAATCGAATAGGGTCAGTTGCCGTTGTGTACCGCCAATCCTCTGAGATAACTCTGCGAGGCGTGGCGCTCAAGAACGCGTTCCTCACGTATGCTGTCTTGTCATGAACGCTTGTTAAACTGAAGTCGTTAAATCTCTCGCCTGTTTCATACCGTCTGCGGGCAAGATTGTATCGTTCTTGCAGTACAGTGCCAGCGTAGGGGCCTTCGGCGACGGTAAACAAGACCCATTGCTTCTCGTCGCCCTCATATCGCCAGTCCTCAATAACGGTCCTCCCCATTAGGGCAAAGTTGGCTCGTACGATTTGCTCCTTGGCTTCAGTGCTGCTGCGCCCTCGCGGCATTGACCGCCAACCTTCCACTGCAAAAAACCTACCCTCACTCCACTCTACAGCACCTGGTACCCACTCAGTACTCCTTCACGTCTTTTCTGTTTATAGAGGTCTCCCGCCTGGAGATTCAGAGTTCTTGCTTGATATGGGTTTTTTTAACTATATCTGGTCTTAGGCTATTGATTGTTATCTTCCTTCTTCCATCCCAACAGTCTTGCCGAGGTTACCGCAACGCCTCGCAAGCCTCCCCATCCCCGTCCCCATCCAAATACGTATGCCCCTCCCTCAGCAGCTGCTGAGCATGCTCCCAAGACCCCACGTTCCGGCAGTACCACCGCCTGCCTGAGCTCGGCCTCGATCCACCATTGATGATCGTAAGATTCACCGGCCGCTGTGGCCTAGCTACCGGCTGGCTCTGGCTTCCCCGCCGTGCAGCCCTGAAATCCCATGGGCGCCCGATCCCCCCGGCAGACCTCCAGACACCGAGCCGGTAGCGCTCAGCCACCTTCTCCCTATCGAGGTAGGCCCACTCATCGCACTGCTTCAGGTACTGGCGGTATGCGAAGGCGATCCCCTGCTGCACCAGGGTCAGCCCTGCGTTGGCCCCGTTCGGCGCGAACACCTCAGCAACGGTCCTTCCGTAGCGGTCTCTCGTCTGCACCTTCAGGGTGACTGTGGAGCCGATTGGGAGAAGAGCCTGGAGCGCCTGCCTGGCCTGCTGTTCGTAGGGGGCCTGTGCCATCTCAGGGGCATCGATGCAGGCCACACGGATTGTGAGCTTCCGACCGGCTTCCTCGACTCGCAGGGTGTCGCCATCACCGACTGAGATCACCGTGGCTGCCATTGCTGACAGAGGAGCCAAGGCAAGGATGAAGACGGCTGATGCGATCAGGGAAGGGAGTCCCATTAGCTGGCGCAGAGGGCTCCCCCATTTTCGGTGCCACCGACCCCCAATGGGAATCCTGGGGTAGCCGCACCATCACTATGACTCGATACCTCTGGTACTTCGATGCCGATGGCTAGCCCCTCGAACGCATCGAGACCGTCACAGGCCAGGACGTCCCAGCCTTCACCGGACAACCTGGAGAGATGCTCCTCCCTCAGCATGGCGGGCGTCCAATCGCCTGCTCCTTCCCCCAGGCCATAGGGATGACCATCGGGGACTGGTTGGCGAAGTTCGATTGATGGCCTGGTTTCTGTCTGATCGCTCGCCGTGTCAGACGTCGATTTTCGCTGATCAATGCGCAACTACCTTATGAAGCATAGCTGTGGCATTGAGTTACAACGCATATACCGTCTGCGGAAGTTGTCAGACTGAGGCTGCATTCGCTTGGAAGACTCCTGATGAAACGAAGCGGAGCCTACATATATTTCTTAAACCCCTTGATGCACTACTGCATCGTCAGTGCGGCGAGCGGTTGCTGATGCCACAGCTACTGTTGGGCGTATCCTGCGTGATAGACAGTGGCTAACTCACTTGTCCCCAGCGTTAAGTCAGTAGACCTTGTGACGCTTGAGAGCTTCCCGCCCCAAATCTGGATCAGAGTTATTGGAGAGGCCCCCAATAGCGGCTGGAGCGAAACTGGCTTCCTAAACCAATATCTCTACTTCGTGCCTCCCGCTGATGGTATCTACGAGTTTGACCTCCTAGCCTTTGCGCCGGATGATTCCGCCATTTCCAATCCCGTCGTAACCCAGATTGAAGCCAGCTTTCTCCTTACTGCGATTCCAGATGGGTTCGTTGGGGTCAAGGTCTACGGCAAAAATGACTTCATAATCTCGGAATATGATGCATCGATTGCCAGACTGACCGTTAATGAGTATACCAAGCTGGCAGGAGTCGGCTCATCTGGTGGAGGCAGATTCCCAAGGATTTCAGCAGGGACAGCAGCGTTTACTGAAATCTAATCGTTCCTAGAGATCCCCTCGAACAGTTAACCCGGCAACATGCCCGGCTACTTCTGGCACTTTGACGCCCACGGCTGGCCACTCGAACGCATCGACACCCGCACCGGCGAGCATGTTCCGCTCTTCACGGGTGGCCCTCAAGACACGCTCTACCCGCAGGACGGTGGTCGCTCCATGGCGTGCATCTCCCCAAAGGCTTCATGCGTGGCCGACTGGGATTGGGCCTAATGTCAGTCAGTGAAGGGCTCTTTGGCGTTGTAGAACCTGCCAAACCAGTGTCTGGTCGCATCCCGCCTTGGCAGTGGAGGCTTTGGGGGCCTTGGCCATCCGATGGTTCATCAAAACGAAAGCCACCCCCGACGGATGACGAGACCAGAGCCCGCGCCGAACAGCTTTCTCAACGCCGCCCGTGGTGCACAGCTGAGCAGAACTGGGCGGATGCCAGCCTGGAGCTGAATAGCCCGTTCCTCCTCCAGTGTCGGCCGTCTCTGCTGCGCTGGTTAGGTGCGTCAGAGAAGACGGGATGGGATTGGATGGAGCTTTCACTAAAGCTCTCTGTCCCTTTGACAATTGCACTCGGTGGCTGGTTCCTTGGTACTCTCAACAGCAACCGGCAGAACGAGATCGCCCAGACAAATCAGAAGGATGCCGTTATCCGTGAATACATCAAGGAGATGAAAGGGATGCTTTTAGATACGAAGATAGTCAGGGAAGCCAAGCGGCCGGGGTCTGAAGCGAATGGCGTTGCCCGTGCGCTGACTCTCACGGCTCTCACACAGTTAAAGGGTGAGGAGCCGGAGTGGCGAAGTCTGGTTTTTCAGTTTCTGAGAGATTCGGACTTTCCGATCCTTGCAGGATCAGACCAAAAGCCTGGAGCATATCTTTTCGGCTATGATCTACGCGAGGCCAACATCAGGCAGAACAACCTCGGCAATGCCAATCTCTGGGACGCTGATCTCAGAATGGCCAACCTCTGGGACGCCAACCTCAGCGGGGCATTGCTTATCAGTGCCGATCTCAGACAGGCCAACCTCAGAAAGTCGGACCTCAGAAAGGCCATGCTCATTCGGGCCGACCTAAGCAGAGCCGATTTAAGCAGAGCCGACCTCAGCGTGGCGAACCTCAGCGAGGCCAACCTAAGCGGGGCCAACCTCACCAGCGCATATCTCTACATGGCCAACCTCAGTGATGTCAGATGGGACGAAAAGACATAATGGCCTTACAAGGAAGCCTTCAAGGGGACATGGAATACTCCTCCCCGACTTAAGGCAGCGCTCGACCTGGATTGACCTTCCGGGGCCTTCATTTCAACTCCCTTGGAACACAGCGCTTCTATAGGGAGAATTGATCCCAGTCTTGGCCATCTAATCGAGCCAGCTGGGAACCACCAGGCCGCCCGGGCCACCTTGGCCACCTTGGCCACCTTGGCATTGAACTCGGGGCTATGGGTGCGGCGTTAGCTCCTGGGTGGGAGCGTCCTTCTAGGTGTGGTGCCTAGCTTCACAGGTAAAAGATGGACTCTGTTCAGAAATACCTGACCAGCTCAGAGAGTGTCATGGTGCCGGTGGTCGTTCATCCCCACATGCTACGCAATGCCTGATATTTTGTTCTTGCCGACTAGGGGCAGACACTCGCCTCTTTCAGGACTAATCTGCGCACCGCAATAGTCAGTACACCGTGCGGTGCACCGCCACTAGCCCGGCGCGGTTCGAGAAGTTGTGGCGGTGATTCCCTGCAGTAAAGTCTCTGATGAAAAACGCACTTACCCAAAGCAATCTCTGGCAAGGACTTCTATAGGTCAAATATATACAAGCAGGTCATCTGGAGATGGTCGTTCGATTCACGAGACTGCATCAAAATCACCCTTTGCCATCACATGGGCGACTTTCAGAATCTCCACCTCGATGGATTCAAGGAAATCTTTTAGTGGACTAATGTCCTCTTTGGAGCTGAAAGTGAATCTGATAGATGCAGCTATTGCGGATAGAACAAGCAGCGCTATTGCCACGAACTGATTGGGATGAGTGCTGCAATCGTTATCTCTCAATAGTAAGGACCCATCTTCCTCTTCAAGATAGTGTGTCAGCAGGCTAGGCCAGGTTCCGTGGATATGATGCGAGCCAATGCGCTGCCCGACCACATACCAAAGGCGTTCAATCCCAAGATCATGCATCATGACCGCCATATTCGGGAATCTCTTTGTAGCTATAACTTCTTCTTCAGTCAGTCCAGCCAATGCGATGTGGCGCTTGATTGACTTTAACATACGATCTTCGATTGCTAGGACAGGATTTCCTTCACGCTTGCTGATGTTTTCTTGGATCTCAGCAGAGAGTTCAATTTCTGTTCTGAGGCCATCTGCCAGGTAGCGGCTAAAGGCATCCTCTGTGCCTTTGTGGCACAGCCACATTGCCTTCACACATGTTTCAAAAATGCATCGATCGAGGAGCGCTGTGGTTTCCCCAAACCGCCCGTTGCGTGCTAGTGCAAGATTGGCAAGCATTAGTCGTGAACAACGGTTTAGTAGGCCAGTAATCACTGAATATTGAATGGCTGGTAGATCTCGAACCGCTGGCGACTCGCGACTTATCGATGCAAAAAGAATGCAGAGGCGGCAGACGTACTTATACCATTCATACATCACTGGCATGAATGAGCCAGACTCACGGCACCTTCTTATCTGTTCGTCTGAGAAAACGGGTGGCTCTGGTAGCTGCAGCTCCTCAGTCATGACATCCAGCCCGCCCCTGTGGTGGTGGGCTGCGGATAGGCCTCCTAATGGTGCGGGTGGCCTCAAGGGCTGCGCAAGTCCGCCGATTGTTCGTTGGGTCGGCTTCGGCTCTCTTGCTGGGACGTGGCGGAGTCTCTTCCCCACACCAACGGGGCACGTCCCTTGATACGCCCGTCATGGAGTCTGCACACGGCGCACCACTCTTGCAGCAGCCCGCTTCACAATAATCCGCGCTGTGGTGGTTCTTCAGCGCATGCCCCCGATGATGGCCTGGCCCACCATGGTCTGATTTTCGCTGCCGCCTTGCTCAGGTAACTCACCCCTCCCTTCATCCAAGGCGATGACCTTGCGAAAGCCGATGTCTTCGTGTTTCGGCATGAAGCGGTCTGGTTTTCCAGCGCAGGACCACAGACGTTCATGCCACTGGGTCAGGGAGCGTGGCCAAAGGCGTGGCCCAAGCTCCTTTGTCGACGGCATCAAACCCACTGCAGCAACTGGGCTCTCTTGTAGGGCTTACCTAGTTGAAGTAGGTCTTGTTGGCCAGGGCTGGCATCAGATCCCGCAGGGGAACTGGGGCGTTGGCCCCTGGACGTGGCTGGAGATGGGGCCCAAGGTCGGTGCTCAAGGGGGGTCGGCGGTGGCGTTCAGGCAGCTTGGCAGTCGGATCCCACAGGCCGGCGGCGTTGCGTTTCCCTTGGGATGCCGGATCAGCGGAGCGCCCTGACGCCCGAACACTTCTGGCGGTTGATCCGTCGGCGCAACCGGCGGCTGTAGCCGAAGGCCACGCCGAGGCCGACGACCGGCAGCGGGCCAGGAACCTGGGCGACCACCTCGCCGTGGAGAGCCAGCCCGACGCGCTGATGGAAAGCCGTCGTGGGATGGAGATCGTCCCAGAACAGGCGCCGGGCGGCCGTCTGGGGATCGCTCAGGCAGGCGATGTCGCGGATGCAGGGCACCAGGGAGCCATCCAGGCCAAAGGCTCCGGGATCGGAATAGATTCGGCTGCTCAGGCCGTGGAAGTCGAACAGCGTCAGGCGGGATCCGGCCAGGGTCGGTCGCACCTGGTCCAGGGCGCTTTCGATCGAGGCATTGAAGATGGTGGAAAGGAGGCTGAGGGTCTGTGCCTGGGGCCCGCCCGGAGGCCCTGCCCCCGGGAGGCGACCCAGGTCAGGGGAGTTGAACACGAGAATGTTGCGGGCCCCCCGCTGATGGAAGTCAACGGCCGTCGCCACGACGTTGTTGACGGCGTTGCTGATGACCTGTTGAAACACCTGCGCCTCGATTGATGGTGGCGGGAGCTGAATCGTCGGGGGGCCAGGTTGAAGAGCGCCGTCGAAACTGCCGGCCAGCAGTCCCGGGGACTGGGTCAACGTAGCGGTGGTCTGGGTATAGAGAACGTCATTGGGAAACAGCTGGATCACGAACAATGACCTGGCCGGATCAAAGGCCGGTGCTGCAGCAATGAAGGCATTCCGCTGCCAGGCATTGCCGAGATTCTCGAAGAAGCCAGGGATCACCGGGCCCAGGACCGGCGAGACGCCGTTGTTGTTGGCCACGCCGGTGGTGGCCCCGCCGATCGCGTAGTTGGTGCCACCTGCCAGAGAGGGCCGGAAGGGGGCCAGGGGGTTGGCGGCACTGAAGAAAGGATCTCGCGGATGGAAGCGATTCCACAGAACTTCCACCGCCGTCGGTCCATTGCTGAACCGTCCATCGGCATAGGGCGGTGGCGGAAAGACCACGGAGCCGCCTGACTGCAGCTGGGTTCTCCGGCCGGCGTTGCCACCGTCCAGGACGCTGTCGCCCACCACGAAGAGGCTCTCAAGCCTGGCGATGCGTGCCTGGGCGGGCAGGGGCTGGATCAGGGCCGTGAAGGCGGCCGCCAGACCCAGCCATGGCAGAACGGTACCCATGCCCGCATCCGGATGATCGCCGGAAGCCTACTGGGAAAAAAGAGAAGTCCTTGCCGTTTGGATCACACCTTCAGATCCATCAATTGCTGGAGATCACCTGGCCCACCACCACGGCCGCCACGGCCGAGAACAGGGTGATGCCGAGGGCCGTCAGGGGGCTCTGGCCCTGGGCCACCGCCAGGGTGGTGATCACACCGGCGCCGAGGCTGGCCACGGCGAGCTGGGAGGTGAGTTCGCTGCCGGAGCGGGGGCTGGGGCTCGGGGTCACGGCGGCTTCGTCACGATTGATCGACTGACGCTACGGGCGATGAATCGTTCGTCACCGCCAGCCCCGCCAAGCTGTTACGAGGCGTGGTTGTTCTTCATGAAGCCGTTACATCGGGCCGCTTCGATGCAGGGATCGATGCATTGAATGTCTTCCACTTTCGTGGCGATTCGCCTCAGGAAACCCTCCCGGCGCCTGAGGCCGGCCGGGCCCTGCCGCTGCTGGCCCAGCTGCGCAGGGCCTCCAGCTGCTCCCGGGCCGTGCGCGAGAGGGGCACCACCTGGCTGGCCGCCGCGATCAGGTCGGCCTCCCCGAGCTCGCGGCCCTCGCCGAAGGCCAGGTGCATGGCTTCGATCACGGTCTGCTCCAGTTCGGCGCCGGAGAAATCGGCGGTGCGGTCCACCAGCACCTCCAGGGGGATGGCATGGCGGGGCCGCCGCCGCCGCAGCTGCAGGTCCAGGATCGCCCGGCGTTCCTCGGCATCGGGCAGCTCCAGCAGGAAGATCTCGTCGAAGCGGCCCTTGCGCAGCAGTTCCGCCGGCAGCCGCTCCACGGCGTTGGCGGTGGCCACCACGAACACGGCGCTGCTTTTCTCCGCCATCCAGGTGAGCAGGCTGGCCAGCACCCGCTGGCTGGTGCCGCCGTCGCTGCGGCCGTCGCCACCGCCGAAGCCCTTGTCGATCTCGTCGATCCAGAGCACACATGGGGCCATGGCCTCGGCCCGCTGGATCATCTCCCGGGTGCGCGCCTCGCTGGCCCCCACCAGGCCGGCGAACAGGCGGCCCACGTCAAGGCGCAGCAGGGGCATGGCCCAGCTGTGGGCGATCGCCTTGGCGGTGAGCGACTTGCCCGTGCCCTGGGGGCCGATCAGCAGCACCCCCCGGGGCAGCGGCAGGCCGTAGCGCTGGGCCTCCTCGCTGAAGGCGCGGTGGCGCTGCTCCAGCCAGTGCTTCAGGGTTTCCAGTCCGCCGATGTCGGCCGGGGTGGCTTCGGTGGGGCAGTACTCCAGCAGTTCGCTGCGGGCGATGGCCTGGCGCTTCTCCTCCAGCACCTCTGCCAGGTCCTCGATGCCCAGCTGCCCCCGCCGGGCCAGGGCCCGGGCCGCCAGCTGGCGCACCCGCTGCTCGCTCAGCCCGTGGCAGGCGGCGGTGAGCTGCTCGAGCACCCCAGGCTCCAGGGGCTGACCGCTGGCCTCGGCGATCGCCCGCAGCAGACGGCCGATCTCCCCGGCCTCGGGCAGGGGCAGCTCCAGCAGGGTGACGCTGTCCTCCAGCTCCCGCGGCAGCTGCCATTCCGGGGCGCTGATCACCAGGGTGTGGGGCACCTGGCGCAGGCCGGCGGCCAGGTTGCGCAGGCGCCGGCAGACGCCGGGGTCGTCGGCGTAGCGGTGGAAGTCCTTCAGCAGCAGGATCGCCCCCTGCTCGGCCGGCAGCCCGTCGAGGGCGCCGAGGGCCGCCATCGGCTGACGCACCGCCTGCCCCTCCAGGCCTGGGGAACCGCTCAGCCCGCCGATGAAGTCCCAGCGCAGCAGCGTGCGGCCCCCCAGGCGCTGGGCGGCCCGCTCCAGCAGGCCCTCCACCCGCTCCTCCTCCAGGCTGCGGATCCAGAGGATCGGCGTGCGGGAGCGGATCAGAAGATCCAGCTGATCGCCCAGGTCGTGGACCATGGCTCAGCGCAGGGAGCGGAGCGCCGCCCAGCGGGGGTCACCGTCCCCATCGCCGCTGGCATCGCCGCTGGCCAGCGGCGGGCCGGGGCAGTCGGGGCCGCAGCGGTTCACCAGGGGCAGCTGCAGGCTGAGCTGCTCGAACAGCCAGCGCTCCGGATCGAAGCGGCCGCCCGGATCGAGGCACTCCACCGGATCCTCGGCCGCGAACACCACCTCCTCCTCTTCGGGGCCGGCCACGGCGATCTCCAGCAGCTCCCGGGCCGTGGCGGCCAGGGCGTGGTTGTAGGTCTGCAGGCAGCGGTCGCAGCAGAGGGTGATGATCGTCTCGGCCGTGCCCTCCACCTCCAGCACCGTGCCGTGGTGCAGGGCCCGCACCCGGCCGCGCACCGGCGTGAGGCTGGCCAGGCCGGCGATGGCCTGGTCGACCGGCCAGGTGCGGCCCTCGCCCAGCAGCCGCAACTCCTGCAGGGGCAGCGGCTGCAGCCGGGTCATTTCTTGGTCTTGGGCTCGAAGGGCAGGCGACCGCCAGCGCTGCCGCCGCCGGCCGTGGCGGTGGCCGGCTGCTGGGCGAGCTGCTTGTCGAGGATGGCCTGCAGGTTGTCGGGCAGGGCCTCACGGGTGAGCAGGAAGGTCTGGACTCCCTGGAACACGTTGGCCACCACCATGTAGAGCAGCACCCCCGCCGGCAGCGGGAAGAACAGGAACATGGCCGTGATCATCACCGGCGTGATCTTGTTGGCGGTCGCCTGCTGGGGGTTGGCGGGCATGCCCATGCCCGAGAGCAGCTGGGAGGCGAACAGGGTGGCGCCGAAGGCCCCCACCAGGATGGCGATGTCCCAGTTGACGGCGCCATCGGTGTAGAAGCCGACCTGGCCCAGGGCCTTGATGAACAGGAAGCCGCTGCGGGCCGCCAGGCCAGGGATGCGGGCCTCCACGGTGGCGTCACCGGGGGCCAGGGCCGTGATCCGTCCCTGGTCGTCCACCTTCACCACGCTCTCGCCCTTGGTCACCACCCAGCTGGGGGTGAAGCTGTCGCCGTGCTCCACGGTGCTCAGCAGGGAGGCGAAGCTGGTGCCGTCCTTGCCGTGCAGCTCCACCTGGGTGCTGTCGCCGACGCCGAGCTTGGTGCCGCCCTCGAGGCTGGCGATCACCGGTACGTGCTCGGTTTCACTGATGAAGATCGAGTGGCTGGCGCTGTTGAAGGGCTTGGCCTCCACCGCGGCGATCTCCTCGGCGGGGAGCACCTTGAGGTTGATCGCGTAGGGGACGTCCGCGAAGGGGGACCCCCGCAGGGTGGCGAACAGGGCGAAGAGGATCGGCATCTGCACCAGCAGCGGCAGGCAACCCGAGAGGGGGCTGCCGAACTCCTTCATCAGACCGCCCAGCTCCTCCTGCTGCTTCTGGGGGTTGTTGGCGTACTTGGCTTTGATCTCCGCCTGGCGCTGCTGCATCACCGGCTGGGCGATGCGCATGCGCCGGGCGCTGCGGATCGAGCCGGCGCTCAACGGGAACAGGGCCAGGCGGATGACCACGGTGAGGGCCACGATCGCGAGCCCATAGCTCGGAACCAATCCGTAGAAGAAATCGAGGATCGGGAGCAGCAGGTTGTCGGAGATGTAGCCGATCACGGCAGGGGTGCGCTGGGGTGGTGGATCTCGGCTGCCAGTGTGCCCGACCGGGGCGACCGGCTGGGGGTCCGGTGGTCAGGCGCTTTCACGGGCCGGGGGGGCGAAGCCGGCGGCACCGGTGGCTCCGGAGGTGCGGGAGGCGGCCTTGCCGCGGCTCTCGCGCTGCTCCTCGATGAAGGCCTCGAGCTCCCGGAAGCGCGGCACCGCACGCATTTCGAGCTTGGCGCCGTCGTTGAGCACCACCACCATGTCGCCCCAGGCGCCGAAGCCCCGCGGCACCGAGCGCACCTCGCGGATCTGGCTGTAGACCACCTGGGTGCGGTCGCGGCCGAGCCAGCCGCCGCTGACGCTGATGCGCCGGCTGGTGATGCGGAAGCGCAGCCACAGGGCCCGGACGATGGCTCCCACGGCAAAGGGGATGCCGATCAGGGTGAGGCCGAACAGCAGGTTGACGATCAGGTCGCCCCTGGCGGGACCGCCCTCGTAGAAGACCGTCTCATTGATCTCGAGTTTGTTCTCCACCCTGTCCTCCGGGGTCATGCAGCAATCCTGCCTGGCGCAGCAGCTGGGCACATTCTCCCAGCAGCTGGTCCTCGCTGCGCTCGAGGCAGCCGGGCTTGAGGGTGATCAGCAGCCACAGGGGCTCGCTCGGGGCCGGGGGGTGGCGCCGCAGGTGGTCGTGGAAGAGGCGCCGCAGGCGGTTGCGGCGCACCGCCAGCTTGCTCACCTTGCTGCTGACCACGATGCCGCAGCGCCAGGGGCTGGCGGTGGGGGGCGTTCCGGGGGTCCCGGCGTGGGGCGTACCAGGGGGCAGCAGGGACGGGTCGGCCGCCAGGACCCGGAGCAGCAGCCCCGGTCCCTGGAAGCGACGCCCCTGACGGTACAGACGATCGAAGACCCGTCGGCCCTTCAGCCGGTGCTGCTGCGGCAGGGCCACGGACCTTCCCGGCCGGCCTCAGACCGCCAGGCGGGCGCGGCCGCGGCGACGGCGGGTGCGGATCACGCGACGGCCCGTGTGGGTGCGCATCCGCACCCGGAAGCCGGACACGCGCTTGCGCTTGCGGCTCGTTCCTTCAAGGGTGCGCTTCGTCATGCTGCTGCTTGCTCAGTGGGTCACCCTATCAGTTGGTGTTGTTGGGCACGATCTGGATCAGCCAGCTGCCCAGGTAGCCCGAGACCGGGATGTCGCCGGGGGCCTGGGCCAGGGCGTTGAACTGATACATGCCGGCGTTGAACGGGTTGAACACGTTCATGTAGACACCGATCGTGTCCTTGTCGGACACGGGGGTTTCCGGAAAGATCTCGATGGATCGCCCGTTCTCCGACACCTCGATCGTGGCGGGGATCGTTTCCAGGCAGCGGGTTCTCTTCAGCATCCCGCCCTCACTCATCCGGCACAGCTTCACCTGCTTCGGATCGATCTTGGTGTCGAAGTGGCTGGGAACACTGATGCTCAGCTTGAGGATGGCCGTCTTGCGATCCTTCGGCCGCAGCATCAGGTAGTACTCCGCCCGCTGCATGCGGACGGTGTCGGTGGTGAAGAAGTAGAGCTTGCGGTAGTCCTTGTTGTTCTCCCAGCGGAACTCCATCAGGCCGGGGGTGCCCTGGGCCAGGGAGGGGGTGGGGGCGAGCGGGGAGAGGAGGGTGGCGCCGGCGACCGCCAGCGCTCCGAGGCCGGCGGTGCCCAGACGGCCGATCAGGGCCAGGGGCTGGGACCGCTCGCGCGGGAAGGAAGGCATGGCTGGGAGGAACTTCATGCTGAAAGTCTCAACACGCCCGTGCGTCTGCCGTGCCTTCAGTGGTCGGCGGGGGAGCTGGCTGGGGCCGAAGGCGGGGCCGCCTCGGCCCGGTCAGGCCTCAGCCGTGCCGCCTCCCGCAGGTAGGGGTGGACCTCCTCCCGGCTGGCATCCAGCCAGGCGTGGGCCAGGAGCCGGATGCAGCGGGGCAGGTCCCCGGCCACCGCCATCTGCTGGCAATCCAGCAGGGCGACCCGCCCCCAGTCGGCCCGGCGCCGGGCGATGGCGGCCGGGAAGCAGGCGTCCAGATCGGCGGTGACGGAGAAGGTCACCGACAGCACCCGGTCCCCCGCCAGGTCGTTGCGCTGCAGCAGCTCCTCGATCAGCTCCGCTACGGCCTCCGCGATCGCTTCGCCGGTGTTGGCGCTGGCGGTGGTGGCTCCCCGCAGGGCCCTCAGCTCAAGACCAGGCTTCATGACGTCAGGGGCGATGGAGCCAGAGGGGCTGGCCGCTCCAGGCCAGTTCCAGGCTCAGGGACTGGGAGAGCTGCTGCATCAGTGTGCTGCCCGGCAGCAGCCCGAGCAGCTTCCGGGGCGGTTTGCCGAAGCTGACCGTCCGGGCCTTCTCCGGATCCAGCCCCGCCAGCTCCGCCGCCAGGCGGCGGGCGCTCCCCTCGTCCCCCAGGACATCCACCAGGCCGAGCTCCAGGGCCTGGGCGCCGCTGAACACCCGCCCGTCGGCGAAGGCGCGCACCACGTCCTGCTCCAGGCCCCGGCCTGCGGCCACCGCGGCCACGAACTGGCCGTAGCTGGCGTCGATCAGCTCCTGCAGCAACTGCCGTTCCCCCTCGGAGAGGGCGCGGTCGGGGGACAGGATGTCCTTGTAGAGGCCGCTCTTGACGGTTTCGAAGCGGATGCCGATCCGCTTCAGCAGCCGCGACAGATCATTGCCGCGCAGGATCACGCCGATGGAGCCGGTGATGGTGCCGGGATTGGCGACGATCTTCTCCGCCGCCACCCCCACATAGACGCCGCCGGAGGCGGAGATGTTGCCGAAGCTGGCCACCACGCGGCAGCCCTTCTCCCGCAGCCGCATCAGGGCCGCATGGATCTCCTGGCTGTCGCCGACGGTGCCGCCGGGACTGTCGATGCGC
This sequence comes from Cyanobium sp. Candia 9D4, assembly GCF_024346155.1. NCBI lineage: Bacteria > Bacillati > Cyanobacteriota > Cyanophyceae > Synechococcales > Prochlorococcaceae > Cyanobium > Cyanobium sp. Candia 9D4. Next base: position 136,990 of record NZ_JAGQCK010000006.1, on the reverse strand, counting down.
AGCAGCAGGGCGGGGCACTCCCGCTGCTGCACCTGCTCGATGGCCTTCAGCACCCGGACGCGGGTGCCCCCGGCGATCGGCCCCTCGATGGCGATGCGCGCCAGGGTTCGTCGGGACTTGCGGCACCAGGGCCAGGGCATTGTGGAGATGCGCGGTGGCTGGATCTTAAAAAGAAGGCCCGGACGGGCCTGTTCGCCGCCCTCCGCCCCTCCACCGCCGCCCCAGGACTCACGCCCCATGCCCCGGACCCTGCGCTGGGTGTTGATGCTCCTGCCCTTCGCCCTCTGGGGCACCGCGATGGCGGCGATGAAGCCGCTGCTGGGCGGGGCGTCGCCGGCGATGCTGGCCAGCCTGCGGCTGCTGCCGGCCGGGGTGGTGTTGCTGCTGGCGGCCCGCCTGCTGGGGCGTTCCTGGCGCGTTGATCCTGTGGATTGGCCCTGGCTGCTGCTGTTCGCCGCCGTCGACGGCAGCCTGTTCCAGGGGCTCCTGGCCCGGGGGCTGGGCCAGACCGGGGCGGGCCTGGGTTCGGTGCTGATCGACTCCCAGCCCCTGCTGGTGGCCCTGCTGGCCCGCACCCTGTTCGGCGAGGCGATCAACCCGGTGGGCTGGCTGGGCCTGCTGATCGGCCTGCTGGGCATCCTCTGCCTGGGCCTCCCCGGGGAGGTGCTGCGCCACTGGTGGCTGCAGGGGCCACCGGCCCTGCAGGGGCAGGCCTGGAGCCACGGCGAGGCCTGGATGCTGGGGGCGGCGGCGGCGATGGCGCTGGGCACCGTGCTCTGCCGCTACGCCACCCGGCGCAGCGATCCGGTCGCCATCACCGGCTGGCACATGCTCCTGGGCGGCGTGCCCCTGCTGCTGGTGGCCGGTGGGGAGGCGCTGCTCCGCCCGGAGACGGTGAGCTTCTGGCCCCACTGGAGCCCGCTGGAGTGGGGCCTGATGGCCTACGCGGCCCTGCTCGGCAGTGCCCTGGCCTATGGCCTCTTCTTCTGGTTCGCCAGCAGTGGCGACCTCACCGGCTTCACCGCCCTCACCTTCCTGACGCCGGTGTTCGCGGTGCTCTGCGGGGTGCTGCTGCTGGACGAGCGGCTGGGGCCGCTGCAGTGGCTGGGGGCGGCGCTGGCCCTGCTTTCGGTGCTGCTGATCAACCAGCGCGGCCGGATCTGGCAGGCGGGCGGGCGGACTGAGCCGGTGCCGCCATGAGCCGCACCGTCCTCTTCGTCCATCAGAACTTCCCCGGCCAGTACCGGCACCTGGCGCCGGCCCTGCAGGCCCGCGGCGACCGGGTGGTGGCCATCGGCGGCCCCACCAGCCAGCCCCTGCCTTCCATCCCCCTGCACCGCTACGACCCCCTGCCCCCCGGGGGGGTGCCGCCCTGCCATCCCTGGGCAGCCGATTTCCAGACCAAGATCCTGCGGGCCGAGGCGGTGGCCCGTTGCCTGGAGACGCTGCTGAAGGACGGCCTGCGGCCCGATCTGGTGATCGGCCATCCGGGCTGGGGGGAACTGCTGGTGGTGAAGGACCTGCTGCCGGCCGTGCCGGTCCTGCACCAGGTGGAGTTCATCTATCAGCTGGCGGGCGGCGATGTGGGATTCGACCCGGAGTTCGCCGACGCCGACTGGCGCCCCCGGGCCCGCCTGCGCCTGCGTCGGGCCCCCCAGCTGCTGGCCCTCCAGGACCTGGACTGGGGCCTGGCCCCCACCCCCTGGCAGGCCAGCACCGTGCCGGCGCCCTATCGCCAGCGGCTGAGCGTGATCCATGAGGGCATCGACACCGCCGCGATCGCCCCCCAGGGCCCCGCCCGCCTGCAGCTGCAGCGCGCCGGCCTGAGCTTCGCTCCCGGGGATGAAGTGGTGAGCTTCGTGGCCCGCAACCTGGAGCCCTACCGGGGCTTCCACACCTTCATGCGCATGCTGCCCCGGCTGCAGCGGCTCAGGCCCGGGGTCCAGGTGGTGATCGTGGGCGGCGATGGGGTGAGCTACGGCGCCCTCCCCCCCGGCGGCGGCAGCTGGAAGGAGGCGATGCTGCGGGAGCTGGGCGACGACCTCGACCGGCGCCGGGTCCATTTCGTCGGCCGCGTGCCCCACCCGGTGCTGCACGAGCTGTTCCGGGTCACGGCGTGCCACGTCTATCTGACCGTTCCCTTCGTGCTCAGCTGGAGCCTGCTGGAGGCGATGAGCTGCGGTGCCCTGGTGGTCGGCTCGGCCACGGCCCCGGTTCAGGACGTGATCGAGTATGGCCACAACGGTTTGCTGGTGGATTTCTTCGATCACCGGGCCCTGGCCGAGCGGCTGGCGGCGGTGCTGGCCGATCCGGCCGGCCACGCCGGGCTGCGCAGGCAGGCCCGGCGGACGGTGGTGGAACGGTTCGATCTCAGCCAGGTCTGCCTGCCCCGGCAGCTGGAGCTCGTGGATCGGCTGATGGCCGGAACGGCGACACAGGATGGAACGGCTGGGGAGCGATAGGTTCCCTCCGATTCGCCCAGCCGGTTTGCCCGCCCTGCCCCGCCGCCAGCGCCGCCGGTTGCTGCTGATCACCCTGGTCCTGGGCCTGGTCCTGTTCGCCTGGCAGCTGGGCAGCACCGGACTCGTGGATGAGACGCCGCCCCTGTTCGCGGCTTCGGCCCGGGCGATGGCGGAGACGGGCGACTGGCTGATCCCCCGGGTCAACGGCCTGCCCCGTTACGACAAGCCGCCGCTGGTCTACTGGCTGATGGGGCTCGTCTATGCCCTGCCCGGCCAGGAGCAGTGGAACCCCCTGGGCACCTGGGCCGCCCGTTTCCCCTCGGCCCTGGCCGCCATCGGCGTGATGCTGGCCCTGGCGGACACCCTGCTGCGCTGGCCCCAGCCCCCGTTCCGGGCCGCCCCCGCCCCGACCGGCGCCCCCGCCGACGCCTCCCCAACGGCGCCGGAGCGTCCGTGCCTGACGGCCCTCACCGCCGCCCTCGCCTTCGGCCTCTCGCCCCTGGCGCTCGCCTGGGGGCGCACGGCGGTGAGCGATTCCCTGTTCAGCGGCCTGGTGGCCCTGGCGCTGCTGCTCTGCTGGCAGGCCTATGCCGATCCCGGCCGGCGCTGGTGGCTGCCCTGGCCCGTGCTCGGGCTGGCCGTGCTCGCCAAGGGGCCGGTGGCGGTGGTGCTCCTGGGCCTCACCCTGCTGCTGTTCGGCTGGCTCCAGGCCGACGTCGCCGGGCTGTGGCGGCGGCTGCGGCCGCTGAGGGGCCTGGCGCTCACAGCTCTGGTGGCGGCTCCTTGGTATCTGCTGGCCCTGCACAGCGAGGGCCGGCCCTTCTGGGACAGCTTCTTCGGATACCACAACATCCAGCGGTTCACCGAAGTGGTGAACCGGCACCTGCAGCCGTGGTGGTTCTTCGTGCCGGTGATGCTGGTGGCGAGCCTGCCCGTCTCACCGCTGCTGCTGGTCGGCCTGGCCAGGGCGATCGGACCGCTGCGGCGCTCCTGGTGTCCCACCTGGCCCCAGCCCCCCGCCGCCTCCCTGGCCCGCTTCGCCGCCTGCTGGCTGCTGGCGGTGCTGCTGTTCTTCACCGCCGCCGCCACCAAGCTGCCGAGCTACTGGCTGCCCGCCACCCCCGCTGCGGCCCTGCTGATCGCCCTGGCGGCCCAGACGGGCTGGTCCGGTGCGGGCGGCCGCCCCTGGGAGCGCTGGGCCTGGGGCCTCTGTCTGCTGCTGGTGAGTGGCCTGGGTCTGGTGTTCCTGGCGGCGCCCCTCTGGCTGCCGCTGATCCAGGATCCGGAGATGCCCACGCTGGCCTCGGAGCTGCGGGACAGCCCGCTGGTGCCGGTGGTGGCCGCCTGCTGGTTGCTGGCCGCCCTGCTGGGCTGGATCACCCGGCGCCGCTGCCCGCCCCTGCGCCTGCTGGCCCTGCAGCTGCCCCTGGTGCTGTTCGTGCCTGCGGCCCTGCTGCCGCTGTGGAGCGTGGGTGATCGCCTGCGGGGTGAGCCCGTGCGCCGCATGGCGGCGGCCCTGCAGCGCGAGGGCCGTCCGGGGGAGCCGGTGGCGATGGTGGGCGTGCTCAAGCCCTCCCTGCACTACTACAGCCGGCGGGTGGTGATCTACGAGGGCATCGGCGTGGAGGGTCCGATCAACCTGGCGGACCGGCTGCGCCGGGAACGCCGGGTGGGCCAGCGGCCCAGCCGACCGGAGGAGCAGCCCACGGTGCTGGTGGTGATCGATCGGACCACCGCCGGTGCCCCCTTCTGGCGCCATCTCGGCGCCAGCGAACTGGAGCGCGCCGGGGTCTACCGGTTGTGGCGCCTTGATCGCCGCCGCCTGGAGGACTCCGTGGCCATGCTGCGCCGGAAGGGGTTCGCCCCCGATTGGCAGGACCCCCGGCCGGAGCGCTACTGAGCTGCGGTTACGGGGCCGCCGGCAGGTGGATGTGGAAGCGGCTCCCCACCCCGATCTCGCTGTCGACGTCGATGGAGCCCCCCATGGCCTCCACCAGCAGCTTCACCACCGACAGCCCAAGACCCGAGCCCCGTTCGTGCTCGATGGCGTTGCGGCCGCGGTGGAAGCGATCGAACACCTTGGGGATGTCCTCCGGGGGGATGCCGATGCCCTGATCCCGGACGGTGATGCACAGCTCGGCGTCGTTCCGCGTCAGTTCGAGGCTGATCGGCCGACCCGGCGCCGAGTACTTGTCGGCGTTCTCGATCAGGTTGAGCAGCACCTGCTGGAGGCGATCGGTCTCGGCCACCGCCCGGACCGGCCCCTCGGCGGCCTCCTCGGGAAGGGTGAGCAGCAGCGGGCGTGACAGCTGGCTGCGGGCGAGGTCGCAGGCGGTGGTCAGCACCTCGTCGACGGCCACCGGGGCCAGCACCATCTGCGGCTGGCCCGACTCACTGCGGGAGAGATCCAGCAGGTCATTGAGCATGCGGGTGATGCGGTGGGTCTCGGCCTCGGTGGTGGCGAGGGCGCGCATCTGCTCGGGGTCCAGATTCTGGCCGCGCCGCTGCAAGCGGCGCAGGTAGCCGCCGATGATCATCAGGGGGTTGCGCAGCTCATGGGAGACGAGCCCCACGAAGTGCCGCTGCTGGCTCCAGGCCAGGGCCAGCCGGTCGAGCAGGCCATTGAAGGACTGGGCGAGCTCCTCCACCTCCAGGGGCGCCTGCTCGAGCTTGAGGTGGCTGCTGGCCAGGCTTTCGCTGGTGACGCCGGCGGCCATGCGATGGAGATCCCGCAGCGGCTGGAGCAGGCGGCGGGTGAGCACGGAAATCGCCACCAGGGTGAGCACCAGGCTCAGGATCCACACCACCGCCAGCCCCAGCAGCATGCTGCGCAGGCTGGCCACGTTGTTGCTGATGTCTTCGGCGACCCAGAGCTGGCTGCCTCCGGAGGAACGGTGCAGGGTGTAGGTGAGAAAGCTGTTGCCCTCCGGATCCTTGACCAGGCGGCGGTCCGTGCCGATCAGCAGGGGCGCGAAGGACCGGACCGACCAGGCGCCGCTGTGGGCCGCCATCGCCTGGCCGACCACGCCGGGAAGGGCAAGCAGTTCGCCGGTCCCTTGCCCGGGCAGCAGCAGGGAGCCATCCTCGTGCTGCACCCAGAAGAAGCGCTCCCGGTCACTGCGGCGCTCCAGCTCCACGCGCAGCAGGTCGGCGTGGGCGACGGACGGATCGGCGACGAGCCGGTCGAGGGCGTCGGCCAGGGAGCCCGCCCCCAGCCGCTGACCATGGTGCTGGTGATGCAGCAGACAGTCCCGGTTGATCAGCAGGGTGAAGGCGGAGGCGGCACTGAACCCGAGGAAGACGGAGGTGAAGGCCGCCAGCCGGAGCTGGCCCAGCAGACTCCCGAACAGTCGGTGACGCCAGCCACGGGGAGGGGCCCCGGTCGGGGGGGCCATCGGTGGACGCGTCGTCACAGGTGGCGGTTCTCGCTCCCCCTGGGCAGGAGCCGTTCCAGCAGGTCGGGCAGCCTGTCGAGCAGTTCGTGCTTGAGCACGTAGTCGTCGGCTCCGGCCGCCTGGGCCTGGCGCCGCCGCTCGGGGTCGTTCAGGGAGGTGAAGATGACCACCGGCACGGTGCACCCCTGGCTGCGCAGGTCCCGCAGGCATTCGATGCCGTCACAGTCGGGCATCTGCACGTCGAGGAAGACAAGATCGATCCCCCCCTCGGCCAGCCGCGTCGCGAGGCCCTGGCCGTTGGTCAGCGCCACCACCTCGCAGCCGGAGTCCGCCAGCTCCTCCGCCACCATGGCCCGGATGTGGGGGTCATCGTCGACGATCGAGACGGTGGGCCGAGCGGTGAGGACCCCATCGGAACCACCCATGACCTGGGTGGCGATGGGGACGATCGCCTGCTGGACCGAGCGTCCCTGGAGGGGAAGGGGGGAGTTCATCGCACCTGGATCCTGGGCTCATCTTGACGCGGTCCGTGCCGATCGGCAGCGCCGGGGCGGGGCCGGAGCGACCGGTCAGACCGCCACCGGCTGCGGGCACAGCTCGCCGTAGAGCCGCTCCAGGGCGTCGATGTTGCCGGTGAGGGTGTAACGCTCCAGGGCCCTCTGGCGGGCCCGGCGCCCCAGCTCGGCCGTGAGCACGGGCTGGTCCCGCAGCACCGGCAGCAGGGTGCGCAGCTGGGTGGTGACGCCCTGGGTGCTGATTACGATCCCCGCTCCCCCCTCCAGCACCTCGCCATCGGCACCGGCATCGGTGGCCACGCAGGCGGTGCCGCAGGCCATGGCCTCCAGCAGGGCCAGGGAGAGCCCCTCCACCAGGGACGGCAGCAGGAACACCTCGGCGAGCTGCAGCAGCGCCACCCGGCGGGCGCGGCTGGCCTCGTAGCCCCACCAGATCACATCGGCTTCGCTGCCGCTCTGCAGGGACGAGCGCAGCGGCCCGTCCCCCACGATCACCAGCACGCAGCCCTGCGGGCGCACCAGCCGCCAGGCCTTCAGCAGGGCCTCGACGTTCTTCTCGGTGGCCACCCGCCCCATGTAGAGGAAGACGCGGCGGCCGCCCACCTGGAGCCGCAGCTGGGCCAGATCGGGTTCGCGGCCCGGGGCGGCCGGGGCCCAGGTGTCGGTGTCGACCCCGTTGGGGATCACCGCCAGCCGTTCCCGCCGCACCCCCAGGCGCACGAGCACCTCCGCCTGCAGCTCGGAGAACACGATCACCCGGTCGAACTTCGCCAGGGAGGGGGCGTAGAGCTGGTAGGTGAGCTGCTGGGTGCCGGCGGTGAGGTTGCGCAGCCCGGCGTCGAAGGGGGGATGGAAGGTGGCGACTAGGGGCAGACCCAGCTGCTGGCAGAGGTCGGGCAGGCGGAAGTCGAGGGGGGAGAGGGTGAGGCTGGCGTGCACCAGATCGGGCCGCAGCCGCTCCAGGGACTCCCGCAGCTCCCGCTGGGCCCCGGGGGAGGGGATCGTGTACACCTGCGACTTCACCAGGTAGGGCAGGGCCACCTCGGGGTTGGCCTCGGGCCCCCCCGGCGGATCCAGCTCGCCGCCCCCTGCCTCCGGCCGCCCCAGGGAAGGGGTGGGCGTGTCGAAGTGGATGAAGCTCACCGCGTGGCCGCGCTGCCGCAGGGCTTCAGTGGTGCTAAGGCCGTAGGTGACGTTGCCGCAGAACGGAGATTTCTTGCCCAGCCAGGCAATGTGCATCACCTGTATGGCCCCACGCAACAGCGGAATGTAGCAGCGTTGGGCGGGCGCTCAGCTGCGGCGCCAGGGCCGCTCACTCAGGGCGGCGACCGCGGCGATGGCCGCCAGGCCCCAGAGCACCGGCAGCAGTCCATAGCGGCTTACCACGGTGCCCGCCAGCACCAGGGGCAGGCTGAGGGCGATGTTGATCAGGTTGTTCTGGAGCCCGAACACCCGGCCGCGCTGGCTCTCCGGGGTGTCCTCCTGGATGGTCGTCTGGGCGGGGATCGCCAGCAGGGCGGCGCCCACCCCCAGCAGGCCGCAGAGCAGCAGGGTGAACACCAGGTTGCCGCGCAGCTGCCCCAGCAGCACCAGGCACCAGGCGATGGTCCCGAGCCCGGCACTGGCCAGCCCGCGGCGGCTGAAGCGTTCGCCCAGCTGGGCCATGGCCAGGGCTCCCACCGCCAGTCCCAGCCCGCTCATCGCCAGCAGCACACCGAAGCGGGTGGGACCGAGCCCGCCGATCGCGGCCGCCAGGCTGATCGCCAGCACGTACAGGGCCGCCAGCAGGCTATAGAGCAGCACCAGCTGGATCATGGCGCTGCGCACATTAGGCCGCTCCCGCAGCACCTGCACCCCCTCGCCGATCTCCTCCCAGACGGAGATGGAGCGCGGCACCCGCGGCGGTTCGGGAATCTCGATCCCGGCGATGGCCACGGCCGCGGCGCCGTAGCAGAGCGGCAGCAGCACGAACTCCCCCCCCGGAATCCCCACCTGGGCCAGCAGGGTGCGCAGCAGGCGCAGGATCGGGTCGCCGAGGGCGAACCCGACGATCGTGGCCGCCATGCTGGTGGCCTGGTACACGGAGTTGGCCGCCAGCAGCTGGGGGGTGCTTACCAGCAGGGGAATGGCCGCCTGCTCCGCCGGGGCGAAAAACTGGGTGAGCACCGACTCAAAGAACGTCATGGCCACCAGGGCCCAGTAGCCCCAGCTCAGCCCCAGCCACATCGGCCCCGGCAGCAGGCACAGGGGGGCCAGCATCACCAGGGCGGCCCGCAGGCCGTTGGAGGCCACCATCACGGTGCGCTTCGGCCAGCGGTCGGCCCACACCCCCGCCACCGTCCCCAGCAGCATCGCCGGCACGGTGTTGGCCACATAGATGCCGGTGGCCAGCAGGGTGATCATCTGGGCCCGGGTCTCGAAGCCCATCCGGAAGGCGGCGGCCGCCTCGGCCAGGGCCGCGTTGTTCTGCGGCGTGTCCGTCACCCAGTACTGGGCGATCAGGAACACCATCAGCACGATGTAGAACTTGTCCGCCAGCTGGGAGAACACCTGGCCGATCCAGAGGCGCCGGAACCCCGGCAGGGCCAGGACGGCGGCCAGCCCCCTCTCGGTCTTGCCGCTCGGGCTCATGCTGGCTCGGACGGATGGGAGGGCATCGGGTCGCAGGCGGTCCGCAGCAGTCTGAAGGCTCGCGGTCGCTGACCGAGATGCTCGCCGCACCAGGCCTCCACCAGGTCGAGCAGGTGCAGCCACACCGCCTCCGGTCCCATCAGCCGGCCGTCCCGGCTTCGGGGTGGGGCGGGACGCGTCAGCCGCTGCAGCAGGGCCAGCTCGGAAGGGTTGAGCATCACCCGGGCGCCCGGGATCGCCCCGATCGCCAGTCCCTCGCTGGGCAGCAGGCTGCAGCGCCATGACCAGTCGCCGATCGGCGGCACGAGGGGCGCCCCGCTGCGGACGCAGTGCTGCAGGGGCAGGGCGAAGCCCCCCAGGGCCAGCAGGTGGATGCTTCCCTGCACCGCCACCGCCAGGGCTTCCACCCGCCCGGCCCGCTCCGTCACCACGGCCTCCAGGCGCCCGAGCTGGAGCAGCAGGTCGGCGAGCACCCCCGGGGCGGGCGTCTCACCGGGCACCAGCTTCAGGCAGAGCTCGGCCAGCGCCTGGGCGGCGGCCAGGGTCTCCAGGCGCTGGGCCAGGCCGCTGTAGTTGCGCAGCACCCGCAGCTGGCGCACCCGCCGCAGGCCGCCGCGACCCCCCACCTGCAGCATCAGATGGGCCAGGGGCACCGCCGCCGCCAGGCTGCTCTTCGGCCGGCGCGCCCCCGGCACCGCCAGCCGTGTCAGCCCCTCGGCCTCGCTCAACAGGGTGAGCAGCCGGTCGTGTTCCCCCAGGGGGCGGCAGGTGAGGGCCAGACCCTCCAGGTGCTGTTCAGGCACCGGCGCGCAGCGCCTGCATCAGGGCCACGCCCCGGCTCGTGCCCAGCCGGCCGGCACCGGCCGCCACCAGGGCCAGCGCCTGGTCGAGATCAGCGATGCCACCGGCGGCCTTCACCGCCGCCCGGCCCCGGGCCAGGGCCACCAGCCGGCCCACCTGCTCGGGGGTCACCGGCGGGCCGAAGCCGCTGCCGCTCTTGAGGTGGCGCACCCCGGCATCGATGCTGATCTCCACCAGCAGCTCCAGGGCCTCCGGGTCGAGGCGGCCCATCTCCAGGATCACCTTGACCGGCAGGCCCAGGTCGGTGATGGCCGCCAGATCGTCGAGCACGGCGGTGCCGTCGCCATCGGCCAGGGCGCCGAAATCGGGGACAACGTCGAGTTCGTCGGCCCCGGCGGCGGCGGCCCACTCCGCCTCGGCCCGCTTGATCGCCGCGGGGATGGCCCCGAAGGGGAACCCCACCACGGCGACCAGCTTCACCGTTCCGTCGACCGGCAGCCGCTCGCGGGCCACGGGCAGCCAGCGGGAGGCCAGACACACCCCGGCGAAGCCGAAGTGGCGGGCCTCATCGCAGCAGCGCAGGATGGCCTCCCGGCCCCGGTGGGGATCCAGCAGGGCGTGGTCGATCAGGGGGGCGAGGTCGGGCCGGTCGGTCTCCCGCTCAGGTGTCACGGGCCTGGATGACGCCGAATCCGCCATGGTTGCGGCGGTAGACCACCTGGATCTGGCCCGTGCCCGCGTCGCGGAACATGTAGAAGTCGTGGTCGATCAGATCCAGCTGATGCAGGGCCTCCTCCAGGTCCATCGCCGGCATGGCGAAGTACTTGCGGCGCACGCCGCGATGGGGGACGGCGGGCTCGAGGCCATCGGTGAGGGAGCCCCCGGGGTTGGGCAGGGTGGCGGCTCCGGCTTCCTCGGCGGCGGCGGAACGGTGCACCGGACCCTGGCTGCGCTCCTGCAGCCGGTCCTTGTAGCGGGTCAGCTGCCGGCTCAGCTTGGTGGCCACCATGTCGATGCTGGCGTAGAGGTTCTCGCTGCGTTCCTGGGCCCGGATCACCACCCCGTTGGCGAAGACCGTGACTTCCGCCGTCTGCTGCGGCACACGGGGATTGCGGGCCACCGACAGATGCACGTCGGCTTCCTTGACGATGCCATCGAAATGGCTGATGGCGCGATTGAGCTTGGTTTCGGTGTACTCCCTGATCGCCGGTGTGACGTCGAGATTGCGGCCGTGGATCAGCAGTTTCATTCGGGTGCCTGCCTCCAGAGGAATTCTGGCTCTGGGACAACCTCAAGCTAGGAACGCCGCTGCATGGCCCCCAACACTCCCGCAATTCTTTTTGAAGCCCGCTCCCCGGTGCCCTTCCCCCTGGCCTGGGAGTGGCAGCGCCGCCTGCAGCGGCGCCGGCTCGACGATCCCGCCGCGCCCGACGCCCTGCTGCTGCTGCAGCACACCCCCTGCTACACCCTGGGCCGGGGGGCCAGCCTGGAGCACCTCGGCTTCGATCCGGCCCACCCGCCCCTGCCGCTGTACCGCATCGACCGCGGTGGCGAGGTGACCCACCACCTGCCCGGCCAGTTGGTGCTCTACCCGGTGCTCGACCTGCAGTGCCATGGCGGCGACCTGCACCTCTATCTGCGGGCCCTGGAGGACGTGGTGCTGGCCGTGCTGCAGGAGCTGGGGCTGGAGGGGGAGCGCCTCGAAGGCCTCACCGGGGTCTGGCTCGAGGGCCGCAAGCTGGCGGCGATCGGTGTCGGCGCCCGGCGCTGGATCAGCCAGCACGGTCTGGCCCTGAACGTCGACTGCCCCCTGGAGGGCTTCGGGGCGATCGTGCCCTGCGGGCTCGCCGGCCGACCGGTGGGACGGCTGGTGGACTGGCGGCCCGCCCTCACCTCCGACCAGGTGGCGCCGCTGCTGCTGGCGGCCTTCGCCCGCCGCTTCGGCGTGGCCCTGCGGCCGCCGGGGCCACAGGAGGGACTGGCTGGCCTGGGGGAGGGGGGAGACGGGTCGGGACTGGGAGAATCCTGACCTCCCGTTTTGCGTGCCGGCCGCCCATGAACGCCAGAGCCGAGATCCACTGGGGCGGCAGCGCCCGGGACCGCCGTGCCCTCGCCGCCCGCCGCGACTGGAGCCAGCTCGAGGGACTGGAGGGTCTCTGGCCGGAACTGGAGCGCTTGTACGGCCCCCGGGTGGCGCTGGAGGCCCCCCACAGCTGCCATCCGGAGACGCTGCGCTACGGCGAACTGCGCCAGGCCATCGACCGGGCGGCGGCGGCCTTCGCCGATCTGGGGGTGGGGGCCGGCGACGTGGTGGCCCTGTTCGCGGAGAACGGTCCCCGCTGGCTGGTGGCCGACCAGGGGCTGATGCGGGCCGGGGCGGCCGATGCGGTGCGCGGCAGCGCGGCCCCGGCCGAAGAGCTGCGCTACATCCTTGAAGACGCCGGCGCGGTGGGGGCGGTGCTGGAGTCGGCCGCCCTGCTGGAACGGCTGGCCCTCGACGGGCCGGCCCTGCGGCGGCTGCGCTTCGTCGTGCTGCTGGAGGGGGAGGCCCCGGCCGTGCCCCTGCCGCTGCCCTGCCTCACCTGGGACGCGCTGCTGCAGCGCGGCGCCGCCAGCCCCCTGCCGCCCGTCCCCACGGGCGGGCCCGGGCGCCTGGCCACGCTCCTGTACACCTCCGGCACCACGGGCCAGCCCAAGGGGGTGCCCCTCAGCCACGCGAACGTCCTGCACCAGCTGGGCACCCTGGGGGTGGCGGTGGCACCCAGCCCTGGCGACCACGTGCTGTCGGTGCTGCCGATCTGGCATGCCTACGAGCGCACCGCCGAGTACTTCCTGCTCAGCTGTGGCTGCCGCCAGACCTACACCACCCTCAAGCAGCTGCGCTCCGACCTGCAGAAGGTCCGGCCCCAGTACCTGATCAGCGTGCCGCGGCTGTGGGAGGCCCTGCTCTCCGGCTTCGAGGACGCCCTGGCCGCCATGCCCGCCTCCCGCCAGCGCCTGCTGCGCCGCGCCCTCGCCGTCAGCCGGGCCTTCCACCGGCGGCGGCGGACGGCCCTGGATCTCACCCTGAAGCCGGTCGGGGCCGCCGACCGGCTTGTGGCCGCCGCCGGCGCCCTGCTGCTCTGGCCGCTGCACGGGACGGCCAGCGCCCTGCTCTGGCCGAAGGTGCGCGGCCAGCTGGTGGGGGGGCGGCTGCGCACCGCCATCAGCGGCGGCGGGGCCCTGGCCATCCATGTGGATGGGTTCTTCGAAGCCGTCGGCATCGAGCTGCTGGTGGGCTACGGCCTCACCGAGACCAGCCCGGTGCTCGCCTGCCGGCGGCCCTGGAGCAACCGCCGCGGCAGCGCCGGCCAGCCCCTTCCGGACACCGCCCTGAAGGTGGTGGATCCCGCCACCAGGGCTCCGCTGCCGGTGGGGGAGCGGGGGCTGGTGCTGGCCAGGGGGCCCCAGGTGATGGGGGGGTACCACAACAAGCCCGAGGCCACGGCGAAGGTGCTGGATGGCGAGGGCTGGTTCGACACCGGTGACCTGGGCCTGCTGCTGGCCGACGGCACCCTGGTGCTGACCGGCCGGGCCAAGGACACGATTGTGCTCAGCAGTGGCGAGAACATCGAGCCCGGCCCCCTGGAGGAGGCCCTGGTGGCCTCGCCGCTGGTGGAGCAGGTGATGCTGGTGGGCCAGGACCGCAAGCAGCTCGGGGCCCTGGTGGTGCCGAAAGCGGAGGCGCTGCAGGCGTTCGCGGCCGAGGCGAAGCTTCCCTGTCCCGGCCCGGAGGAGGCCCCCGCCGCCGCCGATCCGGCCCTGCTGCGGGCGCTCTGCCGCGAGTGCAACCGCCTGCTGGCGGCACGGCCGGGCTCCCGGGCCGACGAGCGGCTGGGCGGCGTCGCCCTGGTGGAGCCCTTCAGCATCGACAACGGCCTGCTGACCCAGACCCTCAAGCAGCGCCGCGATCGGATCGCCGACCGGGACCGCGCCGCCATCGCCGCCCTCTATGGCGAGAGAGGATCCCACGGTTGACCGGACCCCCCGTCGCCTGACAGCCTGAGCCCTGCACCTGCAGTCCCATGGCCGACGGCACCAGCCTCAACATCAAGCGATCGATCACGGTGCGTGCCGTGGTGACACCCCGCTGGAAGGAGGATGCCGAGCGGGAGCTCAGCAATGCACTCACCAACTTTGACCAGCAGCTGGCCCAGCTGGAGCAGGAGGGGCAACGGCTGATCGACGAGATCCGCCGTCAGAGCATCAACCCCCTCGATCCCCGGGTGCAGGAGCAGGTGGGTTCGGTGCAGCAGCAGGTGGCGGCCAAGCGCGCCGAGTTCGAGGAGCAGAAACGCCAGGTGCTGGAGCAGCAGCGCCAGGTGCGGGAACTGGAGATGGAGCAGGTGGTGGAGCAGGGGCAGATCGAGAGCTTCTGTGACGTCCAGGTGGGCGACAACCTGGTGCAGAAGCTGCAGGTGTCGGTGCTCGTGAGGGATGGGGTGATCGAGGCGATCGAGGGGGGCTGATCCTTCCGCCGCCTAAAATCCCCCCCATCACAGAGGCAGTCCCCCGTTGGCCACCCACGAAATCTTCATGCCGGCCCTCAGCTCCACCATGACGGAGGGCAAGATCGTGGAGTGGCTCAAGAAACCCGGTGAGCGGGTCGAGCGGGGCGAGTCGGTGCTCGTGGTCGAGTCCGACAAGGCTGACATGGATGTGGAGGCCTTCCAGGAGGGCTTCCTGGCCGCCGTGCTGATGGAGGCGGGCAGCACCGCGCCGGTGGGCGAAACGATCGGCCTGATCGTGGAAACCGAAGCGGAGATCGCGGCGGCCAAGGCAGCAGCCCCGGCCCCTGCCGCGGCTGCACCCACCCCTGCAGCGGCCGCACCAGCACCCTCTCCAGCTGCGGCGGCCCCCACCCCAGCCGCGCCCGCACCGGCACCGGCCCCCGTGGCCGCGCCCGCCCCGGTGCCGGTGCCGGTTCCCGCCGCCGCCAGCGACGGCCGGGTGGTGGCCACCCCCCGGGCCCGCAAGCTGGCGGCCCAGCTGGGGGTGGCCCTGGCCTCCGTGCGGGGCAGCGGCCCCAACGGCCGGATCCAGGCCGAGGACGTGGAGCAGGCCACCGGCCAGCCGGTGAGCGTGCCGCGGGTGGCCGAAGGCACCGCCCCGGCCATGGCCGCCCCGGCCGGCAATGGCGCAGCGGCCGCCCCAGCCGCCCCCGCCCCCGCCGGCCAGGCCTTCGGCCGCGCCGGTGAGACGGTGGCCTTCAACACCCTGCAGCAGGCGGTCGTTCGCAACATGAACGCCAGCCTGGCGGTCCCCTGCTTCCACGTCGGCTACACGATCACCACCGACCGGCTCGACGCCTTCTACAAGCAGGTGAAGGCCAAGGGCGTCACGATGACGGCCCTGCTGGCCAAGGCCGTGGGTGTCACCCTGGCGCGCCATCCCCAGGTCAACGCCTCCGCCACGGATGCCGGCATGACCTACCCGGCCTCTGTCAACGTGGCCGTGGCCGTGGCCATGGATGACGGCGGCCTGATCACGCCGGTGCTGGCCGCCGCCGACCGCACCGACCTCTATTCCCTCTCACGCCACTGGGCCGACCTGGTCGCCCGCTCCCGCTCCAAGCAGCTCAAGCCGGAGGAGTACACCACCGGCACCTTCACCCTCTCCAACCTGGGCATGTTCGGCGTCGATCGCTTCGACGCGATCCTGCCCCCGGGCACCGGCGCCATCCTGGCGGTCGCCGCCTCCCGGCCCGTGGTCGCGGCCCTCAAGGACGGTTCGATCGCCGTGCGGCGCCAGATGCAGGTGAACCTCACCGCCGACCACCGCGTGATCTACGGCACCCATGCCGCCGCCTTCCTCAAGGATCTCGCCGACCTGATCGAGAACCGGCCCGAAAGCCTGGCCCTCTAGGGCGCAGCATCGCCGCCCAGCCCGCCAACCCGATGCGCGCCCCTGCCTCTGTGCCGGATCCCGCCGACCTGCGCCTGTCCAGCTACGACTTCGCCCTGCCGCAGGAACGGATCGCCCAGCGGCCGGTGGAGCCCCGGCACGCCGCGCGGCTGCTGGTGGTGGATCCGGCGGGGGTTGGGCCCGCCCCCCATGCCCGCCACCTCAGCGCCTGGGATCTGCAGCACGAACTCCGGCCCGGCGATCTGCTGGTGGTGAACGACACCCGGGTGCTGCGGGCCCGGCTGGAGGCCCGGCGGTCCGGCGGCGGTGCGGTGGAGTTGCTGGTGCTCGAGCCCTGGCCGGCCGGGGCGGGCCTGTGGCTTTGCCTGGCGCGGCCCGCCAAGAAGCTGCGGCCCGGTGACCGCCTGGTGGTGGTGGCCGAGGGCCAGCCGCCCCTGACGGTGGAGGTGGTGGGCAGCGATCCCTCCACTGGCGGCCGCATCGTGCAGTTCCCGCGGGAATGCGCCGATGCAGCGGCCCTTGAGCCCCTGCTGGTGCAGTACGGCGCCATCCCCCTGCCGCCCTACATCCACGAACACGACGCCAGCGACAACGAGCGCTACCAGACCCGCTACGCCGCCCGTCCCGGGGCCGTGGCCGCCCCCACCGCCGGCCTGCACCTCAGCGACGAGTTGCTGGCGGCGATCCGGGAACGGGGTGTCGGGGTGGCCACCACCACCCTGCACGTGGGCCTGGGCACGTTCCGGCCGATCGAAACGGAAGACCTGAGCGCCCTGGAGCTCCACAGCGAATGGGTGGAGGTGAGCCCACAGCTGGTGGAGGCGGTGGCGGCCTGCCGGGCGGCGGGCGGCCGGGTGATCGCCATCGGCACCACCTCGGTGCGCAGCCTGGAGGCCGTGGCCCAGCTGCACGGCGGCGAGCTCCGCCCCCACACCGGCCCGGTGAACCTGGTGATCCAGCCCGGCTACCGCTTCGCCGTGGTGCAGGGGCTACTCACCAACTTCCACCTGCCGAAGAGCTCACTGCTGCTGCTGGTGAGTGCCCTGATCGGCCGCGAGCGCCTGCTGGCCCTCTACGGCGAGGCGATTGGGCGCCGGTACCGCTTTTTCTCCTACGGCGATGCCATGTGGATCGCGCCGGAGGCGGTGCTGCCAGGGGCCCGGCCAGCCTGAAAAAAAAGCCCCCGGGGATCCCCGGGGGCTGGTGGTTGGAGCCGAAGCCTGATCAGGCGGCGGCCAGGTTGGCGGCAACGAAGTCCCAGTTGACCAGCTTGTCGAGGTAGGTGGTCATGTAGTCGGGACGGCGGTTCTGGTAGTCGAGGTAGTAGGCGTGCTCCCAGACGTCCATGGTGAGCAGGGCCTTCTGACCATGGGCCAGGGGCAGGTCGGCGTTGGCGGTCTTGGTGATCTTGAGGCTGCCGCCATCGAGCACCAGCCAGGCCCAGCCGCTGCCGAACTGGGTGGCACCGGCGGTCTTGAACTGCTCGACGAAGGCCTCATAGCTGCCGAAGTCGGCGGCGATCTTCTCGGCCAGCGCACCGGTGGGGGCGCCGCCGCCGCCGGGCTTCATGCACTGCCAGTAGAAGCTGTGGTTCCAGACCTGGGCGGCGTTGTTGAACACACCGGCCTTGGAGGCGTCACCGGCCACCGCCAGGATCACCTCTTCGAGGCTCTTGCCTTCGAGCTCGCCACCCTCGATCGCCTTGTTCAGGTTGGTGACGTAGGCGGCGTGGTGCTTGCCGTGGTGGAACTCCAGCGTTGAGCGTGAAATGTGGGGCTCGAGTGCGTCGAGGCCGTAGGGCAGTTCGGGCAGCTGGTGAGCCATGGGAGATGGTTTGGTTTCGCGGCATTGTAACGATCGTCACCCGAAACCTGGCTGCCTGGGGCCGGGCCTCAGCCCTTGACCTCCAGCAGCTCCACCTCGAACACCAGGGTGGCGTTGGGGGGGATCACACCGCCGGCGCCCCGCTCGCCGTAGGCCAGATCGGGGGGGATGACCAGCTTGCGCTTGCCACCCACCTTCATGCCGGCCACGCCCTCGTCCCAGCCCCGGATCACCCGGCCGGCGCCGAGGGGGAAGGAGAAGGGGCCGCGGCCGTAGCTGCTGTCGAATTCCTTGCCGTTGGTGAGGGTGCCGCGGTAGTTGACCACCACGGTCTGGCCGCTCCTGGCCTCGGCGCCTTCGCCCAGGGTCAGGTCGGTGATGCGCAGGCCGCTGGGGGTGGTGCGCTCGGTGGGGGAGACGAGCTCGCCGCCCAGGGCCGCGGCCCCGCCGGAGGCCAGGTCGGCGCTGGAGGAGTCGGGAGCCATGGTGAACAGGGTGGGGTTGGGGACTTCCGGGTCGAGTTCGAGGGGGGCCGCCACGGCCTCTCGGGCCTCCGCTGCGGCGGCAGCGTTCGCCTGGGGCGCGCTGGCGGGGCCGGAGCGGGCCAGGGCCTGCTGGACGCCGGCCTCGGCGGGGGCCGGTGCGGCGGCCTCCACCTGGGAGGGCGA
Source organism: Cyanobium sp. Candia 9D4 (assembly GCF_024346155.1). Classification (NCBI taxonomy): domain Bacteria; kingdom Bacillati; phylum Cyanobacteriota; class Cyanophyceae; order Synechococcales; family Prochlorococcaceae; genus Cyanobium; species Cyanobium sp. Candia 9D4. The sequence goes on along the minus strand of NZ_JAGQCK010000006.1, from coordinate 118,790 downwards.
CACCAGCTGGCTGACAAAGGCCAGCATCAGACAGGCCACGCAGACCATCGAGCTGATCAGGATGTCGCGCATGCGGAAGGACCCGGATGGGGGGATTCTGCCAGTGCGATCAGTCGGTTCCTTCGCCGCTGTTCTGGCGTTGCCGCAGGGTCTGCTCCAGCCGGTCGATGCGGCCGCGCAGCTCGTCCAGCTCCCGCTGCCGGGCCAGTCCCAGGTCCTGCAGCAGCTGGTCGCGGTTGCGCTCCAGCTGGCGTTCCGCCTGCTGTTCCACCTCCGGCGTCTCGCCCCGCAGGGCGCGCATGACGTCCTCCACCAGGGCGGAGGCGTGGCTGGGGTCGAGGCGGCCGCTGCTCACCCATTCCTGGCTGACGTACTTGAGCCGGTCGGCCACCAGCGAGGTGGTGCCGAGGCCGCGCAGCAGCAGCATCTGCAGCAGATTGCCCTGGTCCATGAAGGAGGTTTCCTTGGGGAAACGGTGTGACGCTTCCCTGACCTTGGCGCCTCCCGGGCCCGGCGACCATGGGCAATGACCGGCGTATCGGCTGGGTCGCCGGCGCCGGCGGCGGGCTGCTGGCGGGGGTGGCCCTGCCGCCGGTGGGCTGGCCCTGGCTGCTCTGGCCCGCCGTGGTGCTGCTCTGGTCCCTGACGGAGAGCCGCGGGGGGCCGGCGGGGCAGCGGTTCCGGCGCGGCGGGCTGTGGGGGCTGGCGGCGGTGCTGGTGAGCCATCGCTGGCTGCTCTGGCTCCATCCCCTCGACTGGATCGGGGTGCCGGGTCCCCTGAGCCTGCCGATCTGCCTGGCGCTGTGGCTGGCCATCGGCCTGGCCGGTGGCCTGCTGGTGGGGGGCTGGACCGCCCTGGTGGGCCGGCTCGATCCCGCCCGGCCCAGCACGGCGCTGCTGGCGGCGGCCGTCTGGGGCCTGGCCGAGGTGCTCCTGGCCAAAGGTCCCCTGTTCTGGCTGGGGCTGGGGGCGGCAGCGCTGCCGGGGGACCGGGCCCTGGCCGGCCTGGCGGCCCTGGGGGGAGCCGGGTCCCTGGCGGCGCTGCAGCTGCTGATCGGCTGGGGCCTGTGGCGGGCGCTGCGGGCCCTGCCCGCCCAGCGGAGCCGCTGGCTGTTGGCCACCCTGGGGCTGGTGGTGGGCTGCCATCTGGCCGGCCTGGCCCTGCTGGCCCAGGCTGCGGCCCCTCCCGGCGGACGGGCCGAGCGCTGGCTGGTGGTGCAGCCGGCCATCCCCACCCGGGAGAAGTTCGAGGCCGACCAGCAGCGCCGGCTGCTGCTGCAGCTGGCCTCCGCCCAGCGGCAGGCGGCCACGGCTGAGCCGCCGGTGCAGGGGGTGCTGCTGCCGGAGGGTTCCCTGGCGCTTGGCCAGCCGTTGCCGCTGGCGGCGCCGGTGGAGGTGCTCAGCGGCGGCTTCCGCCGCGAGGGGGTGGAGCTGCGCAGCAGCCTGCTGCGCTTCGAGCCCGGCGAGCTGCGAGCCGGCGGAGGGATCGACAAGCACCGGGTGGTGCCCCTGGGCGAATGGGTGCCGCTGGCCGGCCTGTGGCGCTGGAGCGGCCTGTCGGCGGTGGGGGGGATCGAGCCGGGGTCGGCCTCCCGGCTGCTGGCGCGGCCCGGGGGGGATGTGGGGGTGGCCATCTGCTACGAGCTCTCCGATGGGGCGGCCCTGGCCGCCGCCACCCGCCAGGGGGCCCGCTGGCTGCTGGCCAGCGCCAACCTCGACCCCTACCCCCTGCAGCTGCAGGGGCAGTTCGCCGCCCTGGCCCAGCTGCGCGCCATCGAGACCGGCCGCTGGCTGGTGAGCTCCGCCAACACCGGCCCCAGCCTGCTGGTGGACTCCGGCGGCCGGGTGCTGGAGAAGCTGCCCCCGGGCCGCCCGGCCATCGGCCTGGTCACGGTGCAGCAGCGCACACCGCTCACCCCCTACGACCGCTGGGGCGAGGGGCCCCTGATCGCCCTCGCCCTGCTGGCGGGGGCCTGGCGCTGGGTCAGCCGGGCGCCGGGCTGATCCGGGGCGAAGCCGGATCCTGGGGTGAGGGAGCGAAGTCGATGCCCTGCGACTGGAACGCTTCGAGGATCCCGAGGTTGATGGCCTGCTGCAGATCCAGATAGACCGTGACATCGCTCTCGGGCACGAAGAACACGAACTGGAACTCCAGGGCGCCCTCGACGAAGCGGATGAAATGGCAGTGGTCGAAGGTGGCCGGTGGATGGGCCCGGACCACCCCCTCCACCAGCCCGGCGATGGATGCGGCTTTGTCCGCCGCCATCCGATCCGACAGGCGCAGGGTGTGGGCGACGCGACGACGGGGCAGATCGCCGAAGTTGCGGATCGTCTTCTGGAGCAGTTCCTCGTTGCCGATCACGATCCGTTCGCCGCTGAGGCTGCGGATCGAGGAGGAGCGGATGCCCACCCGCTCCACCGGGCCGAGCACGTCGGCAAAACCGATCAGATCGCCGATCTGGAACGGCTTGTCGATGACGATCGTGAGGTAGTTGATGAAGTGACTCATCGGCCCGCGCAGGGCCAGGCCGATGCCGATCCCGGCCCCCGCCAGCGAGGCGTAGACCGCGCCGAGGGGGACCCCCTGCTTCTGGAGAAACACCAGGGTTCCCAGCCCCCAGAACAGAGCACGGATCATCGGGGCCAGGGCCCGGAGGGTGCTGGTCTGCTCCTCCCGCCCGAGGCGCTGCAGCGACCGCTCCAGCAGCAGCAGCAGGCTGCGGTTGATCAGGCGCACCACGAGCACGGTCGCCACCAGCAGCGCCGCGCCCTCCACCAGACGATCCGGTCCGGGATCGACCCGGAGCACCTCCCAGCTGCGCACCAGGGACCGCCAGCCCCAGACCACCATCGCCAGGTAGCCCAGGGAGGCGAGGCTGCTCAGCAGCAGGGGCACGATCCGGGCGTCGCGCCCCAGGGCAGCGCCGGAGCGCCGGTCGAAGCGTCGCAGCCGGCTCCGCAGCAACCGCACCAGCAGCCACACGACCAGGGATCCCAGGAGCACCCTGGCGAGGGCCAGGAGCAGGGCAATCCCCGCCTCCTGCATCAATGGGGTCAAGGTCGGGCCTGCCAGTGCAGGGAAAGGGGGCGGGAGCGGGGGCTGGCTGGATTCATCGTGGCGAGTGAGAGCCCACGGTGATGGCGGTGGGGCTGTTCAGAGCATTGCTGTTCAGGGCATTGAACAGGCATCCAAAAGTCTAAAGTAGTGGGCTGTTGGCATGTTTTTCCCGGCCCATCTACTCACAGTCCCAGCGGCTGTCGCCTTGGGATGTAGCGGTGTGCCTTTGCATCTTCGAGGGCCAGTTTCAGGCTGGCCCATTCAGGGGCTAGCCTTGAGGCTGCTTGGTACTTTTTCAGGGCAGCCTTCCATTGCCCTTGCGAGGCAAGGCAATCACCCCATGCTTTCAGGGGATCTGCCTAGCCTGGGCCGCGTTTGGCCGCGGCAGCGAGTTTCTCCATGGCCGCCTTGGTTTGACCATGTCGCGCCAGCGCCGCCCCCCAGGAGTAGTAGCCGGCTGGCAGATCTGGAGCCATCCGGACAGACTCAGCATAGGCAAGTTGGGCATTTACCCAGTCACCTCTGCGATCGAGAATATCCCCTTTGAATCGCAGGCAGTTCACGTAGCGTCCAGCTTGCCGGAGGGTTTGATCAGCCTCCCGGGGACGCCCCGCCTCCTCCTGTGCCAGGGCCACCCAGCAGAGGTACCCAGGCATGTTGGCGGAAACCGTTCCCTTGCTTTCGTACTCGGATTTGAAGCTCTCCATTTCACGAAGGGCAAGGGTGGTGTTTCCCGTCAGTGCGGCAATGCGTCCCTGCACAAAATGGCTGCGCGCTTTGATGGTGGAATCGCTGGATGTTCCTGCCCCGAGGCTGAGATGAAAGCGGGCTCCATCCAGGTCATGCAGACGGGTGTCGATGAGGGCGATCACGGGATGACGTAGCTGGTTGCCGGAGCCGATCCCCTGGTACTGGAGAGCATCGTCAGCAAGAACGGCTCTCCAAGCCTGAAGGTTCCAGGTCAGTTGATTCCACTGCCCCGAGCCAAGTTCCTTCCTAGTGGTCGCACGTCCGCCTTGGCGTTGCAGATGCTTCTTGCCGTACTCCCAGGCCTCCTGCTCCCTTCCCATGACGACGGTCGTCAGCATGATGTTGTTGTGGACATTCCCGAAATCTTTCTTCAGGGCCAGTGCTTTCCCATAAAGGAAAAGGGAGTCTTTTGCCGGTTGTCCGATGTTCTGTAGCGCATTGGCCCATTGATTGAGAAGGTACGGTCGATCGGCCTCAGAGGTGCTGGGGAATGCTCGTTCGCTGAAGGCCACAGCCGCCTCGCTTTCGCCTTTGGCGATCAGCGACGAAACGTAGAGCGAGGGTTGCGTGTGCTCGAAAATGTACTCCGCTGCATCCCTGGTCAGTTTTTTTATGTCGTTGTTATCATTATTGAAGGATTGGGCGGGAATCGTCTCCCCTCGGACCGTGAGAATGAGTACGCCATTCGAGCTTTGCACCAGATCTCCAGACACCGTGAGATCATGCCCCAGGCGTTGGCGGAGAAGATTTTCAAGATCTTGAATCGAGATACCAGTGGAAGGTAGTTCCAGTTCAATCTGGTTTGTCCAGGCATCTGACACCTTGCGCTTCTCCAGGCGACTGCGGGTACTTGACTGCAGCAGCGTGAGCTCGTCCAGGAGGCTGCTGGCAACCACCCTCCCGGACAGCCCCCTGTCAGCAAGCCGCGGCGGTGTGCTGAACTCCTTGATGACAATGGCCCGGGATCGCATGGCTTCGACGACAAGGACAAGAACACTGATTCCCAGCAGGCACGCCAACACGGCAATACAGGCCTGTGAGACGATCCGCAGCCGTTGACTGATCCTCTGGAGTTGCGTGATGTCGGCCTGTGCCTTGAGATAGGCAATCCGCAGAGGATGCTCGTCCCTCAGCTGCCGCTTCTGCAGAGCTTGCAGGGAGTCCTGATCGTCGGTCCGGCTGGCCTGCTGTGCGGAACGTCCGGCATCAGCGGTGCTTCCCAGTGCAAGGCCAGGCAAGGCAGCCTGCTCAATGGATTCCATCGCTGAACCTGCCGCTTCCTCTGCCTGGGGGTCGATGAAGTCGTTGAGATCCAGCTCTGGCATGGGGCCATTCCCTCCGCTTGCTTTCTGCTGGAGACCTCCTCATTCTTTAGCACTCCTTCCCGGCTGCCCCACCCTGGTCGTGGTCCCGGGCCCGGGTCAGGGACGGTGACTCTTCAGTCGTCCCCACTGGGCGCCATCGGCCCCAGCCGGTTCAGCAGGGCGTCGGTGATCTCGGCGGGGAACGCCACCTCGAGGCGCTCGTTGCGCAGATGCAGATCCCGCTGGGGGAACGGAATCGTCAATTCGTGGCGGCGCAGGATCGCTTCGATGCGGAAGTTGAGCTCGCTGCGGATCTCATACTGACGCCGGGGTTGGTTGATCCAGACCAGCAACTGAAAATCCAGGCAGCTCTCGCCGAAACCCTTGAAAAACACCTGGGGTGATGGGGTGGCCAGGATGTCTCCGACGTCCACGCAGGCCTCCAGCAGGGCCCCACGCACGACCCGGCAATCGGAGCCGTAGGCCACGCCCACCGGAATCTTCAGCCGGGCCACCGAGCTGCCGTGGCTCCAGTTGACGACGCGGGACTCGAGAAACTCCACATTGGGCACAAGGATCGAAATGCGGTCGAGGGTCACCACCTCGGTGCTGCGCAGATTGATGTGGGTCACGGTGCCCTGCAGGTCTCCCACTTCGATGAAGTCGTTCACCTTGATGGGCCGCTCGAACATGATGATCAGGCCGCTGATCAGGTTCCTGGCGATCCCCTGCAGGCCCAGCCCCACCCCCACCCCCAGGACGCTGGCGAACAGGGCCAGGGAGGTGAGATCGAGGCCCCAGAGCTGCAGCAGCACCAGCGTTCCGAGGAACAGCAGGCCGTACTGCAGCAGGAAGGCGATGGCCTCCTGGGAGCCGGGTTCGATCCCCGTGCGCTGCAGGACCCGGATCCGCAGCAGGCCTTTGAGGAACGCCACCCCGCGCACCAGCACGAGGAAGAGCGCCACCAGGATGAGGGCGTCGAGGACGGAGTAGCGGTGTCCCCCCAGGGGCAGGAAGGGGGAGCCCAGGCTTTCGGTGAGGGCCTCCAGCAGGCGGCTGGTCAGCAGCCGGGTAAGGGGGAAGAAGCCAGCGATCATCAGGATCGCCGCCACCCAGAGGCCAAGCCGCAGCAGCACCAGGACCCCATGGAGCAGCCAGTCCCTGGGTCGCAGGGGTTGGCCGCTGCTGGAGTCACCGGCCAGCGGCTGGGTGAGGGCCGAGGGCAGGTAGCGCCGCCACAGCAGCCACAGCAGCCGGTGCAACAGGAGCATGGCCCCAAGGATCCCCAGGGAGACGGGGACCATGCGGGCCAGATAGGCGGGCTGACGCTGGCGTCTCCCCCGCTGGATGGCGGCGGTGAGGCTTTGGCGCCACACCTCAGCCTGGCCCTGCACCGACAGCCCCTCCTGCGTGTCGCGGCGGGTCACCGTGAGGATCACCGCGCCATCGAGGGTGATCACCGGCAGGTTATGGAGCTCCTGCACCCCGATCCTGGCCGGGCTCCCGGTCGCGACCGCCTCCTGCAGCAGACGGTTGGCCCGCTCCACCCGTTCCTCGCCCGAGTACTCCTTGGAGGTGCTGACCGGGAACAGCCGGACTCCGTCCAACTGGAGAAAGGCCGGGGCCCCAGGCCGCTCCTGGGCAACGGCTCCATCGAAGGGAGCCAGAACCAGCAGAAGGGCGAGGGCCACCAGGGTCAGCAGAAGGCTGCCGCGGCGCCGGGGCCAGGCGCGCCTCGGCCGGGCGTACCTCAGGTGAGCACCGGCAGGGAGCCCTGGCCGGCCGGCCGGGAGACCAGGATCTTGCGCAGGGCCAGGCGGGCGGTCGCGTCAGGGAGCTCGAGCTGGCCGTCGCTGTCGCAGTCGGTGGCGGTGCCGTTTCCGGTGGCGTCGGGCTCCGCCGTGGCCTGGGGCTCCTCCTGGGGGTCGAGCAGGTCGATCACGGCCTGGCGCACCCCCGCGAGGCGCCGTTCCAGCCTGAGGCGCGTCCGCTGTTCGTTCTCCAGGTCCTGCAGGAGGGTCCGGCGCTCGCGCTCCGCGGCCTCCTGTTGCTCGGCTTCCCTGGCTGCAGCGGCCTCCACGGCCTCCTGGAGGCGAAGGTGCCACGCCTCCTCGCGCTGCCGGTCCCGCTCCCGCTCGGCCTCCTCCAGGGCCGCCTGCTCCTGTTCGGCGATGGCCAGCTGCTGACGGATGGCCTCGTGGAAGCGCTCCACCTCCGCCTCGGCCAGGCGCCGGCCCTCGAGGGCCTCGGCCAGTTCGGCCTCGAGCCGTTCCCGCTCCAGCCGGGCCTCCTCCCGCTCGGCCGCCACCTCGTGGGCCCGGGTGGCGGCGGCGGCCTCCAGGTGGCGCCGGAAGCGGCGCTCCTGTTCCAGTTCCTCACGCAGGGCGTCGACTTCGCTGGTGGTGGCGGCGATCAGGCTCTGGGCCTGGGCGGTGAGGGCCTCGACCGCCTGGGTGAAGGAGCTGGACATGGGGAGGCTCGGGGGACGGATGCTGGCTTTGCTCTAAGTCTGCAAAGGGAAGCCTGTCGGTAGCGAAGCGCTCCTCCACCGGTGGGCGGCCGGTCGCCTCAGCCGGCGTCGAGGCGCGAACGGCGCAGCAGCTGCGAGGGGGTGAGGCCGTAGCTCTCCCGAAACCGGGCGGCGAACGATGACATCTGCACGAAGCCATGCCGGCGGGCGATGGCGGCCACGGTCTCGCCCGGCTGGGCCCGCAGCAGATCGGCGTGCACCGCGCTCAGCCTCTGGCGCTTCACCCACTGCATGGGGCTGCAGCCGAACCGCCGTTGGAACAGATACTGCAGGTTGCGCTGCGAGTAAGCGCTGCGCCGGCTGAGTTCCGTGGCGGTGATCGGGGCGTGCAGGTTGGCCCGGATCCACTCCAGCAGGTCGTCGAAGGGGCGGTCCCGGCGGTGATCGGCGATCGCCTGATCGATCCCGTTCAGCACCTCAGGGCAGACGATGGCCGCCACCAGCCGGAACAGCAGATCTTCGAACTGGCAGCTCCGCAGCCCCCCCACCGAGCGCAGCAGTGGAGCCTCCAGCATCCGCAACGCCAGGTGGAGATGGGGGAGCAGGTCGGCCTGCTGCGGTGAAGCGCTGCCATCCACCCGCAGGGTGCGCTCGAAGGCCGGCCCACAGCCACCGACGCCGGCGCCGAAGCCGCCGATGGCGGCGGCCGTCTCGGCCAGCCGCCGGCGATCGAGACAGATCATCACCTCCTCGAAGGTGCCGGTGCTGGCCGTGAAGGCGGCGCCGGGCAGGTAGGCCGCCATCGGGCCGGCCTCGAGCTTCAGCCGCTGGCCGTCGCTGGTCACCTCGCCAACGCCGGCCAGCGGCAGAGTGAGGGTGGCGACCGGCGAATCGTCGAAACCGATCTCCAGCGGGGAGTGGCGGCTGCAGGACACCGCGATCTGCCCCACGTGGAGGATGCCGCTGCGATGGAAGAAGCCGCCGCTGCGTTGACTCTCGAGAAAGGCGTTGAGGGGGAAGTCCCGCGCCACCCGATCGAGCAGGGCGGCGGGGTCGTTGACCTCCACCGCCCGTGACTCCAGCAGCGTCAGCGGAACCGTGGCCGTCATTCGTTGACGATCGAGGCGGTGACCTCGACCGAGGCATCGCCGCACTGCACGATCCGGCCGCTCGGATTGGCCACCAGGGTGCCGAGCACGAGCTGGGGGTCCGCCGGACGGATCTGGCCCGGCTGGATGTTCATGCAGATGATCGTCGTGATCCGGGGATTCTGGGTGGGTGTCAGGAAGGCCGCCCCCACATAGGCGTTGAGCTGACCCGTCTTGGCGGTCTGGGCTGGAATCACATAGCTGTAGGCCGCTTCGGTGGTGGTGCGAACGGCGTAATTGAAGGAGGCCGGCAGGGCGATGCCGAAATCCTGCTGGATGTTCGAGACCGTGGCCCGGAAGGCGCCGTTCTTCTGGTAGTAGGTGCGCTGCGCCTCCATCATCCGGGCCACGGCATTGAGCGCCGCCGCCTGATCGGGGCTCGCCTGCGGCTGGGCCCCGGCGCCGGGGCAGGCCATGGCGAGGCCGAGGAGCAGGCTGGCGAGCAGCGTCGGGCTGCCGTGACGGCGAAGGGGGGAGGTCATGGGCGGGGGGGCGATTCTCGGACGGGTCAGCGTGCCATGGTCCCCGCCAATGCTGACAGGATCCGCCTGACACTTTTGCGCCTCTGCGACAGTCTTGCCGTCCTGCGTTCGATGGCGGCCGCGGGCCCGTGGTAAGGCGGCTGCGTCATGCCAATCGGCAGTGCCAACGAGTGTGTCGAAGGTGATCGATGTGACCCTGAACCGCTCACTGACGCCCCCACAATGCGGGCCGTGAGCCATCCGCAGGGCGCAGCGAATCCGTGTTTGTGCATCGTCCTGAGGACTGGGGCTTGCCGGTGCTGGCCGCCCTGCTCATCCTGGCCCTGGGGATGGGGGTGGTGCTGCTGTGGCCCGCCCCCGCCCCGGCGGCGAACCCCTGCCCGCCGTCGATGGCCCCGATCCCCGGCGGCCGCTACCGCATCGGCGCGGCGGGCCGCCTGCCGGAGGAGGCGCCGTCGGAGGCGCCGCTGCGGCTGCAGCCCTTCTGCATCGGCCGCACCGAGGTGACCAACCGCGCGTTTGCCGCCTTCGTGGCCGCCACGGGCTACCGGACCCAGGCGGAGCAGCCCCTGCCCCCGGAGCAGTTCCCGGAGCTCTCCGACGCCGAGCGCCGCCCGGGCTCGGTGGTGTTCCGGCCGCCCTCCCCCGGCGAGCCCCTGGCGGAGCTCAGCTGGTGGCAGTGGGTGCCCGGGGCCGACTGGCGCCACCCCGAGGGCCCGGGCAGTTCCATCGACGACCGGCTCGACCACCCGGTGGTGCAGGTGTCGCTGGCGGATGCGGAGGCCTACGCGGCCTGGGCCGGCGCCGCCCTCCCCAGCGAGGCCCAGTGGGAGTTCGCCGCCCGGGGTGGGCTGCGGGATCGGGCCTTCAGCTGGGGCAACACCTGGCGCCCCGGCCTGGCCAACACCTGGCAGGGGGAATTCCCCGTCAGCAACACCGCCGAGGATGGCTTCAGCGGCACCGCTCCGGTGGGCCGCTTTCCCCCCAACGGTTACGGACTCCAGGACATGACCGGCAATGTCTGGGAGTGGACGGCGGACTGGTACCGGCCCGGCCACGACCGCCTCGCCGGCCAGGACGACCCGGTGCTGGCCGACCCGGCCGCCAGCAGCGATCCGCGGGAGCCCGGGGTGGCCAAGCACGTCATCAAGGGGGGCTCCTTCCTGTGCGCCCCCAACTACTGCAGCCGCTACCGGCCGGCGGCGCGGGAGGCCGAAAGCCCCGACACCGGCACCTCCCACATCGGTTTCCGACTCGTTTTCCCCGCCCTGACGACCCATGGCTGAGCGTCCCCTGACCCGCTTGAGCGCCGTGCTCGGCCGCCTGCTGCGGCGCCTGGTGCCGGCGTGCCTGGCCCTGGCCCTGCTGGGCTGGTCGTTCAGGGCCGTGCCGGCCCTGGCCCAGCGGATCACCGGCACGCCCGGAGCCCCGAATGCCACCACCACGATCTCCGGCACCCAGCTGCCCGCCCCGGCGCCCCCCTTCGGCGGGGTGATCAAGGACGGGGCGCTGCAATCGAAGCCCTGGTGGGCGCCCCGGATCACCCCGCCCCAGAGCGCCCCGAACGTGCTGCTGATCCTCACCGACGACGCCGGATTCGGGGTGCCCAGCACCTTCGGCGGCGTGATTCCCACCCCGGCGATGGAGCGGGTCGCCAAGGCGGGCCTGCGGTACAACCGCATGTTCTCCACGGCCCTGTGCTCACCCACCCGCGCCGCCCTGATCACCGGCCGCAACCACCACTCCGCCGGCTTCGGCGTGATCTCGGAGCAGTCGACGGGCTTCCCCGGCTACAACAGCATCATTGAGCGGGACAAGGCCACGATCGGCCGCCTTCTCAAAGACAACGGCTATTCCACCGCCTGGTTCGGCAAGGACCACAACGTGCCGGCGTTCCAGGCCAGCCAGAGCGGCCCGTTTGACCAATGGCCCACGGGGATGGGCTTCGAATACTTCTACGGCTTCGTGGGTGGGGACGCCAACCAGTGGCAGCCCAACCTGTTCCGCAACACCACCCAGATCTATCCTTTCGAGGGCAAGGAGCCAGGCAGCTGGAACCTGGTCACGGAGATGGCCGATGACGCCATCGACTATATGGCGCGGATGCACCAGATCAACCCCAGCAAGCCGCTGTTCATCAAGTACGCCCCCGGGGCCACCCATGCTCCCCACCACCCCACCAAGGAGTGGGTGGATCGGATCCATGCCATGCATCTGTTTGATGACGGCTACGAGAAGCTGAGAGAGCGCATCTTCGCCAACCAGAAGAAACTCGGTGTGATCCCCAAGGACGCCAAGCTCGACCCCTGGCCCGCCGATGTGATCACGCCCTGGGACCAATTGAGCCCAGAGGCCCAGAAGCTGTTCATCCGCCAGGTGGAGGTGTTCGCCGCCTACGCCGCCTACAGCGACTATGAAATTGGCCGGGTGATCCAGCAGTTCGATGACCTCGGCAAGCTCGACAACACGCTGATCATCTACATCAACGGCGACAACGGCACCAGCGCCGAAGGCGGGCCCCTGGGCACCCCCAACGAGGTGGCCTTCTTCAACGGCCTCAACAAGCTGCCCGTCGAGGTGCAGATGAAGTTCTACGACGTGTGGGGCACCGATCTCACTTACAACCACATGTCGGCGGGTTGGAGCTGGGCCTTCGACACCCCGTTCAGCTGGTTCAAGCAGAACGCCTCGCGTCTCGGTGGCGTGAACCAGAACATGGTGGTGTCGTGGCCGGCGCGCATCAAGGACAGGGGTGGCCTGCGCGAGCAGTTCGTGCATGTGATCGACGTGGTGCCCACGATCCTGGAGGCGGCGGGCTTACGGGCACCCGAGGTGGTGGATGGGATCCCCCAGAAGCCAATTGAGGGCACCAGCTTTGTGTATACCTTCGACAGCAAGAACGCCAAGGCGCCCTCGCGCCACAAGACCCAATACTTCGAGATGATGGGTCAGTGGGCGCTCTACAACGAGGGCTGGCTGCTGAGCACCAAGGTGAACCGGGCCCCCTGGGACGCCTTCGGCCCGGCCAACCCCGATCCGCTCAACAACCAGACCCTGGAGCTCTACAACCTCAACAACGACTTCAGCCAGACCACCGACCTGGCAACCCAGAACCCCGGCAAGCTGAAGGAGATGAAGGCGGCCTTCATCGCCGAGGCCAACAAATACCAGGTGTTCCCGCTCGATGCCTCGGTGGCGGCCCGGATCGTGGCCCCCCGGCCCAACATCACCGCCGGCCGCACCGAGTTCGTCTACACCCATCCGATGGTGGGCCTGCCCCAGGGGGATTCGCCCCTGCTGCTCAACACCTCCTACAGCGTCAGCGCCGACATCGAGGTGCCGGCCGGCGGTGCCGAGGGCATGCTGCTCACCTCCGGCGGCCGCTTCGGCGGCTACGGCTTCTACCTGAAGAACAGCAAGCCCGTGTGGGTCTGGAACATGGTGGATCTGGAGCGCCTCAAGTGGGAGGGCACCGAGGCCCTTGCCCCCGGCAAACACAAGGTGGTGTTCGATTTCGTCTACGACGGCAAGGGGGCCGGCACCCTGGCCTTCAACGACTTCAGTGGCGTTGGCCGCCCTGGCACCGGCACCCTCAAGGTGGACGGCAAGGCGGTGGCCACCAAAACCATGGCCAAGACCCTGCCGATGATCCTGCAGTGGGACGAGAGCTTCGACGTGGGCTCCGACACCCTCACCGGCGTCAACGACGCCGACTACCAGCCGCCGTTCCGCTTCACCGGCAACCTCGACAAGCTCACGATCAAGCTGGATCGGCCCAAGCTGTCGCCGGAGGAGATCAGGAGCCTGGAGGCGGCCATGCGCACGAAGGCGGCCAGTGAGTGAGGCGGGGGTCACAGCCCTGATCCGGTTCAGGGCGTGGCGGTCGTGGGGGCACACAGCCGCCGCCATTCCCCCAGGGCCTCGCCGGCGGCGTAGAACTTGCGCAGGCCCATTGCGGCGTCGTAGCGCTGCTTCTGCGGCGAGCCGGCCCAGGTGGCGGCGGGGCAGCTCTGGGGAGCGGCTCCAGCCTTGGGAGGCTGTTCGGCCGCATCCACCCCCAGTCGCAGCCGGAACAGGCCTTCCTGGCCGTACTGCTGGCGGAAGGCCTCGCGATCGATCGGCGCCAGGGAGCTGGTGTTGGGTTCCACGATGCCGTCAGCTTTCCCGACAGCCGGGGAGAGCAACGCCAGGACCACCCCCATCCCTGTGGCAATCCGCAGGGCGTGCCCGGTGAGTCGCGCAGCGATGGCCACCCGGCAGGGATCGTGGGGGAATGGACCGGACGTTGCCTCCATGGGGCCAAGGGCCAAGGGTCCGGTCATCCTGTTCGCCGCACCATCGGAAAACGTTCCCGACCAGCCAGATGGCTCACAGCACCTGGGTGGATCTTCTTCTCCCCGCCCAGGCGTCGAGGTTGAAGCGCCCTTGCCAAGCGTCCCGACGGTCAGTCGTTGCCGACCCCTGCCCACGGGGACACTGCGACCAACCGGGAGTGCACCGCCAGGGGGAACACCAGCAGCGCCCAGGCCGCCAGCAGGCCCAGCTCGGCGGCCAGCCCCAGCGGCCAGGCAGTGATGGCCACCAGGCCCCCGAGGTAAAGGAACCACCACAGCCCCTGGCGGAAATGGAGCGGGCCGTGGGGCGGCTCCTCGCCCTGGCGTGCGCCAGCGGCCCGGCCCCTGAGGGCGAGCAGCACGAAGCCGATGGCCGGCACCAGCACGATCAGCACAGCGCCGCGCAGGGCGGTGGTGCCGCACCAGCTGATCGCCCAGGTGGCCAGCACGAAGGCCAGGGGGCACCACAGGCCGGCCCAGGGCAGGCGGTAGGGCCGGGTCCTGTCCGGCAACTGCCGGCGCAGGGCGGCCAGGCTCACCGGACCCATGGCCAGGGCAATCACCAGGGTGGCGGTGAGCAGACTCACCACGTTCTGCCAGCCGGGCCCGATCAGCAGCAGGCCGATGCCCAGGACCAGGCTGATCACCAGGGCCACCGACGGGACCGCCTGGCGATTGATCCGGCCGAGCACGTTGGGCAGCAGCCCGCAGCGCCCCATCATCCAGCCCACCCGGGAGGCGGCCCCCATGTAGGCCATGGCGGTGGCCGTGGGTGACACCACCGCATCCAGGAGCAGCAGCCGGCCGACCCAGCCCAGGCCCAGCCCCAGGGCCAGGGCCACCAGCGGCCCGCCGTGGGCGCTGAGGCGGAGCGCGGCCCAGCCGCCGCCGAGCTGCCCGGGGGGGACGGCCACGAGAAAGGCCAGCTGCAGCAGCAGGTAGATCAGCAGCGAGAGACCCAGGCCCAGGGCCATGGCGACGGGCACGGTGCGCTGCGGCTGGCGGGCCTCCCCGGCCAGGTCCATGGCGGTGCGAAAGCCCAGCAGCGAAAACAGAATGCCGCCGCTGCTGATGGCCCGCACCATGCCCTCCAAGGTGGTCCCCACCGGTTGAGCCAGGGGCACAAGGTTGCCCCAGTGGCCAGCCGTCAACATCAGGGTGATCGAGACGACCAGGGGCACCACCAGCTTCCAGCTGGTGAGACCGTCGATCCAGCGGGCCAGCCAGCCCACGCCGGCCAGGTTGACCCAGGCCAGCAGCACCAGCAGCAGGCTGGCGAGGGCCAGGCCGGCGCCGCTGAGCACCTGGCCGGCGCCCTGGTCGGCGGTGAGCCAGGGAGCACTGCTGGCCAGGTACTGCATCACCGCCATCACCTCAATGCTGGGCAGGGCCAGGTAGGAGACCCAGGCGCACCAGCCGCCGATGAAACCGGCGGTGCGGCCGTGGCTGAGCAGGGGGATCTGGGCCAGGGCGCCGGAGCTGCTCAGCAGGGAACCCAGCTCGGCAAACACCAGGGCCAGGGCGAAGGCCAGCAGCCCGCCCAGCAGCCAGGCGCCGAGGGCGGCCGGACCGGCGAAACGCGCGGCATAGAAGGGGGCGAACAGCCAGCCCGAACCGATGGTGCTGGTGACCACCGCCAGGGTCAGCGAGCGGAGGCCGAGCTGGCGGGAGAGGCCGGTGTCGCTCATCAGGGCGCTGGCGCCACAGGATCAGGCCCATCCTGCAGGTGCTTGGGCCACACGCTTGCTCGTAGCCATCGTGGGAACGACGCCAATGACCGTCTATGGGCACGATCATCACAAAATGGAGCCAAGCGGACTCGAACCGCTGACCCCCTGCATGCCATGCAGGTGCTCTACCAGCTGAGCTATGGCCCCATTGGTGCGCCGGTTGCCCGGTGCTTGTGGAGCTTACAACGTGGGGGGTGCGGGCCCGGTCCCTTCAGACCTGACGCCAGACCGCCACCAGTCGGCCCTGCACGCTCACCTGGTCGGCGGGCAGGAGGATCGGTGCGTAGGCGGGATTGGCGGCCTCCAGCCGCACCTGGGCCCCCTGGCGGTGGAAGTGCTTGAGGGTGGTGCCGCTGCCGGGCACCAGGGCGCTCACGATCGTGCCCTCCCGCAGCCGGGAGGGGTCGGCCACCGGCTCCATCAGCACCACGTCGCCATCGGCGATGTGGGCGTCCACCATCGAGTCGCCGTTGACGGTGAGGGCGAACAGGCCGCGGGTGTCGAGCACCGGGGCCAGGTCGAGGTGATCCTGGACGTCGTCGAAGGTCTCCACCAGGCCGCCGGCGGCCACGGCCCCGAGCACCGGGATGCCCGGGTGGCTTTCGCCGAGCAGCTGCAGGGTCCGCGCCTGGCCCTCCTGCCAGGTGATCCAGCCCTTCTGCTGCAGGTGGCGCAGGCGGCTCTGGATCGGCGCCGGCGACCGCAGGCCCATGGCCTCCATCATCTGACGGATCGAAGGGCTGTGGCGGTGGCTGCCGATGTAGTCGGCGAGCCAGTCGTAGAGCTGCCGCTGGGCCTCGGTGAGTTCCTGGTGGGTGGCGACCACGGGCAGTACGGATGAACCAGTCCCTTTCTGCCATCCCGCGCGCGGTTTGTCCAGGCCCGGGCTTGCGGCTGCCGGTGGCGCCCTCAGTCGCCGACGCCCCCCAGCAGGGTGGCGAGCAGGGCCTGCTGCACGTGCAGGCGGTTCTCCGCCTGGTCGAACACCCGGCTGGCGGCCCCCTCGATCACCCCGGCGCTGATCTCCTCGCCGCGGTGGGCGGGGAGACAGTGCAGCACGATCGCCCGTGGGTCGGCCTCGGCCAGCAGGTCCTCGTCGAGGCACCAGCCGGCGAAGGCCCGCTCCCGCTGGGCCTGCTCCTCCTCCTGCCCCATCGACGCCCACACATCGGTGTAGAGCACATGGGCCCCCCGGGCCGTCGCCACCGGGTCCTGCAGCACCGTGATCGAGCTCCGTCCGCCGGCCAGGGACCGGGCCTGCTCCACCACCGCCGGGCTGGGGGCGAAGCCGTCGGGGCTGCCGATGCGCACGTCCATCCCCAGCAGGGCCCCGACGAGCATCAACGAGTGGGCCATGTTGTTGCCGTCCCCCACGTAGGCCAGGGTGAGGCCGTGCAGGTCGGTGGGGCCATGGCCGAAGCGCTCCTGGATCGTCAGGGCATCGGCCAGGGCCTGGCAGGGGTGCTCCAGGTCGGTGAGGGCGTTGATCACCGGGATCGAGGCCCAGTGGGCGTAGTCGACCAGGTCCTCCTGGGCGAAAGTGCGGATCGCCAGGGCATCGCAGTAGCGGCTCAGCACCCGGGCGGTGTCGGCGATCGGCTCGCCCCGGCCCACCTGGGTGACGGCCGGGTTGAGGTCGATCGTCTGGCCACCCAGCCGGGCCATGGCGACGATGAAGCTCACCCGCGTGCGGGTGGAGGCCTTGGAGAAGATCAGCCCCAGCACCCGGCCGGAAAGATCGATGCGTCGCTCGCCGCTCTTCAGCTGGCGGGCCAGCTCCAGCAGGGCCAGGGTCTGGGGACCGTCGAGGTCGGCCGAGGAGAGCAGATCGCCGCCCCTGAGGGCGGCGAGCGGGGCTGAGGGGGACACCATGGCCCACGTCCCAAAGAACCCTTATGCGAGATCGACCCCCCCCACGTCAAGGGGGACAGGGGCGGAGCCCGTGGTGTGTCGGCTGCGCCGGGCTGCTGCGGGGCAGCAGGATGAACGACCTGGCCTGCCAGGCTCCCGGTGCCTCCCAGCAGGCCATGGCCGGGTTGGCACCGCTCAGTTCCTTCATCCCCTGCCGGCTGCCGTGGAACGCCAGCAGCGGCTGCTCCAGCGGGGCGGGGGCCGCTGGGTCCCGCTGCTCCAGATCCCGCAGCTGGCCGGGCCGAAAGTAGGTGCCCATCAGGGCATCGGGGCGCCAGCCCGTGCTCCAACAGCCGCCCTCACAGACGCCGGTGCTGTTCACGAAGGCCGCCATGGCCCGATAGTTCTCCAGTGGTGCCCGTTTGTCCGCCAGCATCCGCTGGCCGATCTGCAGCTGCAGCAGCAGCACGGCCACCAGCAGAACGGCCAGCGAGCTGCGGCGGAAGCGGCCCAGACTGGCGGTCAGCTCCCAGCCCGTGCCCACCAGGTAGGCCACGGCCGGCAGCACCACGATGGTGTACCTGGCCTGGCTCATGGGCCTGATCGGATCGATCATCAGCATCAGCGCCAGGAACAGGCCGATCACCAGCAGCAGGTAGCGGGCCTCACCCAGGGACTGGGGCAGCTGGTGGGTCGGCGCCATCAGGAAGCGGCGCAGGTTCCGCCAGGAGCCGAAGGCGCAGCCGATCCCCACCACCAGTCCGAGCAGGCCCAGCTGGGCCAGCGTTCCCTGGTGGAGGTCCAGCAGTGGAAGCAGGCCGCGGCTGAACTGCCTCAGGGTGCCGGTGACCGGCTCAACCTCGATCCAGTCGATCCGTTGGAACTTGGCGCCCACCGGGCTGACCAGGCCATGGGCGAGGGGCGGCAGCAGCAGCAGCAGCCCCAGGACGGCCGCTTCCCGCCGCCGCCGCAGCACATGCCCATCGACGCTGCTCACCGCCAGCACCACCAGCGCGAACAGCAGCGAGAAATAGTGCGTCAGGGACAGCAGCACGCAGGCGAGCCGGAATCCCCAGCGCAGGGCGGCCTCGTGGTGTCCCCTTTGCTGACGCAGCAGCAGGGCCGTGCCCAGCATCAGCGTCGACAGCGCCAAGGAGAGGGCGTAACTGCGCGCCTCCTGGGCATAGAAGAGAAAGGAGGGGCTGGTGCCGAGGAAGGCCACGGTCGCCAGACGGCGGCCGCTGCCGCGCCCGGAACTGCACAGAGCGGCAATCCCCAGGCCGAGGGCCGCGATTAGAAAGCTGAGGCTGCGGGTGGCGGTTTCCCCTTGGCCGAAGACCCCGATCCAGAGCTTCAGCAGGATCTGGTAGAGGGGGGGATGGGTGTCGGGGAGCAGCCAGTCCCGGGTCAGCACACCCCAGTCGGCGCTGCTGGCGGCCACCGACCAGATCTCATCGGACCAGTAGGAATAGGCCGTTGTCAGGCCCTGTCCGGCGGCCCAGAGGCAGCCGAGGATCAGAACGGCTGTCAGGAGCCGATGGGGCGGGCGCTGGAGCGGTCGGGTGGCGGCTGGGGGACCCGGAGGCTCTGTCCCGACCACCATCACACCGCTGCAGGAGACCAGTGCCGGGACATTAGGCCTGATTCAGGCCCACCACATCAAGGGCAGGGACGCAGGCCGTGGCGCGCCGGTTGCGCCGGGCTGGTGCGGGGCAGCAGGATGAAGGAGGTGGCCTTCCAGGACCCAGGTGCCTCCCAGCAGGCCAGGGCGGGGTTGTTGGCGATGAGGCCCTTCAGCCTCGGATAGGCCCTGCGGAAGCCGAGCAGCGGACGATCCAGCCGCGTCTGGGCCAGTGGCGTGCCGGGATCGAACGCCATCAGCTCGCGGGAGCTGAAATAGGTGGCCGTGAGCGCCTCCAGGAACCATCCGCTGGACCAGCATCCTTCGCCCTTCCGGCAGAGATCGCTATCGACCACGAAGCTGCCCAGAAGCTTGTGGTTCTCCAGGGGTCCTTGCTTGACGGCCAGGTGCTGGGTGCCGATTCGCAGCTGCAGCAGCATCACAGCGCAGAGCAGGCTGGCCAGGGCGACGCGACGAACGCGGCCGAGGCCGACGCTGAGGTCCCAGCCGATTCCCACCAGGTAGGCCAGGGCTGGCAGCACCACGATGTAGTAGCGGCTCTGCGACAGCGGCCGGAACGGATCGATCGCCAGAATGAGTGCCAGGAAGGCGAGGATTAGCGTCAGCAGGAAGCGGGCCTCCCCCGTGTCGGGTGCCTTGCGGTTGGAGGCTCCGCGGTGGAGCAGGGGAAGGGTGGCGGCTCCGATGCCGCCGACGAGGCCGATCAGGATCAGCAGGCCTCGCGGGCCCTGTCGCGGATCGAGCAGCGGCAGCGTTCCCGCAAGGAACTGGGTGATCGTGCCGCTGATGGGCGTGACCTCGATCCAGTCGATGCGGGTGAAATTCTCGGCGGGGGAGCTCAGCACGGCGTGGCTGAGCGGCCACAGCATCAGGAGCAGCAGCAGGGGGATCGCATGGCTCCGCGATCGGAAGACCGTTCCCTCGGCGGTGACGACCGCCAGAACCACAACCACGAAGATCAGGGAGAAGTAGTGGGTCAGGGACAGGAGCAGAGCGGAGATCGCGAACCCCCAGCGCAGGGCGCCCTCGTGACGTCCTGTTCGCTGACGCAGCAGCAGGGCCGTGCCCAGCATCAGCGTCGACAGCGCCAAGGAGAGGGCGTAACTGCGCGCCTCCTGGGCATAGAAGAGAAAGGAGGGGCTGGTGCCGAGGAAGGCCACCGTGAACAGGCGCCGGCCTGCCCCTCGGCCTGAACTGCCCAGGGCCGCTGCCACCAGGCCCAGGGCGGCGATCAGAAAGCTGAGGCTGCGGGTCGCGGGCTCGCCGGTGCCGAAGACCCCGATCCAGAGCTTCAGCAGGAACTGATACAGGGGGGGATGGACGTCGGGGATCAGCCAGTCATGGAGCAACACCCCCCAGTCGGACTGACTGGCGGCCATGGACCAGAGCTCATCCGACCAGTAGGAGTAGGCGGTTGTCAGACCCTGGCCCGCCATCGTGAGGCAGAACAGGATCAGGAGAGCGGTCAGCGCTGGCGGCAACCAACGTGAGGACCGGTGCTTCAGGTGTGTCGGGTCCGACGGATCTGTCGGGTCGGCCATCACCCGGAAACGTTGAAACGTTGGGAGGGAATCTAGGTCGCGTCCCCTCCCCGATTCCCCCTCAAACGGCGGCTCCCTCGAGCACCGTCGCATCCGGCAGCTGGCTGGAGGCCAGCAGCTGCTTGAGCTCGTCGCCTTCGATCACTTCCTTCTCGAGGATCTTGTGGGAGATGGTCTCCAGCAGCTCGCGGTTGTGGTGCAGGATCGCCAGGGCCCGTTCGTGGGCCCGATCCACCAGACCGCGCACCTCCTTGTCGATCTCCAGGGCGGTGGCGTCGCTGACGGCCCGACGGGGGTTGGAGTTGCCCCCCAGGAAGCGGCTGCCGCCCTGCTTGTCGTAGGCGAGGGGGCCGAGGGTCTCGCTCATGCCGTAGGTGCCGATCATCTGCTCGGCGATGTCGGTGGCCCGCTGCAGGTCGTTGGCGGCGCCGGTGGTGACCTCACCGAAGACCACCTCCTCGGCGGAGCGACCGCCCAGGAGGGTGGCGATCTGGCCTTCGAGATCCTCCTTGGAGTTGAGGAACCGCTCCTCGGTGGGCAGCTGCAGGGTGTAGCCGAGGGCCGCCATGCCCCGGGGCACGATCGAGATCTTGGCCACCTTGCTCCCGCCGGGCATCAGGTGCCCCACGATCGCGTGGCCCACCTCGTGGTAGGCCACCACCTTCTTCTCGTCGGGCTGCAGCACCCTGCTCTTCTTCTCCAGGCCCGCCACCACCCGTTCGATGGCTTCGTTGAGGTCGGCCTGCTCCACGGTGGTGCGATAGGCCCGGGCCGCCAGCAGGGCGGCCTCGTTGACCAGGTTGGCCAGATCGGCGCCGGCGAAGCCGCTGGTGGCCTGGGCGATCTTGTCCAGATCCACCCCCTCGGCCAGCTTCACCTTCTTGCCGTAGATGTCGAGGATCATCTTGCGGCCGGACAGGTCGGGACGGTCCACCAGCACCTGGCGGTCGAAGCGGCCCGGCCGCAGCAGGGCGGCATCCAGGGTTTCCGGCTGGTTGGTGGCCGCCAGCACGATCACCGGCTTGTCCTGGGCGGTGAAGCCGTCCATCTCGGTGAGCAGCTGGTTGAGGGTCTGCTCCCGCTCGTCGTTGCCGCCCACCACGCCCATGGAGCCCGAGCGGCTCTTGCCGATGGCGTCCAGCTCGTCGATGAAGATGATGCAGGGCGCCTTCTTCTTGGCCTCCTCGAACAGGTCGCGCACGCGGGCGGCACCGGCCCCCACGAACAGCTCGACGAATTCGGAGCCGGAGATGATGAAGAACGGCACGCTGGCTTCCCCGGCCACGGCCTTGGAGAGCAGGGTCTTGCCGGTGCCGGGTGGGCCCACCAGCAGCACGCCCTTGGGGATGCGGGCGCCGATGTCCATGTAGCGCTGCGGCGTCTTGAGGAAGTCGACGATCTCGGTGAGCTCGGTCTTGGCCTCATCGACCCCGGCCACATCGGCGAAGGTGACCCGGGACTCTTCGTCGGGCACGTAGACCTTGGCCTTCGACTTGGTGAAGCTCAGGGCCCCCTGGGCGCCGCCGCCCATGCCGCTGCGGCGGGCGAAGAACTGCAGCACCAGGATGAAGATCAGCGGCGGCACCACCCAGCTGAGGGCCGTGGTGATGAAGCTGGGCCGCTTCGGCGGCGCCGCGGCGAACTCGACGCCGTGCTGCTCCAGCCGCTGGGGCAGCTCCATGTCAAAGATCGGCGTGGTGGAGAGCACCGTGGGGGCGCCCTCCTCCGGCGGCTTGGTCAGCTCGTAGCGGATCTGGTCCTGGGTGATGTACGCCCGCTTGACGTTGCCGTCGTTCACCTGGTCGATGAACAGGGAGTAGGGGACCCGGGGCACCTGGGTGGCGGGGTTGGGCAGGAAGTTGCTGAACAGCAGCAGTACACCGAAGCCGATCAGGAGCAGGTTGACGATGCCGAATCTCCGGGTGGGGCGGTTGTCGTCCTGACGGATGGCCATGCTGCGCGCAACGTCGAATGGGCCCAAGCTAGGTCTGGTCGTCACCCGCCGTTCCCACCCCCGGTCGGGAGAACCGAACGCCCCGCCCTCGGCTTCCCACCCCCCATGTGCGGCCGCTACTCCCTGGCCACCCGCCTCGACCAGCTGCTGCCCCGGCTGAAGGGCCCGCTGCCCCCGGGGCTGGAGGACCATTACGCCCCCCGGACCCAGGTGCGGCCGGGGGAGCCCGTGCTGCTGCAGCGCCAGGAGCACGGCCGCCTGGAGGTGGCCCTGGCCCTGTGGGGGCTGGTGCCGGACTGGTGCCCTGACCCGGCGGGTCGCCGCCGACCCATCAACGCCCGCAGCGAGACGGTGGCGGAGAAACCCTTCTTCCGCGGCGCCTGGCGCCACCGCCGGGCCCTGATCCCCGCCGACGGCTTCTACGAATGGCAGACGAAGACGGTGGACGGCCGTGCCGTGAAGCAGCCCTGGCTGTTCCGGCGGCGGGATCGGCGCCCCTTCTGGCTCGGCGGGCTCTGGGACCGCTGGCTGGGGGCCGATGGGGGAGAGCTCGAGACCTGCGTCGTGCTCACCACCGCCCCCAACGATCTGCTGGCCCGGGTGCACGACCGGATGCCGGTGGTGATCCCCGACGGGCTGGAGGAGGCGTGGCTGGAGTCCGTCGACGGTCCGTCCCTGCGGGCCCTGGAACCCCTGATGGCGCCCTGGGACCCGGCCCCGTGGGAGGCGGTGAAGCTGGAGGCGCCGCCCCAGGCCGCCGTTCAGCTCGATCTGCTGGCTGCCGCCGCGGACGAACCTGCGGGCCGCTAGAGAGGTACGGCCCCGATGCCGGTCCCATGAGCCTCGACCAGCTGGATGCCTTCCTGGCCCACGCCCGCGCCGATGCCGCCCTTGATCGCCGTCTCCATGACCCGGCCGATCCCCCCGATCTGGCAGCCTTTCTGGCCCTGGCCCGCGGCGCCGGTTTCGCCGTCGACGAGGCGGATGTGATCGCCGCCCAGCAACGGGCCGAGGCGAGCCTCAGCGACGAGGAGCTGCAGGCGCGGGCCGGGGCCGAGGCGCGACGGCTGCGCCACTTCATCCCCGGCTGATGGCCATGGCCGAGTCCGTCGCCAGCTATCCCCGGCCCCCGGCCCTGGTGGAGTGCCGCCAGCACGTGCGGGTGGAGGCCCTGGGGCGGCTGCTGTGTGACACCCGGCGCAGCCTGCGGGTGCTCGAAACCTTTCACCCCCCGGTCTTCTATCTCTGCCCGGAGGACGTGGACCTGACCCTGCTGGAGCCCGCGCCCGGCTCCAGCTACTGCGAGTGGAAGGGCGTGGCCCGCTACTTCGACCTGGTGGCCCCGGGCGGCGAAGGCGGCCAGCCTCGCCTGCGGCGGGCGCTGTGGAGTTACCCCTCACCCACCCCGGCATTCACGCCGTTGGCCGGCTGGCTGGCCTGCTACCCGGCGCTGATGGATGGCTGCTGGGTGGACGGGGAGAGAGTGGTCCCCCAGCCCGGCGGGTTCTACGGCGGCTGGATCACCAGCGCTGTGGAGGGACCGTTCAAGGGGGATCCCCGGCACCCGGAACTGCGCTGATCCCTGGCCCGGCCCCTGCCGCCGTCGGGGGTCGCCAGTGGAGCAGCAGCTTGAGGCGGTCGCTGGAGCGCCGCCAGGCCTTGACGTAGCCGGGGAGCCGCAGCATCTCCACGGTCACCCGATCGGCGTCGAGCATGCGGGGGTTCAGATGTTCGTTCAGGAAGACATCCGTGCAGTGGAAGCGGCGGAGGCGCTCGGAAAGCAGGGCGGCTGCCACGGCGAAGGTGCCCACTCCGGAGGTGGCCAGATGGGTGGCGTGCCGCAGCAGCTGGAAATCGTCTTCGACGGATCCGGTGACAACGTCATGGTCGGCGAACAACGACAGCACGGCTTCCAGCAAGGGATGGCTGGAGCCTGGTTCCGTCACGATGATGGCCCTGCGGTGCCGCTGGCGGAGCTCTCGATAGAAGTGGAGAGGGTTGGTGATGTAGTACGGATTCGTCAGATTCGCCACATCACCGCCACGCAGATGAATCACCAGCGTGCTCTCGAGTTGAGCCTCTGAAAACGTGCCCGGTGGCGGCCTGAGGATGTGTGGGGCCAGATGGGCACGGGCGATGCGGTGCGCCTGTCGGCGGATGTACTGACGCCCGAGAACGGAATCACGCCGTGGTTTGTCGCCGTTGGCAAAGGCCATGCGTCGGTGGTCGGAGCGAGAAAACCCGTACTCCATGTAGTGAAAGAAGAGGCCAGACAGATGGGTCCTGGCTGCGGCAGCGCTGTCGACCTGAAAGTCAAGGCTGAAGGCGTTCACGATGTTGCGCAGCGGCCCGGACTGGATGAAGTCCTCGTCCACCTGCACCGATCCCCGGAAGGCTTCGGCATGGGCGATCACCACGATCAGCTGCTGGATGTTGTTCCCCGTCCGTCCGTACCACCGCGACAGGCGGAAGGACGGTGCCGCCGCGGGGAGGCTCAGTCGCCATTTCTGCCGTTGCAGCCCCAGCCAGCGGTGCAGGCCCCAGGCCCGCTGCGCCACCCTCCAGCCGAGCAGATGTCGTGCCGCCCATATCTTCAGGGCTGACAAGGGGAGAGGGCGGAAGGCGGCCATGGCCGTGCCCCTCAGGTGGGACCGACCACAGCACCCTGCCAGAGGAGGTCCCGGCCCAGCCAGCCGGTGGCCGCCTCCGACAGGGACCAGCCGTCCTCCAGGTTCTCCAGGCCGAGGTCCGCCAGGGGTGTGCGGGCGGGGAGGCCACCGAGCAGTGTCGGTGCGATCACCGCGGCCAGCTGCTGCACGCAGCCCTGGTGCAGGGCCGCCGCCGCCAGCACCGGCCCGCATTCCCACAGCACCCGGTTGCAGCCCCGCCGGGCCAGGGCGATCGCCAGCGCCGCCGGTTCGCAGGCCTCCAGGGCCAGGCGCTCCACCCCCAGCCGATCGAACCGGTCGCGGCGATCCTGCGGCGCCTCCGGCCCATGGACCAGCAGCGTCGCTGCCGGAGCCGGATCCCACAGCTGGGCCGCCGCCGGCAGATCCAGGCCGCGGCTGAGCACCACCCGCAGCGGCTCCGGGGTGCGCCGCCCCCGGCTGGTGAGCAGGGGGTCGTCGGCCCGCACCGTGCCGCCCCCCACGATCACCGCATCGCAGCGGGCCCGCAGGTGGTGCACCCAGTCCCGGGCCCCCGGGCCGCTGATCCACTGGCTGACGCCGTTGGGGAGCGCCGTGCGCCCATCCAGGCTCATGGCCCATTTGAGGATCCCCAGGGGCCGGCCGGTGGCGATCCGATGCAGAAAGGGCCGGTTGAGGCGGCGCGCCTCGGCTTCCATCACCCCTTCGATCACCTCCAGGCCTCCGTCCCGCAGCCGGGTGATGCCGCCGCCGGCCACCCGCGGGTTGGGGTCGGCCATGGCCAGCACCACCCGGGCGATGCCGGCGGCGAGCACCGCCTCGCTGCAGGGGGGGGTGCGGCCGTGGTGGCAGCAGGGTTCCAGGGTCACGACCAGGGTGCCGCCCCGGGCCCGTTCGCCCGCCTGGGCCAGGGCCCCCACCTCCGCATGGGCCTCGCCGGCACGGGCATGGAATCCCTCTCCCACCAGCGTCTCGTCGGCGTCGAGCACCAGGGCTCCCACCAGGGGATTGGGGCTGGTGCGCCCCTCGGCGAGGGCGGCCAGCTGCAGCGCCCGGGCCATCCACCGGCGCCAGGGGCAGCCGGGGCTCATGGGGCAGGGGCGTCCGGGAGGGTGCGCCATTCGGCCACCACGTAGGGGGGCACCGCCAGTTCACTGAACACCCGTGGCAGCCGCAGCCGCAGGGGGCGGTCGCGGTCCAGATCGGCCAGCAGCGGCGCCAGATCAAATTCGGCCGCGGCGGAACGGGTGTCGCCGGCGAGGGCGGCGCTGGCCAGGGTGACGTCCTCCAGGTCCCAGCGCAGCCGGCCGCTGCGCACCTCGAGGGCGGTGGGATGGTCCAGGCGCACCTTGCCGGGGTAGCCGACGATCCGCAGCCGCAGCGGTCCCCCAGGCGGCCCTTCCCGGTAGGCCACCACCTGCCAGCTCTGATCGTCGAGGTCGCGCAGGCTCTCGAGGCTGCGCACCACCGGCGTGCCCTGGGCATCGGGGTGGGCATGGACCTGGGCCAGGGCCGGCGCCGGGGTCACAGCCAGGATCAGGGCCAGCAGGGGCGCCAGCAGCAGAACGTCGATCAGCCCGCCGGTCCGGTGGTTCATGGCTGGCGATCGGCGCCGGGGATCGGCTGCCAGCCGGTGTGGGTGGCCCAGAGGGCCCAGATCGCCATGGCCCGCAGATAGTGGCAGGCGCGGAACGTGCCGGCGGCGGTGATGGCCTCCGGGGTGCGGAACTGCAGGCCCCCCTCGTACACCTGGTGCACGACGGCCCCGGTGATGGCGAAGGCGGTGGCGGTCTGGTCCATCAGCCGGTAGTAGGCGGCCAGACCGAAGTTGATGCCGGTCCAGACCTCCAGGGGATGGGTGCCCTTCGGATCGAGGGGGGTGCCGTCGCGGCGCAGCCCGTTGGCCACCCCGAGGCGGCCCCCCTCGAAGGACTCGAAGCAGGCCTGGCGGATCGCGTTCAGGGCCGAGCGGGCCCGCTCGTCGGCCACCACCGGCGGGAGCCCCAGCAGGCGGGCGTAGAAGTCGCCGCAGAGCTGGTCGGCCATGACCACCGGGGTGCCGCTGCCGGCATCGATGGCGTAGTACTCGCCGTTCCAGAGCAGGGCATCGAAATGGCTTCGGGACTGCTCCAGCCAGCCGCCGAAGCGCCGCTGCTCCTCGGCGGTGTCGAGCCCCAGCTCCAGCTGCAGTTGCTGGCCGATGGCTAGGGCGGCCTCAAGGGCGGCGATCCAGAGGGCGCCGCAGTAGGCGCTCACCCCCTGCAGGGGCCAGTCGTCGAAGGTCTGGTCCGGGGCACCGCCGTTGTCGGGCAGTCCGTCGTCATTGACGTCGAAGCGCTTGAGGTAGTCCAGGGCGGTCACCGCCGCCGGCCAGCAGTCCGCCAGGAAGGCGATGTCCGGGCCGCTGGGGGCCAGGCGGTAGGTGCGCCAGACCTGCAGCACGAAATCGCTGGCCAGGTCCTTCCAGAGGTTGCAGTCCTGGTAGGCGGTGTAGTTGGTGGCGTCGAAGGGGCGCTCGTTGGGGGCCCCGAGGTCGTGGGGGGTGGCGCCGGCCACCTTGCGGGGGGCCTCCACCCGGCCCCGCCCCTGGGTGAAGTACCAGCCGATCGGCCGCGGAGTCGGATCGGCGGCCGGGATGGCGCGGGCGAAGCTGCGCAGCACCGCCTTGTCGAGCTCGGGCCAGAGCTGCAGCAGGGCGAAGGAGCCGTACAGCCGCACGTCGAGGCTTTCGTACCAGGCGTAGTCGAGGCACTCGAGCACCCCGAAGCGGCCCACGGGATCGCCGGGGCTGGCGGCTGTCCAGAGGCTGCCGCCGCTGGCCAGGTCGTAGAGCTCGT
This sequence comes from Cyanobium sp. Candia 9D4, assembly GCF_024346155.1. Classification (NCBI taxonomy): domain Bacteria; kingdom Bacillati; phylum Cyanobacteriota; class Cyanophyceae; order Synechococcales; family Prochlorococcaceae; genus Cyanobium; species Cyanobium sp. Candia 9D4. The sequence continues at coordinate 91,041 of NZ_JAGQCK010000006.1, read as the reverse complement.
TGAGCAGCGCCATGCGCAGGGGTTCCGGCAGGTCGTGGCGCCCCGCCACCGGCGCCTGCCAGGCTTCGATCGCGGCGTGCCAGTCGCGCCAGTCGGCCAGGGCTTCGCCGGCGATGGCCGCAGCGCTCTCGCCATCGGTGCCGAAGAAGTCGGTGTAGCGGCGCAGGGCCCGGGTGCCGGTGGCGAAGGCCGTCACCGGCAGGTCCCAGCTGATCACCACCGGCAGCTCGAGCGCGGCCCCGGGCTCCAGGCGGAAGCGCACCGCCAGGGCGGCGCTGAGGGGATCGTCGCCGGTGCTGCGGCGGTCGTTGTCGCTGTCGGGGATCGCGCCGTCGCGGCTGAAGGGTTCCCAGAGTTCGGCCCCGTCGCCGCTGGGATCCCAGCGGCTGCACCGGAACACCTCCAGCCCCGGGTGGTTCAGCGCCGCCCCGTCGGGCACCGCCAGACACCACTGCCCTTCACCCTCGGCCAGGGGCTGGGAGCGCTCCCCCTCCAGCAGCAGACCCTTGAGGCCGGCCCCGTCGACCCAGCGGTTGCGCTGCCCCTTGCCGCGGCCGATCGCCGGCACGTAGTTGTGCTCCGGGCTGCCGTCATCCCGGAAGTGGACCTCCGCCGCCGGGTCGGTGTTGGTGAACCAGCCGACGGTGTTGCGCCAGCTCAGCAGCAGGGACAGATCCAGCGGCTGGTTCGTTGGGTTGCTGAACGTCCAGGCGAAGACGGCGACGGGGTAACTGGTGCGCCGGTAGTCCCCTGGAAGGATCGGGCTGAAGGCCTCACAGCGCACGTCAGCGCTGAACACGGAGGCGTAGTGGTGCGAGCTGATCGGGTAGCGCACCGCCACGGTGCCGCTCGGCTGCTCCGGCGTGGCGGCGGGATACCAGCTCCAGGCTGAAAGGGGTGGGCCACTCCCCGGACGGGAAGCGTCGCCCTCGGGCTGCGTGGCGAGGGCATGGGCCCGGCGCCCGTCGCTGTCCCTCTCGAACAGGGCGAACTGGCAGTCGGGCAGCACGCCGAACCAGTGCTCGCCGCCGTCGAGGTGCCAGAGGTTGAAGGCGCCGTCGATGCCCCGCCCCAGGCAGCCGGCTCCGAAGCCCCCCAGGGGCATGCCGTGGTTGGGGCCGTCGTCGAGGTTGCTGGCGTAGCGCACCGTATAGGGCTGGCTCCAGCCCTGGCCGAAGGGCCGCGACCAGCTGGCCTCGGGAGGCTGCCAGGGATTCCTGCCGCGCCGCAGGTTCTGGAGAGCGGAGAGGCCGAAGGGCGCCATGGGGCCAGACGAGGTGGGCCCAGCTTGTCAGAGCTGGCCCCTCAGCGAGGGCCCGTCCAGATCGCCATTACCCTGCCTGCAATCGTCGGGGCGGCGTGAATTCTCTGGTGCGGCTTTTCGGCGCGGGCCTCCGGCCGCCGCAGCGCTCGAGGGCCTACCGGCCCGAGATCGACGGCCTGCGGGCCGTGGCCGTCCTCGCCGTGCTGATCAACCACCTTGATCCCCGCTGGCTGCCGGGGGGCTTCCTCGGGGTGGACATCTTCTTCGTGATCTCGGGCTACGTGGTGACGTCGTCGCTGCTGGCGCGGCGGGACGGCAGCCGCTGGCAGTTCCTGCGCCGTTTCTATGGACGCCGCATCCGGCGGCTGATGCCGGCGCTGGTGGTGAACATCGCCGTCGTCTCGGCCCTGTTCTCGATGGTGGTTTCGCCGCTCGATGATTTCTTCGCACCGGTGATGCGCACCGGCCTGGCCGCCCTGTTCGGCGTCTCCAATCTCTATCTGCTCCGGCAGGGCTCGAACTACTTCGCCACCGACAACCACTTCAACGCCTTCATGCACACCTGGTCGCTGGGGGTGGAGGAGCAGTTCTATCTGGTCTGGCCGGCGGTGCTGCTGCTCTGCGGCCTGGGGGTGGCCGGCTCCGGCGCCGGCGCGCTGCGGCGGCTCAAGCTGGGCAGCCTGCTGCTGCTGGCCCTGTCCCTGGCGCTTTATCTGGGCCTGAGCCTGGGCGGCAACGGCGAGCGGGCCTTCTTCCTCACCACCGCCCGGTTCTGGGAACTGACGGCGGGTTGCGGCGCCTACCTGCTCCATCGCGGCAGCGGCAGCGCCCGCGACCTGGGCCAGCGGCTGGCGCTGCCCCGCTGGCGCCAGCCCCTGGCCACCGTGGCCCTGGTGGCGTTGCTGGCCCTGCTGCTGCTGCCGGAGGCCTGGCGGCTGGGCACCACCCTGGGGATCACGGCGCTGACGGCGGTGCTGCTGCTGCTGCTCCGGCCCGCCGGGGGCCTCGGCCGCTGGCTGTGCCACCCCGGCTGCCTGGCCATCGGCATGGTGTCCTACTCGCTCTATCTGTGGCACTGGCCGGTGATTGTGCTGGCCCGCTGGACGGTGGGGTTCAACGCCGTCACCCTGCTGCCGGTGCTGGTGCTGATCACCCTCTGCACCGCCCTCTCCTACCGGCTCGAGTGCCTGTTCCGCTACGGCCACCCCGCCATCCCCGGCCTGGGTCGCTCGGGCCTCGCCTACCCGGCCATGACCGTGCTGGTCGCCGCCTTCAGTGCGGGCCTGCAGGGGCCCCTGCAGGGCCGGCTCTTCGTCGGTGAGCGCCGCCACACCGTCGGCACCACGGCCAACATGAAGCGCATCGGCGGCACGACCGTCGACACGGTCCACTGCTTCCAGGAGCCCACCGATCCGGTCGCCCGGGGCGATGGTCCCGACCCCTGCCTGGCCCTGGCAGCGAAGGGGAAGGATCTTCCCACCCTGTTCTTCCTGGGGGACAGCCACACCCATGTGCTGATCCCCCTGGGGGAGAAGCTGCTGGCCAGCGGCCGTTTCAACGTGGCCTTCATGGCCCGGGGCGGCTGTCCGGTGCCCTTCTTCTCCCGCTGGGGGGAGGGCGCCCCGGTGCCGGCCCGCTACCGCCGCTGCCGGCCCTACGCCGACAACGAGGAGCGCCGGGTGCTGGCCCGCCTGCGGCCCGGGGACCGGGTCGTGCTGGTGTCGAATCTGGCCGGCTACCTGGAGGGTGCCCGGGGGGCGGCCCTCCGCAGCGCCGAGGCCTCCTACACCGCTGCCCTGCGCCGCTTCGATGCCGCGGTGAGCCGCGCCGGCGGGGCACTGGTGGTGTTCGGCCCCCTGCCCACCTTCCCGCAGGAGAAGATCGGCGGCCCGCTCACCCTCTGCCAGGCGGAATGGTTCCGTCCCGCCTGGTCCCTGGGTCCCCAGTGCCAGCCTGTGCTGCGGCCCCGCCGGCAGGAGCTGGCCGCCATCGCCCCGGCCCAGCGCCTGCAGGAGCGGTCCATCCGGGATCTGGCCGGCACCCGCCTGTTCAGCCCCTTCGACAGCATCTGCCCTCCGTCGCAGGCGGTCTGCTCCAGTGTCCGCGCCGGGACGCTGCTCTACAGCGACGAGACCCACCTCACGAACGCGGGCGCCCTGCTGCTCTATCCGCGCCTGATGGCCTTCCTCGAGGCTCAGCCGGGGCCGGCGCCGCCGCCCAGCTGATCGCTGCCCAGTTCCTGCTCGATCAGGGCATCGAGGGTCACGGCGCTGCGCACCAGCGACTGGTAGCGCTGCACCACGCGACGGTTGCGCTCCAGCCAGTTGCCGGCGTCCCCGCCGCTCCCGAGCGGATGGCCGCCGGGACCGGAGCGGTCGTCATCGAGCAGCTCGAGGTCACTCTGGTGGGCCAGCAGGGCCAGCACCAGGGTGTGGATCCTCTGGCGTCGATCGCTCATGGTCAGGGGTTGGGACCGGCACATGCGGGAGCATCATGGCCAGAAGTGGGTCAGGGGCACGGCTGGAGGGTTCGCTGCTGGAGGTGCTGGGCACCGATGCCGCCGGCCTGGCGGGTCTCTCCCGCCCCTGGCAGGACAGGATCCGCCGGGCCGACCTGGTGGCGGCCCCGCGGCGGCTCCTGGCCGACCTCGAGGCCTGGCGCGACGGCGCCCCCGCCCCGGAGCTGCTGGCCAGCGACAAGCCCGCCGAACTGCTGCCGCGGCTGGAGCGGGCCCTCGCCGCCGGCCAGCGGGTGGTGCTGCTCGCCAGCGGTGACCCCCTCTGGTTCGGCATCGGCCGCCTGCTGCTCCAGCACCTGCCCGCCGAACGGCTCCGCTTCCATCCGGCCCCCACCTCCCTGCAGCTGGCCTTCGCCCGCCTGGGCCGGCCCTGGCAGGACGCCTCCTGGATCAGCCTCCACGGGCGCGATCCCGAGCCGCTGGCGGCCCGGTTGCAGCAGCGGCCCGCCGCCCTGGCGGTGCTCACCGACCCGGCCCGCGGCGGTGCCGACGCCGTGCGCCGGATCCTGCGGGCGTCGGGGCTGGAGGCGGCCTATGAGCTCTGGCTGGGGGAACGCCTGGGCCATCCGGCGGAGCGGCTGCAGCGGCTGGCCCCCGCCGATCCGCTGCCGCCCGATCTCGATCCCCTGCACCTGGTGCTGCTGATCGCACTCCAGCCTGCTGTGCCGGCGCCGGAGGCCCTGCCCCTGTTCGGCATCCCCGACGGGCTCTGGCTGCAACATGCAGACCAGCCGGGGCTGATGACCAAGCGGGAAGTGCGCGTCCAGCTGCTGGCCGACCTGGAGCTTCCCGGACTCGGGGTGCTCTGGGACATCGGCGCCGGCGTGGGGTCGGTGGGGCTGGAGGCGTTGCGCCTGCGCCCTGCCCTGGAGCTGTGGGCGGTGGAACGCCGGCCCGGGGCCGCCGCCCTGATCGGCGCCAATGCGGAGCGGCTGGGGGTGCGGCCCATGGCGGTGCTTGAGGGGGAGGCTCCGGCGGCCCTGGGGTCCCTGCCCGATCCCGACCGGGTGCTGATCGGCGGCGGCGGCCGGGGCCGCCGCGAGGTGCTTGAGGCGGTGCTGGGCCGGCTGCGGCCCGGCGGGGTGGTGGTCCTGCCCCTGGCCACCGTCGAAGCCCTGGCCCAGCTCAGGCCCGTGCTGGAGCAGGCCGGCCTGGGGGTGACCGTCAGCCAGATCCAGGCCTGGCGCGGCGCCCCCCTGGCGGAGGGCACCCGCCTGGCGCCCCTCAATCCGGTGCTGGTGCTGAAGGGGTCGCTCCCGGCAGCGGCGTGATCCGCACCGGGGTGCCCACGGTGATGCCGAGGGCAGCGGCCTGGCCCGCCGCCAGCTCCAGCACCCCGTCCACCGGCGTGTCGGGGCCGTAGCTGGGGCAGGGCAGGTGCATGCAGGGGCGGGCGGGGCTCTCCAGGGCGATGACCCGGCCGTTGTGGATGAACAGCATGTCCAGGGGTTCGGGGGTGCGGTGCATCCAGAAGCGCGCCACCGCCGGGGGGTCGTAGGGGAACCACATGCCGCGCAGGGGCGGCAGGGGCGGCCGCAGCTGCAGCCCCATGGCGTACTGGCGCTCCCCCCGGGGCACCTCCAGCTGGATGCAGCGGGGCGGCGCCGGACCCTCCAGGCACCACTGGGCGCTGATTGGCAGGAACTGGGGCGGGCTCTGGGTGTGCCCCGGACCGCAGCCGATCAGCCCGACCGCGCCGGCGACCGCCAGGCTCCGGAGGAAGGGACCCCTCATGGCCCCGGGGCCACGGGCGGTCGCCCGTCCCGGAGGCAGTAGCCCCGGCCCCGCACGGTGTGAATCAGCCGCGGTTCCCCCTCCTGCTCCAGCTTCTGGCGCAGGTAGCGCACATAGACCTCGATCACGTTGCTGGCGCCGCCCCCCTGGTCGGCCCAGATCTCCTCGAGGATCTGCTCCCGGCTCACCACCGTGCCTTTGTGGCGCAGCAGCAGCAGCAGCAGCTGGTATTCCCGGGCGGTCAGGCTGAGCTGGCGCTGGCCGCGCCAGCCCTGGCAGGCCACCGGGTCGACGCGCAGATCCGCCACCTTCAGCAGGGTGGACACCGGCGTGGGGGCCTGGCGCCGGGCGAAGCCCAGGTGCAGCCGCAGCCGGGTGAGCAGGTCGCTCGTGCCCTGGCTGGGCAGCCAGAAGTCATCCGCGCCCCACTCCAGGCAGCGGCTGCGGCTCTCGACGCTGTCGCTGGTGATGCCGAGCAGCAGCGGGCGGGCCCCCAGCCGGCGGCGCAGCTCCGGTATCCGCTCTTCGCTGCCGGGCGAGAGGACCACCGCCGCCGGCAGGTCCTCCCCTGACTCCTCCAGCGCGGTCCGGTAGCCGGAGACCTCCAGCCGCGGCGCCAGGCCGGCGGCCTCCGGGCCCACCAGCAGCACCACGGTCGGTGGCAGGGACGCGGTCACAGGGGGGCGTCGGCGTGGCTGCTGGAGGGCTTCGCCACGTGGGGCAGGCCCCAGCCCAGCTTGTTGCGCAGCACCTGGAAGAACTCGTGGTCGGCCAGCCGCACGAAGCGGACGGGATGCTCGCTGCGCCGCACCAGCACCCGGTCCTCGGGCCAGACGTAACAGCCGGCGCTGCCGTCGACCACCATCATCAGCCGCTCGGGGGTGGCGGGGAACACGGTCACCGGCTCCTGGTCGCTGAACACCAGGGCACGGGAGGCGAGGGAATGGGCGGCGATCGGCGTCAGCTGCAGCACCGGACAGTCGGGGGTGATCACCGGTCCGCCGGCGCTGAGGGCGTAGGCGGTGGAGCCGGTGGGGGAGGAGAGGATCACCCCGTCGGCGGCGATGTCGACGGGGGCGTGGCGGCCGATGGCGATCTCGAAGTGGCACATGCTGGTGAGCGGCTCCCGGTGCAGGGCCATCTCGTTGAGACAGAGCACCTCCCAGCGCCGCTGCTCCCCCCGCATCACGCTCACCACGAGCATGGAGCGCTCCTCCACGGTCCATTCCCCGGCCACCACCTGGGCCAGGGCCTGGTCCAGATCCTTGAGGTAGGCCTCGGCCAGGAAGCCCAGGTGGCCGGTGTTGATCGTCAGGATCGGCACCCCGATCGGGGCGGTCTGGCGGGCGGCGGAGAGGACGGTTCCGTCCCCCCCCAGCACCAGCGCCAGGGCCATCTCCTCGTCGAAGCTGGCCGGCACGCAGGCGGCGTAGCCCCGGGAGCGCAGGTGCTGGTCGGGGTTGGCGAAGCCCACCACGCCACCGGAGCTGCTGACCCGCGCCACCTCCAGCCCGGCGGCGGTCAGCCGGTTCTCGATCAGGTCGGCGGTGCTGATCGCCAGATCCTTGCCGTCGTTGACGATCAGTCCGACCCGGGGCACCGATCGCGCTCGTGGGGGCCCATCGAGTTTATGGGGGGAGATCAGAACTGCTCCAGGAAGCGCAGATCGCTGTTGAACAGCCTGCGGATGTCGTCGATGCCGTGGCGCACCATGCAGAACCGCTCCACCCCCAGACCGGCGGCGAAACCGCTCCAGCGCTCCGGATCGATGCCCAGCCCCTCCAGCACCGCCGGATCCACCATGCCGCAGCCCATCACCTCCAGCCAGCGCCCCCGCCACTGCACGTCCACCTCGGCGGAGGGCTCGGTGAAGGGGAAGTAGCTGGCCCGGAACCGCACCGGCAGGTCGCCGAAGAACTGCTGCAGGAAGGTGGTGACCGTGCCGCGCAGGTGGCTGAAGTCCAGGCCCTCGTCGAGGGCGAGCACCTCCACCTGGTGGAACACCGGCGAGTGGGTGGCATCCACCGCATCGCGGCGGTAGACCCGGCCGGGGGCGATCACCCGCACCGGCGGCGGGTTGGCCTCGAGATGGCGGATCTGCACCGGCGAGGTGTGGGTGCGCAGCAGCCGGTCACCCCCCAGATAGAAGGTGTCCTGCATGTCCCGGGCCGGGTGATGTTCCGGGATGTTGAGGGCGGTAAAGTTGTAGTGGTCGGTCTCGATCTCGGGCCCTTCGGATACCCGGTAGCCGAGGCCGGCGAAGATGTCGACGATCTCCTCGATCGTGCTCTGCAGCGGATGGCGGTGGCCCGGCGGCACGTAACTGCAGGCCGCCGTCACGTCGATCCGCTCCCGCTCCAGCCGCTCCGCCATGGCGGCGCTGCGCACGGCCTCGAGCCGGGCTCCCAGCAGCTGCTGCACCTGGTCCTTGAGGCGGTTGGCCCGCTGGCCCACCAGGGGGCGCTCGTCGCCGGGGAGCCGGCCCATGGCGCCGAGCACCCCGGAGAGGCGCCCTTTCTTGCCCAGCAGGCCCACCCGGAGCTCCTCGAGGGCCGCGGCGTCCCCGGCGGCGGCGATGGCGTCGGCGGCCTCCGCCTCCAGGCGCTCCAGCTGGTCGGTGAGCTGCTGCAGGCTGACGGTGGCGCTCACGGCACGGATCGGGGGGAGGAAGCGACTGTAGGCAGCAGCGTCTAGCTTGCCGGCAGTCCCCTGTTCAGGGTCGATGGCAGCGCTCCGGATCCTGATCAGCAACGACGACGGGGTCTTCGCCGACGGCATCCAGGCCCTGGCGGCCGAGGCGGCCGGCCGCGGCCACACGGTCACCGTGGTCTGCCCGGACCGGGAACGGTCCGCCACGGGCCATGGACTCACCCTCCAGACGCCGCTGCGGGCGGAGCGGGCCGATGAGCTGTTCGCGGCGGGCGTCACGGCCTGGGCCTGCAGCGGCACCCCCTCCGACTGCGTCAAGCTGGCCCTGTTCCGGCTGCTGGAGCAGCCGCCGGATCTGGTGCTCTCGGGCATCAACCACGGCCCCAACCTCGGCACCGACGTGCTCTATTCGGGCACCGTGTCGGCGGCGATGGAGGGCACGATCGAGGGCCTGCCGGCCCTGGCGGTGAGCAGCGCCGATTTCCACTGGCGCCGCTTCGAGGCGGCGGCGGCGCTGGCCCTTGATGTGGCCGAGCGGATGCTGGCCGGCGGCTGGCCCGAGGGGCTGCTGCTCAATCTCAACGTGCCGCCGCGGCCCGCCGATGCCCTCGCCCCGCTGCGCTGGTGCCGCACGGCGGTGCGGCGTTACATCGATCAGTTCGAAAAGCGCACCGATCCCCGCGGCCGTACCTACTACTGGCTGGCCGGCGAGGTGGTCGACGATCTGGAGGGCACCGGCGCCGGTCCCGCTGAGTGGCCCACCGATGTGGCCTGGGTGCAGCAGGGGGGACCGTCCCTGACGCCCCTGCAGCCGGAGCTGTTCTGGCGCGGTCCGGTGGCGTCGCTGCCGCCCGTGGAGGCTCTCGGGCGCCGGGATCAGCTCCTGCGGTAGATCCGTTGCAGCAGCCAGAGGCTGATGATCAGGGCGAGCACGTGGGCGAACAGCACCTGGGTGTTGCTGAGCACCGAGAGCATCTCGATCGAGGTGATCGGCAGGCCCACCACCCGGCCGCCGCTGCCCGGCGTCGCCGGCAGCTGGGCCCCGAGGAAGCCCGGCACCTGCTGGGAGGCCTGCACGAACAGGCTGCCGGCCAGGGCCTGGTAGCCCACGGAGGCCAGGGTGAGTCCGGCCATGTCGGCCACCAGGCCCCGCTTCACCAGGCGGGCGGTCTCCCCCCGGCTGGGGCGCACCGGGCTGGCCAGGGCACGGCCGCAGCGCACCACCAGCCAGGATTGCCACAGACTCCAGAGCAGAACCAGGAACGAGAGGGTGGTGAGGGAAAGGCCGGGGCCCAGCCCCAGGGCGCGGGAGGAGTTGGCCGCCAGCCGGCCGCCGATGTTGTTGAACATCAGGACCACCACCACCACCACCCCGAGGGCCAGCTGGACCCAGAAGCGCACCCAGCCCGTGCGGCGTAGGGCGTCGGCCATGCGCTGCAGATCCAGCTGGTCGGCCATGGAGACGGGATCGGTGCTCCCAAACTTGGCATGGGAGGATCCAGCCGGCGAGGGCCGAGGCCGTTGATCCCGCTTCACGACCCCTCCAGCGCCCTGCGCCCCACCGCCGTCGCCCTGGGCAGCTTCGATGGCCTGCATCGGGGACACCGTCGCGTGATCGCCGCCGTCACCGCCCCCATGCCCGCCGCCCGGGAGCGGGCCGTGCCCACGGTGGTCAGTTTCTGGCCCCACCCCCGGGAGGTGCTCCACGGCGAGACGCGGCTGCGTCTGGATCTGCCGGAGGAGAAGCTGGAGCTGCTCGAACCCCTCGGCATCGCCCAGCTGGTGCTGGTGCCCTTCACCCGCGAGCTGGCGGCACTGACCCCGGAGCCGTTCGTGCGCCAGGTGCTGGCCGAACGGCTCCAGGCCCGCCGCATCGCGGTGGGCACCAACTTCCGCTTCGGGGTCGATCGCCGCGGGGACGTGGACGACCTGGCCCGCATCGGCGCCAGCCTCGGCATCGATGTCCAGGTGGTGCCGATGCTCTGGGACGGGGCCGAGCGGGTGAGCAGCAGCCGCATCCGGCGGGCCCTGGCGGCCGGCGACATCGACGAGGCGGCCCGCCTTCTGGAGCGTCCCTACCGCTTCAGCGGCCAGGTGGTGAGTGGCCGGGGCCTGGGGCGCCAGCTGGGCTGGCCCACCGCCAACCTGGCGGTGGACGGGCGCAAGTTCCTGCCGCTGGAAGGGGTCTATGCGGCCCTGGCCTGGCGCGACGGCGGCGAGGGGCCGATGGCGGGGGTGATGAACCTGGGGCCCCAGCCCACGGTGGACCCCCTGGCCCCGTCGGCGGTGGAGGTGCACCTGCTGCAGCGGCGGCTGGAGCTGGCGGGGGCCCGGCTGACCGTGCAGCCCCTGGGGCTGCTGCGGCGGCAGCAGGCGTTCGCCGACCTCGAGGCCCTCAGCCGCCAGATCCAGCTGGACGCCGATCGCGCCCTGGAGATGTGTCGCAGCGCCGGGGGGGAGGCCCTGTTGCCCGCCGACGGCTGAAGCGGTGCCGTGGCGGTTCCGGTTCACTGCTGATACTGTCTGGGGCGGACCGGCGACGGGTGATGGGCGGAATTCTTTCCAGCTTCGTCACCAAGGGCTCGGATCGATTCGATGCCTGGATCGACAGCCAGTCGCGACGGTTTGGATGTCGTGCCGGCCGCATCAGGGTGCTGATCGTCGGGCTGACCATCCTGGCGATGCTGGCCCTCGGCGCCACGCAGATCACCGAGGCCGGCAGTCAGAAGGACGCCCTGGTGAATCTGCGCCTGGCCCATAATCTGGCCAGCCATGGTGTGTTTTCGACCGCCGAACGGGCACCCTTTTCCGCCTCCAATGCGAGGGAGCCGGTCCCGAATCTGGTCACCGCCGGCCACCTGAAACTGTTGACCCTGGCTGGCCAGGCGCCTTCCTATCAGGAGCTGGTGGCGGGGCCCGGCGCCCGCGCCGTGAAGGGGGCCAATCTTTACTGGGCGGCGCTGGGTCTGGTGGCGACGGCCCTGCTCTGCCAGGTGCTCACGGGTCGGGTGTTGCTGGTGGTGATCGCCACGGTGCTGGTGGGGTATTTCTTCTTTGCCGTGCCGATGTTCGTCGACACGCTCTACACGGAGCTGCAGGCGAGTGTGATGCTGCTCTGGTCCAGTCTGTTCCTGGTGCTGGCCGTCCGCACCTCCCGCCGCCGCTGGTTTCTGGCCGCCGGACTCTGCTTCGGCCTGTTGAGCCTGACCAAGGCGATCTTCTTCTACGTCTGCCTGCTGATCATCGGAGCTCTGCTGCTGCACGCGCTCTGGGACGCCGGTCGGCGCCGCCGCCGGCAGCCCCTGGCGGCCGCCGCACTGCTGCTGCTGGGGTTCACCGGGGCCGTGCTGCCGTGGATGATCCGCAACCAGCTGCAGCTGGGCACCGTCCAGCTCACCCAGAGGGGTGGCCGTGTGCTGTATGCCCGGGCCATCAAAAACGGCATGACGACCTCCGAAGTGCCGGGGGCCCTCCATTTCTGGGGTCCGTCCTTCTATCAGCACGGCTCCCGCCTGCTGGGCCTCGGGGCCACCCCCGCCGACTTCCAGGCCGGCGGCCGCTACCAGCGGATCAACCGCTACGGCTCCGACTTCCAGCAGGCCGATCTCCAGGCTGCGATGGCGGGTCGCCCGCAGGATGTGATCAGCTATCACCGCAAAGTGGGGGCGGAGGTGAACCGGCTGATCTTCGTGGCGGCGGCCCAGGGGGTGCCCGATGCGAATCGAAAGGCCGAGAAACAGGTGGGGGAGAAGGCGAAACGGATGATTCTCTCCGATCCTGGCCGCCATCTGATGATGACCCCCCTGTTCCTCTGGCGGGGCCTCTGGTCCTGGCCCAATGAAGGCGTCAACTTCAAGGCCAGTTCGATCTACGTTCTCGCCAAGGATCTGCTGGCGCTGCTGTCCTATGGAGCCCTCGTGGTGTTGTTTCTGCTGGGCGTGATCCGCAGGAATGGTTCCTTTCTGGCCCTTACCCTGCTGCCGGTCGGCATGCTGCTGGCCTACGGGCTGCTCAGCCACAACATTCCGCGCTATTCGGCACCGGCGATCCCCCTGATGATCCTTTCCCTGGTGCTACTCCTCAGCCCTCCATCACACGAGCCGGGTTCCGCCCACGGGCGGTCGGCCCCCGATAACGGAGCCCGCATGTGATCATGGCGTCTCCCCCATCGAGGGCCATGGCCGGGCGCCGCCATCGGCCACGGCTGAGGGTCAGGCCGTGAAGCTCATCATCCAGATCCCCTGCTTCAACGAGGCCGCCACCCTGCCGGTGGCGCTGGCGGCGTTGCCGCGCCAGGTGGAGGGTTTCGATCAGGTGGAATGGCTGGTGATCGATGACGGCAGCCAGGACGACACGGCGGCGGTGGCCCTCGCCCATGGCGTCGACCACGTGGTGCGCCATTTCCACAACCGCGGCCTGGCCCGGGGCTTCATGACCGGGCTGGATGCCTGTCTGGCCCGGGGGGCGGATGTGATCGTCAACACCGACGCCGACAACCAGTACGACGCCCGTGACATCCCCAGGCTGGTGGCTCCGATTCTCGAACAGCAGGCCGAGATCGTCGTGGGCGAGCGCCCCATCAGCCAGATCCAGCACTTCTCACCCACCAAGAAACTGCTCCAGAAACTCGGCAGCGGGGTGGTGCGCAGCCTCAGTGGCGCGGACATTCCCGATGCCCCGAGCGGATTCCGTGCCATGAGCCGCCGGGCGGCCCAGCAGCTGATGGTGTTCAGCGATTACACCTACACCCTGGAAACGATCATCCAGGCGGGCCAGAAGAACATCGGCATCACCTCGGTGCCGGTGCGGGTGAATGGCTTCCAGCGGCCGTCCCGGCTGGTCAAGAGCATCCCCTCCTACATCCAGCGCAGCATCGTCACGATCGTGCGGATCTTCGTGGTCTACCGGCCGTTCCGGTTCTTCGCGCTGCTGGGAACGCTGCTCTTCGGCATCGGCACGGTGATCGGCTTCCGCTATCTCTACATGGTGTCGATCGGCCGGGGCGGCGGCCACATCCAGTCGCTGATCCTGGCCTCCGTGCTGCTGGTCGGTGGTTTCCAGTCCCTGCTGATCGCCTTCGTCACCGATGTGATTGCGGCCAATCGCAAGCTGCTCGAGGATCTCCGCTTCGAGTCCCGCCGCAGCCGTTCCTGAGATGGCGGAGCGTCGCACCTTCGGCAGCGTTCTGGACCGCTTTCTCAAGAAGCGCTGGAGCCCGGCGGACATCGATCGTTATGTGGGCACCTACCGGGAGGCCTGGCTCACCCATGCCACCGACGGTGCGATCCGGGAGCGGGCCGCGTCGGGGGGAACCACGAGCGCCGTGCTGATCGAGGGGCTGCGCCAGGGCCTGTTCGACGGCGCCGTGGTCTGCGTGGCGGTGGTGGAGGACGGCAAGGTGCGACCCCGGTTCCGGATCGCCACCGACCCCGACCAGATCCTGGCCGCCCGCGGCAGCAAGTACGTGGAATCCCGCTTCCTGCCCTCGGTGCTGCCCCTGCTGCGCAGCTTCGAGGGGCGGGTGGCGGTGGTGGGCCTGCCCTGCGACATCGCCGCCCTGCGGCAGCGCTGCGGGACGGACCCCGTCCTGGCGGCCAAGCTGGCCCTGACCATCGCCCTGGTCTGCGGCCACAACTCCCGCACCGCCCTCATCGATGCCGTCACAAGCCGTCTGGAGAAGCAGGCCGGCCAGCCGTTGCGGGCCTACCGCTTCCGCATCGGCCACTGGCGCGGCCATCTGGAGGCGGAATTCGCCGATGGATCCCTGCTGCGCCGGCCCACGAAGACATTCAACGACTACCAGAACATGTTCTTCTTCTGCGAGCGCAAATGTCTCTCCTGCCATGACCATTACGGCTATGCCGCCGATCTCACGATGGGGGACATCTGGCTGTTCCGGCTCAAGAACGACCCGATCAAACACACCGCCGTGATCACCCGCACCGAGGCGGGTCAGGCCCTGTTCGACGCCGCCACCCGATCCGGTGCCGTGGCGGCCTCCGCCCTCGACATCCGCGACATCATGGATGGCCAGGCCCGCATCGGTCCGGCCCATTACAACGTCACGGCCCGGGCCCGGGCCGGCCGCTGGCTGGGGCTGAAGATTCCCGATCGCGTCCAGGCGCCGGTCACCTGGCACGACCAGCTCAATGCCTTCTGGACCCTGGCCAACGTGCGCCTGAGCGAGTCCGCCTGGGGCCGCCGGCTGATCTTCGCCCTGCCCCGACCCGTGATCAGGGGGCTGCTGTATCTCAAGAAGGGTCTGGAGTCGGTGAAATGAAGCGGGGGATCCGATGAGCTCCGTGGCGATCATCGCGGCCACCTTCCACGGCAACCGTGGTGCGGAGGCGATGCTGAGCACGGCCGTCGGAGTGCTTTCGGAGCGCTGCGGGCCCCAGCTGCGCTTCGAGGTGTTCAGCTATTACCCCAGGGTCGACCGCCAGCTGGTGAACGACCCCCGGGTGCGGATCTTCTCGGCCACCCCCGCCCATCTGGTGCTGGTGCTGCTGCCGGGGGCCGTGCTGCACCGGCTCCTCGGCGGCCTGCGGCTCCATCGCCTGCAGAGGCTGCTCCCGGCTTCGGTGCGGGCGCTGGCCCGCTCGCGGGCCCTGCTCTGCCTGGCCGGGGTGTCCTTCATCGATGGCCGGGCCAAGTTCCTGCCCTTCAACATCGCCACCATCTGGCCGGCCATGATTCTCGGGGTCCCCGTCGTGAAGCTGTCCCAGGCGATGGGGCCGTTCCGCACCTGGCCCAACCGCCCGCTGGCCCACTGGTTCCTGTCCCGCTGCCACCGCCTCCACACCCGCGGTGAGGTGACCCAGCGCCATGTGGCCGGCCTGCTGGGATCGGGCGGTTGCTATGGCCGCAGCGACGATGTGGCCTTTCTGTTCGAGGGCCGCTTCGTCCTCAGCACCCCCGCCCCCGGCCTCGACGGGCGGCTGGCGGCCCTGCAGGCGCTGCGGGAGCGGGGCCGGCCGATCGTCGGCGTCTGCCCCAGCGCCGTGATCGCCCGGCGCGCGGCGGCGGCGGGCCACGACTACCCCCGCTGGCTGGCGGGCCTGATCACCGACCTGGTGGGGCTCGGCCATGGGGTGGCCCTCTACCCGAACGCCACCCGGGGCCCGGAGGAAACCCGCCTCCACAACAACGACCTGCCCCTGCTGCGGGCCACGCTGTCCCACCTCGATCCGGCCGTCGCTGGGTCCGTGGTGGGGTTCGAGGATGGCTGGAACGCCGCCCAGATCCATCGCATCCTCGGGGCCTGTGACGTCCATGCGGTGTCCCGCTTCCACGCCATGGTCGGCGCCCTGGTGGTGGGCGTTCCGGTGCTGGTGATGGGCTGGAGCCACAAGTACCTGGAGGTGATGGAGCGCTTCGGCCAGGCCGACATGGTCTTCGACGGCGCCGACCTCGACCGGCCCAGCACCGTGGCCCTGATCCAACGGCTGATCGCCGAGCGGGCGGAGCGCCGCGACCGCATCGTCGCCGCGCTGCCGGAGGTGCAGGCCCTCGCCTCCCGGCAGTTCGATGCGGTGCAGCCGCTGCTCACCCCTTGAAGTGGCCCTCCAGCCCCCTGGGCGTCCTGGTGAAGTGGATCTGGATCGGCCTGGTCGTGGTCGCCGTGGCCGCCTTCGCCATCACCCGGCGGCAGGTGATCGTCCAGGACCTGGCCCGGTTCTCCCCACCGGAGCTGGCGGCCGTGGTGGTCCTGCTGGTCCTCGGCAAGCTGGGGATGAACGTCGCCATGCTGCTGGCGACGCGCCACTGCGCCATCCCGGTGAGCCGCCGCGATGGCTTCTACATGTACAACCTGGCCCAGCTGGCCAAGTACGTGCCGGGGTCCATCTGGCAGTTCGTCAGTCGCATCGCCATGCTGCGGGCCCGCCAGGCCCCGGCCACCGCCATCCGCGATTCGATCCTCGCCGAGAACGGCTGGGTGGTCGGATCGGCCCTGCTGATCGGCGTCGTCCTGCTGGGGCTGGCCCAGCCCGCCTTCTACCTGAGGCTCCTGGAGGCCGTGGGCCGGGTCCCACCCACCCTGGCGGTGCCCCTGGGGTCGGTTCTGCTGGCCCTGGCCGGGGCCCTGGCGGTGGCCCTGCCGAGGCTGCGCCGCCGCTCCTCGCGGCTGCTGCCCTGGCTGATCCGGCTGCGCCCCCCCTGGGCGGCCAGCCTGAGCCTGATGCTGGGCTGGGCCGCGCTCGGGGCGTCCTTCTGGCTGTGTCTGCGGCCGTTCCTGGGTGCCGGGCCAGCCTGGCCGGCGGTGATCGGCGTCTACTGCCTCGCCTGGGTGGCCGGCTACCTGGTGCCCTTCGCCCCGGCGGGGCTGGGGGTGCGGGAGGTGGTGCTGGCCCTGGCCCTGGATCCCTTCCTCGCGGCCGACACCTCCCTGGTGGTGGTCGCCGTCCACCGCGTCCTCTACCTGCTGGTCGAGGTGCTGCTGGCCCTGGTGGCCCTGGCCCTGGGCCCGGACCCCGCCGCCGCCGCCCCGCCAGCCGCCTGACGATGCCCTCCCATACCCTGGGGAGCCCACCCGCCCCGGTTCGGTGACGCCGCCGTCTCCAGTCCCGTCGCAGCGTCCCGTCGAGCGGGCCGCCATCGAGCGGCTGCTCGATGCCAACCTCGATCGGGCCCGGGAGGGGCTGCGGGTGCTGGAGGACTGGGCCCGCTTCGCCTTGGACCGGCCCGATCTGGTGGCCCGCACCAAGGACCTGCGCCAGCGTCTGGGGCGGCTGCACCGGAGTGCCTACAAGCTGGCCCGGCACACCGCCAGCGACCCGGCGGCGGGCCTGGCCCATCCGGCCCAGGCCGAACGGCAGGACGCCGACGCGGTCCTGGCCGCCAACGCCGGCCGGGTGCAGGAGGCCCTGCGGGTGCTGGAGGAGTTCGGCCGGCTCGAGGATCCGGACCTGGCGGCCGAGGCGTCGACGATCCGCTACGCCCTCTACGACCTGGAGGTGGACCTGATCCAGGCCGGCCGCGACGGCGACGGGCGCCGCGCCCTGCTGCGCCGCTGCCATCTGTATCTGGTCACCAGTCCGGTGGACGGCCTGGAGGCGGTGGTGGCCGCGGCCCTGGCGGCGGGGGTGCGGCTGGTCCAGTACCGCGCCAAGCCCGACCCCGACCTGGAGGACCGCCACCGGCTCGAGCAGGCCACTGCCCTGCGCCAGCTCTGCCACCGCCATGGCGCCCTGTTCCTGGTCAACGACCGCATCGACCTGGCCCTGGCGGTGGGGGCCGATGGCGTCCACCTCGGCCAGGGCGACCTGCCGCCGTCGGTGGCCCGCCGCCTGCTGGGGCCCGACCGCCTGATCGGCCGCAGCACCCACCGGATCGAGGACCTGCGCCAGGCGGTCGCCGACGGCTGCGACTACGTGGGGGTGGGGCCCGTCAACGCCACCCCCACCAAACCCGGCCGCGAGCCGGTGGGGCTGGCCTACGTCACCCAGGCGGCGGCGGAGTCCCCCCTGCCCTTCTTCGCCATCGGCGGCATCGATCCGGGCAACCTGGCCGCCGTGCGCCGTGCCGGCGCCGATCGGGTGGCGGTGGTGCGGGCCATCACGGCCGCCGCCGACCCCGGCGCGGCGGTCGCCGCCCTGCTGGCGGGGCTGGAGGCTGCGGCATGACGGGGGGGATGGCGGCAGACCTGCTGCTGCGGGTCAACGGGGAAGCGCGCCGCTGCCCGGCGGGCCTGTGTCTGGATGCCGTGCTCGTGGCCCTCGGCTACCAGCCGCGCCTGGTGGTGGTGGAGTTCAACGGCGAGATCCTCCCCAGGCATCGCTGGCCCTCCCAGCCTGTGGTGGAATCCGATGTGCTGGAAGTGGTCACCATCGTGGGGGGCGGTTCCTAGATTCCTGCCATCGCAACGTCGCACGTCATGGGTTCCCGCTTGCTCCGGCGCCTGGCCGGTCTGATGGTCGTGCCCGTGCTGGTGGCCGGCCTCGTGATCGCCTCGCCGCCGCCGGCCCAGGCCGCCAGCGGTGGCCGCATCGGCGGCGGCAGCTTCCGCTCGGCCCCCTCCATGCCCCGCAGCTATGGCGGCGGTGGTGGCTACGGCGGCGGCTTCAGTGGCGGCGGCTACCGGGGCGGCGGCATCGGCTTCCCCTTCATCGTGCCGATCTTCGGATTCGGCGGCGGCGGCCTGTTCGGTTTCCTGATTCTCATGGCTGTGGCCGGCGTGGTGGTCAACGCCCTGCGCGGCGGCGGCGGTCCGTCCCTCGGGGGCTCGGGCTCCGAGCTGGCCTACAACCCCCGTCCGGACGGTCCGGTTTCGATCGCCCAGATCCAGGTGGGTCTGCTGGCGTCCGCCCGCGATCTCCAGGACGACCTGCGGCGCCTGGCCGGTTCGTCGGACACCTCCAGCAGCTCCGGCCTGCAGCGGGTGCTCCAGGAAACCAGCCTCTCCCTGCTGCGCCATCCCGACCTCTGGGTGTACGCCAGCGGCGAGGTGGGCCAGGTGCCCTTCGCCAGCGCCGAATCCACCTTTAACCGGCTCTCCATGCAGGAGCGCAGCAAGCTGGAGCGGGAACTCACCGCCAACGTGGCCGGCCGCCGCTTCAGTGAGCCCGCCCCCGTGGCCCCCGGTGCCAGCGACGCCGCCAGTGATTTCATCGTCGTCACCCTGCTGGTGGCCTGCCGGCGCAGCCTGGCGATCAAGGGGGCCGGCAGCGCCGACGACCTGCGTGATTCGCTCCAGAAGCTCGGTGCGGTCGGCGCGGACGATCTGCTGGCCATCGAGGTGATCTGGCAGCCGGAAGGGGCCGGCGAAGTGCTGACCACCGAACAGGTGATCACGGCCTACCCGGACCTGCAGCATCTCTGAACCTGCGGCCTTGCCGGCCGGCCGGTCGTCGCCCACACTGCGCCTCAGAAGCCGCAGGCGCCGGTGCCTCCCCATCGGATCAGCTGGATCAACACCCCGGTCCTGCTCGAGGCCATCGAGCGCTACGAGCAGGGGCGCCTGCCCCGCTCCCTCACCCTCTGGCTCCAGACCGTGCTGGAGATCGAGGCGCCTCCATCGGATCCATTGATCCCCGGCGGCTGATCAGCCGGCCACGCCCAGCTGCAGGATCCGCAGGGCCGCCATGGCGGCTCCATAGCCGTTGTCGATGTTCACCACGGTGAGCCC
Source organism: Cyanobium sp. Candia 9D4 (assembly GCF_024346155.1). Taxonomy (NCBI): domain Bacteria; kingdom Bacillati; phylum Cyanobacteriota; class Cyanophyceae; order Synechococcales; family Prochlorococcaceae; genus Cyanobium; species Cyanobium sp. Candia 9D4. The sequence continues at coordinate 71,751 of NZ_JAGQCK010000006.1, read as the reverse complement.
GGGGGCGCAGCTGGCCAGCATGCCCATCAGGGCCGCCTGGCCGCCGACGCTCACCCCGTAGCCCACCGCCACCGGCACGCCGATCACCGGCTGGGGCAGCAGACCGGCCAGCACGGTGGGCAGGGCCCCCTCCATTCCGGCACAGGCGATCAGCACCCGGGCCTGGCGCAGTCCCTCCAGCTGCCCCAGGAGCCGGTGCAGCCCGGCCACGCCGACGTCGAGGACCAGGTCGCTGGCCACTCCGTGGCAGGCCAGGGCCAGGCGCGCCTCGGCCGCCACCGGGAGGTCGCTGCTGCCGCCGCCGAGCACCGCCACCCGTCCGAGGGCAGGATCGGCCGGCGGCGGCGCGGGCCAGGTGAGGCAGCGGGCCACCGGATCGTGCCGGGGCACCGCTTCGGCCCCCAGGGCGCCGATGGACGGCTCCAGCAGGCGCTGCACCGCCGCCGCCTTCTCCGCCGACACCCGGGTCACCAGCGCCAGTTCCCCGGCCCGGCGCATCTCCAGCATCACGGCGGCAATCTGCTCGACGCTCTTGTGCTCCCCCCAGACCGCCTCCACCATGCCGAGCCGGCCCCGGCGGCCCAGGTCGAGCCGGGCGTCCTCGCTCAAGGCCCCTCCCCCTCCAGCGGCGGCGTCAGAGCCACCCACTCCAGTTCGCCGGCGTGGACCAGGGGAAAGGGGTTGGCGGCCCGGGCCAGACTCCGTTCTCCCGGGTTGTGGGACAGGGCCCGCCGGGCCGCAGCTTCGAAGCGGGCCTGCGTGGCCTCGATCTCGCTGGCCGGGATGGCCAGCCACTGGCGGCGGCTGCGCCAGCGGATCAGCAGCAGGCCCTCTTCCCGTTCCGCATCCCACAGCAGGTCCCGGCCCAGAAAGCCGTCCTGGCGCTGCAGCCAGGGCCCCCAGCTCTGCTCCTCCGCCTGCAGCCAGGCCCCGCGGGCGCCGGCGGGCACCTTCACCCGCAGCTGCTCCACGACCGGCCCCTGGGTGAGGGCACCGACGGCCTGGGCCGTGGCGGGAAAGCTGACCAGCACGCAACAGAGCAGGCAGAGGGCGGCCAGCAAGGTAGCCAGCCGCTGGGGTGGCCGATGGGTCACGGCTGCTGCAGCAGGGCCACCGCATGGCAGGCGATGCCCTCCTGGCGGCCCGTGGGCCCCAGACCCTCGTTGGTGGTCGCCTTCACCCCCACCTGCTCGGGAGCCAGGCCCATGCGGCCGGCGATCGCCTCCCGCATGGCGGCGATGTGGGGCTTCAGGCGCGGCCGCTCCGCCACCACCACCGTGTCGACGTTGAGCACCTGCCATCCCCGCTCCGCCACCAGCGCCATCACCTGCTCGAGCAGCACCAGGCTGTCGGCGCCGCGCCAGCGCTCGTCCTCCGGCGGGAAGTGGGTGCCGATGTCCCCCAGGCTGAGGGCCCCCAGCAGGGCATCCATCAGGGCATGCACGAGCACGTCGGCGTCGCTGTGGCCGTCCAGCCCCAGGCCTTCGGGGTGCTCCAGGCGCACGCCGCCCAGGATCAGGGGACGGCCGGGGACGAGCCGGTGGATGTCGTAGCCGTTGCCGATGCGCAGCTGCATGGGGGGCGGTGGGGGCGGATCCAGTGTCGCCGGTGCGGGGCGATGGCGCGCTTCCGGCGGCGTGCTTCGGTGAGCGCGCTTCAGGTCTCCTGCTGCGCCTGCCACAGGGCCAGCAGGTCGGCGCGGCGCTCGCGGGTGCGGGCCACCTGCTGCTCCAGCCGCCAGCGGGCGATGGCGCCGTGGTCGCCGCTGCGCAGCACCTCCGGTACCGCCATGCCGCGGAACTCCGCCGGCCGGGTGTAGTGGGGGTGCTCCAGCAGCAGGCCACTGTGGCTCTCGGCCTCGAGGCAGTCCGGTGAGCCCACGGTGCCGGGCAGCAGCCGCACCACGCCGCTGATCACCACCAGGGCCGGCAGCTCGCCGCCGGTGAGCACGAAATCCCCCAGGGACACCTCCTCGTCGGCCAGGGGGCGGATGCGCTCGTCGAAGCCCTCGTAGTGGCCGCAGAGCAGCACCAGCTGGTCGTGCTCCGTGGCCCAGCGGCGCAGGTCGCGCTGGTGCAGCGGCTGGCCCTGGGGGCTCATCAGCAGCACGCGGCGGCGCGGCAGCACCGGGATCGTCTCGAAGGCGGCGTAGACCGGCTCGGGCTTGAGCACCATGCCGGGGCCGCCGCCGTAGGGCACGTCGTCCACCTTGCGGTAGCGGTCCGTGGCGTGGTCGCGGGGGTTGTGGGTGTGGACCTCGGCGATGCCGGCGGCGAAGGCACGGCCGATCACCCCCAGCCCCAGCAGGGGCGTGAAGGCGTCCGGCACCAGGCTCACCACGTCGAAGCGCATGGGGGAGGCCTCAGCCGGCGGGTCGGCTGACCCGCCGGATCTCGGAGCTGAAGCTGGCCCGGCCCGGGCGGCCGTCGGGGTGGTGCTCGACGCTGCTGCGCAGGCGCAGGTTGGCCTTGGTGAACCAGATCCTTTCGCGCACCGACGCCCCGGCCCGCTCGCTGGTCAGCTCCAGGCTCCCGTCCGGCCAGAGCTGCCAGCGCCCCGTGCTGGCGGCCCCGTCCGGGGCACTGCCCTGGAAGCCGCCGTCGGGGCGGAACAGCAGCCGGTGGCGGCCGCCGCCGGGTGGGGTGATCTCCAGCCCCCCGGGCTCGCCGGTCTGCTCTGGGGCCAGGTAGGTGACGGTCAGTTCCCCGCGCTCGGAGCTGTGCCAGCTGACCCCATCCGCCTCGGCCTCCCGGGCCGCGTCGGCCGCCTCCTCCAGGCTGAAGCAGCTGCGCAGGGAGAGCCAGTCGCCGGCGCAGAAGGCCAGGAACGCCGCGATCGTCTCGGGCGGGAAGGGGGCGGCGCTGGCGGGCTCGGTCGCGCTGGTCACGGCGGGGGCGGCGGTAGATCGGGGCCGGCGGGCCCCGGCGGGGATCCTCGCAAACCCCCAGCCGGCGTGCTCAGTCGCCCCGGTAGCCCAGCTCCGCCAGCCGGCCCGGGTGGCTGCGCCAGTTGGGCACCACCTTGACGAACAACTCCAGGTACACCGGACCGTCGAACACCTTCTGCATCTGCAGCCGCGCCCCCTGGCCGATGGCCTTGAGCATCTGGCCCCCCTTGCCGATCAGGATCCCCTTCTGACTGCTGCGCTCCACCAGCACGGTGGCGAGCACGGCCGTGCGCACCTTGCCCTTCGCCTCCTCCTCCACGATCCGCTCGATCCGCACCGCCACCGAGTGGGGCACCTCCTCGCGGGTGAGGGTCAGCACCTGCTCCCGGATCAGCTCCGCCAGCAGCAGCTGCTCCGGCTGATCGCTGACGGTGTCCGCCGGGTAGAGCAGGGGACCCGGCGGCAGGTCGGCCGCCAGGGCCTCCACCAGCGCCTGGCAGCCATCGCCGTTGAGGGCGCTGCAGGGATGCAGGGGCCAGGCCACGGGGGGCTCGCCGGCGTCCGCCAGCAGCTCCCGGTAGGTGGCGGCCAGATCCTCGGCGTCGGCGCCGACCCGGTCGCTCTTGTTGAGGGCCACATGCACCGGCACGCGGCTGTGGCGCAGCAGGTCGACGATGAAGCCGTCCCCCCGGCCGGCCGGCTGGCTAGCATCCACCAGCAGCAGCACCACGTCCACCTCGCCGATGGCCCCCCGGGCGCTCTGGACGAGGCGTTCCCCCAGCAGGTGGTGGGGTTTGTGGATCCCCGGGGTGTCCAGCAGGATCAGCTGGGCGGCGGGCGTGGTGAGGATGGCGCGCAGCCGGTTGCGGGTGGTCTGGGCCACGGGGGAGGTGATCGCCACCTTCTGGCCCACCAGCTGGTTGAGCAGGGTGGATTTGCCCACGTTCGGCCGGCCGATCAGGGCCACGAAGCCGGAGCGGAAGACAGGCTCTCCGGTGCTGCCCTGTTCAGCCGCGTCCTGGACGGGACGGTTGTCTTGGGGCTGGGCATCGCCGGGGCTGGCGGTCGGGGCGCTCGGGTCCATAGCCTCAACACTGCCAGCCCATGGGCCCCGCCGCCCGTCCGCCGCCATGACCGATGACGCCCCGCTGACCGAGACCCCCCTGGCGGGGACCCCGCCGGCACCGAGCTTCCCCCAGGCGATGGAGATCGCGGCCCAGTGGATCGGCCTGTGGGAAGCGGGGGAACTCAGCGATGAGGTGCTGGCCGATCGGGTGGGGGAGCTGGTGGCAAGCCGGGACGGGGCGCGCGGTTTCTTCGTCGTCGGCCTCACCGGTGAGGCGCCCCTGCTCGACCGGCTGCCGGAGCCGCTGGTGGCCGCCCTGCGGCAGGCGGGTCCGGGGGTGGTGGATCTCACCGCGCGCAACCTGGCCATGAGCACGGCGATGGTGCTGCACCACCAGCGATCGGGGGACCGGGACCATCAGGCCGGTTCTGAGCGGGTGCAGCTGCGCAGCACCGAACTGCTGCGCCAGCTGGAGCCGGTGGCCGTGAAGCAGCGGCTGGAAACCCTGCTCGCCGCTGCTGCGCAGGACGGTGATTCCGAGGGAGCAGTCGCGGAGGACAGGGCCTTCCTCGACCGCTGGGGTTACGACGCTGAACAGCGTCTGGCGATCGCCGCCGCCATCGAGGCGGTGGCCGACTGAACCGGCACCCACCCCATGCCCCTGGGCCTCAGAACTTGAGGTAGAGCAGCGTCATGGCCTGGAGGGCGTCAAAGGTGACCCCATCGGGCAGGAAGACGTAGTTGACGTTGAACCCCAGGGTCACGTTCTGGGTGATGTTCACATCAACCCCACCGGTGAGCATGGCGTTGGTCTGTCCCGTCGAATAGGTGTTGGTGGCGATGCCACCCCCCAGGTAGGGGGAGACCACGGAGCGACGGAACAGATCCAGGGTGAGGGGCACCTGGAAGGAGGTCTGGCCGTTGTAGCGGCCGAGCACATCCCGGTTGCCGAAGATCACGCTGGGCCGCAGGGAGACCGCAAGGGTTTCGTTGAGTTTGTAGCCGATCCGACCGGTGAACACCCCGCTGTTGGGCAGATCGCTGCCGAAATTGACGCCACCGCCGATGCCGTAGATGCCGACGTTCTCGATCGGTTTGCCCTGACGCGGCACGATCGCCAGTTCGGCGGGATCGCGGTTGGCCGGAGGCGGCAGATAGTCCGGCGGCAGGGTGGCCGCGTCGGTGACGGGCTCCCAGCCGGCGGCTGCGGGCTCCGCCGCGATGGGAACCCAGGGGGCCGGTGGCGCCGGGAGGGACTGGGCCCGGCCCGGCTCGCCAACGACAGCCAAACAGGCCAGGCCGACCAGGGGGAGGCCGCAGGGGTGGAGCCGGTGGCGTCTCACTGGGGAGCCACCACCGCGCCGGCGGGACCGGCCGGGGCCGGAGTGGGGGCGGGAGCATCCGCCACAGGGGCCAGCGTGGCAGCGGCCGGTGGCGGCGGCGGGGCGAACGGGGCGCTGCTGGCCACGGGCGAGACCCGGACGGGGGCGGGGGTGGCCCTCACCTCAGCCGGGAGCGGCTGGAGGTTGACGACCGTGGGGGTGACGGTCCCGGGGGCCTGGGCCGGCTGGCGGCTGGACCATTCCCGGATGTCTTCGATCACGCCGGGATCGTCCGGCTGGCTCAGCACATCGACGCTGCCGTCGGCCTGGATGGCGAGGGGCACCTGGGTGGGCTTGCTGACCCGGGTGGAGGGCACGTGGATGACCCGGGCCTGCTGCAGCTTGGCCGTCTTGGTGGGGGTGGGCGTGGGCAGGGTGCGGATCGCCTGGCGCATTGGCTCCCTCAGGTTCTGGGGCAGGGGAGCCATCGGGTCGCCGCTGCTGGCCCATCGGGCCCGCTCCGCCCGGGCCACCGTGGGCATGGCGGGCATGCCCAGGTCCTGGATGGTGAGCACCCCACCGAGGAGCTCGGAGTTCGAGAAGTTCCGCTGCAGCAGGGTCTGGGCACTGCCCAGGCCGGTGGTGCCCAGGGGGGGGCCATCGATGCGGAAGGAGACCGGGCGGGCCGGGGCCTTGGCCACACGCGCCGGGGCGCTGCCGCGGGAGGCGACCGCCGGACGGCGACCGGGATCGGGCCGTGCACGAGACGAGTTGGAGGGGCCGCTCAGATCGAGACTGCGGGCCAGGGGCGCATCCAGCAGCGAACCGATCTTGTCGGAGGCCGAGCTGAGCACGTGGCCGGGGGTGGTGCCCAGGTCGTCGAGCGGAGAGGAGCTCCTGGCCACCGGGGCGGCGGCGGGAGCTTCCGGCAGGGAGGCGATCGCTTCGTCGCTGCCCTTGGGATCGGCGGGCTGGGGGACGGCCATGTCCTTCACCCGTGCCTGCCAGCGGTCGTGGGCATCGATGGCCAGCAACGGCAGCCAGATCGACTGGCTCAGCAGGGCCCAGGCGATGGCTTTGGGGCTGATGGTGGGTTCGCGGTACATGGGAGGGCCGTAGTAGCGGTTGTCAGCGGAAGTTGTTTCTGTTGCCGTTGAATGTATCTCGGAAGAAATAATAGGAGCTGGCGGCCTGACTGAGGGGAACGATGACCTGATTGATGACGTCGAGGGCTTCGGCGTAGAAGGTGCGATTGACGATGATCGTGTCCCTGTCCCGGAGTGGCGGGTTCAGCCCCTTGGAGACGCCGATCCCGTCCCTGTAGCTGTAGACCTCACGGGTGGTGGTGCCGTTGCGGTTGAGGCGGACAAGTTCGATGTCGTTCTTGTTGGCCCGCCAGTTCTCCGCCCCGCCGGCCCGGAAGATGGCTTCGGCCAGAGGGGTGTTGGCGGGCAGGCTGAGGGTACCGGGGCTGCGCACCTCGCCGATCACCGAGACGGTGATGGTGGCCGGGGCCAGGTTGGTGGCCCCGATCTGGAGGATCTCCTCGGGGATCAGATCCTCGGTGCGGGCGACGACGATCGTGTCGCCGTCGAACAGGATCGGGTTCTGGCGCTGGTTGCCGACCTGGAACACCTGGGCCAGGTCGAGTACCGTCTGCTTCTGGCTGCCGTCGGGGCCGGCCAGACGCCGGAGCAGGACCTTGCGGATGTCCGCGTTCAGGGTGACGCCGCCGGCCGTCTGGATCGCGGAGACCGGAGTGGAATAGGAGGGCAGGGGGTAGAGGCCGGGACGGCCCACCTCGCCGATGATCGTCACCTTGACGGGACGGGGTGAGGTGAGGCTGAGGATCAGCTCAGGCCTCACCAGCTGCTTGGCGTAGAGCGAGGTGAGCCAGCGGGTGGCCTGGCCGATGGTCAGGCCGGTGAGCTGCACCGAACCCAGCAGTGACAGGGTCGAGGTGCCGTCGGGAAGGATGACGACCGCGCCGCCGATGGCGGAGGCGGAGGGGTCGGTGAAGGTGAGCTGGAGGCCGTCCCCGGGGCCAAGCACGTAAAGATCGTTGTAGACCTCGGTGACCGTGAGGGGCAGGGGAGCCGAGGAGGCGGGGCCGGAGAGGGGGGCGGCGCTGACCGCCGCCGGGCCGCGCCAGGGGGAATGGGGAGCCGCACCCTGGGGCACCGAGGCCTTGAGCCCCGTCGGGGCCACCAGCACACCGGCCAGCCCCAGCATCCCGACGGCCGAAAGGCGACGCCGGACCGACCGGCGGACGCCTTTCCAGCGGATTCCATCAGGGGCGGCAGATCCCTGACCTGCAGCAGATTCCTGGCGAGCCGATTGGCCTGCAGATCCCTGGCGTACAGATGTTCTGGGAGGAAAAGCCACCGAAGGACATAAATCGGATTACCACCATAGACGCCCGAGTCAAGGGGCATTCTTTGCGGGTTGCCATTATCATCGGATCAACTTTCCCTGCGGTACATAACGTGACAACGACGGGTGCTCCCCCTGAGGCCTTTCCGGGTGGAACCGCGCGCCCGTTGTCCCTTCCCGGCACGGGTGCTTCCGGTCCCGGCCTGTTTGACCCGTCGTCGCAGCAGAGCCCCCTCAGCCCCATGGGCGAAAGCCAGTCCGGCGGCGGCGGCCTCGGGGGGATTGTGCGCACGGTCAAGCGCCGTCAATCCATCTTTCTGATCACCTTTGCCGTGGTGACCGGGGTCCTGGCGATCAACACCCTGCGGCAGCGCATCTTTTCCCCCGTCTACCAGGGCGGGTTCCAGATGCAGATCAGCAACCCCTTCGACAACCCCGGCACTGGCGGCGGCGGCGGCGGTTCCGTCGAATCCATCGCCCGCAGCGAGATCAAGACCGATGTGCCCAGCCTCATCGTTCTGATGCGCAGCCCCCTGCTGCTCGGGCCGGTCGCGCAGCGCCAGGGCGTGCCGCTGCGGGCCCTGGAGAGCAATCTCTCCATCAACCAGGAGTCGGCCCGGGTCGACAATGTTCTCAATGTGTCTCTGCGCTGGCCGGATCCGGCCAAGGGCAAGGCCATCCTGCGGCAGCTTGCCAAGGACTACACCTCCTTCTCGCTTACCCAACGCCAGGCGGCCGTCAACTCCGGGGTCCGCTTCCTGGATGAGCAGGCCCCCGCCATCGAGGAACGGGTCCAGAAGCTCTCCCAGGAGATGCTCAAGTTCCGCGAGCGCAACAACTTCGTGGATCCGGCCGCCGCGGCCGGCCAGATCCTCGGAGCCCGTGAAGGTCTCGTCAACCAGCTGCGCACCCTGCAGAACGAACAGGTGCAGCTGGACAGCCAGCTGAAGTCGATCCAGACCGGCAAGCTCCAGTTCACCCCCAGCGGCGCCCCCACCGCCCTCGAGCAGCTGGGCCGCAACAGCGTTCTCGTGCCGGGCAGGGGCGATTCCGCCGCCGAGGCCGCCAGCGGCACCAAGACCCCCCTCGACCTTCTCAACCAGTTCGAGCAGGAGCTGGCCACCGCCAAGGGCACCTTCAAGGAGAACTCGCCGATCGTTCAGTCCCTGCTGGCCCGTCGCAACCAGCTGCTGCCCGTGGTGCAGCGGCAGGCGGCCGATGCCGTCAAGGCCAGGCTGCTCGCCAACGTGGCCCAGCAGGATGAGATCAACCGCCAGATCCTTCTGCTGAGCGAGAACTTCCGGAACAATCCCCAGAAACTGGCGGAGTTCGAGAACATCAACCAGCGACTTTCGATCGCCAGAGAGCAGTATTCCTCCTACATCCAGGCCAGGGAGCGGTACCGGCTGGAGATGGCCCGGTCCATCTCCCCCTGGGAAGTGATCGGACCCCCGGATTTCGGCAGCAGCCCGGTGGAGCCCAACATCCAGCGCAACCTGCTGCGGGCGATCATGATCGGTCTGCTGGCCGGCCTGGGCGCCGCCATCCTGCGGGAGCGGACGGACAACGTCTTCCACACCCCCATGGAGGTGGAGAAGGACCTGCAGCTGCCCGTGCTGGGTCTGATCCCCTACCTGCCCCTGGAGCCCGGTGTCGACATCGCCACCAGCATCTCCAAGATGTCCTCCAGCGAGCGCTTCGCCATCAAGGAGTCGCTGCGCAGCCTGTTCACCACCTTCCGTCTGCTCCGCGCCGACAACAACATCCGCATGGTGGGGATCACCTCCTCCACCCAGGGGGAGGGCAAGTCCACCGCCGTGGCGGTGTTCTCCCGCACCCTCGCCGACCTCGGCCTCCGGGTGCTCGTCATCGACTCCGACATGCGTCTGCCGATGCAGGCCCGTTACCTGGGTGTGGAGCAGGGCGACGGCCTCTCCACCCTGCTGTCGGATTCGTCGCGCAAACCGACGGATTTCATCCACTCCATCGCCGAGAACATGGATGTGCTGCCCGCCGGCCCCAAGCCGCCCGATCCGGCGAAGCTGCTCAACTCCAGCCGCTGCAAGGAGATCATGGAGGAGATCCGCGCTCTCCCCGGCTACGACATCATCATTGTCGATGCGCCTCCCTGCCTGATGCTGGCCGATCCGATCCTGCTCGGGGAGAAGCTCGACGGCATTCTCTTCCTCGTGGGTCTCGGCAAGGTCAGTCGTGAGCTGGCTCCCCAGGCCAGCCGTCGCATCAGGGCCTCCGGGGTGGATGTGCTTGGCATCATCTGCAACCAGGTCAACTTCCCCAGCCGCCTCAACGATTACGGCTACGAATACGGTTACTACTATCACTACGCCTACGCCTCGGCGTCGGGCTACGCCAAGAGTGCCAGCGAGCCATCCACGGGTGGATTCGGCAGCTATGTGCAGCGTTATCGCGACAGCTACATGAAGGGCGCCGCCACCAATTCCTACATCTCCGCCCGCTACAACGAGGGCGAATCCGACGTCAAGACCTACTTCCGGGAGGACGAGGATCAGGCCACCGCACCGGTCGCCACCAATGGCGGCATCGGCCCCAGCGCCAGCTCCACCAGTCCCCTGCCCCCCGCCGACAGCGTCCCCTCCCGCCGCCATCGCCCGTCCCGGGAGGGCGGTGGCGGTCCGATGGGCTGGCTGCGCCGGCGTTTCGGCAACCGGGGCTGAGCCCCCGGTTCCGGGACCCTTCCCCTCGCCAGGGAGGGGGCCCGGCCGACCGCTGCCCCGTCGCTCACCCGGGACCTGCTATGTCGAGAGCAGGGTCTCGAGCATCACCAGGTGGTCATAGATCGGCATGGCCATCGGGTGGCAGCGCCGCACCCAGGCCAGGGCGGCCAGGGGGTCGATCCCGCGCAGTCGGGCCGTGAGGCCAACGGCCAGCAGGGGAGAGCGCTCATACCCGGCCATGCAGTGCAGATAGACGGGGGCGGCGTCGGTCACGAGCGCTTCCGCCCTCGCCAGGGCAAGGGCCAGCCTCTCCTGCAGCAGCGGCTCCTGGGCTCTGTGGTCGGGCAGGGCGATCCGGTCGCTTCTCCAGCCAGGGGGAACGACCAGGGCGGTTTCCTCCTCCGGATAGCAGCAGCTGAAGCGGCTTCGGATCCCGGCCTCCTCCAGCTGACGCCAGTGCCTGTCGCTGCGGGGCATGGGACCGATCGCCAGCTGACCGGTGAGCACCCAGCTGCAGGGAAGCGCGCGTTCCGCCATCGGCGCCAGGGGCCGGTCGGCCGGCCTCAGGCCCTGGAACAACCGCCGCAGGGGGCCCACCATCAGCGCGCCCTCCACGGATGAGGCCCGTTGGCGGTGCTCACGTCTGGATTCGCAGCACCGGCTCCACCAGATCCAGCACCTGCTGCCAGAGCCGGTCGGAGGGGGGCTTCCCCTTGGCCCCGCGCAGGCTGATCAGGGTGCAGGCGTAGCTGCGATTGGGCTGGAGCCCGATCACCCGCTCGAGGGCCGCCTGCCGGCCGACCGCCAGACGGTCGGCGAGGGTGGTGAGCTGCTCGCGGGTGACTCCGAAAGGCTCCGCCAGGCCGGGGCCGGCCACCAGGCAGGTCTGGAGGGTGGGGCGATCCTGGGCCAGGCCGCGCGCCGTCGGTACCGGTGCGTCGAGCAGGCGACGCTGGCGGAGTTTCAGGCTGGCATGGTCCCGGCCGATGGCGCCGGCCTGGAAGTTGAACCGCTGCCGCACCGCACCCCCCACCAGGGTCAGTTCGTACCCGTCCCGCAGGGGCAGGACCACCGGGGCCGACGTCGCCAGCTCGTAGCTGCGCTTCGCTGGCCAGGGGGGGGTGAGGCTGGGACGGGCTGTCTGCGGCAGCAGCTGGGCTCCGCGCAGGGCCGCCTCCAGCTGCTCAGCCGGCAGGGGACGGGGAGCCGCTGGCCAGCGGGGCAGCAGGATCGCCTGGGTCGCCAGAAGGGCGGCGATGGTGGCGAGCGTGCCGTACCACCGCACCAGAAGGGGAGGGGTGATCACGCTCCTTCCCCCGGCTGCGGCGGTGCGGGCAGGGGGGGAAGTTCCCGCTCCAGCAGCCGCATGTAGACCATGCCGAACACCAGCACCGCCACCCCGGAAAAGACCAGGGATCCGGTGCTCTCGTGGAAGAAATCGAACAGCCAGCTCCCCTTGCCGTGGCCGTTGCCCGCGAACACCGCCAGCAGCGCGATGCGGAAGGTGTTGCAGACCAGCCCGATCACCGGCGCCACCAGCACCACCGCGGTGCGGCTGGCCCAGGAGCGGATCGGAAAGGCCAGCAGGAAGATGACACCCACGCAGAGAATCTGGGCCATCAGGTCGACCCCGTTGCAGGGGCCCAGCACCCTCACCCCGCCGCCGGGCAGCAGCACGCTGCGGGCATTCACGGTCACATCGAGTCCGAGCACGCTCAACCAGAGGCCGGACAGACGCGCGGTGAGCAGGCTGATGGGGGCTTCCGGCAGGGTGCGCATCAGCAGGGCGAAGGCCGGCAGCAGCATCAGGCAGAGCAGCGGATCGCGGAAACGGCCCAGGCGGGCTGGTTGCTCCGCCATCAGACCCAGGCTGAGGCCGCCGATCGGCGCCAGGGCGAACAGCAGGCCGTCCCAGTGCAGGATCAGGGCCGAGCGGGCCAGAACCCAGATCAGCAGCAGGCTGCCGATGACCAGTCCCCAGCCGGCGGGGCTGGGGCGGAGCTCCTCGAACTGGTCCTCCATGCAGATCACCGCCCCTCCCCACACCAGCACGGCGAACACGGTGATGTGCTCGCTCTGGCTGCTCTGGAACACGGCGATGTTCTGGACCGCCACGGCCGCGGCCAGGGCCAGCCAGAGGTTGCGGGGCGTGGGCGGGGGAACGGCCGGGACGGCGGCCCGCCAGGCCGGGGGGATCCGCTGCAGGAGGCTGCTGGAGAGTCGCTCGATGCTGTTGCTCATCGGGCCACAGCGTCGACCAGAGGAGTGGCCGGGACGCCTTCATCAGGATCGTATTCCGGGACCAGACGGCGCAGCAGCTGGCCGGTGGTGGCTTCGTCCCAGTGGGCGAGCGCCTCATGCAGCTGCTGAATCAAGGGACTGAGCTGTTCGCTGTCCCGATGGGGTTCGGTGGCCCGGCGGATCAGCGGGTGCTGGGTGGGCTGGTCGGCGGCACTGATCAGGAGCTCCTCGTAGAGCTTCTCCCCGGGCCGCAGGCCGGTGTACTGGATGGCGATGTCTCCGTCGCTGTTGTGCTCGTCCCGCACCCGCAGCCCGGAGAGCTCGATCATCTGGCGGGCCAGGTCGGCGATCCGCACCGGCTCGCCCATGTCAAGCAGGAACAGGTCGCCGCCGACGGCCATGCCGGTGGCCTGCAGGACCAGCTGGACGGCCTCCGGGATGGTCATGAAGTAGCGGGTGATGGCCGGATGGGTGACGGTGACCGGTCCGCCTTTGGAGATCTGCTGGTGGAACAGGGGGATCACGGACCCGGAGGAGCCCAGCACGTTGCCGAACCGGACCATCGAGAGGATCGGACCACCCGCGCCGATCTCGGCGGCGGCGGCCTGGATCAGCAGTTCGCAGATGCGCTTGCTGGCCCCCATGACATTGGTGGGGCGAACGGCCTTGTCGGTGGAGATCAGGGTGAGCCGGCTGACGCCCGAGGCGCGGGTGGCGGCGATCACGGCCTCGGTGGCGCCGATGTTGTTGGCGATGCCCGCGCAGAGGTTGGCCTCCACAAGGGGAACGTGCTTGTAGGCGGCGGCATGGAAGATCGTGTCGACCCCGTGCTGGCGGCAGATCAGGGTGAGGCGGGCCGCGTCACAGGCATCGCCGAGGACGGCATGGAGTTCGACCCCGCCGGGTTGGGAGCCCAGTTCCCGCTCGATGGCATAAAGGGCGAATTCGTTGCGCTCGACCAGCAGCAGCCGGGAGGCACCCAGGGCCACGACCTGGCGGCACAGTTCGCTGCCGATCGATCCCCCGGCGCCGGTGACCATGACCACCTTGCCTTCGACGCCGGCCTTGAGCAGCACCGGGTCGGGGTTGGAGGGTTCACGCCCGAGCAGATCCTCGATCGCCACCGGCTGCAGGTCGGAGACGATCCTCTGGCCCGTGGCCATCTGGGCCAGGGAGGGGATCGAGAGCACCTCCAGGCCCCGGTGGGTGAGCTGATCCACCAGCAGCCGTTTGCGTCGCCGCGACATGGTCGGCATGGCGAGCAGGACCTTGCGCACCCCGTGGCGTTCGATCAGTCGGGGCAGGCGCAGGGGCGAGTGGATGGGCATGTTCTGCAGGGTGCGGCCCTGCAGGCCTTCGGCGTCATCCAGGAACCCGACGATGCGGAAGCGGGGGTCATTGCGCAGGGCCAGCATCAGACCCATGCCGGAGGCCCCGGCGCCGTAGATCAGGGTGCCATCACCCTGGGAGCCCCCGGGGGAGTGGTTCTCCCGCTGGTCGAGGTGATGGACGAGGACGTCGCGCAGCACGATGCGGCTGGCGATGGCCCCGCCGGTGAACAGCAGCCAGTAAAGAATCCAGAAGGAGCGCGGTGGCTGGGCCCCACCGATCAATGTGCTGCTCAGCAGCAGGATCAGCACCATCGCGCCGGAGCGCGGCACCAGGCCGTAAAGGGAGTGGCTGCCGGCATAGCGGGTGAGCCCCCGATACCAGCCGGAGACCACGAGGACGGGCAGGCCGGTGATGACGGCCAGGGGCAGCAACAGGATCGTGGAGGGCAGGAAGCCCTTGAGGGTGGTGGCGTCGGGCAGGCGCAGGATGAAGGCGCCGAGATAGGCCGCGACGATCATCAGACCATCGAAGAACACCAGCAGCAGCCGGCGGGCCAGCAGCTGCTTCTGCACGTAACGGAGGAATGAGAGCTGGGGGATCAATCGTTCAGTTCGGCGGTGATCGACGAATCAGGAGATGAACGGGTGAGAAGTCAGGTGGAGAAGGGTGAAAGAACCGACGTCTGGATGATGGCGAGCCGGAGTCCTCACGCATCGATGATGGGGCTGGATGTGGTTTCCGGTCCGTGGAAGGACAGCCCGGGGAAGGAACGGCGGGAGGGATTGCGGCCGGCTGGGCCGACCGCGACTAGGCAATCCGCTGGAGATTGTCGTTCTCACACAGCAATAGTGTGATGGCGGAATGGATCATGGCCCTGGCAATCCCTGCACCCTTTGAGGTTACTGCCCGTTCAAGGTGAGAAGGGGACCGCCTGGTGCCGATCCAGCCACAGGCCAAGGACCAGCTCCAGCAGCAGCAGGCCGAGCTCCAGGGGCAGGCCCCGCAGGAGCAGGGCCGCCCCCAGCAGGGCGGTGGCCCCGATGTAGAGCAGGGCCACCCGGGCATGGGGCCAGCCGGCCTGATGCAGGCGCTGGTAGAGGTGCAGGCGATGGGCCTGGAAGATCGGCTGGCCCGCGGCCAGCCGGCGCAGGACGCAGAGGCAGGCGTCCCCCAGGAGCGGGAAGCCCGCCAGCAGCAGCCCCAGGGCCAGGGCCGGTGTGGTTTGCTGCAGCACCATCCCGGCGAACACCGCCCCCAGGAAGGTGCTGCCCACATCTCCCATGAACACCCGTGCCGGGCTCCAGTTCCAGGCCAGGAAGCTCAGCAGGGCCCCGATCAGCGGCAGCAGGCCATGGCCGCCGTCGGGGGCCATGGCCAGGGCGGCCACCACCAGCAGCACGGCGGCACAGCCGGCGACGAGCCCGTCGAGCCCGTCGCTGAAGTTGACGAAGTTGATCACCGCCGTGGCCGCGAAGACCGCCATCGGCACCAGCCACCACGGCAGGGACAGGGGTGTGATCGCCACCAGGGCCACGGCCGTGGCGATCTGCACCCCGTAACGCCAGGCGGCCGGCAGGTCGAGGCGGTCGTCCAGCAGGCCCACCAGGGCCAGCGGTAGGCAGATCAGCGGAATCCAGGCCGGCCAGCCGCCCCCCGCCAGGGGAGCCAGGGCGCAGCCGACGAGCACGAAGGCCAGGCCCCCGCCCCTGGGGGTGGGACGCCGGTGGGAGCTGCGGGCGTTGGGCTGATCCACCAGCCGGCGCCGCAGCAGGGGCAGGAGGCGGTGCAGCAGCAGCGCCCCGAGGCCGGCGCCCAGCAGCAGGAAGGCCGGGCCGTGCAGGACGGTCATGGCACCAGCGGCAGCACGGGAAAGGGTTCGGGGGATCCCCCCAGGAGCCTGTGGGCCGGCGTGAAGCCGGCCAGGTCGGCGCCCATCCGCAGCACCGCCTCGAAGCGCTTCGGGGAGAGCAGCAGCAGCGGCGAGGCCAGGGCCAGGAACAGGCGCGGCGGCAGGGCCAGCAGGCGGCAGTGGCGGGCCCGATCCCCCGGTGCGGTCGCCTCCTGGAGGCGCCGCAGCATGGCCGCGTAGGTCAGGGTGTCGTCGCCGCCGAGGGGGAGGTGCACCGGCTGGGACGGGTCGAAGCCGTCCTCGGCCAGGCGGTCGGCCAGGTGCAGGGCCACGGCGGCCAGCTGGCGGCAGTGGATGGGCTGCCGCAGTCCTCCTTCGCCGGGCAGGGGCAGCAGGGGCAGGCGGCGCAGCAGCTGGCGCAGCCGGCTGAGGTTGCGATCGCCCAGGGGGCCGGCCTGGCCGTAGATGAGCGTGGGGGCCAGGATCCGCAGGGGACGGGTGTGGGCGGCACACGTCTGGGCCAGGGACGCCTCCGCCTGCCGCAGCCGCTGCACCAGATCCCGGTCGAAGCGGTTGGCGGCGAAGCGCTTGGTGATCACCGAGGAGGAGGAGCAGGCGACCACCCCCTGCAGCCGCCCGAAGCCGGCCGGGTCACGGCGGGCCCAGCGGTCGAGCCAGGGGGCGAACGACCAGATCGGGGCGAAGCTGACCAGCAGCCCCGCCGGCAGCTCGGCCCCGGCGCCGGTGTCCTCCAGGTCGCAGCGCAGGAACGGCGGCGCTTCGCCGCCGCCGGCCGGGGGCAACGGTTCCCGTCGGCCCGCCACCACCAGCTCCCGCCCCGCAGCCCGAGCGATCAGGGCCTGACCGCTCGGGCTGGTGGCCCCGAAGAGCGTGATCGGCGCAGGTATGGGGGGGGCCAAGGGGATCAGACGCAGTCGTTGCCGTCGAGGCGCCCGTCCCATCCGGTCAGGCGCCAGAGGGAGGCCCGCAGCTGGTCGCGCCAGAGGCGCAGCTGGGATTCGGGCCGCAGATCACCAGTTTCAGCTTCGGAGCCGACCACCCGCCAACCGGTGCCGGCGTAGACGATCCGGGCGATCGCCATGGTGCGATCCATGTGGGTCGGGGCGGTCACGATCGTGACCTGGCCGGGTTTCGGCCACGTCTCCAGCAGCTTGGCCAGATGGGTGACCAGGCCCACCGTGTCGCAGGCCGGCAGCAGCCGCACGATCCTGGAGGTGTCCCGGGGCCAGAGCTGGCGGTTCCTGAGGTGGTTGGTGGTGATGGCCTGGTACTCGGCATTGCCCTGGAGCACCAGATAGGACCCCGGCCGATCGCGCCAGAGGAGCATGGCGGACTGGCTGCGCCAGGGATCCTCGATGAAGGCGGAGATGACGTCCGGGCCCGAGGTGGCGCCCTTCGGGACGTTGGTGACGGCCTGGCGCGAGGGCCGGGGGGAGGTGCCCCGCGTCCCCTGCCAGGCGGGCGCGAAGAACCAGGCAAGGGCTCCGGCGACGCCCAGGGCCAGGATCCCCAGCCGGGTCTTGCGATTCCACCAGAGCCGTTGCAGCAGCGAGCCCTCCCTCTGCCGCGGCTTCTTCTTGCGGACCCGTTTCCGCCGCGGTTCCGGGTCGGCCCCTGGTGGCCTCTCCTCCTCGGGCAAGGGAATCGCTGCGCAGGCCTGGCCAAGCTTATCGGTCCCGTCCGGGGGGCTTCCGCCGCCGCCCCGCCCCGGGCCGGCGGCTCCAGAGTCGCCGGACGTAGCGAAGGCCGAAGGGGAGCCACCAGAGCCAGCCGAAGGCCCGGCGGTAGGCCAGGGCGACCTCCTGCAGCCGCCGGCCGGTCTGCTGGCCGCTGGCCCCCGCTTCCCCCATGTGGACCAGTTCCAGATCCAGGCCCCTGGGCGTCAGGTCGCGGCTGGTGCTGAGGCGCAGGAAGTAGTCGAGGTCGGCGGAGAGCCGGAAGGGTTCGGCGTAGTGATCGAGCCGCCGGCGGGCCCCGGGGCCGATCAGGGTGGCCTGGTGGGGGGGGGTGGAGCCCAGGAACAGGCTGAGGCGGAAGGCCCGGCAGCTGGAGAAGGCGGTGCGCCGCCCCAGGCGCGTGGCCCCGTCCGGCCCCTTGCCCGCATAGCGGCCGCAGCAGACCACCAGATCCGGTGGCTGGCCGCCGCGGGGCCCCCGCTGGGTCGCCTCCATGGCCTCCTCGAGCACGGTGCGGGAGGGTGCCCAGTCGTCACTGCCCCAGAACAGCAGCCAGTGCTCCGCCGGCGCGGCCCGGAAGCCCTGGTTCATGGCGCCGAAGATGCCGGGGAGGGCCGGATCCTGGGGCTGCCAGCGGAAGCGGTGGTCCCGGTGGCAGAGGGCCTCCAGCCAGGCCCGGTGCTCCGGCCCGCTGGGCCCGTCGATGAACAGCACCCGCCAGTGGGGCCAGCTCTGGCGCTGCAGGGAGTTCACCAGCCGCGGCAGCAGGTGGTGGGAATCGAGGGTCGGAACGATCAGGCTGAGCCCGGTGTCGGCGCCTGAGGGTGTGGTGGCGCCGGTGGCGGGGCCCGGTGGCGGCGTGGCGTTCACCCCTGCCGGCGGATCAGCACGTCGCCGAGCACGAGCAGGTCCATGCGGGTGCGCAGGAAGCAGTCGAGGGCCTGGGCGGGGGTGCAGACGATCGGTTCGTTCTCGTTGAACGAGGTGTTGAGCACCATCGGCACGCCGGTGAGGTCGGCGAAGGCGCGGATCAGGCGGTAGTAGCGGCCGTTGTCGGCGGCATTGACGGTCTGGAGCCGGCCGCTGCCGTCCACGTGGGTGACGGCCGGGATGCGGGCCCGCTGCTCCTCCCGGATCGGATACACCTGCATCATGAAGGGGACCTCCCCGTCGAGGCTGAACCACTCGCCCACCGCCTCGGCGAGCACCGAGGGGGCGAAGGGGCGGAAGGATTCCCGGCGCTTGATCTTGAGGTTGAGGATGTCCTTCATGTCGGCGCGGCGCGGGTCGCCGAGGATCGAGCGGTGGCCCAGGGCCCTGGGTCCCCATTCCATCCGGCCGTCGAACCAGCCGATCACCAGACCTTCGGCGATCGCCGCGGCCACCTGCTCGCACAGGACCCCCTCCTCCGGCCGCTGCAGGCTGCAACCGGCCTGCTCCAAGGCCGTGCGGGTGTCCGCTCTGGCCAGCAGCTCCTCCACTTCACCGGCGGCCGGCTGGCTGCCCAGGTAGGCATGGCGCATCGGCGTGGAACGGGGTCCACCCAGGCCGTGCCAGACCTCGAGGGCGGCGCCGAGGGCACCCCCCGCATCGCCGGCGGCGGCCTGGACGTAGACGCGCCGGAAGGGGGTGGCCAGGGTCACCTTGCCGTTGGCCACCGAGTTGGCGCCGCAGCCCCCGGCGATGCAGAGTTGGTCGCTGGGGTGGCTGCGGTGCAGGGCCCGCAGCAGGTGGAAGAAGGCCTCCTCGTACATCGCCTGGGCCGAGCGGGCGATGTCCATGTGGTGCTGCTCCAGCGGCTGATCCGCGCGGCGGGCGGGGCCGAGCAGGGCTTCCAGCTCCGGGCTCCAGTGGCTGCCCACCACAGGGGCGCCGTTGCTCCACTGGTGGGGCAGCTTCTGGGTGGCGTGCAGGAAGTAGCGCAGATCCAGGCGGTAGGTGCCGTCGTCCTGCAGCCGCACGATGCGGCGCATCGCCTCCATCCGGGTGGGCTGGCCGTAGGGCGCCAGCCCCATCACCTTGTATTCGTCGCCGTAGTTGGGGAAGCCCAGGTACTGGGTGATCGCCGTGTAGAAGGCGCCGAGGGAATGGGGGAACCAGATCTGGCCATCGAGGCTGAGCTGGTTCCCCCGGCCATACCCCCAGGCACCGCTGGCGAAGTCACCGAAGCCGTCCACCGAGATCACCGCCGCCTCCTCGAAGGGGGAGGCGAAGAAGGCCGAGGCCAGGTGGGCCCGGTGGTGCTCGACGAAGTGCAGCTGCGCACGGATCGCCGTCCCGGGGAAGGCCTGGGCCAGCTGCTGGCCCAGATCGGCCCGTTCCCGCTTGTTGCGCCAGCGGGCGACCAGGAAGCGGGGATCGGGACGGTGGCCCAGGGTGTAGGCCACCTTGCGCCAGCGGTGGGCCCCCGGCTGGGAATTGATGGCGACGTGGTCGAGGTCGGCCGGCTCGACGCCGGCATCGGCGAGGCACCAGGCGATGGCCTCCGATGGGAAGCCGGCCCAGTGCTTGATGCGGCGGAAGCGCTCCTCCTCGGCGGCGGCGACGATCACCCCGTCCCGCACCAGGGCGGCGGCCGCATCGGCGTGGAAGGCATTGATGCCCAGGATGAGCGTCATGGAGCTGGGGAACCGGACGGCGGGTGGTGGACGGGCTGGGCGGATGGGGCCCCGCGAAGGGAGATCGGCGGAACCCTGCTCCGGTCCCGGGCACTGGAGCCGTCCCGATGGTTCCCACCACCCGGTCGGCCTCGGCTTCCACGGACGGCTGGCCGGATCAAGGGAGGAAAACGTTCAGCGGATGACACGGCGGAGGCGGCGTTCGCCCGCGGAATGATTCTAGGCGACCTTTCCGGAGCCATCCCCGCCATCGCGGGCGGCCACGCCGGGAACCGGCTCATGGGCGGGGCGCCGGCGAAAGGCTGAGGCCGAGGTGCACCTCCAGCCAGTGCTGCAGCACCATCAGGCTCCAGCGCCGGTACCAGGGCGCCAGATCGATCCCCCGGGGGGTGGAGGGCAGCCGCAGGGCCAGGGGCGAGGCCGGGTCGTCCAGCCACAGCTGGAACGGAAAGCGGAACCCCTGCTTGGGGCGGTTCAGGAACCAGTCGGGCAGCTCCGGCACGCTGCGGGCCAGCAGCTGCTTGCCCTCCGCCAGGCGCAGGGCGGTGGGAATCGGGGCCAGCCGGCGCTGCAGCCGGGCATCCACCAGGGGCAGGCGCAGCTCCAGCCCGGCGGCCATCGCCATCACGTCGCTGTCCGGCAGCAGCTGGTTGCGCAGGTAGCGGCTGCCCTCCAGCCAGGCCACCCCTTCGCGGCCCCCCGGCGCTGCACCGCCGCCCGTGCCGCCCCCGACCCCGCCGCCATCGGCGGCCGACGGCACGCCCCCGGGCTCGGGAGGGAGCCCCCAGTGCGCCAGCAGACGATCGCTCTCGGAGCGGGAGAACAGGCCTCGGAAGCAGCCGTAGGCCTCCGCCAGGGAGGCAGGCGCTTCCAGGAGTGCGCTGATCCGCTGCAGCCGGGCGCGGCGCCCCTGGGGCAGCCGCTGCAGCAGCCACGCCGCCGCCGGACCGGCGGGACCGATCAGGCGCCGCCAGCGCCGCAGCTTCGGCACCATCCGGAAGCTGGGGTAGCCGCCGAACAGCTCATCCCCGCCCAGACCGGAGAGGGCCACCTTCAGCCCGTGCTCCGTGGCCAGCCGGGAGACACACCAGGTGTTGTAGCCATCGATGGAGGGCTGGTCCTGGCTGGCCAGGAAGGCCGGCAGCCACTGGCGGGCCTGGTCGGCGCTGAGGTTCAGGGGGGTGTGATGGGCTCCGAAGTGGGCGGCGATGCGGGCCGCCGGCCCCGATTCATCGAACGTGCCGGCACCCGGCGTCTCGAAGCCGATCGTGAACGTATGCAGGCCCCGGGGGGCGAGCGCCAGCAGGGAGGCGGAATCGAGCCCGGCACTGAGGAACAGCCCCACCGGCACATCGCTGACCATGTGGGCCGCCACCGAATCCTCGAGGGCCGAGCGGGTGAGGGCCACCGCCTCGGCGGTCCCCATGGCGGCGGTGCCGGTGGCGCCGACGAGGCTCTCCGGCAGGGCCCCCCAGGGCCGCAGCGTCAGCCGACCCTGGCGCCAGGTGGCGGCGTGGCCACAGGGGAGGCGCTCCACCCCTTCCACCAGGGTGTCGGGCTCGCTCACCGAGCCGGTGGCCAGGTATTGCCCCAGGGCCCGGCGGTTCAGGCACGGCGCCTCGCCGTCGGCGGCCAGCAGGGCCCGCAGCTCCGAGGCGAAGGCCAGGGACCCCCCGGGCCCGCGGCGCAGGTAGAGGGGCTTGATGCCGTGGGGATCGCGGGCGAGCAGAGCCCTGTGCTCCCGGGCGTCATAGAGGCAGAAGGCGAACATGCCCCGCAGCGCCTCCAGCCCGTCCAGGCCCCGGCTCACCAGCCAGGCCAGCAGCACCTCCGTGTCGCCGCTGCCCCGGAAGCGCTGCCCCTCCGCCTCGAGCCGGCGGCGCAGTTCGCCATGGTTGTAGATCTCGCCGTTGAACACCAGCTGCCAGCGGCCGCAGGCGGAGGCCATCGGCTGGTGGCCCAGGGGGGAGAGATCCAGGATCGCCAGCCGCCGGTGCACCAGGCAGGCGTTGGCGTCCTGCCAGACGCCGGCATCATCCGGCCCCCGGTGGGCGAGTCGCGGGCCGACCCTGGCGGCGAAGTCGCCCGGGTCCTTCCCCAGCTGGCCCGCGATGCCGCACATGGCCCTAGGCCTCCCGCAGGGAGGGAATCCTCCCGGGGGCGACCGCCTCCAGGTGGGCCCGGAAGGTGCGCCGGGCCGCCTGGGGGCTCGCCTGCTCCCGCACCCAGCTGAGCGCGCCGGCGGAGAGGCGCCCGCGCCGGTCCCGATCGACGCTGATCGCCGCGATCGCCGCCGCCATGGCGGCGGGATCACGGGCCACCAGCTGGCCGGTGCGGTCGTCGATCACGTAGTCCTCCGGTCCGCCGCAGCGGGTGCTCACGACCGGGACGCCACAGGCCATGGCCTCGAGGGCGGCGATGCACAGCCCCTCCTGGTGGGACGGGATCACGAACACATCCAGCGTCTGCAGCACCTCCGCCAGGGCGGCGGGGGCCAGGCAGGGGAGGCAGCGCACCCGATCGGCCAGTCCCATCGCCACCAGGGGGCCGCGCAGGCGGTCGACGTCCTGCTCGCCCGCCAGAACGAGTTCGACGGGGTGGCCGGCGGCGACGAGGCGGGCCACGGCCTCCAGCAGCAGGGTGATGTGCTTGCGGGGGTCCCCGTAGCGCCCGGCGAAGCCGACGCGCCAGGGCACCAGCCGCTCCGGGGCGGGGAGGAAGACGGCGGGATTCACCGGCATCCGCATCACCCCGTCCATCGGCCGGTGGGCCAGCGCCTCGAGGGCCCGGGCCGTGTAGCCGCTCAACGCCAGGATCCGGCCCCGGGGGGCCCGCAGCACCTGGCGCTCCAGCCGCTGCAGCACCGGTCCGTTGAGCATCCGGTCGAGCAGCCGCCGGGGCCGGGAGAAGCCCCGGACGCGATCGACCCGATCCTCCTTCCAGGGAGTGGCCACCCAGGCCAGGAACGGGATCCCCAGGCGGGCGAAGGGGACGGCGCAGAGGGGATTGCCCGTCACCGAGAGGTGCAGGTCGCAGCCGGCCACCAGCTCCCTCCAGGCCCGCCGCGGCAGGTAGTGGGTGAACTCCAGCTCCGGCAGCCAGGCCCCCAGGCCATGGCCGTCATGGTCGCCGTAGACGCACCGTTCCATCCGGCCGGGGCGCCGGCCGCTGGCGAGCGCGTGCAGCGGCACCGACAGACGGGGATGGGTGCTCCAGGGGGCGTACCAGGCGAACACGGGCTCGATGTCGAGCTCCTCGAGCATCCGGGTGACGGCGGTGGTCATGGCGGGCACGCCGCCGTCCACCGGTTCGATGGTGCTGACCAGGGCCCGGGGCCGCCTCATTGCCTGAGCCAGCCGAACAGTTCGCGGTTGTCGCGGACCCAGCGGATCAGGTGGCGCACGCCGGCATCAACGCTGATCTCCGGCGTCCAGCCCAGCTGCTCGGCGGCCTTGCTGACATCGCAGATGAACACGGGCTGGTCGCCCGGGCGGGACTGGCCGCTGAGGGGCGTGAGCGTGATCGCCAGCTCCTCCTCCAGAAAGCGCAGCAGATCCCGCAGGCAGAGGGTGTTGACCGGCCCGCCGCCGATGTTGAAGGCCTGGCCGCTGATGCGGTCGCGGCTGTGCCAGGCGGCCTCGTAGGCCCGGGCCAGGTCGCGCACGTCGAGCACGTCGCGGGTCTGCCAGCCGTCGCCGTAGAGGGTGATCGGCCGCTCCAGCAGGGCGGCGATGCTGAACCAGGCCACCCAGCCCTGGTCCTCGATGCCGAACTGGCGGGTGCCGTAGATGCACGACTGGCGGAAGGCGCAGGTGTGCAGGTCGTAGATGCGGGCGTAGTCGATCGTGTACTGGTCGGCCACCCCCTTGGAGCAGCCGTAGGGGGAGTGGAAATCAAGGGGCTGGCTTTCCGGCACCCCGGACGGCAGGTCGCGGAAGCGATAGCCGTGGGGGGTCATCTCCACCGGCACCGTTTCCATGCCGCCGTAGACCTTGTTGGTGGAGGCGTAGAGCACGAAGCTCTCGGGGGAATGGAGCCGTACGGCCTCCATCACGTTGAACGTGCCCAGGGCGTTGATCTCGAAATCATCCCGGGGGTTGGTGTAGGAGGTGGTCACCGCCACCTGGGCGGCCAGATGCAGCAGCATCGAGGGGCGCACGGCGGCCACCACCTCCGCGAGGGCGTCGGCCTGGCGGATGTCGATCCGGTGGAAGGCGATGGCGGGATGCTGGTCGAGGAGCCAGCGGAGGTTGTCCTCGGTGCCCCGGCGGGAGAGGTTGTCGAGGATCGCCACCTCCCACCCCAGGGAGGCGAAATGCTGGGCGGCGTTGACGCCGATGAATCCGGCGCCGCCGGTGATCAGGATCGAAGGCATCGAGAAGAGCGGGGCGGGGGAATCAACGAAGGACTCGAAGGGGGCAGTCCGGCGGTCCGGCCGGACCTTAATCCAACTGCCAGATCCTGCAGGGCCCTGTGGGCATTCACGGGGGAGTCGAGAGGCTGCAGCGGCCCTCCAGGAGCATCAGATGGAGCAGCAGTTCGGCATACATGCGTTGCTGGGCGTAGGCCCAGCCGCGCCAGCCCTCCAGGAGCCCCCCCTTCCAGATCAGGCAGAACAGCAGGGCCGCCAAGGGGGCCAGGGGAGTGTGCTTGCGCAGCCGATCCGCCGGGGACAGCTGGCTGGAGGGGGTGGCCCGCAGCTTGGCCGCCTCGATCGCCAGGTAGGAGCCCTGGGAGGCCAGCCAGCGCTGCAGGGGTTTGCGGTCGTCGTGGAAGATCGGCTGCCGCAGCCGCCCGACGGGTCCCGACAGGACGATGCGGTGGCCGTGGCCGTCGTTGCGATAGCGGCCCAGTTCCGGGCGATAGAGGCTGGTGCGGGGGGGCAGCATGCCGCTGCGCAGGGGCCGGCCGCCGATGCAGTAGCGGAACGGGATGGCATAGCCCGCCATCGCGGAGGCCGCCGGATCCCTGATCACCGCCTGGATTTCAGCAGCCAGCGGCGGCGGGATCAGATAGTCCGCATCCAGGCTCAGCACCCAGGGGGAGGTGATCTGGTCGAGGCCGAAGTTGCACTGGTCGGCGAAGCTGTCGAAGGGCCGAAGCAGCACCCGGACCGCCCCGTGGCCGGCGAGGATCGCGAGGGTGGCATCGCTGCTGCCGCTGTCGATCACCAGAATGGAATCCAGCCAGTCCAGGTGGGCGAGGGTGCGGCCGATGTTGGCCTCTTCGTTGTGGGTCAGGATCAGGGCGGTGAGGAGCGGCGCGGCGGGCTCGTTCCGACTCATGTCTGGGGCTGGGAGTGCTGCTCCAGGAGGATCTGCTGCCGGCGTCGCTGCTCCTGCCACAGCGCCCACTGCTCCTGCTGCTGGGACACCAGGGTGGGAATGGCCAGGAAGGAGCCGAGGGACAGGCTCATCAGGATGAGCACGAAGGGGTCGCCGTAGAGCTGGGCCGCCGAGAAGAACGCCGGCACATTGGCCAGGGCGAAGGACATCAGCCCCATCAGCAGGGCCGAGGTGGACTGGGGCAGTTGCTTCAGCAGCCGGAAGTTGCGCAGCAGCACGAGGCCCAGCAGCACCAGGATCACCCCGAGCACCACCATGCCGGGGACCCCCAGTTCGAGGATGAGGCGGCCGCCGCCCCCCTCGGACACGAAGCCCACGCTCTGGATGGCATCGCGGGCCGCATTCCTCACCAGGCCCCCCGTGCTGGCCCCGGCACCCACCCCCATGCCGATGCCGTCGGAGATCTCGATGGCCCGCAGGGTGGCGCCGATGCCCTGGGAATCGAAGCGCTCGACCAGATCCTGCTGGATGGTCAGGGAGCGGTTGGTGTACTCGCCGAAGTTCTCCCCCAGATTCTCGGAGAGGATGAAGGCATAGAGGGGGTAGGCGATCCCGGCCACGCCGAGCACGCTCGAGATCACCCGCTCCTTGGAGGCGGGGCTGGCCCGGCGGCTGAAGAGCAGCAGATAGACGGCGACGAAGGCCAGGATCAGCACCTGGGCCTTGCGCCGGCCGGTGAGGATCGTCAGGAAGGCGAAGCCCGCCGCCAGCAGCAGCAGCCCGAACTGGTTGGTGGGTTTCTGGCTGGCGATGCCCATCGAGGCGGCGATGCAGGCTGCCGCCGAGAGCTGCCAGGAGGCGATCTCACTGGTGCGCCAGAAGCCGGAGGCCCCCTGGGCGGAGAAGCCGTGGCGGAAGGTGATCAGCAGACCCTCGCCCACTTCCTGGAGGGTGGGATGGTCGACCCCCTGGAAGCTGAGATAGACGGTGAAGGCCATCACCGTCGAACCGATCAGGTAGAGCGTTAGCAGCCGCCTGAGGAACGGCAGGGAGCAGCCCACCTGGAAGCCCACCCAGAGGCCGAAGGCCGGGGCCAGATAGAAGGCGGCGCCGATGGCGGTGAGGCGGATGTCGGAGAAACGGGCGAAGCTGTTGAGGCTCTGCAGGGCGATCAGGGCGAAGTAGATCGTCACCCAGCCATCGAACTGCGGCACCGTCCAGAACATGGCCCGCAGGTTGAAGCGGCCCGCCCGCTCCAGCATCACCGCGCCGCACAGGGCAAAGCCGACCAGCACCAGGCCGACCATGTAGCCCGGCTGGTCCGGGGTGATCTTGCGCAGGGGATCCTGCACGAAGCCGATCAGCAGGGTCACCATCAGGCCCGCCCGCCAGTCGCCGTCGAGCAGCACGGCGGCCAGGGCGCCGAAGAGCACGATCAGCAGCAGGATGGTCATCGGCCGGCGGAGGAGTTCAGCACCTGGCGGTAAGCGTCACGCAGCTGAAGGGCGATCGTGCTCCAGGAAAAATCCATCTGAGCCAGATTAAGGGCGGACGCCCGCATTGACAGGGTGGGCCGCTCCAGCGCGGTGGCCAGGGTGCGGGCGAGGGCTTCGGGGTCGCTGCCGCAGACCAGGCCGGCGCCGCAGCGCTCCACATCGGCCGCCACGGCCACCTCGGGGGACAGAATCACCGGGGTGCCGGCGGCGAGGGCCTCCACGGCGGCGATGCCGAAGTTCTCCGCCGCCGACGGCAGCACGTACCAGTCGGCCGTCTGCAGCGCCTGCCACTTGGCCTCCCCCTCCACGAACCCCAGCCAGCGGCAACGGGCCTCCAGGCCCAGCCGCCGGCTGCGCTCCTGCAGGCCGGCGACGTAGCGCGGCTCCCCGTCGCCGGCGATGGCCAGCTCCCAGGGCGCCTCCGGCCGGTGCCGCTGCAGCAGGGCCAGGGCGTCCAGCAGGTTCTCCAGCCGCTTCTTGGGGTGCAGCCGGGACAGGAACAGAAAGCGGACCGGCGTGGTGCCGTCCCGGTCGCCCGCCGCCGCCGCCGCAGGGCCGCGCACCCCCAGGGGCAGCACCAGGGCGGGGGGAGCCAGGCCGAGGGCGGCGGCCTCGTCCCGCTCGGCACAGGTGGTGAAGTGCAGGGCGGCCGCCCGCTGCAGGTTGCGCCGTTCGATCAGGCCCAGCATCAGCCGCTTGCGGCCGCGGCTCTGGGCCAGGCTCCACGGGCTCAGCTGGCCGATGCTGCGCAGGATGTAGGGAACGCCGGCCCAGCGGGCCTGGGCCATGGCGCTGGTGGAGGGGTAGGAGAACAGGGCATGGATGTGCAGCAGGTCGTAGTCCTTCAGGTGGCGGGCCAGCCAGAGACTGAGCCCGGGACTGATGGCGAACTCCCGCAGGGCGGCGACGGGCGGACTCCAGCGGGGAAAGGCCAGCACCGGCACCCCCCGGTGCTGCTGCCAGCGGCCGGTGACCAGGTCGGGGTGCAGCCCCGGGCCGTGGTCGTTGGTGGTGAGGATGGCCGCGTCCACCTCCCGGAGCCGCAGGGCCGCCACCATCTCGACCACGGCCCGGCTGGGGCCGCCCCGCAGCGGGCTGATCGAGGGGATGACATGAAGCACCCTCATGGCGCCGGGCGAATCGCCAGGAAATCGTCGAAGGCCGCCCCCCAGGCTCCTGCCACCGCCGGGGCGGCATAGGCGGCGATGGCGTCACGGTGGTGGCGATGGCGCTCCCGGAACCAGCCGCCCCGCTCCCGCAGGGCCACCAGGGCGTCGAAGATGGCCGCGCTGCTCTCGATGTCGCAGTAGATCCCCTTCTCCAGGCCTTCGACGATCGCCTGCAGCGGGTTGCCGGCCGGCCCGGCCACCAGCACCGGCGTGCCATGGGGCAGGTATTCAAAGAACTTCGAGGGCAGGTTGTCGGTGTGGCGCGGGCCGATCAGCACCAGCAGGCCATCGGCGGCCTCCGCCAGCTGGTGGGAGCGTTCGTTGCTGACGGGGGCGTGGAGCGTGACGTCCTGGCGCAGGAGCGGGTCGCTGCGAATGGCCGCCCGGGCCGCTTCGTAGAGGTAGCCGTAGAGCAGGATCCGCAGCCCGCCGTGGGCCTCGGCCCGCCAGCGCCGCACGGCCTCCAGCAGCGGCTCGATCGGCCGCCAGGGGCCCAGGTTGCCAGGGTGGAACAGCGTCAGCGGCGCCAGGGGTCGCGCCGGTGTCTCCCTGTCGGCCGGTCCGCCGCCCACGCCGGCAGGCGGGACCGCGGAAGCCTCACCGGGATCGAAGCAGTCCGGCAGGAACCGGGCCGGCGTGTCGCCCAGCAGCCCCTGCTCCCGGTAGCGCTCCAGGGTGAGGGGCGAGGCGAACACGGCCCCGGCGGCGGCGGCCAGCACGGCCCGCTGGCGCTCGGGGTGGGCCGGGTGGAAACGGCCCTTCTCCCGGTGGCCGAAGGGATCGTCGTAGATGGCGATGAAGGGCTTGCCGAGCTGGCCGGCCACCTCGAGGGCCACCTCGAGCACGCGGAAATCCGGGCAGATGCCGGCCACCGCATCAAAGGGAAGGCGCGCCGCCGTCTCCAGGGCGGTGGCCCGGAGGCCTTCGAGGGCATGGGTCTGGGGGTCGTGGCGCCCCAGCTGCTCCAGGCGCCGGTGGACCAGCTGGCGCAGGCCGAACCAGAGGTGGAGCGGCGAGCCGCGACGGCGCCGGTTCCTGCGGATGGCGCAGCGCTGCGAGCGGGACACCTGCCGGCTGTAGTGGCAGAAGCGTTCCTGCTCGGGGAAGGGTTCCGGGGTGACGGCATCGAGCCGGGGATCGGGGCCGATGACGTGGAACTCCCAGCCGGCCGCCGGCAGATGGGGCAGGAGCTTGGCGTAGCGGCGGGCCTGGACGCCGCCGCCCCCCGGCGGCTGGAGGGAGAGGACCAGGGCTCTGGCCATCTCAGCGCCCCTCCAGCCGGGCCAGCCCCGCCAGGATCCCCTCGGCGGCGTTCCGCACGCTGAAGTGGCTGTTGACGCGCTCCCGGGCCGTCTGTCCCATGGCGGCGGCGGCGGCCGGATCGGCGGCCATCCGGCCCATGGCCGCGGCCAGGGCCACCGGCTGGCCGACGGGGCTCACCAGGCCCGTGCGGCCCTCCAGCACCAGATCCTCGGAGCAGCCCACCTGGTCGCTCACGATCGCCGGCAGCCCGCAGGCCATGGCCTCATTCACCACCAGCCCCCAGGTCTCGCCGTGGTCGGAGGGCAGCACCAGGGCGTCGGCCACCGCATAGGCCGAGGGCATGGCCGACTGGTTCAGGAAGCCGGCGAAACTCACCGGCAGGGCGTGCTGGCGAGCCAGTTCCCGACAGGCCTCCTCCAGGGGGCCGCTGCCCACGATCAGCAGATGCACCGGGTGGCCCAGGGGCTCCATCACCAGCAGCCGCAGCGCTTCAAGCAGGTCGAGGGGCCGTTTCTTGGGCTGGAGCTTGCCGGCGAACAGGAAGCAGAAGGCCTCCCGGGGGACGGACCAGTCCTGGCGCAGCGCGTCCCGGTGGGGGCGCAGGGCCGCGGCCCGCTCCGCGAAGTAGGCGTTGTCGACGAAGTGGGGCGAGGGCACCAGCCGGCTCTGGGGCACACCGAACTGGCGGTACCAGCGGGCATTGGCCGTACCCACCGGAAGGCCCACCGACACCCCCCGGAACAGCAGCCAATAGGTGAGGTTCAGGGGCCAGGGCCTGGGACGGAAGGCGTTGGAATCCATCCGCAGCAGCACCGGCAGGCCCTGCAGCCGGGCGGCGATGAACAGCTGCACCATGCCCAGGAAGTGCCAGCCGGTGAGCAGCAGGGCATCGGGGCGCTGCCGGGCCGGGCCGAAGCCCAGCTCCTTCAGGGGCCGGGCCAGCCAGACGCCCCGGTAGCCGGAGGTGATGCCGCGGCCCCGGCCACTGGCGGCCCGGTGCCAGGGGTAGCCCTCCAGCAGCGGCACGTCCCACTCGAAGGCGACGCCGAAACCCAGCCCCTGGGTGCGGGCGTCCGGGAGGGTGAGGTACAGCACATCCGTGGCCACGCCGGGGGCGGCGGCCAGGGCCAGGAACAGGGGCGTCTGGTACTGGACCGGGTGGCTGCCGGCGATCAGCAGCCGCCGGCGGCGGGTGGGCAGCAGGGCCGGCCCCCTGCGCTGCAGCCGCAGGGCCCAGAGCAGGCCGCGCCCTTCGGCGATCAGGGTGGGGGGGATCCACCAGGGATGGCGCAGGTGGTGGCGACTGCGCACCGACCCCAGCCAGCCGCCCAGGCAGCCCGCCAGGGCCGCCGGCAGGGGCTGGGTGCGCAGCTGGAAGTAGTACCGGCCCACGGCATGGTCGGGCTTCACCGTGGTGAGGTGCTTGCCGTAGCTGCGGGTGCCGCCCCGCTCGGCCCGGAGGTGGTGGATCAGGGCACCCGGCACGTACTGGATCGGATGGCCGGCCTGGCGCCAGCGGAAGGCGAATTCCGCCTCGAAGCGGTAGGCCACCCGCACGAAGTTCTGGTCGAAGCCCCCCAGCTCCAGGGCCAGCCGCCGCGGGATGGCCACGTTGCCCCCCATGAATTCCGCCACGGAGCGGGGCCGCAGGCTGTTGAACAGGAAGGGCCCGTCCTCCGGGTCGCTCTCGCCCCCGTGCCAGGGCTGCAGCACCCGCCCGGCCAGCATGGCGTCGGGGTCAGCGGCACCGGCCCGTTCGTGGGCGTTGAGCAGCTCCGGGTCCGGCAGGATGTCGTCGTCGAGGAACAGCACCCGATCGCCGCGGGCCTCCTGCAGGGCCACGTTCATGGCGCCGGTGATCGAGGGGGTCGGCAGCCGCAGCCACCGGATCCGTCCCTCCGCCTGCCAGGCCGCCAGCCGGGCCTCGCTGTCGGGGTCGTGGCGGGGCGTCTGGTCGACCACCAGCAGCTCGAAGGGGGGCGGATCCAGCGCCAGCAGGGCGGCGACGCTGTCGATCAGCACCTGATCGCGGCCGAAGGTGGGAATGGCGACGCTGAGGGTCATGGCAGGGTGGCCAGCTTGAGCCGGGCCTTGAGGTGCCAGGGGTTGAGGGCCAGGGCCTGGCGCAGGTAGCGGCGGGCCAGGTCCGGGTGCTCACGGATGAGGCAGGCGCCGATGAAGTAGGCCCCATCGGCCTGGCGGCGGGGGTCGGGCAGCGAGCCGCGGCAGTGCTGGCTCAGCGCCTCGGCCTCGGCCAGCACGGGACCCTCCTCCCGGCCTGATCGTCGCGCCTCGGTGGCCGCCACGATCAGACCATGGAACGCGTCCTGTTCCCGGCGCCGGGAGCCGCTGATCGATCCAGGGGAGAGGGTGGCTTCGTAGAGCACCTCCGGCACCACCAGGTGCTTGCCGAGTTCCACCATGCGGCTCCAGAGATCGATGTCCTGGGCGAAATAGAACATCGGCCGATAGCCCCCGGCGCGCTCGTAGGCGCTGCGGCGCATCATCACCGAGCCGTGGATGGCGGGCCCGGTGAGACCATCGGCCAGCTCCGCGGGCTCCGGCGCGTTGACCCGCACCGTGGCCCCCTCCGGCACCACGAGGCGCACGTGGGTGGAGCAGAGGCTGGCTTCGGGATGCTCCTCCAGGCAGCGCAGCTGCCGCTGCAGCCGACCCGGCAGGGAGAGGTCACCGGCGTCCTGGCGGGCGATGAACTGGCCGCGGGCCAGCTGGCAGCCCTCGATCAGGGAGCGGGTGAGGCCCCGTCCCGGCCGATCCAGCACCCGCAGCCGCGGCTCGGCGGCGGCCCGGGCGGCGAGCAGGGCGCCGGTGTTGTCACTGGAGCCGTCGTTGATCACCACGATCTCCAGCTCCACCCCCTCCTGGCCGGTCAGGGAATCGAGGGTCGCGGCGAGGCTGGCGGCGCCATTGCGAACCCCCATCACCACCGACACCTGCGGGGCCGTGCCGGATTCGTGCTCCACAGGCTCGTGCATCACCTCAGGTCATGTTCCCCCCTGAGCGGGGTCCTGGCCGCAGCCGTGTCCGGACTCCCATGCTCAGCCGGGCCGCCCGGCCCCAGCCCAGGGCCGCGGCGAGCAGGCCGTAGAGGAGGAACTCCAGCTGCCGTCGCGGCTGCCGGGCCCCGTGGCGCCGGGCCAGCCGGAACAGCCGGCGGGCGGCCTGCTCGGCGCCGGCGGCACCGCACTGGCGGCTGAGCAGGAAGGCGGAGCGGGAGAAGCGCGCCATTTCGGGGCCGCCGGGGTCGACGCCGGCGGCCAGGGCACTGCGCAGCAGCGACTCCTGGGCGCGGGAGCGGTCCACCAGCTTGCGGGGGTCCAGGTGGCCCCGGTCGCTGAGGTGGTCGTCGCCCATATGGATCCGCCGCACCGACACCGGCGCCGGCACCCAGACCAGGGGAGTGCCGGTCGCCCCGGCCCGGCCGTCGTACTCCCAGTCCTCCTCGTTGATCCAGGGCTGCCAGGGGCCGATGCGGTCGAGCAGGTCGCGTCGGTAAAGGGGACAGCTGGTGGTCCACCAGCGCTCCAGCAGCAGCCGGGGGAACAGCCGCTCCAGGGGGATCCCGGTGGCCCGCATCGGGCCGCACCGTTCGACGGGCCGCCGGGAGTGGTCCTCCTCCAGGCTGGGGCCGTAGGCGATCCCGGCTCCGGGGGAGCGCCGCAGGGCGTCCACCTGGGCGCTGAACTTGCCGGGCAGCAACAGGTCGTCGCTGTCGAGGTACTGGACGAACTCTCCGCGGCTCTGGTCCAGGCCCCGCTGGCGGGCGGCGCCGGGACCGCGGTTGGGCTGGTGGATCACCCGGATGGTCTGCGGATGGTCGGCGGCCAGCCCGTCGGCCACGGCGCCGGTGTCGTCGCTGGACCCGTCGTCGACGATGACGATCTCGATCGGCCGGTGGTCCTGCTCGAGCACGCTGGCCACCGCTGCGCGCAGCAGGGCGGCACGGTTGTGGACCGGGATGATCGTGCTGACCAGGCCGGGGACCGGGGCGGGCCGCAGGGCGGCGATGCGCTCGAGGGCGGGGCGCCGCATCACGGCCCGGGCCCGTTCCAGGTTGGGGTTGTCGGTCCGGTGCTTGAGGGGCTGGCCCCGGTGCCAGAGGTGCACGATCGGCTCGTAGCCCCAGATCCAGGTGGGCCGGGTGAGGCAGCGGTCCCAGAATTCGTTGTCCTCCCCGCCCCAGCCGACGAAGCCCTCATCCATCCCACCGATGGCGGCGTAGGCCTCGGCGGTGATCGCCATCGAGCCGCCGGCCTCCAGGTTCTGCACGATCGCTTCCGCCGGCCTGGCGTCATAGGCGCCCGAGCCGGCCAGCACCGCCGCGCTGTGGGTCTCATCGAGGTAGAAGACGAACCGCTTCGGATTCACCACCGCGTAGCCCCGGCTGATCCGCTCCAGTAGGCGGCGGGCATAACCGGTGGGCACGAGCATGTCGTTGTCGTGCAGCAGCAGCACCGGGGCCTGGGCCTCGCGGGCGCCGAGGTTGAAGGTGTGGGAGCGGTTGTAGGGGGCGGTCGGATCCGGCAGGGGGCCGTGGATGTGGCGCACCCAGCCCGGCAGTCGGTCGGCGATGCGGGGCTCGCTGTCCTGTTCGATCACCAGGCATTCGAGCCGGACGCCCTCCTGGGCGGCGAGGGATTCGAGGGTCGCCAGCAGCAGGGGCAGCCGCTCGGTGCCCCGGTGGCCGATCAGCACGCTTACCTCCGGTGGCCCAGCGGCCCAGCCGGGGGTGGGCCGGCGCCGGATCGGTGCCGCCGCCAGGCAGCGGCGCAGCAGGCGCCGGCCGAGCTCCGGCTGGATGGCCGGCGCGTGCAGGCGGGAGGTGTAGCGCCACAGACAGGCCTGACCGAAGCCATCGGGGGCGGCCTCCAGCCGCTCGCGGCGGTTGGCGATGCCGAGTTGGGCCGGTGCCGGACGGCGCAGCAGCCACTCGTAGCGGAGCCGGTCCTTCAGCCACACCCCCAGCCGCTCCCGCCGGGTGGGCCCCGCCGCCTCAGCCATGGGACGCACCGGGAGCGTCGAGGCGGGCTGCCGCCGCCAGCAGGTGCTCGGCCTGGGCCCCGGTGCCCGCGGCATCGCCGGCCCCGCCGGCCCCGTCGCCGCCGGCATGGGGCCACTCGCTGCCGGGGCTGCCGTGGCGGAAGCGCAACCCCAGCAGCCGGCGCAGGTCCTCACCCCGCTGGCGGCCCAGCCAGCGGTCCAGCCGTCCGGCGGGCGCCGGCGCCGGCTCCTCCGGGGCCTGGGGCAGGGGGGGCAGGGCCGTCGCCTGATCAAGGGCCCGCCGCCAGGCGGCCAGGGAGGCCGCCCCGCTGTAGCGACGGGCCACCAGGGCGTGCCCGGCCCTGGAGAGCCGCTCCAGCAGGGCCGGATCCCGCAGCCGCGCCAGTGCGCCGGCGGCGGCATCCGCATCCCCGCAGGGGAACAGCAGGGCGGTGGCGTCCTGCTCCAGGGCCCCCTCCAGGCCCGCTCCCACGTACCGGCTGCTCACCACCGCCATGCCGCTGGCCATGGCCTGCCAGGCCACGATCGGGCCCGTCTCCCAGGAGGAGGTGATCACCAGGGCATGGTGATGGCCGTAGACCTCCGCTGCCAGCCGGCCCTGGTCGACATGGCCGAGCATCCGCACGCGGCCCCGTTCGATCCAGGGGGCCAGGGACCGCTCCAGGGCCGGACGCTCCTCGCCATCCCCGGCGATGCTGAGCCGGACGTCGATGCCCCGGGAGTGCAGCGCCTCCAGCAGCGGCGGCAGATCGTGCACCCGTTTCTGCTCCTGCTCCAGCCGGCCCACCCAGGCCAGCTTCAGGGTGGCGGCCGGATCGCCGTCAGGGAGTTGCCAGGGCGGCACCGGCACGCCGTAGGGGGCGTAGAGCACCCGGGCCGGATCCATCCCGCCCCGCCTGCTCGCCAGCCGGCAGGCCAGGCGATTGGTGGCGATCACCGCGTCGATGCCGACGCCATGCCGGCGCAGGTCGTCGAAGTACTCCGCCTCGAGCGCATGCAGCGTCATCACCACCCGTCCATGGAACCGCCCCCGGCGCCGGGCCCGCCGGGCCGCCGGGTACAGATCGACGAGATTGACGCCGAGCACGAGATCCGGGTCCAGCCGCTCCAGCAGGGCGGCGATCGCACGGAGCCGGCCTTCGGCGCTGCCGCTGGGGTTGGCGATCGCCCCGGCCGCCAGGGCCGGGTAGGCCCGGGCGTAGGGGCCATGGCGGTGGTGATCCCCATCGGGCACCGCCACGGTCACCTCCAGCCCCCCCTCCCGCAGGGCCGGCACCAGGTTCGCCAGCCAGTCCTGGACGCCGCCGAGCAGGTAGGCGGAGGGGGCGAGCACCAGCACCCTCATGGCGTCCGATCCAGGTGGACGATCCCCGGTCCGTCGGCCGTCAACGGTGGCACGGCCAGGTGCGGCAGGGGGGCGACGGCCCGCACGTGGTGGCCGAGCTGGCGGATGTAGATCCCCTCCGATGCTGGGCAGCGCTCCCACTTGCGGAAGAAGCTCTCCTGGTTGGCGGAGGTGTACTTGCCCCAGACGCGCTCCGACTGGCCGTCGAAGGAGGTGGTGGCGGGCTGGTCGTTCGCATGGTGCAGGTAGGGACAGGCCACCCCTGCGATCTCGACCCCGGCCAGGCTCGCCCGGGCGGTGTAGTCCATGTCCTCGAAGCCGATGCCGCTGAAGCTCTGGTCGAAGGCGCCGATGCGCTCCCAGCAGCGCCGGCCGATGGCGAAATGGGACCAGGTGTTGTTGAGCAGGCTGAGATCCACCGATTCCCAGGCCATGGTCTCGGCCCAGCGCCGCAGGTAGGGATCGATGCGCAGATCGTCATTGAGCACCAGGGTGGTGGCTGTGGGGCTGGCCTGGAGCAGTTCGTTCCACATCTGGCAGAGCCCCACCACCCGCTCATGCAGCAGGAAGCGGCGATGGGGCGGTTCACCGCTGGCCAGCTCCCCGCAGAGCCGCTCCAGGTAGCGGCTCTGGCTGGCGGGGTCGCCGTGGCCGTTGACGGCCACCAGGATCGGCACTTCGGGGAACGTGCGCCGCAGGGAGCGGTACAGCGGACGGAAATAGGTCTCGTAGCGGGCCTCGAAGGTGGTGATCGCGATCGTGAAGCGATCGCCGAGGGGCCGCCGCGGCGGCAGCAGCACCCTCGGGATGCGGCGCCGGCCGCCGTGCACCACGGCCCGGGCGGCGAGGTAGAGGCGCAGGTTCAGGGAGGAGCGGGTCATAGTGGCGGTGGTGGGTGCTCCCTTCAGGCGTGCCCCAGGGCGCCGATCGCCTCCACCAGGCCGCGGTAGCGCTCCCGGGGGCGGATGTGGTCGTGGAAGCAGCGGGCACAGTCCTCCCGGCGGGCCTCCAGGTCGGCGCCGAGGTGATGGGCCGCCGCCAGGAAGCCGGCGCCATCGTCGACCATCACGCCGCAGCCGAAGTCCTCGACGAACTGGAAGCTGGCCTGGCGGCTGCAGATCACCGGCACCCCCATGGCCAGGTACATGCACAGCCGGTTGGAACTGACGCCCATGGCCTGGAACTGGGGCGCCGGATTGGTGTAGACGGCCAGGCCGATGTCGTAGCCCACGGCCGATCGCCACGCCTCCTGCCAGGACAGCCGGTCGGTTTCGATGTGGAGCCGGCCCCCCAGGCTCAGGCGCCGCAGCAGGTAGAGGGCCAGGGGATCCACCCCCAGGGGCTGGATCACGGCGCAGAGGGCCGGATCCTCGTGCAGGGCGTCGAGCAGCCAGTCGGCGCCGGCGGTGAGGTTGAAGCCCCCGGAGATGGCCAGGGTGAGAGCGTCCGGCGCCAGGCCCCAGCGCTGGCGGAGCTCCCGGCGCAGCCGTGGATCCCGCTCCGGCGGGTTGCGGAAACAGCCCGGGTAGACCAGCACCGGCTGGGCCGCCGGCAGGCCGGCGTACTCGCGCACCAGATCCACCCGGTGGGTGTCGTTGACGATGGTGAAGCGGGCCCGCCGGTAGGCCTGCAGACACAGCCGTTTCCAGCGTTCCGAGCGGGGCCCCCGGTAGCTGCCGGCGCGGATCTCGTCCCCGAGGATGAAGGAGGGACGGCGGTGCAGGCGGGCCAGCACTCCCACCACGGCGATCGGATCCTCGGTGGTGCCTGAGAAGCAGGCGTAGCGCCGCCAGCGGGGGCGCCAGGCCTGGGCCAGCAACCAGCGCATCGAATAGGCCACAGGGTGGGTGCTGACCCGTTCGCCGTAGGGGGCGGTGCTGCCGCAGGGACCGGGGGCGAAGACGTGGACGTCGTAGCCGCTCTCCAGCAGGGCGGAGATGATCGCCTCGTTGGGGGGCGAGTGCAGCAGCTCCGGCACCAGCAGGAAGTGGGCGGCGATCGGCCGTGGCAACGAGGGACCGGTCATGGAGGAAGCGGTGGGCTAGAGGGCCCTGGGGGTGCGGGTGGTGCTGAGGTCGGTGGGCAGCTCCAGCCGGCCGGCGCCGTAGTCCTCCAGCAGCCGGTTTGTGTAGGAGCGGATGAAGTCCACTGGGAAATCCTTGCGCGCGGGGTTCGGTGCCGATTCACTCTTTTCCCGGGCGGCGATCCGGTCGTACCAGTTGTGGTAATGGGTGATCGTGCCGTCGAGGCCGTAGAAGTTGCCGAGGCCGTAGCGCAGGTAGGCCAGCTCGTCGCTCCAGACCGCCGGTGGCGAGGCCGGCGTGAACAGCGGTTCGCTGGCCCGGTTGGACACGTAGACGTCCATGGGCACCCAGCCGAGCTTCTGGCGCTGGAGCTCCCGCGGCAGGTGGTGGGTGATGTGGGGGCCGTGGAAGTCGACCTCGTAGCGGGGCCGCGGCAGGCGCCCCTTGCGCCGCCAGTGGAGGCGCCGGCAACGGCGGAACTGCCGGGTGTGCATCAGCAGGAAGGAGCTCTCCGGCATGCCGGCCCCGAAGGGGCGGGTGAGCGGTCCGCAGCCGATGTCCTGCGGCGACACCAGCGCCACCCCCTCCACCAGCCGGGAGCGGCACAGCGCGAACCAGTCCGGTGCCAGCAGGATCACGTCCGCATGCAGCAGTAGGGTGTAGGGGGAGCGCGATCGGTTCAGCAGGGCATTGAGCGCCTCCGGCTGGCTGCAGCGGCGCTGCACCACCTCGGCCCCCCGCTGGCGGGCGATGGCCACGGATCGGTCGGTGGAGCCGTTGTCCAGCACGCAGACGTGCGTCTCCAGGCCCCGGGTGGTGGCCTGGAGGGCCTCCAGACAGTGGGGCAGGAACAGCTCGCTGTTCCAGCTGGTGATGCCGACGAAGAGTTCGGGTGTCGTCATGGTCGGGGAAGCAGCCGCAGGCGGCGCAGCAGCCGCACCGGCAGCTGGCGCTCCAGGGCCGAGAGCCGCTCGCCGAGGGCGGACTTCTCCGCCAGCAGCCGCTGCACCAGCCGATCCAGCGAGGCGCTCGCCCCGTAGCGGGCGTAGATGGTGGCCAGTTCGGCCGGAAACCGTTCCCCCTGGCGGCGGGTCTTCACGGTGGCGTAGTAGCGCATGGCCCCCAGTTTCTCCTGGGTGACGATGCCGGTGCAGCGCCGGGAGAAGCGCCACCAGAGGTCGTAGTCCATCAGCAGGCTGAGGGACTCGTCCACCTGCCCGCCGGCCTCCCGCCAGAGGGAGGCACTCCAGAAGCAGCTCTGCTGCAGCAGGAAGCAGTCGTTCTCGATCGCCAGCAGGGTCTGCTCCGATCCCTCCCGGGCGGGCACGTGGCGCAGGAACCGCTGGTCGGCGCTGATGATGTCGCCGCTGCCGATCACCCAGCGGCCGTCGGGATGGGCGGCGAAGGCCTCCAGCACGGTGCGGAAGGCACCGGGGAGATAGAGGTCGTCGGAGTTCAGCCAGGCCAGGATCGATCCGCTGGCCCGGCGGAAGCCCTTGTTGATGGCGTCCGACTGGCCCCGGTCGGGCTCGCTGATCATCACCGAGATCCAGGGGCGGTAGCGCTCCAGCACCGCCGGGGTGTCGTCGGTGCTGCCGCCGTCCACCACGATGATCTCGACGTTGTCGTAACCCTGCCAGAGGATCGAGAGCAGGGTGTCCTCGATGAAGGCCCCCTGGTTGAGGGTGGGGATGACGATCGAGAACAGGGGCCGGCCAGGGTCCGTGCTGAGCCGTTCGGGCACGCTGGGCGGGTCGGCCGCGCTCCAGCCGTAGAGGGGGCGGCTGGCGGGCAGGGGCGGCTCAGCCATGGTGGGGTCCGGCCGCGACGGCCCGTTCCATGCAGGCCAGCAGACGGGGGGCCACGTCGTCGATGCCGGACTCCCGCCACACCCGGGCCCGGCTGCGTTCCCCCAGCCGGCGCCGGCTCTCCGGGTCGTTGCTGAGCCGGTGCAGGGCGGTGGCGAAGGCTGCCAGGTCGAGGTACGGGACGGCCAGACCGCAGCCGTCGGCCACGAAGTCGACGATGCCGCCCCCGCCGTCGAAGCAGATGGTGGGCACGGCCGCGGCGGCGGCCTCGAGGGCCACCAGGGGATAGGGGTCCTCCCGCGACAGCAGGCCGTGGACGGCGAAGCGACCGATGACGCCGATGGCGGAGGGCCTTGGCGGCAGCAGCAGGACCCGGTGCTCGAGACCCAGCAGCTGCAGATCGCGGCGGGCCACGATCACCTCCTCCTGCCCCGGGGAGGCCCCGAGCCAGACGGCCAGGAAGGGCTGGCCGGCGAAGACCCGCTCACACTCCCGCACCAGCAGCGGGAAGAGGTCGAAACCCTTGCGGGCGATCGCCTGGCCCGCGAAGCCGAACACGAACGTGCCCGCCGCCAGGGCCGACTCCAGGGGCTCCAGGGCCGGTTCCAGTCCGGGCTCCTCCGCCAGGGG
This sequence comes from Cyanobium sp. Candia 9D4, assembly GCF_024346155.1. Taxonomy (NCBI): domain Bacteria; kingdom Bacillati; phylum Cyanobacteriota; class Cyanophyceae; order Synechococcales; family Prochlorococcaceae; genus Cyanobium; species Cyanobium sp. Candia 9D4. Next base: position 31,628 of record NZ_JAGQCK010000006.1, on the reverse strand, counting down.
GGCCGGAGCGGGCGGCCCCTGCCCGGGGGCGGCGAAGGGAAGGAAGCCCGGAATCACCGTGCAGCGGTTGAGGGGCAGGCCGTGGTGGTTGTGCAGGGATTGCCTCACCCCCTCGGCACAGGCCACCACGACGCTGGAGAGGGCCAGCTGGCGGGCCACCGCCTCCGGGCTGCTCATGGTGGCCAGGGTGGTTTCCAGCTCGTGGACATGGCTGAGGCAGGCCGGGCGGGCCGGATCGCCACCCAGGCCCTTCAGGTGCTGGCCCAGCACCAGGGTGTTGAGGTAGATCAGCTCCGGTCGGTGCCGCTGCACCGCCGCCTCCAGCAGCTCGGCCGGACTGCCGGCCCTCCCCCGCCCCAGCCGGGCGGCGACCCGCTCGCGCAGGGGTTGGAACAGGGGCCGGCTCCAGGCCTCGGTGGGCGCCAGGGCCTCGAAATCGGGCCGCAGGGGCCCATCGCTGAGCAGCACCACCGCCGGTTCGATGCCGCGCCCATGGGCCATCAGCCAGCGCAGCAGCCAGAGCAGCAGCAGCGGGGCCCCGCTGCGGGTGGCCATGTGGGAGACGAACAGCACCCTCATGGGGCGATCACCTGCTTCCAGACGATCAGGGTGAGCAGGAAGGCCAGGGTCCGGGTCCGGTCGGTGCCGCTGCGGTGGGCCTCCAGGATCCGCCCGACGAGCTCCGGATCCACCAGGTCGTCGATCCGTCCGGCGTTCTCGCGCAGGAAGGCATGCATCCGCGGATCGCGGTACCAGTCGGCGCTGAGGTCGTAGCTCACGTAGCGGGCCCGCCGCATCGGCGGCGTCCAGTAGAGGGGCGGCGCCTTGGGAAGCATGCGGCGGCGGTCGAAACCGTTCTCCTCCGGGAATGTCAGCAGTTCCGGGCAGTTGCGGGCGATGGCGTGGCGGTGCCAGTTGGAGCCCAGCTTCCAGCCATCGGGAAGGTTCCAGATCGCTTCGATCCAACGGCGGTCATGGAACGGGGAGCGCCAGGCGCTGGAGGCCCGGTACATGCGGATGCCGTTGGCGTAGAAGTTCGGCACCCGCTGCTCGAAGTAGTAACGGGTGAGGCCTTCAAGGAAGCCGCCGCGGCAGAAGCCCGCCAGGCGTGCGGCCCGCCGGTGGCGGCCGTCCGGCATCAGCTCGGCGGCGAGTTCAGGGGCCAGATGCCGAAGTTCATCGGCGGAGAAACTGGGGTGCCTGTTCAGCTTCATGCCCCAGAACCGGCCCAGGGCCACCTCGGGGGCCAGGGAGGCGAAGCGGCCCAGCCAGCCGCGGTCGAAGTAGTAGGAGCGGGCGAATTCCCCCAGGGTGCCGACGAAGAAGGTGGCGTCGGCCGGAATCGCCGCCTTGAGGGGATAAAGGAAGGTGTGCCAGTGCCAGGCGGTCTTGGTGCCGTTGGTGAGGCTGGAGATGGTGGACGCGTGGGCGAAGATGTCGTCGAGCTCCAGGCTGATCAGCTGGTGGGGCAGGTCGAAGCGCTCGGCCATGCGGCGGGCCACCTGCACATCGGTCGCCTCCTCCCGTCCCATCGTGATCAGATGGGGGCGCAGGTCCTGGCGCAGCATCGACGCCAGGATCACCCGCGAATCGAACCCGCCCGACAGGGACAGATAGGGGTTCTCGCCCGCCAGCCGCAGCACCGCGGCGTTGAGGGCCTCGACGGCGGCGTCGGGGTCGGCGGGTGCCGCCGGGATCCGGTCGAGGACTGCAACGGAGGAGAGGGAGACCCTGCCGTCGGTGAAGTGGAGGATGCTGCCGGGGGGCACCCGGCGGATCGCCGGGTGGAGGGTCTGGTTGTCGGTCAGGTTCTCCAGCTGGCAGAGATCGCCGAGGGCCTGCCAGTTCCAGCGCCAGGCCAGGCCGCTGCGGTGCAGGATCTCGGCCACCCGGTCGCCATGGAAGAGGCGGCCGTCGTGCTCCAGGACGTAGTAGTGGGTCGCCCCCACCGGTGAGGTGACCACCGTCACGTCGCCGGCGTCGGTCTCGATCACCAGGGCGTACTCCCCCTGGGTCTCGGCCAGGGCGCGGCTTCCCTGGCGCAAGAAGCGTCCCAGCAGCTCGGCCTCCGTGCTGTCGGCGTAGCCGATGCAGGTGAGCCGGTGGTCTCCGATCTGAATGGTCATCGGCTGCGGGGAGCCAGCCTGGCCAGCATCTCCTTGCCGGCTCGCTTGACCCGGAACCGCAGGCGGCCCAGGCGATCGCCCGGGGAAACGCTGGGGGTGCCCTCCAGGGGCAGGTGCGCCCAGGGCGTCTGACGGCGGATCTCCAGGTAGCGCTGGCGCCAGGGGTGGGTGCAGCGATGGTGCCAGGGCTTGGCCACGCCCGAGCCGGCGAAGTGGATCACGGCGGGGCTCGCCCGGGCCAGCTCCGCCTGCCGGCCCAGGGGGGTGTCGGCGGCGGTGTACTCGGGGTGCATCCAGAGGTGGGGCAGGGCGTTCCAGCGCCAGTCGAGGGGACGCCAGCGGGCCTCGAGCAGGGAGTTGAGCACGTCCTGGTCCCAGTGCTTGATCCGCTCGGGATGGGTGCGGGCGAACTCCAGGCCGTTGGCCAGGATGTTCTCCCGGCGCCAGCGGCCCAGATCGATGAGCATGGCGCCGGCATTGAAGACCAGGGAGCCCTCCGCCAGGCAGAGGCGGTTGCGGTCGAAGTCCTGATTGTGTTCCTCCACCGCGCCGATGCTGTTCCCTTCCAGTGACGACTCCCAGAGGTCCCGCAGCGAGTCGACCACGATCAGGTCGGAATCCAGGTAGAGGACCTTCTCGACGGCATGGGGAAGGGCCGCCGGCAGCAGCAGCCGGAAATAGGTGGCCAGGCTGATATGACCGAAGACGGGAAAACCCGCGAGCATCTGCTCATCCAGCTGCAGGAAGGAGACCGAGGGGAGAAATTCACCGAGGTAGGCCGCCAATCGAGCTCGCTCCGCGGCATCGATGACGCCGTGGAGGATATAGACACTGAGGCTTTCTTTTGGGTTGGAGAGCTGCAGGGATTTCAGCATCACGGCGCAGTGCCGGATGTAGTTGTTGTCGATCGTGCAGGCAATGATCATGGGAAAGATGCGTGCTCCTGCAGGGTCGCCCCGGGGAATGGGAAAACCATCAGACGGGGGCTGCCGTCATCGGCTTCTGATGGGGATGTTTGGATTGGTCGCTCCAGAGTTTTGCGTACTGACCGTCCTGGGCGAGCAGCTCATGGTGGCGGCCCCGCTCCACGATCCTTCCCTCGGAAAGGACACAGATCACATCGGCATTGACAATCGTACTGAGGCGGTGGGCAATCACAAGAACGGTGTGCTGGCGCTCGAACTGTTCGATCGCCTGTTGCACCAGCCGTTCGCTCTGGCTGTCGAGGGCGCTGGTGGCCTCATCGAGAATCAGCAGTTCAGGTCGGCGCAGAATCGCCCTGGCCAGGGAGATTCGCTGGCGTTGGCCACCGCTGAGCCGATAGCCCCGTTCGCCGATCTTGGTGTCGTAGCCCTCGGGGAGATCCGCGATGAACCGGGAGGCCTGGGCCTTGGCGGCCGCGGCCTTGATGTCTTCCATGGAGGCGTTCTCGACGCCGAAGCCGATGTTGCTGGCGATGCTGGCGTTGAACAGGAAGGTGTCCTGGCTGACGACCCCGAGGCGCTGCTGCCAGCTCGCCAGATTGATCGTCCGGATGTCGACGCCGTCGACCAGGATCCGGCCGCCGGTGGGCTCGTAGAGGCCCACCAGCAGATCGGCGATGGAGCTCTTGCCGGCGCCACTGGAGCCGACCAGGGCGACCGTCTGGCCGCGGCCGATCGTGAGCTGGATGGAGGAGAGGGCCTGGGGCAGATCGGGGCTGTAGCGCAACGAGACATCATCCAGCTGGATCGCATCGCGCAGGGCCGTGAACGGCACACCGCCGGTGCGGATGAAGTCCTTGTCGTCGTCGCGCAGGATCTGGTTGAGCCGCTCCACATTGGCGCTGTTGGCGGCATAGCTGGTGGCCAGACCCGTGAGACTGCCGACCCGCTGGTTGAGTCTCTGGAGGGCGATGATGAACGTCACCAGGCTCGGCAGGACACCGCTGCTGCGGTCCTTGAACACCATCAGGCTGAGCGCCGCGATGATGGCGATCGAAATGATCGGCAGCATGTTGGAGATCGGCTGCACGATGTTGGACAGCTTGCTCTGCCGGATCGAGAGCCGCCTGCTTTCATTGAGCAGCGCTTTGAGCTTCTTCCTCGAACTTTCCAGCTGGCCGGTGCTGTGCAGCAGCCTCAGGCCCTGGATCTGTTCGTTCTGATGGCTGGAGAGCTCGACGCCCACCTTCTGCTGCTCCCGTGAATTCCTGCGGATCCGCGGCAGCAGTACCTTCTGGACCGTCTGCATCACGGCGGCCATCGCAAAGGCCACCAGCAGGAGCCAGGGGGAGATCGCCACCAGGATGGCCAGGTAGATGATCAGCTGCAGGCTGTTCATCAACAGCCCGTTGGCCAGGCTGATCTCCTTCTGAACGGTGCTGCCCCCGGAGCCCACGTAATTGAGCAGGTCACCGACCCGGTAACGGCTGGCGCAGCCGAAGGTGAGGGAGAGGACCCGATCGTTCAGCTTGCCGGTGATTTCGGTGCCCATCCGGGCCCCCATCACGGCGGTGCTGACGCTGTTCACGTAGCTGGTCGCCGCCATCAGGCCCTGCAGGGCCACGGCGGTCGCCAGGAGCAGCACGAAGAGGCCGTCGCGGCCGGTGCGGGTGCTGAGGGCACTGTTCAGCCAGTCCTGCAGCCAGGGCAGCTGGCTGAGGGAGCCGAGAGAGGACATCTTGGTCCAGTCACTGTTCTCGGGAGCGCTGATCAGGCTGACCGACAGAAAGATGATCCCGAGGGTGGCGCCCTCGCTGAGGCTGGCGGCCAGGCTGGTGGAGAAGTTGAGGGCCAGAAGCTTCCAGTACTTCTTCGCCGAATGCCGGATCAGACGCGCAGCGGGTCTCTGGTCAGTGAGGGGGGCAAGCAGGGGGCTGGGGAGTCGTCTGGCGATGCGATGGAGAAGCGGCATCAACGGCGAGGCGAAAAGGATGCTGGAACAGGCGGATGGGGAATCGGGGCTGGGGCGGCCTGCCGTCTCCGGTCGGAAAGCCGCCTCCGGGTCACACGGCAGGGGGTTGGAGCAGGGGCTTGGCCCAGCCCGGCGGACCAGGGGATCGGGATGGCAACAGGAACGCCGGTGGTCTCAAATCTAGGCCGCCACCAAGGACCTGCACGACGTTGGGCTGGTCCTACGATCCCCCCTCGACGGATGGCAGGACGGGGGACGGCCCCGCGACCGGCGCCGTCCCTGCCTTCGCTTTCCGCCTCGCTTCCAGGTCCACTCCGGGTTCGGAGCCGCCCCAGTCGGCCAAGCCCCCGGCCTCGCCGCCTCCGCCATGGCCCCTCCCCCGCCACGGCCTCCGCTTCCCGGACCCCCGGGCGGGGCTGCTTCCACCGGCGCCGGGCCACGGCGTGCGTGGCGCCGCCGCATGGCCATCGGGGTTGCGCTGCTGCTGCCGCTGGCCCTGGCGGCCAGCGGCAGCCCATGGGCTGACGGCCGCTCCACCGGCATCGCACCGCCCTCCCTGGGCCCCCTCGACCATCGCCATCTGGCGATCATCGTCAACGCCGCCGATCCCCTCAGCGAGACCATCGGCCGGCACTACCAGGCGGCCCGGCTGATCCCACAGAACCAGGTGATCCGGGTGCGCTTCGCACCCGGGGAAGCCGCGCTGAACCCTGACCTGTTCCGCCGCATCAAGGCCAGCGTCGATCGCCGCACCCCGTCCCATGTCCAGGTCTATGCGCTGGCCTGGGCGGCCCCGTACCGGGTCGGTTGCCAGTCGATCACCAGCGCCTTCAGCCTCGGCCTCGATCCGCGCTTCTGCGCCAGCGGTTGCCGCACCACGGCCCTGAGCCCCCTGTTCGCCCGCGGTGACGTGCGCCGGCCCTGGGATCAGCTGCGCATCCGGCCCAGCATGATGCTGGCCGCCACCAGCGCGGCGGCGGCCCGGCGCCTGATCCAGCAGGGGGTGGCCTCCGACGGGACCGCCCCGCCGGGGACCGCCTACCTGCTGAGCACCGGCGACGGGCGGCGCAACCGTCGGGCCGCCGGTTACGACAGGGTCAGGGCCGCCATCGGCTCCCGCCTGCGGGTGCGGATCATCCTCGGCGACACCCTGGTGGGAGCCCAGGATGTGATGGCCTACGTCACGGGGCTGGCCTTCCCCGCGGGCCTGCGCACCAACCGCTTCCGGCCCGGTGCCGTCGCCGATCACCTCACCTCCTTCGGCGGGCAGCTGACCGACAGCCCCCAGATGAGTGCGCTGCGCTGGCTCGAGGCCGGCGCCACCGGCAGTTACGGCACCGTGGTGGAACCCTGCAACTTCACGGCCAAGTTCCCCGATCCCGGCCTGCTGCTCAGCTACTACCTCCGGGGTGACACCCTGATCGAGAGCTACTGGCGCAGTGTGGCCATGCCCGGGCAGGGGGTCTTCATCGGCGAGCCCCTGGCCAGGCCCTGGCCCGGGGCCGGCGCCCTCAGCCCTGGTGACGGCGCTGGTGCCAGGCCCAGGCGTGCTCGATGATCGTTTCCAGTTCCGGGAAGCGGGGTCGCCAGCCCAGTTCCTGGTGGGCCCGGGTGGCCCCGGCCACCAGCTGGGGAGGGTCACCGTCGCGGCGTTTGGCCACGTGGGCCAGCAGGCCGCGACCGGTGACGGCCTTGGCGGTCTCGATCACCTGCTGGACCGAGTAGCCGGTGCCGTTGCCGAGGTTGTAGATCAGCGGTCGGCGCTCGGTCTCCTCCCGTTCCCGCAACCGCAGCAGCCGCTCCAGCCCCAGGACGTGGGCGTCGGCCAGGTCGGCCACGTGGATGTAATCGCGGATGCAGGTGCCGTCCGGGGTGGGGTAGTCGTCGCCGAAGATCTGCAGGTAGGGCTCCCGGCCGCTCATGGTGTCGAGCACCCGCGGGATCAGGTGGGTCTCCGGGTTGTGGTCCTCCCCCAGGTCGCCGTCGGGGTCGGCACCGGCGGCATTGAAGTAGCGGAAGATCACGCTGGGCAGGCCGTAGGCCGCCGCGAAGTCGGTGAGCAGCTGCTCCACCATCCACTTGCTGCGTCCGTAGGGATTGATCGGGGCCTGGGGGTGTTCTTCGGTGATCGGCACCTGCTGGGGAATGCCGTAGGTGGCGCAGGTGGAGGAGAACACGATCGGCAGGGGCCGCTCGGTGGCCACCAGGGCCTCGAGCAGGGTGAGGGTGTCGCCCAGGTTGTTGCGGTAGTACTTGGCGGGGTCGGTCACCGATTCGCCCACATAGGCGTAGGCGGCGAAATGGAGCACCGCCTCGATCGGCTTGCCTTCCAGGGGCGTGCCGTCGAGGGCGGGATGGCGGCCGCGCAGCAGGGGTTCGAGCACCTCACGGTCTCCCACCTGGCCCAGCACCAGCGGCACCTTCAGGGTCTTCTCGACGATGTCGGCATGGCCATAGACCAGGTTGTCGAGCACCACGGGCTGGTGTCCCGCACGGGTCAGGGCCCTGACGGCATGGCTGCCGATGTAGCCGGCGCCCCCGGTGACGAGGATCCTCACAGCCGCACCTCGGCGCCGCTGGCCCGCTCGCTGACGAATTCCGCCACCGTGCGACGCAGCCCGTCCGGCAGGGGAATCGACGCCCGCCAGCCCAGGGCGGCCAGGCGGCCCACATCCAGGAGCTTGCGGGGGGTGCCGTCGGGCTTCGAGGTGTCCCAGGCGATGCGTCCGCGGAACCCGACCGCCTCGGCCACCATCGTGGCCAGCTCCTTGATGCTCACGTCCGTTCCCGTTCCCACATTGAGGTGCTGGAGCTCCTCGGCGCCCGGCTGCCAGTGGCGCAGGCAGAACAGGGCCGCATCCGCCAGATCATCGACGTGGAGGAACTCCCGCCGCGGGCTGCCGCTGCCCCAGCAGACCACCTCCTCGGCGCCGGATTCCCGGGCCTCCTGGAAGCGGCGGATCAGGCCGGGCAGCACATGGCTGTTGGTGGGGTGGTAGTTGTCGCCCGGGCCGTAGAGATTGGTGGGCATCAGGCTGATGGCATCGAAGCCGTGCTGCAGCCGCAGGGCGCGACACAGCTGGATGCCGGTGATCTTGGCGATGGCGTACCACTCGTTGGTGGGCTCCAGGGGCCCGCCGAGCAGGGCCTCCTCCCGGATCGGCTGCTCGGCCAGCTTGGGGTAGATGCAGCTGCTGCCCAGGAACAGCAGGCGCCGGGTGCCGTGCCGCCAGGCGCTCTCGATCACGTTCTGCTGGATCCTGAGATTGTCGAGCAGGAAGTCGGCCGGATAGGTGGCGTTGGCGAGAATGCCCCCCACCCGCGCCGCCGCCAGCACCACCACCTCGGGCCGCTGGTCGGCGAACCAGGCGGCCACGGCGGGGCCGTCGATGAGGTCGAGCTCGGAGCGGCTGACGCGGAGCAGGTGCTTGTGCCCTTCGGACTCCAGGCGCCGGGCGATGGCCGAGCCGGCCATGCCGCGATGGCCGGCGATGAAGATCCGATCGTTCGTGGAGATCAGCATGGGGAAATCGTCAGGCCCCCGCGCTGCCGGGCGGGGTGGCGGACCACGGGAGAAGGCGTCGTTCCAGCGAAGGTCCGCTTCGACGGGAACGGATCACGGCCCTGACCATAGCCGCGTTTTGCGGGCCGGCTCACGGGGCGGCGCTCACCCCGACCTGGGGGGGATTCTCCATCGAGCCGACAACGGTGAACCCCTCCCGCCGCAGGGTGGCCTCCTTGGCGGCCTCCTCCTTGTCGGTGGCGACCATCTCCGCCACCAGTTCCTCCAGGGTGGTGGTGGGCGTCCAGCCCAGCCGCTCCCGGGCCCGGGTGGGATCCCCCAGCAGGGTCTCCACCTCCGCCGGCCGGAAGTAGCGCCGGTCGATGCGCACCACGATGGCGCCGGTGTCACGCCGGGCGCCCGTCTCCTCGACGCCGCTGCCGCTCCAGTCGATCCCCCCCCAGCCGAGCTCCTCGGCGGTGAGCTCGATGAAGCGGCGCACCGATTCCTGCCGGCCCGTGGCGATCACGAAGTCCTCGGGTTGCTCCTGCTGCAGCATCCGCCACTGCATCTCCACGTAGTCCCGGGCGTGCCCCCAGTCCCGGAGAGAGTCGAGGTTGCCCATGAACAGGCCCTGGTCGAGTCCGGCATCGATGCGGGCCAGGCCCCGGGTGATCTTGCGGGTGACGAAGGTCTCCCCCCGCCGGGGGCTTTCGTGGTTGAAGAGGATGCCGTTGCAGGCGTACATGCCGTAGGCCTCCCGGTAGTTGACCGTGATCCAGTAGGCATAGAGCTTGGCCACGCCGTAGGGACTGCGTGGATAGAACGGGGTCGTTTCCTTCTGGGGAATCTCCTGCACCAGTCCATAGAGTTCGCTGGTGCTGGCCTGATAGATGCGGGTCTTTTCGGTCAGCCCCAGGATGCGGACGGCTTCGAGGATCCGCAGGGTGCCCAGGGCATCGGAGTTGGCGGTGTATTCGGGACTTTCGAAACTCACGGCCACGTGGCTCTGGGCCCCGAGGTTGTAGATCTCGTCCGGCTGGATCTGTTGAACGATCCTGATCAGATTGGTGGAGTCGGTCAGATCGCCGTAGTGCAGAACCAGGCGGGGATTCTGCTCGTGGGGATCCTGGTAGAGGTGGTCGATCCGGTCGGTGTTGAAGCTGCTGGCCCGCCGCTTGATCCCATGCACCACATAGCCTTTCTCCAGGAGCAACTCCGCCAGGTAGGAACCGTCCTGGCCGGTGATCCCGGTGATCAGAGCCGTCTTGGTCATGGGGTTTCCGTTGTGTTCAAAGGGTGAAGGGGCCGCACCCGCCGTGCTGGTGTGCGGGTTGCCCCTGGGGCTGGGCCATGCCTGCGGCGTTCGGCTGGAGTCGGTCGGAGCTTAGCCGGACGCTTGGGCTCCGTCCGTGGGGGAGCCGGGGGATCGATCGGAGCGGTGCCGTTGCCCTGCCAAAAAAGAAGGACCCATCCGCAACGGACAGGCCCTTGGCAAGGTTGGCTGAGAAGAAGGATCGCAGCTCAGTCGCGGCGACCGCCACCTTGAAGGGCGATGATCAGCCGCAGGATGAAGATGAAGAGGTTGATGTAGGTGAGGTACATGCCCAGGGCGCCGGCCAGATACTGGTCGTCGCTGTAGGTGCGGGGCATGGTGTAGAAGTCGACAAAGGCCGCACCCACGAACAGCACGGTGCCGAAGCCGGCGATCATCAGCTCGAAACCGTTGCCGCCGAAACCGGGAATGAAGATCCCTCCCACCAGCTGCACCACCATGGCGATCAGCAGGCCGACGATGCCGAGGCCTACCACCCCGCTGAGGGCCTGACCGAGGTTGTCGCTCATGTTGCGACCCACCACCGAGGCGATCACGAACGTGATGCCGGTGGCCAGGGCCGCCGTGCCGATCGCTCCGATGCCGGCGGTGCCGATGGCCATCGCCACGATGCCGCTCAGGGTGAAGCCAGTGATCAGGCTGTAGGTGGCCAGGATCGGAAGGGCGGTGCCGTTGTTGCCCTTCATGGCCGCGTTCTGCGCCACGAAGAAGAGGATGAAGTTGCCGATCAGCGACACCCAGAACAGGGGCATGAAGATCGGGTTGCCGATCATCGAGAGGCCACCGACCACGCCGACGGCGGTGAGCACCATGCCGCCGCCCACATAGGGCAGGGCCTTGTTGACAACGTTGGGTCCGACCAGGGCGCTGGACTGGGCTTCGCGGATCGCTTCCTGGAAATTGCTGCGGGCCGGCATGGCGCTGGCATTTCAAACTCAGTCCATCTTGCCAGCGGCCCCAGGGTTGCGGCAGCGGCGCCGGTTCGGATCTCCCCATGCGGACCGCAGCCCTGGAGGCACGCTCAGGCGTCGCCTGCGGGCTGGCGGCCCGACCCGGGCCAGAGCCACACCGCCAGCAGCGCGACCCCCGTGCCGATGCAGGACTCCAGGAAGCGCAGCAGAGCATTCACCCCCGGACTCAGGGCCGGATCCAGGCTGCCGGTGACCATCACGACGATCACCGTGATCGCCGCCAGACGGCCGTGGCTGGGCACGTTGATGGCCGCACAGATCACCACCGTGGCGAAGATCGCCGCGGCCATGCCGAGGGGGTGAAAGGGCAGCAGCGTCAGGTAAACGGCGCTGGTGATGGCGCCGATCGCCGACCCCAGAATCCGCAGCGAGGCGGAGGAGGCCGCATCCTTGCGGGTGACCTGGGTCACGACGACGGCGGAGATCGCCGACCAGAGGCCGCCGATCTTGGGTAGGTAGCCTGGAAACAGGCTGGTGAACCAGAAGCCCAGGGAGTAGGCCACCAGGGCCGCCAGCGCGATCTGGGCCGGGATGCGCAGCCGTTCGGCGCTGTTCATGGGTCCGATCGGCTGGGGGTCCCATCGACCCGTTTCCTGGCTGGGGGGACCGGCGGGCGGGCATCGCGGCGGGCGTAGGCCTGCACCAGGCGCTGCACCAGCGGGTGGCGCACCACGTCGGCGTCGGAAAAGCGGCAGATCGCCACCCCTTCGACCCCGGCCAGCACCTGCTCCGCCTCCACCAGGCCGCTCAGCTGGCCCGGGGGCAGGTCGATCTGGGTGGTGTCACCGGTCACGACCATGCGCGAGTTCTCCCCCAGCCGGGTGAGCACCATGCGCATCTGGGCGCAGGTGGTGTTCTGGGCCTCATCGAGGATCACGAAGGCATCGGCCAGGGTGCGGCCGCGCATGAAGGCCAGGGGCGCCACCTCGATCACCCCTTTCTCCAGCAGCTGGCTGGTGCGCTCCTGACCCAGCAGGCCGTGGAGAGCGTCGTAGAGGGGACGCAGGTAGGGATCCACCTTCTGCTGCAGGTCACCGGGCAGGAACCCCAGCCGCTCGCCGGCCTCCACCGCCGGCCGGGTCAGCACCAGCCGCTCCACCTTGCGCTCCTGCAGCATGCGTACGGCCAGGATCGTGGCCAGAAAGGTCTTGCCGGTGCCGGCGGGTCCGATGGCCAGCGTCAGGTCGTGGCGTTCGATCGCCTCGACGTAACTGTTCTGACGCAGGGTGCGGGGACGCAGGGGCCGGCCGGTGACGCTCGTGGCCAGCACCTGGAGCCCCATGCTGCGGTGCTGGTCGGAGCGCCCCGTGTCCAGGGCCGTCAGGGCCGCCTGGATGTCCACCGGTCTGATGGGCTCGCCCCGTTGCCACAGCGGCTCCAGGAGCTGGATGAGGGACTGCAGCCGCTCCACCTGGGCTGTGCGGCCCCGGATCTGGAGATCGAGGCCCCGCAGGACGATCTGGGCACCCGTCAGCGCTTCGAGACGACGCAGTGAAGCTCCGTCCGTGCCGGCCAGGGCGATGGCGGCGGCGCTGTCGGGCAGGGCGAACGTGGAGGAGAGCTCGCTCAGGCCTCGGCGGCGGCAGGTTCGGCGCCAGCGGCGGCGGCTGCTTCAGCGGCCTCAGCGGCCTGCTTGGCGGCGGCTTCCTTGGCGGCTTCGGCGGCGGCGGCCGCTTCCTTCACCGCGGCAGCAGCGGCGGCGTCACGGGCGGCGGCCTGCTGCAGCTTGCCGACGGTTTCGGCGGGCCGGGTGGTCTTCTCGATCAGGCCGCCTTTCTCGAGCAGGCTGCGCACGGTGTCGGTGGGCTGGGCACCCTGACCCAGGCGGACACGGATGGCCTCGGCGTCGAGACGGGTTTCCTTGGTGCGGGGGTTGTAGAAGCCCAGTTCCTCGAGCGGACGGCCGTCGCGGCGGGAGGTGCTGTTGGTGGCCACCAGACGGAAACTCGCTTCCCGTTTCTTGCCGAACCGCTTCAGCCGGAGCTTGATCATCTGGAAAAGGGTGCTCGAAATGCAGCCACCAATCCTACAGGCCGGCTCAGAGCTGGCCGAATCCCTTGCGTTTCTTGGCCGGCTTGGGGGGCTTGCGGGGCTGGCCGCCGCCGCGGGCACCGGGCCCGCCCATGCCCGGCATGCCCCCCATTCCAGGCATCCCCGGCATGCCGCCCATCCCCGGCATGCCGGGAAAGCCACCCATGCCCGGCATCCCGGGCATGCCGGGCATCCCGCCGCGGGTCATCTGCTGCATGAAGCCGCGCATCTTCTGGAAGTCCTGGAGCACCTTGTCCACGTCCGCCGGGGTGTGGCCACTGCCGGCGGCGATGCGGCGGCGGCGGGAGGGCTGGGCGGCCAGCAGTTCGGGCTGGCGGCGTTCGGCCTCGGTCATCGAGCCGATCATGGCCTCGATGCGCTTGAGCTGGCTCTCCCCCTGGCGGAGCATGCCGTCGTCGATCTTGTTCATGCCGGGGATCAGCTTCATCAGCCCGCCCAGGGAGCCCATGCGCTTGATCAGGCGCATCTGCTGCACGAAATCGGAGAAATCGAAGCTGGCTTCCTGCAGCTTGCGCTGCATCTTCTCCACATCGGCCAGCTCCACCTCCTTGGTGGCCTTCTCCACCAGGGTGAGCACATCGCCCATGCCCAGGATCCGGCTGGCCATCCGTTCGGGGTGGAACGGCTGCAGAGCCTCCACCTTCTCGCCGGTGCCGATGAACTTGATCGGGGCGCCGCTGACCTTGCGGATCGAGAGGGCGGCTCCGCCGCGGGAATCGCCGTCCAGCTTGGTGAGCACGGCGCCGGTGATGCCCACCTGCTCGTGGAAGGCTCTGGTGAGGTCGGCCGCCTCCTGGCCGATCATCGAATCCACCACCAGCAGCACCTCATCCGGCGCCGAGGCCTCCCGGATGCGGACCATCTCCTCCATCATCGAGGTGTCGATCTGGAGGCGGCCGGCGGTGTCCACCAGGACGGTGTCGAAGCCCTCGTCCCGCCCCTTGGCCACGCCGGCGGCGGCGATCGCCTCGGGGCTGGCGTCACTGCCGAGGCTGAACACCTCCACGCCGATCTGGCGGCCCAGGGTCTGGAGCTGGTCGATGGCGGCCGGCCGGTAGACGTCGGCGGCCACCAGCAGGGGACGGCGACCCTGCTCCTTGAGGTGGAGGCCCAGCTTGGCGGTGGCGGTGGTCTTGCCGGCCCCCTGCAGACCGGCCATCAGGATCACGGTGGGCCCTTCCGCGGCCCGCGCCAGGGGGGCGTTGGCGCCGCCCATGGTCTCGACGAGCTGGGCGTGCACCAGCTGGATGAACTGCTGGTCCGGGCTCACTCCGCGCACCACCTCGGCGCCGACGGCCTTGCGCCGCACCTCGTCGATGAACTCCTTCACCACCGGCAGGCTCACATCGGCCTCCAGCAGCGCCCGCCTCACATCGCGGAGAGCGCCATCGACGTTCGTCTCCGAGATGGCCGCCTGGCCCCGCAGTCCCTTGACCGCGTCTTCAAAGCGCTGGGAGAGTTCGTCGAACATCAGTTGAGGGATTGGGTGGCCACCAGGCGCCAGCTGTCGCCGTCGCGCCCGAATACATAACCATTGCGCAGCTCCAGCGGCGCGGTGGTCTCCACCACCTTGCCGTTCGCATCGAGACGCCGGTCGCTGTAGCGCAGCCGGGCGACGGCGACGATGCGGCGGGGCCCGCTTTCCGCGAGGGTCAGATCGGTGATCCGCACGTCCAGCCGCTGGGTCTGGCCCCGGGCGGCATCGCTGCGGCGCTCCTTGATGAGCAGGCCCACCGGTGCTTCCCGGGCAATGCGATCCAGGCCCCGGGGCACGGGCTCACCGGCCAGCACCTCAGCCTTGATCGTCAGCCAGTCCTCCAGAAGCCTCCGGACCTGGGCCGCATCGGGTCGGGGGCTGGTGAGGGGCGTCAGGCTCTGGCCGATCGCCGGCCCTGGGGAGGGCGCCGGGGCGGCTGAGGGCTTGGCGGGCGGAGCCGGCAGCGGAGCCGGTGGTGGCGGCGGGGGCGCGCTCTGGCGCTGCCGCAGCACCCAGGCGCCGGCCAGGAGCAGCAGCAGGGCGGCGCCGCCCGCCAGCAGCCAGGGCCGGGGGGGCACGGGCCAGCGCAGGGGCACGTCGTCATCCAGATCCCCGTCGTCGTCGGGATCCGTTCCGGGGCCGGGCGGCGGCAGGGGGGCGAAGCCCTCCAGGACCGAGGCGCCGGACGCGAAGGGCTCGGCGGCAGGAAAACCGGGTGTCTCGAAGCTTGGGAACGGGGGAGGGGCCGCCGCGGCCGGTGCGGCCGGTGCCGAGAGGTAGGCGCGGCCCCGGCGCTGGTCCTCCCGCTCCACGTAGGCCACCACGTCGCGATCGCTGAAGTAGGCCACCAGATCCGGTTCGGCCTCCAGGTCCCGGTAGCCGGGCAGCACGTCCCGCACCAGCCAGTCACTGCAGTAGGCGCAGAGCTGGCCGAGGGGATCGTCACTCTTGCCGGCCGCCCAGGCCTTGAGCTCCTGGCTGGCGCCGCTGTCGAAGCAGACCCGCGCCGTGTCGGCCTCCCCCAGCAGCAGGTGCAGGTTGGCGAGCAGGGGCTCGACGCCCTCCCGTCCGCTGCGTTGCAGGCGGCTCCGGGCGTCGGCGATGCGTTCGGGCTTGCGCTGGGCGAAGCCGGAGGCGGTCAGGGCGATCGTGGCCAGGAAGTCGGCGGCCTCGGAGCCGCTGGCGGCCCAGCGGCTGAACAGATCCACCTGCTCCTGGACGGTGAGGAAGGAGCGGATCTGGTGGAAGAAGGTCTGGAAGTCCTCGCGGGGGAAATGGGGATCCCCGTCTCCTTCGAGGCCCCCGCGCCGCTGCACCAGCTGCTCCAGCAGCGCCAGCCCCTCACGCCGTTCGGCGCCGGCGACCAGATCCCGGCTGAGCAGATCGAGCACCCGGTAGGGGGTGAGCCGCTCCAGCCGGGCGTTCATGGTTTCCCTGAGCTCGGGCTGCCGGCCGAGACGCTGCAGGAGCTGCAGCCCCTGCCGCAGGGTGCGGGCGGCGGCTTCAAAACGACGCTGCTCCTCCAGCTCCCGGGCGGCCTCCAGGCAGGACAGTCCCGCCAGGAGCGTCAGATCGGTTTCGCGGCCACTGCCGAGGGTGGGCGCCTGGGGCAGCTGCAGGCAGCGGCTGGCCAGCTCAAACGTCTCCAGGGGCTGGCCCCCCTCCATCAGCAGCAGCAGACCTCCCACCTGGCGGGTGGTGGCGATCTCCAGGGCCGGCTGCAGGGAACCGCCGGTGTCGGCCAGGCCTGTCAGTTCCGCTTCGTAGGCGGCGCGTCGATCGTGGTCGCAGAGCAGATCGGCACTGGCGCGGAGCAGGTCGGCCCGCGCCTGCAGCGTTTCCTGGGTGAACCCCCCGTGGGGCACCCGGTCCAGCCGCGACTGAAGCGTGCGCAGGACCCCCTGGGCATCGGCGGAGGGAGAGACACCCAGCAACCGGAAGTGATCGATCGGCAGGTCCAATCCGATGAGGCCGCTGGGGCGCGACTGTAGTCAGAGGCAGTGGTTTTGACTGTCATCAGGGAACGGACCCCGTACAGTCATGGCCACGAATCGCAACGCCGTCCTGCCATGACTCAGGAACTGACCGCGGCGCGGGCAGCGCAGCCCGGCACCGTGGGCGCCAGCTCGTCGTCCGAGGAGGCCGGCAGCCATGCGGTGCGGCTCGAGGGCCTGTACCCGGCCGAGCGGGCCAGTGTCAGCCGGGACGAGGGCCTGATGCTCTACCGCGACATGACGCTGGGGCGCCGCTTCGAGGACAAGTGCGCCGAGATGTACTACCGCGGCAAGATGTTCGGCTTCGTGCATCTGTACAACGGTCAGGAAGCCGTCTCCACCGGTGTGATCCGGGCGATGCGCCTCCAGCACGACTGGTTCTGCAGCACCTACCGCGACCACGTCCATGCCTTGAGCTGTGGTGTGCCGGCCCGGGAGGTGATGAGCGAACTGTTCGGCAAGGCCACCGGCTGCAGCAAGGGACGGGGCGGCTCGATGCACCTCTTCTCCCGGGAGCACCATCTCCTCGGCGGCTATGCGTTCATCGGCGAGGGCATCCCTGTGGCCCTGGGGGCGGCCTTCACCAGCCGCTACAAGCGTGACGCCCTCGGCCAGGCTGACAGCGATGCCGTCACGGCCGCCTTCTTCGGGGACGGCACCTGCAACATCGGCCAGTTCTACGAATGCCTCAACATGGCGGCGTTGTGGAAACTGCCGATCCTGTTCGTGGTCGAGAACAACCGCTGGGCCATCGGCATGGACCACAACCGGGCCACCAGCGAGCCGGAGATCTGGCGCAAGGCGGCCGGCTTCGGCATGGTCGGCGAGGAGGTCGACGGCATGGACGTGCTGGCCGTGCGGGCGGCGGCCCAGCGGGCGATCGCCCGGGCCCGAGCCGGAGAGGGTCCCACCCTGCTGGAATGTCTCACCTACCGCTTCCGCGGCCATTCCCTGGCGGATCCCGACGAACTCCGCGAAGCGGCGGAGAAGGAGTTCTGGGCCAAGCGTGATCCGATCAAGCAGCTGGCGGCCCGACTGATCGATCAGGGCCTGGCCACGGCCGAGGAACTCAAGGAGATCGACAGGGAGATCGACGCCGTGGTGGCCGATTGCGTCGAGTTCGCCCTCGCCGCACCAGAGCCCGATGGCAGCGAACTCACCCGCTACATCTGGGCCGACGACTGAACGCAACGATGGCAGCAATGGCAGCGGTCTGATGACCAAACGCGTCCTTGTCACTTTCACGGATCACCGCATGAAAGTGGCCCGCCGGCGATTATGTCGTCAGGCGAAGGATATGGGCGTGTATACAGACATCGTCGGCGCCTCGGAGTTGGATCTCGATCCTGCCTTTCGCCAGCAGTTCAAGGATTATCTGACGCCGGAGCACCGGGGATTCGGCTACTACGCCTGGAAACCCCAGATCGTTCTTCAGACCCTTGAGCGTCTGCAGGACGGTGATCTTGTGCACTGGATCGATTCCGGCTGTCATCTCAACCCGGCGGGACGGCAGCGCCTGCTGGAGTTCTTTGCGATGGCGGCGGAAGCCCCTTCGGGGCTGCAGGGTTTCGAATGTCTGCCCCCCAATGGTTCCCTCATCTACGAGGGCCGTCAGTTTCCCGATCAGGGGGAGGCCAAGTGGACCAAAGGTGATCTGCTCGACCGCCTGGCGGTGCGGGACCGGCCCGAGATCACCGGCAGCCAGCAGCTGGGGGCCACCACCTTCTTCGTGCGCAAGTGCCCCGCCGCCATGGACTTCATGCGGCACTGGATCAGGGTGTTCAGCGAGGACTTCTCGATGATCGATGATCGCCCGTCCCGTTCCCCCAACCTGGAGGGGTTCCAGGAGCACCGCCATGATCAGTCGATCTACTCGATCCTGGGTAAGTTGCTGCCCATCTCGACAACATCCGTGTTCGAGTTCTGGTTTCCCCGCACCGACAATTGCTGGCTGCCGGACTGGGAGAGGGTCGGCGATGCTCCGATCCAGATCCGCCGTGATCGCGGCCTCAAGGGGGAGAGCCGAGTGAAGATCGCCGGGCTCCAGGCCAAGGGCTGGTTGAAACGGCTTCTGGCCGGAGGGGGCCGGGGCTGAGGAGCCCCCCCCTGCCGATCAGGCCAGGGGAACGGCCGACCGGGTCGAGAGGCTGCGCAGCTTGCGCAGGGCCTTGAGTTCAATCTGCCGCACCCGCTCCCGCGAGACGTCCAGCTGCCGGCCGATCTCGGCCAGGGTGTGGCGCTCCATGCCGTCGAGGCCGAAGCGGAGGGCCAGCACCTCCTTCTCCTGGGCGGAGAGGTGGCCCATGAGCTCCGCCAGCTGCTCCTGGTGCATGCCCCGCTCGATGCGATCCAGCGGCTCCTCGGCGGAACCATCGGCGATGAGGTCCCCCAGGAAGCTGCGGCCGTCCTCCGCATGGATGGGAGCATCCAGGCTGGAGATGGTGAGGGCCTGGCGCAGCAGGGAATCAAGCTCCTCGACGGGGATGGCCATGGCCTCGGAGATCTCACGGCGGCTGGGCATGGCGCCGAGCTTGTGGGCCAGCTCCAGGCTCACCTTGCGCACGGTCGTCAGCCGTTCACTGAGGTGAACCGGCAGGCGGATGGCCCGGGACTGGCAGGCGATGGCCCGGGTCATGCTCTGGCGGATCCACCAGAAGGCATAGGTGGAGAACTTGTAGCCCCGGGTGGGGTCGAACTTTTCGACGGCACGCTCGAGGCCGAGGGAACCTTCCTGGATCAGATCGAGCAGTTCGAGCCCCTTGCCTTGATACTTCTTGGCCACGCTCACCACGAGCCGAAGATTGGCGCGCATCATGCGCTCCTTGGAGCGACGGCCGATCTTGATCGTCTTGTTCTCCTGGATGGAGTATCCGGCTTTTGATTCTTCCACCAGGTGCATCATCGCCTGGACCTGGTTGCCGAGCTCGATCTCCTCAGCCGGGGTCAACAGAGGCTCTCTGCCGATGGAGGTGAGGTACCAGGTGATGGAATCACTCCCTCTGCGGGTGGAGCCCTCCCTTCTCGTCGCAATGGCGGAGACGGTCATAGGAGGGGGCGTAATGGCGCCTTCGAAAGTGTGAACGGATTATCCACCCACCGGCAGGGGCAGAAAGTGTCTGGAACAACTTTTAAGGAATGAGATGTGAACCCGCACACAATCGGACTTCTTTAGCAATGGGCTTTGATTGGATGAGCAAAGGGCTAATTCTTCTGTTGCCGGTCTGAGGAATCCATCAGAGTCGCCCGATGGGGAAGTGGCGGCTCCGCCCTATTCCAATGGCTCCGGATTCTCCAGGGCCTTGGCCACCGCCAGGGGCGTGACGCCCCCGGCCCCGTGCCGGCGATGGCTCCGGACACCGGCCAGGGCATGGTCGAGGGCGGCGGCCGCCAGCCAGACGGCATCGGCCCCTGGCGTTCCCCCCTGCCCGATGGCGGCCAGGGCCAGGGCCCCCCGCCCCGCCGCGTAGCCGGCGAGCACATCCCCCAGTCCGGCCCTGGCCGCCTCCGGGCAGGCCGCCAGCAGCTGCCAGCCGCGCCCATCGGGGGCCGCCACGACGCTGCGGGCCCCCTTGAGCAGCACGCTGGCGCCGCTGCGGCGGGCCGCCGCCGCCGCCGCCTCCGGACGGGGCAGCGGCGCCAGGTCGGGGAAGAGCCTCCGGAACTCCTCCGCGTGGGGGGTGATCCAGGTGGGGCCCCGGCGCGTCTGGAGCCAGTCGCTGCCCAGGGCCGCCAGGCGATTGAGACCATCGGCATCGAGCACCAGCAGGCCCTCAAAGTCGGCCAGGTCCTGCCAGCGCTGCCGTTCCTGGGCGTCGATCGCCGCCGCTGGCGGTCCGCCGGCGGGGTCGATCCCCCCCAGACCGGGCCCCAGCAGCACGGCATCCAGACGGTCCAGCCAGCCCTCGCCCAGATCCGCCAGGGCCAGCCCCCCGGCCGGGGTGGCCCCCAGGCCGGGCTCGAGCACCACATGGGGATGGATCTGCCAGAGGTGGGGGGTGATCTCCTGGGGGAGGGCGGCCCGGAGGCTGCCGCACCCGGAGGCCGTGGCGCCGGCCAGGGCCAGGTGGGCGGCCCCCCGGAAGCGGCGGCTGCCGGCGACGACCAGCAGGCGGCCGCGGGCGTATTTGCCGGCGGCCGGATCCGGCACGGGCCAGGGGGCTGAGGACGGGTCGGCGGGCCCCAGGCCCAGCAGCGGCTCGCCACCGGGCTGGACCAGGAGAGCGGCCGGCAGCCCCAGGTCGATGCGCTCCAGCCGTCCCACCCAGCGCAGGGCGGCGTCCTGGACCAGGCCCCGCTTGATCAGGCCGATGGTGTAGGTGGTGGCGGCCGTGGCGGCCACGCCACCGAGCAGGACACCGTCATCGGCGTCCAGGCCGGTGGGCACATCGATCGCCACCAGGGCGCCGGGCCGCCTTCGCTGCCGCTCCTCCAGCAGGGCTTCGATCAGCGGGCCGGCCGGGCGCTGCTGGCCGATGCCGAACAGGGCATCCACCCAGAGGGCCGGATCCTCCGGGTCGGGCGGGGCCTCCAGCAGGGGGATGCCGAGCCAGCGGGCATGGCGCAGGTGGGCCTCGGTGAGGGGCCGGCGGCGCACGAAGGGGCACCAGATCCGCACCCGGCCTCCGGCCAGGTGCCATTCCCGGGCCACCACCAGCCCATCGCCGCCGTTGTGGCCCGGTCCCACCAGCACCAACAGGCCGTCCTGCCGGTCCCGGCCCGGCCGTTCCGCCAGGCGGCGGCTCACCGCCAGGGCGGCCTTCTCCATCAGGGCCTCCACCGGCAGTCCGCTGGCGAACAGCTCCTGCTCGATGGCGGCCATGGCCGCGCCGCTCACCAGGACGTGGTCGGCATCCGCCGGCGGCCAGGCGGTGGGCAGCGGCCCGAGGTTCACGGCGGCCCGAGCGGTGCTCTCCCATGATGGAGGCGTCCGCCCGTTCCATCCATCGGGATCCTTGAGCCCCACCGCCGCCACGGTCTCCGTTCCGCCTGAGTCCACCGCCCACCCCCCCGCCGGCAGCCCCGAGGTGGCGGAGGTGCTGGGATGGCTTGGCGACTGGCCCGGTGAACGGCGCGTGGCGGTGGGCCTCTCCGGCGGCGTCGACAGTTCCCTGACCGCGGCCCTGCTGGTGGCGGCCGGCTGGGAGGTGGAGGGTCTCACCCTGTGGCTGATGAGCGGCAAGGGCGCCTGCTGCGCCGAGGGTCTGGTGGATGCGGCCGGCATCTGCGACCAGCTGGGGGTTCCCCACCACGTGGTCGATTCCCGGGCCCGCTTCCAGGAGCAGATCGTCGATTTTCTGGTGGAGGGGTATGGCGAGGGCCTCACCCCCCTGCCCTGCTCCCGCTGCAACCGGGCGGTGAAGTTCGGCCCGATGCTGGAGTGGGCCGAGGCGGAGCGCGGCATCGGCCGCCTCGCCACGGGCCACTACGCCCGGCTGCGCCAGGGGGACCCCCGGGACGGCCGCCATCAGCTGCTGCGGGGCCTCGATGCCCACAAGGACCAGAGCTACTTCCTCTACGACCTGCCCCAGTCGGTGCTGGGCCGGCTGGTCTTCCCCCTCGGTGAACTCACCAAGGAGGCCACCCGGGCCGAGGCGGCACGCCTCGGCCTGCGCACCGCCGCCAAGCCCGAAAGCCAGGATCTCTGTCTGGCGGATCACCATGGGTCGATGCGGGCGTTCCTGGATGCCTACCTGGCGCCCCGCCAGGGTGAGATCGTTCTGGCGGACGGCACGGTGCTCGGCCAGCACGACGGCATCGAACACTTCACCATCGGCCAGCGCAAGGGGCTGGGGGTGGCCTGGAGCGAACCTCTCCATGTGGTACGGCTGGATGGGGCCATGAACCGGGTGGTTGTGGCGCCCCGGCGGGAGGCGACCCGCCTGGCCTGTGTGGTGGGCGCCATCAACTGGGTGTCGATCACGCCGCCCAGCGCACCGATCGAGGTGGAGGTGCAGGTGCGCTACCGGAGCCTGCCGGAGCGGGCCCTGCTGACGCCCCTGCCCGAGACGGCCGCCGACCATGCCGCCGGACGGCCCCACCGGGCCCGGCTCGACTTCGCCGAGCCCCAGTTCTCGGTGGCTCCGGGGCAGGCGGCGGTGGTCTACAGCGGCGAGGTGCTTCTCGGAGGCGGGCTGATTCAGGCCGACGCCTGACGGCTCTCGCTGCGGAACCGGTTCATCGCCGATTCGATCACCACGTGCATGTCCATGTACTTGTATTCGGAGAGACGGCCGCCGAAGATCACGTTCTCCGTTCCCTGGGAGAGGTCGTGATAGCGGCGATAGAGCTCCTGGTTGCGGGGATCGTTGACCGGGTAGTAGGGAATGGCGTCGCCGCTGCAGGGGCGGGGGTACTCCCGGGTGATCACGGTGACGGGGGAGCTGGAGCCTTCGAAGTGCTTGTGCTCGATGATGCGGGTGAAGGGCTCGCGCATGTCGCAGTAGTTGATCACCGCATTGCCCTGGACGTTGTCGGTCTCCACCACGGCGTTGTCGAACTCCAGGGAGCGGTACTCCAGCCGCCCCAGCGCGTAGTCGAAGTACTGGTCGATGCAGCCGGTGTAGACCACCTTGTGGGCCAGCCGCTCCAGCGGGGTGCGCTGCGTGAAGTAATCGACGTTGAGGCGGACCTCAATGCCCTCCAGCATGGCCTCAAACAGGGCTGTGTAACCCCCGATCGGGATCCCCTGGTAGCGGTCGGAAAAATAGTTGTTGTCGTAGGTGAAGCGCAACGGCAGCCGCTTGATGATGAAGGCAGGCAGCTCACGGGGATGCTTGCCCCACTGTTTGCGGGTGTAGTCGCGGATCAGGGTTTCGTAGATATCCTTCCCCACCAGGGACAGGGCCTGCTCTTCCAGGTTGGTGGGTTCGCCGCTGAAGCGCTGGGAGGCGATCTTCTGCCGGGCTTCTGCGGGCGTCCGGGTCTGCCAGAGCTCGTAGAAGGTATTCATGTTGAAGGGGAGGGAGTATAGCTTGTCTCCGGAGATCGCCTTGGGGGAGTTGATGTAGTTATTGAATTCCGCAAACCTGTTGACGAAAGCCCAGACGGTCTTGTTGCTGGTGTGAAAGATGTGGGCACCGTAGCGGTGAACGTTGATGCCTTCCAGCTTCTCCGTATAGCAATTGCCACCGATGTGGGAGCGGCGGTCGACCATCAGGCAGCGCTTGCCAGCATCGGTGGCCAGTCGGGCAAAGGTGGCGCCGAACAGGCCGCAGCCGACGATCAGATAATCGTAGGTGGGCGAGTCTGATTCCTGGGAGGTCACAGATCAGCGAAAATCCTTCAGGTCGACGGGCAGAAGGTTTTCGATCGACTGCTGGATCTCCGGGGGCTCCTGCATGCCATAGGTGGCGAAGATGTTGATGCCGCTGCTGGTGCACTTCTTGCAGAGTTCGCTGCCGTAGCGCTTCGCCTGCATCACCTGGTAGGGGGTGTCCAGGTAGTTGGCGATTGAAGGGGCGGATGGGGACTGCACGCAGCAGACCGAGAAGTTCCCCTCGTGGTCGAGGCACACCTGGGATTCGCGCATGAAGCAGTTCTGGGACCGGTGATTGCCGATGGCCTGCTGCACCAGCTGGGGGCTGTAATAGATGTATTCGAGTTCCGGGGGGATCGTTTCCAGCCCGTCGAACATCTTGTCGATGGGCATGTAATAGGCGTGGTAGGGGCTGAATTTCATCCCCAGCTTGTCGCAGAAGTGCTTGAACAGATGCACCTCATGCAGGTTCTGCTTGTGCACCAGATAGCGCACGTCGATGTTCTGGAAGCATTCCCAGTCGCCGAGGGTTTCAGAGATACGGATCAAGTTCGCGAGCACCGGTTCGATCCGGCCCCCCTTGTGGTTGATCTGGTAGGTGCGCTGGGTGAAGCCCGACACCGTGATCGTGAAATTCCAGAGGCGCAGCGGCTTGAGCAGGGACCAGTCGTAGTCGTAATTGAGGTTGGAGGAGATGCCGCAGGGGACGCCATGGCTCTCGGCGCAGGCAATCAGTTCGTGGAGCTTGGAATGGAGCGTGGGCTCCGTCCAGTTGTACAGGCCGAAACGGCAGTTGCCGTTCGTGTCGGCCTTGGCCTTCAGGCAGATCTTCTCGAACAGCTCGATCGGCATTTCCGTCAGCTTCTGGCCGATGCTGTTGGTGAATTCGGGCATGCCGACCGGACAGGCCGTGCAGCGGAGATTGCAGCCACTCACCACATCCACCCAGAATTCAATGACCTTCTGACCTGGAGGTACAGGGGAGTATTCAGGCCACAGAAAACGCTTGACAGCCGATTGCACGTTCTTGGGAACGGCACGCTTCAGGACTGTTGGCAGCGCCATCTAGATTCCTACAAAAACGTCATGCGTCGTTGCATCGTAGCCCCTGCCCGCTGACATTGAAGAGCCTTCCCGCTGACATCGAAGGCCCGTGGTTTTGATTCGACGATGAGGCCACAGCGGGCTGGCTGATGGGGCCTCTCAGCGGTTCGTGGTCCCTCGGGCCCGGCCGGAGCCCCCCTGCAGCCATCGCCCCAGTCCCTGCAGCGTCCGCTGCCGCCGCCGCCACCAGCAGCTGACCGGCGGCGGCGCCAGCCACCGTCCCGCTCGCCCCAGGCGCCGGCCCAAGACCAGCCGCAGGTGCTGGGCCAGCCGCTCCCGCCTGCAGTCGGCCAGCTGGGCGGCCGTGGGACCCCGGTAGGCCGGCAGGTCCAGCTGCTGGGCCAGCCGCTCGGTGGCCTCGCGCCAGTAGCGGGTGGCCTGCTGCCTGATCTGCCAGCACTCCCGGATCGAGCCCACGCTCAGCAGCGTTTCCGGGGTGAACCGTTCCACTTCGAGAACCCCGGGCACTCCCAGGGGGTTGGTGCCCTGTTCGCTGATCACCAGACAGCCATGCAGGGGTGCCTGCCACATGCGGCCGGAGAGGGTGGTGCCCCGCTGGTAGGGATACATCAGGCCGTAGCAGCACCAGGCGCCCGCCAGCCGCCGATTCGCCTCCAGATAGCTGAGGCCGTGGGTGGCGAGCCCGAGCCTGTCCCAGCGGCCGCCGAACACCTCCACCAGCCCCCGGCGCGCCAGCCGGGCCAGATCCTGCTGGTAGGGGTCGTCGCCCATCGGCTTGAAATTGGCGATGTGCAGCGGCCGGCCGGCCCATTTGCGGAAGGGGCTCCGCTGCCAGAACTCGGGGACCACCGGCAGGTACCCCGGCACCCAGCGCAGCCCCTCAGGCACTGGATCCGGTCGGAACAGGGAGATCAGCCGGATCTCGCGGGCCAGGGGAAAGCGCGCCGGCCAGTCCACCTGGAGCTCCTTGACGTAGTCGTACACATGCACGATCCCCCGGTGCTCCCGGTGGGCGAGGCCCGGGTCTCCCCGCAGGATGACCAGCAGGTCCAGATCCGGATCGACCCCGCCGCGGACGAATCGGAAACCCACGGCCCGATAGAAGAGCCGCACGTTCCAGATCACATCGAGATCCTGGAAATCGATCGAAAGGATGGAGAACCGAGGGGGGAAACTCACACGACCTACCAGTGGGGGTCGCTGGCCAGGTTGACCGTCAGCCGGCCGCTCGGACTGGAGGGCACGGTGGCCACACAGGCCCGCACCACCCGTCCGTTGACCTCGATTTCGCAGGCGCCGCAGCTGCCCCCCAGGCAGCCGGTGGGGATCATCACCGCCGCCTGGCGGGCGGCCTCCAGCCAGTCCTGGCCGGGGATGGCCGTCGTGGTGCGTCCGTCCGGCCAGGCGATGGTGATGGCAGGGCGGGGGATGGCGATGGGGGGAGGGTCGGGCTGGCGGAAATCTAGGGGGTGCCGGCTGCTCAGGCCCGCCGCCCGTGGGGGGGAGGATCCGGGGCCAGCAGGGGCGCCAGGTCGATGTGGGCCTCGAAGGCGTCGGCCAGGCGATCGAGCAGGGCGTCCCGCTGGCGGCCGTGGTGGGGCTGGTTCTCCTCCAGAGGCGGCAGCTGGCGCCGCCACCGCAGTTGGTTGAGCCAGCGGCGCCGCCAGGGGCCGTTCTCGAAGATGCCGTGCAGGTAGGTGCCGACCACCAGGCCCCCCTGGCCGCCGGACTCCGCCCACCAGCCCAGTTCGCCGTCCTGCGCCAGGGGCGCACAGCCCGCCGGGTCGGTCCGCTCGCTGCGGCCATGGTGGAGTTCGAAGCCCTCCAACAGGGGGAGGTCGCCCGGGCCGGGGGGCCAGAGGGCCCGGCTCTGCCGTTGCCGCAGCGCCTTGTCGCCCTGGAAGACGGTGCGCAGCGGCAGCATGCCCAGTCCGCTCGCCCGCTCGCCGGGCTGGCCCCCTTCGAGGCCCTCGGGGTCGTCCAGCTCCTGGCCCAGCATCTGCAGCCCACCGCAGAGGGCGAACACCTGGCCCCCCCGGGCCACATAGGCCCGCAGCTGCTCCGCCATCCCGCTGCTGCGCAGCGCCGCCAGGTCCCGCAGAGTCTGCTTGCTGCCCGGCAGGATCACGGCATCGGGCTGCTCCAGGGGCTCCCCCGGCCGCTGCCAGCGCAGCCGCACGCTGGGCTCCGCCTCAAGCGGGTCGAGGTCGGAGAAGTTGCTCAGGGAGGGCAGGCGCACCACCACCAGGTCGAGCTCGGCGCGGGGCTTGCGGCTGCCCCGCTCGAGCAGGTCGAGCGAGTCCTCGGGGGGGAACAGCTCATCGAGCCAGGGCATCACCCCCAGCACCGGCACCCCGGTCTGCTGCTCCAGCCAGTCGCGGCCGGCATCGAACAGGGAACGGCGGCCGCGGAAGCGATTGATCAGCAGCCCGCCGATCAGGGGCCGCTCCACGGGCCGCAGCAACGCCAGGGTGCCGACGATCTGGGCGAAGACACCGCCCCGCTCGATGTCCGCCACCAGCAGGCAGCGGGCCCGCAGGTACTGGGCCAGCCGCAGGTTGGTGAGATCCCTGGCCTGCAGATTCACCTCCACCGGACTGCCGGCCCCCTCCAGCACCAGCCGGCCGCCAGGGTGGGCCGCCTGCAGTTCCGCCAGGCCCCTCCGGATCGCCGCCCAGCCGGGCCGGAACCAGTCGCGGTAGTAGTGCTCCGCCCGGGCCGTGCCCACCGAGCGACCCAGGTGGATCACCTCACTGGTGCTGTCGCCCCGGGGCTTGAGCAGCACGGGGTTCATCGCTACCTGCGGCTCCAGGCCCGCGGCCCAGGCCTGCAGCGCCTGGGAGTAGGCCATTTCCCCGCCCTGCGGGTCGACCCAGGCGTTGAGGCTCATGTTCTGCCCCTTGAAGGGCAGGGGCTGCTCCCCCCGGCGCCGCAGCACCCGGCAGAGGGCGGCGGTCATCAGGGATTTGCCGGCGCCGCTGCTGGTGCCCAGCACCATCAGCGGCCGCGGAGAGGCGGGGTGGGGGCGGTTCAAAGGCGGGGGCGGTGGCGGCGCAGCGCCTCCAGGATCCGCTCCCGCCGGCCCGCCCGGGGGATCTCACCAGGCCAGCGCCGCAGCAGCTGCCGGCCCATCGGCGTCAGCCGCACCCGCTCGGTGAGCCCCTGGCCATCGACTTCCCGCCGCAGCACCCCCAGCCGGATCAGCCAGAGGAAATGGTCCTCGGTCCGGTCGCTGCTGAGGGGCAGGAAGGTGAAAGGGGCAGGGACTTCGGTGCGGGCGGCCAGTTCCGTGCTGCTCAGGGGCTGTTCCCCCACCGTCTCGTAGAAGCGGCGGCGGAAGGGCAGGCAGCGGAGGGAGAGGGCGGCCCGCGCCAGCGAACGGGACTCGGTGTCGGCCTGTGCCATCGCCCCATTCTCCCCAATCGACGGGCAGGCTGGAGGCCTCCCCGGTGATCCCCTTGCTGCTGCTGGCTTCCGCTTCCCCGGCCCGCCGCCGCCTGCTCGAGCAGGCCGGCATCCCCCATCGGACCCAGGTGAGCGGCGTGGATGAGGACGGGATCCGCCAGCCGGATCCCCGGCGGCTGGTGCAGGCGCTGGCGCTGGCCAAGGCCCGGGCCGTGGCCGCCACGCTCGCCTCTGAAACCGACTGGCCGCCCTTTGGGGTGCTGGGCTGTGATTCCCTGCTGGTGGTGCAGGGGGAGGCCTGGGGCAAGCCCCGCGACGGCGCCGAGGCGGTGGACCGCTGGCGGCGCATGGCCGGTGGCTGGGGGGACCTGCACACCGGCCATGCCCTGCTGAAGTCCCCCGCCCCCGGGGCGCCGGACGAGCCGCTGCAGGCGGTGGTGACCACGCGGGTGCAGTTCGCCGACCTCGGCGAGGCGGACATCCAGGCCTATGTGGCCAGCGGTGAGCCCCTGGCCTGTGCCGGCGGCTTCGCCCTCGAGGGCCGCGGCGGCCTGGTGGTGGAGCGGCTGGAGGGTTGCTTCAGCAACGTGATCGGCCTCAGCCTGCCCCTGCTGCGGCGCTGGCTCGGCCCGGGAGCCCTGGTTCAGGCGCCCGGGTGATGGGCGCGGATCCGCCGCAGCCAGTGGGCCATCGACATCTTTTCCAGCACGGCGCGGCGCTGGGCCGGATCCTCGAACCGGGGATGGAGCGCGTCCCGCCAGGCCTCCAGCCGGGCGGGGGAGAGGCTGTGGCTGTCCCACTGGTCGACATAGGCCACCGGCAGATCCCCGAAGGCGACGGTGGTGGGATTGCGCTCGATGATCGGAATGGCGCCGGCCAGCAGGGCCGTGAAGGCCTTCGGGCAGGGATCGAGGCCGCCGCCGCCGGCGCAGATCACGAAGGGATAGCGCTTGAGGGTCGGGAAGAAATCGTCGTAGGGAATCTGCTCGTGCACCTCGACGAACGCCCGCCACTCGCCGGTCGCCAGCCGCATCACCCTGCGCCGGTTCTCCCATTGCGGACCCTCACGGACGTAGTGGGCGCAGAAGGCCTTGAGGGGTCGCTGCCGGAGGGGGATTGCTGCGTCCTGCGCCAGGGTCCGGCGGTAGATGACGTGGCCATCACTGTTGATGCAGCCCAGCGGAATCGGGGTGACACCGGGTAGCGGGGTGTCCAGATTCTCCGCGTACCAGTGCACCAGTCGGGGGTCGTCCAGGAGGCCGAGCAGCCGTTGCTGCAGCCCGGAGGCGATGTAATCGGGGAAGCGCTGATCCACCTGCCGGGGCAGGGTGGTGTCGGCATCGCCGGTGACCAGAACAAAGCGTGATGTGGCCGCGATGCGGGGGAGATAGCGGTCCAGAAACAGTTCCAGGCACTCCGGCACCGCCTTGACGAACAGGAGTCGGGGCTGGGCGCGCAGGTTGCCGAAGAAGCCATGGCGGGTCAGGCTCCAGTCGGCCCAGTGGGCGATCGAGGGGATGGTGGGCTCCACCAGCCGCGTGTTGAGCACCAGGCCGGTCCCGTCCGGGTTCCGGCGGCGCAGGGAGCGACGGGTCGCGGAGAACCGGCGCCGGTTGAGGAGCCCTTCGATGGCCTGGGTGCGACGCCGGATTCGGGGGCCAAGCACGACCCGGAGGGTGCGTGGCGATCGCCGGATCTTGCCGCCCAGCCTCCGCCATAGGCTCGCCGCGTCCGTGGGGGAAGGATCACCCATCGGATCTCCCAACGGCTGCGGCGAAACTCAAGATACGGCAGCAAAACAGCTGCAGCAGAGAACCCCCGCTCCAGAACGCCCCCACAGCAAAAAGCCTCCGCCCGGGGGCGGAGGCAAGGGGTGATGGAGAGGATCCGGCGTGCGGATCCCGGAGTGCCATCAGTCGAGGTCCGGCATGGCCAGGGTGGGTTCGGCCTGACGGTCGATGCCCTTCTCGAAACCGGCGGCGGCGGCGCGGGCCCGGCCCGCATGCCACAGGTGACCGACCAGGAAGAAGAAGGCCAACACGAACTGCGTGGAGGCCAGCCACTGGCGGATGTTGACGAAGTTCACCGAGTTGGGCTCGGTGATGATGCCGCCGACGGAGTTGAGGGAAGCGTTGGGGGCGTGGGTCATGTACTCAGCCGCCCGACGCACCTGCCAGGGCTGGATGTCGTTCTGGAGCTTGTCGAGGCTCAGACCATTGGGGCCGCGCAGGGGCTCCAGCCAGGGACCGCGGAAGTCCCAGAAACGCATGGTTTCACCACCGAAGATGATCTCACCGGTGGGGGAGCGCATCAGGTATTTGCCGAGGCCGGTGGGACCCATAGCGGAACCGATGTTGGCGCCCATGCGCTGGTCACGCACCAGGAAGGTGAAGCTCTGGGCCTGGGAGGCTTCGGCGTTGGTGGGGCCGTAGAACTCCGAGGGATAGGCGGTGTTGTTGAACCAGATGTAGGCCGAGGCGATGAAGCTCATGAAGCTCAGGGCGCCCAGGCTGTAGCTCAGGTAGGCCTCACCGTTCCAGATGAAGGCGCGACGCACCCAGCCGAAGGGCTTGGTGATGACGTGCCAGATGCCACCGAAGATGCAGATCAGACCGATCCAGATGTGGCCACCGATGATGTCCTCCATGGAGTCGACACCGATGATCCAGCCCTCGCCACCGAAGGGGGCGCGGGTGAGGTAACCGAAGATGACCCCGGGGCTGAGGGTGGGGTTGCTGATCAGGCGAACATCACCGCCACCGGGAGCCCAGGTGTCGTAGACGCCGCCGAAGAACATCGCCTTGAACACCAGCAGCAGGGCACCCACACCGAGAAGGATGAGGTGGTAACCGATGATGTTGGTCATCTGGTTCTTGTCGCGCCAGTCCTGGGAGAAGAACGCGGAGTAGTTCTCCAGGATCTCCGGACCACGCAGGGCGTGGTACAGGCCACCGAGGCCGAGCACGGCGGAGCTGATCAGGTGCAGCACACCGACCACGAAGAACGGATAGAGGTCGGTGACCTCACCGCCGGGGCCGACTCCGTAGCCGAGGGTGGCGACGTGGGGGAACAGGATCAGGCCCTGCTCGTACATGGGCTTGTCGAAGGTGAAGTGGCTCACCTCGAACAGCATCATGGCGCCGGCCCAGAAGACCATCAGGCCCGCGTGGGCCACGTGGGCGCCCAGAAGACGGCCGGAGAGATTGATCAGCCGGGCATTGCCCGCCCACCAGGCATAGCCGGTGGAGTCGAGGTCCTTGCCCCCGACCGAGATGAGACCGGAATTAAAGGGCGTTTCCACGGGGCAGAACCTCTTCAGGGAAGATGAAGTTTTCGTGCGGCTGGTCGGCAGGCGCCATCCAGGCACGCAGACCTTCGTTGAGCAGGATGTTCTTGGTGTAGAACGTCTCGAATTCAGGATCCTCCGCTGCGCGGATCTCCTGGCTCACGAAGTCGTAGGCCCGCAGGTTGAGGGCCAGGCCGATGATGCCGATGCTGCTGGTCCACAGACCCATCACCGGCACGAACAGCATGAAGAAGTGCAGCCAGC
>NZ_JAGQCK010000005.1:0-172406 GCF_024346155.1 Cyanobium sp. Candia 9D4 | reverse complement strand
TCAGGAATTCGGCCGAGAGATAGGCGACGATCCGCTTGGGGTTGGCGCCGATGGCCTCGATGCCCGCCAGGTAGCGGGTCATCAGCCGGTCACGCACGGCGTAGCTGAGCGCCATGTAGAGGTCGTGGCGGTCAGCCCTCTGCACCCGCCGACCGAGGGAATAAAAGAGATGCTCGGTCATGCCTTCGAACACGTCCGTCGCCGTCAGGCCGTTGCGCTGGGGATCGGCGTAGGTGCCCGGCTCGGGAAGGCTCATCCCGGGGGCGAGGGTGCTGGTCATGGCTGGACGGTCATGGGCACGGGTACACCCTCACCAGGAATGGTTAAGTCCCGGGGGAAGCGGCATCAACGTCGGCTTGGGAGGATGGACAGGCCTGCCAGGGTTCCATTCCCGAGTCTGACGCCCATCCAGGGGAGTCCAGCACTCCGTCCTCAACTCCCGGGGCATCCTGCCCCAGGGAGGGTTCGGCGCTGATCTGTGGCCTCGGGTCCCTCGGCCAGGCCTGCCTGCTGCGCCTGCTTCCCTTTGATGTTCCGCTGCGCTGCCTGGACCGCGAGCGGCCGGACTGGCGCGATCAGCGCCTGGAGGATCGCTTCGGAGACGCGCTCGTGCTGGGGGACATGCGCCTGCCCCATGTGCTCTCCCAGGCCGGGGTCGAGACAGCCCGCGCCGTGCTGCTCCTGAGCACCGAGAGCACGGTGAACGTGGAAGCGGCCCTGCAGGTGAGGTTGCTCAATCCCTCGGCGGACCTGGTGGTGCGCTCCTCCGGCCAGCTGGCCAGCCTCGGGGCCCTGCTCGAGGAGCGCCTACCTGGGGTGGCTGTGGTGGATCCCCTGCTGCTCACGGCCGGGGCCGTCACCGAGGCCCTGCGGCCTGGTGACCAGGAGGCCTGCTTCCGCGTCGATGGTCAGTCGTACCTGGTGGTGGAAGGAAAAGACCTGGATCGACGTCAGCAGCGTCGCCTCCGTCAGGCCACAGCCGACCCGGCCAGATCCCTGCAGGTGATTCCGATGGGGTCACACCACCACCGTCCGTCGGACGCCGTTCCCGCCACGACGGCCAGCGGCAGGGGGATGGCCCTGCGCCGCGGCCTGGGGGCACCGCTGCGGCTGTGGCGGCATTGCAGCCGGCTGCAGCAGGGCGGGTTGCTGGCCTTCGTGGTGCTCATGGCCCTCGGTCTGGCCCTGTTTTCCACCGGCGGTGGATGGCGCCAGGGGATGTTCGTCACCCTGTCCCTTCTGAAGGGGGAGTACGTCGATCCGGTGAACGTGATGCTCCACC
The DNA here is from genome assembly GCF_024346155.1 of Cyanobium sp. Candia 9D4. Classification (NCBI taxonomy): domain Bacteria; kingdom Bacillati; phylum Cyanobacteriota; class Cyanophyceae; order Synechococcales; family Prochlorococcaceae; genus Cyanobium; species Cyanobium sp. Candia 9D4. Next base: position 171,124 of record NZ_JAGQCK010000005.1, on the reverse strand, counting down.
CAGATGACGGCATCGCCGCCGCGGCCCCCTGGCTGATCGGCGTCACCCTGCTGTATTCCCTGGTGGGCACCCTGCTCACCTCTGCCCTGGTGGCGGTGATCCTGGAACGGTTGCTGCGGGACCGCTTCGGATGGGGCCAGCCCGGCCGTTTCCGGCGTGGCAGTCGCTGGATCCTGTTGGCCGAAGGGGAGGAACTCGCCGCGAGGGTGGCCGACAACCTGGTCAGGGACGGCCTGCACGTGCTGCGCATCGATCCCAGGCCCGTGCCGGCGCTGCAACGGCCGGGTCTGGCGATCGTTCCGCGCTGGGAGAGTGCGCTCGCCGCGTTGCAGCCCTGTCGGGTGGTGGGAGTCGGCCTCCTCTCGATCGATCTGCTCGCCAACCTCCAGGAGACGTTCCAGCTGCAGAAGACCTGGCCCGGCGCTCGCTACGCCATCCTTTCCCACGCCGTCGAGGCGGCCGAACGACTCGGCGAGTTGCTGGGCGGCGTTGCGGTGATCTCCAGCATGGATCTGGTGGCCGACGCCGTCGTGGCCACGGCGTTCGGGGAACGGGTGGAAGAGATCTGTCGGATCGACGGCGCCAACCACCTGCTGGTGCGCTACCGCATTCAGCAGGGCGATGCGCTGTGGGGCCTGAACCTCTCCCGGGTGGAGCAGGGCTACGGGGTCACCACCATCCACCTCCTGCGCAGCGGCCGGCCTTCCCCCCTGGTCCTTCCCGGCCTCGATCTGGTGCTGGCGGCGGGCGATGAGCTGTTGGTGCTGGCCACCCTGACCCAGCTGCGGCGGATCGAGCTGGGCTGTCCCGATCCGCCCGGCTGGCGCCTCCGCCTGCAAGGCTCCCCCAGGGAAGAGGGCCGCTTCGCGGCTCTCCAGTCCCTGGCCAGGCATCTGGGGGGGGCACAGGGGGTGATGGCCCCCCTGCTCGATGGGGCGGAGCGCGTCACCCCGGCCCTCGACCGCGAGCTGGCCGAACAGCTGGCGGTGGAGTTGCGCCGCCAGGGCCTCCACTGCACGGTGGAAGCCGTTGCCGTGGGTGAAGCTGCAGCCAGCGAGGGCCTGCGGCCATGAAGGACCCCACCCCGGCCCTCTGGATGCTCGACACCCTGCGGGCCCTCAGGGCCACCCTGGAGCGCATCGCGGTGGAGGAGGCCGCCTGCCTGGAGGCCATTCACCCCGACTACCGGGCCAGTGCCCGCAACCTGCTGCATGTCATGGCCTTCCACCGCCATGCCCATCCGGGGCTGCCGAAGGCGCTGCGCCAGCGGGGCCTGTGTGCCCTCACCGATTGTGATGCCCACCTGATGTCCAGTCTGGAGGCGGTGATCACCGCTCTGGAGGCGCTCGAAGGTCTGGGCCCCTCAGCGGCGGTGACGCAGCAACAGCCGGGCAGCCCCGCGGGCCTGGGCGGTCCCGCCGCGCTGGAGCAGCATGGCGACCGGTTGTTCGGAGCCCTGGCCGCCGCGGGGGGCGCCGGAATCATGGTCACCCTGCCGGCGGAGGCGGCCGGGAGTCCCGCCCTGGTCGCTGATCTGCTGGCGGCGGGGATGTCCATCGCCCGCATCAATGGCGCCGATGACGACCCCGTGGTCTGGGGCCGGATGGTGGACGCGCTCAGAGCGGCCCGGGTGATCATGGGCCGCCCCTGTGCGATCGCCATGGACCTGGCGGGCCCGAAGCTGCGGACCGGCCAGCTGGCCCTCCAGCCCGCAGTGATCCGCGCCCGTCCCCCCCGCGACCGGATGGGGCGGCCCACCCAACCGGTGCGGATCCTGGCGGTGCCGCCTGGAGCCTTGCCCGGGCCGGAGGACATGGAAGCCGTGCGGCTGCCGGCGCGACTGTCGAAGGCGAAGCGGCTGAAGCAGGGGAGTCGCCTGCAGGGGCGGGATGGCTCCGGCCGCTGGCGCACCCTCCAGGTGGTGCGACGCGGCCCCGATGGGGTTCTGCTGCTGCAGGCCGAAAAGACGTGCCACTTCACGTCCGGCCTGGTGTTCCGCCAGCGGCACGGCAAAGCCCGGCTTCGCGTGGGACCGCTGGCGCCGGAGAGCGGCGAACGGCTGCTGCGTCCGGGCGACGTCCTCCGCCTGACACCGGAGCCGGACCAGGGCGGCGGCACGCTCCCCTGCACCCTGCCGGAGGTCTTCGGCGATCTTTGCCTCGGCGAGCGGGTGCTCTTCGACGATGGCCGCATCGGTGCCGTGATCCGTGGGGTGTCCGCCCAGGAGGTGGTGATTGAGGTCACCAAGGCCCAGGCCAGGGGCAGCCGACTTCGCTCCGACAAGGGAATCGCCTTCCCTGACAGTGACCTGCGCACGCCGGCCCTCACCGCCGAGGACATCGAGGACCTGGCGTTCGCGGCACAGCACGCCGACATGATCAGCTCTTCCTTCGTGCACCGGGAGTCCGACATCCGGAGCCTGCGCCACTGCCTGGAGGGGATGGGCCGGGGCGATCTGGCGGTGGTGCTCAAGATCGAAACCCGCCAGGCCTACCTGAACCTGCCCCGGCTGCTGCTGGCGGCCATGGCCCACGGCGCCCCGGTGGGCGTGATGATCGCCCGGGGCGACCTGGCGATCGAGTGCGGCTGGGAGGCCCTGGCTCCGATTCAGGAGGAGATCCTGCGGATCTGCACCGCGGCGAATGTGCCCTGCATCTGGGCCACCGAGGTGCTCGACACACTGGCCCAGCACGGGCATCCCACCAGCCCCCTGCTCACCTGCCTGTCGTTCCGGAGCAACTGTGAACCCGACGACCCGCTGCCGTGATCGCCGTCACTGCGCAGACGGCAGGATTCAGTCGGTGGATTCGTCGAAGAGGGAACTGCGGGTGAATTTGAGCCCTTTCCAGATCTTCTTGATTTTCGCGTAGGCCTCGTCCTGGGTCATCTTGCCGTTGGCCTGCAGGCCGACGATCAAGCCGACCTGGTCAGCGAAGGACTCCAGGTTCTGGTGGAACATCAACCGCTCGGGACTCCAGTCGCTGCCCCGATAGCTGCCATGGGCCTCCATGGGAGACTTGACATCTCGGTCGGACCGGCCGCGTTCGGAATTCAGCGGTCCCGTGGATGGCTGGTTTGTCAACGCACAGACATCATCAGGAGATCACCCTAGCGGGCTTCAATTAAGGCCCCGTAAAGACCTGCGACCAGCCACGTTGGACCGTCCCATGGACGGTGCCGTTGGCGATACCCCCTGACGGACAGTTGCGGTTGAATCGTGCCAACAACCGGTACGCCCGTGCTGCGACTCACTCCGGGGGCGCTCGATTCCCAGCGACTCGACCAGCGCCCGGCGGGCCTGCCCACCCACCTCTATGTCCACGGCGGGCTCGGGCCCACCCGCGCCGATGCGGTGGCCTGCCTCGCCTCCGGGCCCGTGCGAACGACCGCCGGCGACGTCGACCGCCTGGTCGCCCTGCGCAAGGAGGGCACACCCCTGTGGCTGCGGGTGCAGGGGCTGGACGATCGCCGCTCCATCCTTGAGCTCCTGGATCGCCTCGAGGTGCCGGCGGTGCTGCGCGGCCCCCTGCTCGAGGTGCCCCAGCGGCCCCAGGTCAACGGGCTGGAGGACCTGGTGCTGGTGGTGCTGCACCGGCTCAGCTTCGCCAAGGACCCGGCCCATCTCGTCAGCGAGCAGGTGGCCCTGGTGCTGCTGCCCGGGTTGCTGATCACCCTGGAGGAAGGTGGCGGCGGCGATCCCTTCCCCGAACTCACCGACTGGCTGCTGTCCCAGTCGGGATCCCTGGCGGACCGGGACCTGGACGACATCCTGCACTTCCTGATCGATGACCTGCTGGATGATCTGTTCCCGATGCTGGAGGCCATGTCCCAGCGGCTGGATGCCCTGGAGGAATCCTCCCTGCGGAATCCCCGGCCGTTGATCCTGCGCCGCTCCTACGAATTCCGCAGCAACCTGCGGATCATCCGCACCATGATCTGGCCCCTGCGCCACCAGATCCGGCTGCTGCTGCGTCAGCGGCAGAGGCTGCTGGGCACCGAGGCCCTGGAGGGCTTCCGGGACATGGCCGAGCTGGTGGATCAGCTGTTCGAAGCCTGCGGGTCTCTCCGCGGCCAGTGCGATGCCATCACCCAGTCCTATGCCGCCAGCGTGGGCAACCGGATGAACCAGGTGATGAAGACCCTCACCATTCTCACCAGCATCTTCGCGCCGCTCACGTTCATCGTCGGCATCTACGGCATGAACTTCGAGTACATGCCCGAGCTGAAGTGGCGCCATGGTTACGCCATCGTCATGCTGCTGATGCTGCTCATCGCCACGCTCCAGGCCTGGTGGCTGTGGCGGCGGGGCTGGTTCCAGGACTGGACAGGGCAGGGCTGATGACCCTGGAAGGAATCCCGTGCAGGGTGGCTGCCGCGGCCGCAGCCACAATCTCCCCTTAACCCAACCCCCGGTCTTCGTGGTGCAGGATCGGCCCAGCGCCTCCCCTTCGCTGGTCACGACATGGTCCCGAAGCTGTCCGCGACAGGTCCGATGCTGCGTACCGGGGCCCGGGCCGGGGTGGCCCTCCTGCTGGGGGCCTGGCTCGGGACTGCCCTGACGGCGAAGCGGGCCGACGCCCAGACGGCCCCGGCGCCGGTGGTGCGGATCGAGGGGTCGAGCACCGTCTTCCCGATCATGGAGGCGGCGGCCAAAGCCTTCCAGGAGCGGCCGGGTGGGCCGCCGGTCTCCATCGCCCTGAAGGAGACGGGCAGTTCCGGCGGCCTGCGCAGCTTCTGCCGGGGTGAGATCCCGATCAGCAACTCCTCCCGCCCGATCAATTCCAAGGAGCTGAAGGCCTGCGCCGCCAGGGGGGTCCGCTTCATCGAACTGCCGCTCGCCTTCGATGCCATCTCGGTGGTGGTCAACCCCCGCAACACCTGGGCCAGCCGCATCAGCACGGCCCAGCTCTCCAGCCTCTGGAACCGCAAGGCCCAGGGCCGCATCCAGCGCTGGAAGCAGGTCAATCCCGCCTGGCCGGATCGGCCGATCAGCCTCTGTGGGCCCGGCAAGGATTCGGGAACCTTCGACTACTTCAACAAAGCCATCAATGGCGATTCGGGTAACTCCCGCAGCGATTACACCGCCAGCGAGGACGATAACGTGCTGGTGCGCTGTGTGGAGAAAAATCCCCAAGCCCTGGGTTATTTCGGTTTCTCCTACTACCGAAGCCAGGGCGGCAGACTCAAGGCCCTGGAAATCGCCGGGCCGAGGGGCGCCTGGCTGCCTTCAGTCAACAACGTGCAGCGGGAGCGCTATCAGCCCCTCTCCCGTCCGCTCTTCGTCTATGTGAACGACAAGGACCTGCGCGAGAGGCCCGAAGTGCGTCGTTTCATCACGTTCACCGTGCAGCGGGGTCTGCGGTTCACGGAGCAGGCGGGCGCCATTCCCCTGCCGAAGGATACCTACCGTATCGTTGAATCCAAGCTCTATCGCCATCTGCTCGGCACCTCCTTCGGCGGCGATCTGCCCATCGGACTCACCATCAGCCAGGCGATCCGCCGCAGCTTCGCGGAGATCCGCTCGACATCACCCCGTTGAGGCCCCCGGCCCCTCCCATGGCCAGCCCGTACGACGAGCCTTTCACCAGCAACGGAGCCTTCGCCGTTGACCTGATCGGGCGCCACACCCAGAAGCTGGTGTCACTCCAGGGGCCCGTTCTGGCCGACCGGGACCCCGAACCCCTGCATCAGATGCGCGTGTCCCTGCGTCGTCTGCGCACCTGTCTGCAGCAGTTCGCCCCCGCCCTGCGGCTGCCCCGAGCCGTCGGCGATCCGCGGCTGGCCAAGATGGTGCGCCGCCTCGGCATGGCGCGGGATCTGGATGTGCTGCGCCAGCGGCTGGAGCACGACCTCATCGGTGAGCTGCCCGATGGGGAGCGCAGGGCCCTGCGGCCGGTGCTGAAGCAGCTGCGGCGCGAGCGGGCCCTGGCCTACGAGCAGCTGGTCACGGCCCTGCACAGCGGCGGCTACCTGAAACTGCTCTCCCAGCTCCAGGGCTGGCTCCGGGAGCCCGATCTCACCCCGCTGGGTGCGCTTCCCCTGCGTTCCTGGAGCCAGGAGTGGCAGGCTCCGATGGTGGCCGGCCTGTTTCAGCACCCCGGCTGGTTCATCGCCGACCGGCAGGGTGACATGGAACTCGTCCACGACCTGCGCAAGCGACTCAAGACGGCGCGCTACGGGCTGGAGAATCTCGGTGCCGTCACCGGCTCCCGTTGCCGGCAGTGGATCGCCGAGCTGCGGGACCTGCAGGAGCTCCTCGGTGAACTCAACGATCTCCACGTCCTGGAGAAGGCGATCGATGACCAGCTGCCGTCGGGGCTGGCGCGCAGCGTGCCCGTGCTGGAGGCCCTGCTGCGGGGCCGGGCCCAGGCCTGCTGGGGGCAGTGGCGGCAGCGGGCCGATGGGCTGGTTCGGCCGGAGCGGCGCCGCAGCCTGTCGATGGCGCTGCTCGAACGGCGCTGCCAGGGCCAGCCCCAGCCCAGCCTGCTGACCTCCCCCGCCTTACCGAGCTCTTAACCAAAGCACTACCAGGCCTTTGCTCGTCCCTCGGGTGTCGCTGCATACAGTTCGATGCATCCGATGCGCTTTCCCCGATGGTATTCACGCCCTCCCGTGAATCCGGCAGCAAGGATGGATTCCGCGAACTTCTTGAAGCCAACTACCAGAAACGCAGTCTGGTTCATGTCAGCGCCGGGAGCCATGTCCCCCTGCTGAAGAACAACGTCTGGCTCGTGGTTCGCGGCATGGTGAAGCTCAGTGCCATCACCATTCACGGTGACGAGATGCTGCTCGGTCTGGCCGGCCCCAACGAGCCCTTCGGCGATCCGCTCAATGGTGTCGAGGCCTACGCCGCCACCACCCTGGCCGACACCGACCTGCTCTGCCTCAGCTGCAGCGAAATCCGCCAGGACGGCACCCTGGCCGTGGCGATGCTGGAGGCCCTCGGCCAGCGCATCCAGCAGAGCCAGGCCCTGCTGGCCCTGATGGGTCTGAAGCGCGTCGATGAACGGGTGCGCGGCTTCCTCGAGCTCCTGGCCAGCGAGTACGGCCAGCCCTGCGAGTCGGGTCTGCGCCTCAACCTGCGCCTCACCCATCAGGAGGTGGCCAGTGCCCTGGCCACCACCCGGGTCACCGTCACCCGCGTGATCGGCGCCCTCCGCGACGAAGGCTGGCTGCAGCTCGACAGCCAGCGGCGTCTGGTGGTCAGCTATCTGCCACGGCGTTGAGACAGTTCTGGGATCTCCCCGCCGCCGACACCGATAATGCCGGCATGCATCCCCCCCTCCTGGTCGTCGAGGACGACGACACGATCCGCGAGACCATCCGCGACGTGCTGGTGCTGGAGGGGTTTTCCGTCACCGCCTGCGGCAACGGCAAGGAGGCCCTGCGCACCCTGCAGGAGTGCCCTCCCGGAGAGGAATTCTCCCTGGTGGTGCTCGATCTGATGCTGCCCGGCCTGGGGGGCCTCGATCTCTGCCGGCAGCTCCGCTCCGCCGGCAACCAGACCCCGATCCTGGTGGTCAGTGCCCGGGACAGCGAAACCGACCGGGTGCTGGGCCTGGAGGTGGGAGCCGACGACTATCTGATCAAGCCCTTCGGCCTGCGGGAACTGGTGGCCCGCTGCCGGGCCCTGATGCGGCGCAGCCGCTCGGTGGAGGTGGCCGCCAAGGTGCTCCAGCACGCCAACCTCAGCCTCTACCCCGAGGAGTGCCGCGTCACCCGCGATGGCCTGGAGGTCAACCTCTCGCCGAAGGAATACCGGCTGCTGGAGCTGTTCATGCAGCATCCCCGCCGCGTCTGGAGCCGCGACAAGCTGCTGGAGCGGGTCTGGGGCTACGACTACTTCGGCGACAGCAAGACCGTCGACGTCCACATCCGCTGGCTGCGGGAGAAGCTGGAGGCCAACCCCTCGGCTCCGGAACACCTGATCACCGTCCGGGGCTTCGGCTACCGCTTCGGCTGAATGGGAACCGTGCTGGCGGGGCTGCTGGGGCTGGCCCTGGGCTGGCTGCTGGCACGCCGCAGCGACAGGCCCGGCCGCACCGTTGCCGGGCTGTCCCTCCGGCAGCTGATGCGCTGGATCGACGCCGCTCCCGATGGCTGGGTGATCCTCGACAGCACCGACCACATCCAGCTGATCAACCCGCGGGCCGAACGGCTGCTGGAGGCCCCCGGAGCGGGGCTGCGGCGCCAGGAACCCCTTGAGCGGGTCTGCCGCTCCAGCGAACTGGAGGAGGTGGTCCGCAACACCCGGCGACGGGAGCGGCCCCAGCGGCTCGACTGGGAGCTCGGCGACCAGCAGCTGGCGGTCTTTGCCCTCCCCGGTGAGGGCGGCTGGGTGGCGCTGCTGCTCCAGAGTCGTCGTTCGCTCGAAGCCCAGCTGGAGCAGCAGGAGCGTTGGGTCAGCGATGTGGCCCACGAGCTCAAGACGCCCCTCACGGCCCTGTTGCTGGTGGGCGACAGCCTCGCCGCCCACGTCAACGACGCCAATGCCGTGCTGGTGGAACGGCTGCAGCGGGAGCTGCTGCGGCTGCAGCGGCTCGTGGGCGACCTGATGGAACTCTCCCGGCTGGAGAACACCCTGCCCGAAGGGGTGCGCCGCCGTGGCCGGGTCGAGCTGCCCCAGCTGGTGCAGCAGGTCTGGCTGGGCCTGCGGCCCCTGGCCGAACGGCGCTCCATTCGCCTCGCGCTCAGTGCCGAGGGGGACCTGGCGGTGCTGGGGGATGGCTCGCGGCTGCACCGGGCCGTGCTCAACCTGCTGGACAATGCCCTGCGCTACAGCCCGGAGGAGGGCACCGTGTGGGTGGAGATCGAAGCGACGGCGGGCTGGTGCCTGCTGACCGTGCGCGACGAGGGTCCCGGGCTCAGCGAGGACGACCTCGAGCACATGTTCGAGCGCTTCTACCGCGGTGATCCCTCCAGGGTGCGCAGCGATCGGGGGGGCAGCGGACTGGGCCTGGCGATCGTCCAGCAGATCGCCGTCACCCATGGCGGCCGCATCCAAGCCTCCAACCATCCCAGGGGCGGGGCAGTGATGGAGCTGTTCCTGCCCGTGATGGCCTGAGATGGGGTGGACAGCTCCCAAGGCCGCGGGGCGGATGGCGGCGGTGGCCGATCCGGTGATCGCCCAGGTGGGGGCCCTGATGCGCCAGCGCCCGGATGTCCTCTCCCTGGCCCAGGGCATGGTCTGCTGGGCGCCCCCGGCGGCGGCGCGCCAGGCCGTCGCCCTGGCGCTGGCGGAGGCCGACCCGCGGCTTGACCGCTACGGCGCGATGCAGGGCGAGGAGGACCTGCTGGCGGCGGTCCGGCGGGAGCTGACCGAGGCGAGGGGGCTGGATCTGGAGGGCAGCGACCTGCTGGTGACCGCCGGCAGCAACATGGCCTTCCACGCCATCGCCCAGGTGCTCTGCGACCCGGGCGACGAGGTGCTGCTGCCGCTGCCCTTCTATTTCAATCACGCCATGGCGATCCGCCTGGCCGGCGGCGTGCCCGTGCCGGTGGCGGCGGGGCTGGTGCCCGATCCCGGGCGGCTGGCGGCGGCGATCACCCCCCGCACCCGGGCCATCGTGACGATCTCCCCCAACAACCCCAGCGGTCTGGTGACGCCGCCGGAGGTGCTGGCGGCCATCAACCGCCTCTGCCACCACCATGGGCTGCTGCATGTGAGCGACGAGGCCTACGCCGACTTCCTCCATGGGACGGTGCCCCATGGAAGTCCTGGCCGTCTGCCGGGCAGCGGGGCCCACACGGTGTCCCTGTTCTCCCTGTCGAAGGCTTACGGCATGGCCGGCTGGCGGGTGGGCTATGCGGCGGTGCCGCGCCAGCTGATGGGGGCGCTGGCCAAGGTCCAGGACACGGTGCTGATCTGTCCGCCCCTGGTGAGCCAGCGGGCGGCCCTGGCGGCCCTGGAGGCCGGCCCGGCCTGGTGCCGGCCCCACATCGCCGCCCTCGGCGAGCGGCGCCGGCAGCTGTTCGATGCGGTGGCCACCGCCCGCGCCGGCGGCCAGGCGGTGGAGCTGCTGGGCCCTCTTGACGGCGCCTTCTATGGGCTGCTGCGGTTCCCCTGCAGCCTGGGGGGCGCGTCGCTGCTGCGCCATCTGGTGCTGGGGCACGGTGTGGCCGCCCTGCCGGGCGACAGCTTCGGACTGCCCCAGGTCGGCGGGCAGTCCCTGCTGCGGCTCAGCTACGGCATGCTCGACGCCACCGCCCTGGCGGAGGCCCTGGGGCGCCTGTTCGAGGCGCTGGCGGCGCCTCAGGCCACCGGCGACTGATCCGCCTCAGGGCTTGGCCCCGGCGGCACGGCTGTCCCCTCCGCTCCGGCTGTCTTCTCCGCCACGGCTGTCGCGTGCGCCACGGCTGTCGCCTGCGGCCCGGCTGTCGCCCGCGGCCGCCAGCAGCCAGAAGGTGCTGCCATCCGGCCACAGCAGCAGCACCTTGCCGCCGGCGAGCACGGCGAGGGGGTCGCTGGAGGCCAGACCGGCGCTGCGGGCTCTTGCGAGCGGCAGTCGCCGCAGTTCCATTCCCTCCGGAGCGGTGGCCATCCCGGCGGGGGCCTCCCGGGTGGGCGTCGCCTGCTCCCACAGCGCCGTAACGGCGCTGGACTCGGCCGCCTCGAGCGCCCTGGCCTGCAGGGCCAGGGCGAGCATCCGGGTCGCCGCCAGCTCCGGGCCCGTCCTGGCGCCGGCGCGCTCCCGGCCAGCTCCCGGCGGCGCCGGCGTGCCGGCCGCTGCCCGGGCACGGGCCGCGCCCCTGTCGGCCCCGCGACGCGGTTGCGCCGGCAGATCCGTCGGCGGGGGCGGCGGCAGGGCACTGAGCGGGGGCAGGGGCAGGGCCGCCAGGGCCGGCTCCCGCGCCTGCTGGCGGCTGAACCGCAGCAATTCCGGAGTGTCATCCGCCGGTGGGGCCGCCGCAGCGGGTGCTGTGCTGGCGGGCGGACGCAGGGCCGCCACAACGAGAAGTCCGTTCAGGGCCAGGGCCCCCAGCAGGGGCAGGCGCAGATGGCGCCAACGGGGGAAGCGGAAGCTGGCCTTGATGGTCATGGCAGCTGCAGCTCCAGGGGCAGGTCGGAACGGCCCAGGCGCTCCATCAGCTGCTGCACCGATCCCCAGGGGACGTCTCGATCAGGGATCAGACGAAGGGTCGGCTGGCCGGGGCCATCCTGGAGCCGCTGGAGTACGGCGGCCAGCTGCCCGGGCGGGACCGGCTGGTTCCAGAGCCGCAGCCGGCCGTCGACGTCCAGGTGCAGGCTGACGACCCCCTGGTGGGCCGGACGCTGGGCCAGCCGCTGGGGCACCAGCACCAGGGCCAGGGTCAGCAGAGCCAGTCCGGTGGCCATGGCCCCGAGGGCCACGGCGTCCAGGGCGTGCCCCCAGCGAGGCGTCGGGCCGGCGTCGGTGTTCATGGCCCTGCCTCCGGCAGCGCCAGCCCCACCGGCCGGGGGCTGATCGAACGCAGGTGGGCCAGGGACCGGGCCACCTCGCCCAGGGGAAGGCGGGCCGCCGGCAGGAAGTGGATCTCGCTGCCGGCCGGCTGGGAGCCCAGCAGGCCCGGCAGCCGGCCGCGGGAGACGGGTTCCCCGTTCACGAACCAGCGATCGCCGGGCGCCTGCACGACCCAGACGGCGCCCGTCAGGGACGGGCCCCCCGGCGGCCGCAGCCGCGGCTGGCGCTGCCGGGCCAGGTCGGCCAGCGCCGCCACCGACCCGCACAGCAGCAGGGTCAACCCCACGAGGGCGGCAAGGGCGTGGTTCATGCCGGCGGTGCCCAGGCACGGCCGAGCCGCTGCAGCCGCAGGCACTGGCTGCGCCGCAGCCACTGGTTGGCGAACAGCCCGGTGCTGGCGATCAGGCTGAGGATCAGCCCCAGGGCCGTGCTCAGCAACACCTGGCCGAATCCGGCCAGGTTGGCCCCGGCCGGCAGCAGCAGCTGGGGGCCGAGGCTGGCGAGCACCTGCATCAGACCGAGCACGGTGCCCACCAGCCCCAGCAGCGGGGCCAGCACGACGGCCGCCTGCAGCAGCGGTTCGCCGAAGCGCATCTCCAGCTCCCAGTCCTCCAGCAGACGTCCGGCGGCCGGCCCCCCGTGGTCGGCCAGCACCCGCTCCCACTGCTGGCGGCGGGAGGCGCGGCCGCGCCACCACGACCACCAGTACCGCCCCCGGTCGATCACCACGGTCACCACGGCGATGGAGAGCAGCAGCAGCAGCAGGGCGATGGGTCCATGGATCCCGGGGACCGGTGTCTTCACCCCTGACGACGCTGCATCCGACGGGGGCGATGGTATGGGCCGACGTCGCCCGGACGACGTGCCCCAGCTGCTTGACAGTCCCCGGGGATCGGACGCTGACTAAGGTGCCCATGGACCGGATCCAGAGGGAGCGCCATGAGCCCCATCCACGCCGATAACAGCCTCAGCATCGGGCAGACCCCGCTGGTGGAGCTGCATCGCGTCACGGAGGGATGCGGCGCCCGGGTGCTCGCCAAGATCGAGGGCCGCAATCCGGCCTACTCGGTCAAGTGCCGCATCGGCGCGGCCATGATCTGGCAGGCCGAGAAGGATGGTCTGCTGGGGCCCGGCAAGGAACTGATCGAGCCCACCAGCGGCAACACCGGCATCGCCCTGGCCTTCGTGGCCGCGTCCCGGGGCATCCCCCTCACCCTCACCATGCCGGAGACGATGAGCCTGGAGCGGCGCAAGCTGCTCACGGCCTACGGCGCCCACCTGGTGCTCACCGAAGGGCGGCAGGGCATGGGGGGGGCCATCGCCGCCGCCCGGGAGCTGGCGGAGTCCGAACCGGACCGCTGGGTGATGCTGCAGCAGTTCGTGAACCCGGCCAATCCCCGCATCCACCACGACACAACCGGCCCCGAGATCTGGACGGACACCGGCGGCGTGGTGGATGCGCTGGTCTGCGGCGTCGGCACCGGCGGCACCATCACCGGCGTCAGCCGCTACATCAAGACCACCCTCGGCCAGCCGCTGGTGTCGGTGGCGGTGGAGCCGCTTAACAGTCCCGTCATCCGCCAGACGATGGCGGGTGAGGACCTGCGGCCCGGCCCCCACAAGATCCAGGGCATCGGCGCCGGCTTCGTTCCCGCCAACCTCGACCTGAGCCTGGTCGACCGGGTCGAGGCCGTCAGCGATGAGGAGGCGGTGACCATGGCCCGCCGCCTGATGAAGGAGGAGGGGATCCTGGCGGGCATCTCCTGCGGCGCCGCCACGGTGGCCGCCCTGCGGCTCGCCAGGGAGCCGGCCTTCGAGGGCCGCACGATCGTGGTGGTGCTGCCCGACTCCGGCGAGCGCTACCTCAGTTCGGTGCTGTTCGAAGGGGTGTTCAACGAACGGGGTCTGGCGGCCGTCTGACCCCACCGACCGATCGAGTGCTGCGAGGCCACCGCCGATGAGTTACCTGCGTCAGATCATGCAGCGGCTCCATGACCGCAGCACCGCTCCGGTCCCGGTCGATCGCTCCGGGGACCCTGCCGTGCTGGAGGAGCACCTGACCCTCTATGCCGCCCGTCTCGAGGACTGCAGCGACGCCATGCTGCACTACGAGGCCGCCTGGCTGGAGCAGCACATCGAGACCCTCGAACTCTGCGCCCGGCAGCCGACGATGCTCGCCAGCGCCGGGGGGGGCGAGCGGGTCGAGCGGCTGCTGCAGGAGAGCCTGCGCTTCCGCCAGCTGCTGGAGCGCTGCCGGGCGGCCAGGGGGCTGACGGGGGAAGGGGTGCGGGCCGCCGTGGTGGCCAGCGAACATGCCTGGGAACTGTCCGACCCGGGACTCCGCCGGGCCTGGGGCTTCCCCGCCGACCCCTCCAGCGGTCCGGTGGCCTGATCGCCGCGCGTGTCCGCCCGCGCACCCTGTTCGCTGCGATACATACCGCCGCCCGAGGTTCCCCCAAGGATTGGCTGATCGTCCTCCTGCGGCACCATGGCGAGCTTCACGATCAGCCTGGAAGGAGGGACATCCTTCACCTGTCCCGACGACACCTACATCCTCGACGCGGCCGAGGAGCAGGGCATCGATCTTCCCTATTCCTGCCGCGCCGGGGCCTGCAGCACCTGCGCCGGCAAGATCCTCTCCGGCAGCGTCGACCAGTCCGACCAGAGCTTCCTCGACGATGACCAGATCGGCGAAGGCTTCGCCCTGCTCTGCGTCAGCTACCCCCTCTCCGACTGCACCATCCAGCCGGGGGTGGAAGAGGAGCTCTGATCGTCCCGGTCCCGTTCAGCCGGCCATGGTGACGAACTCCTCGGCCACCGAGGGATGCAGCGCCATGGTGCGGTCGAAATCGGCCTTGGTGGCGCCCATGCCGATGGCGATCGCCGCCATCTGAATGATTTCGGCGCTGTGCTCGCCCACCATGTGGCAACCCACCACCCGGTCGGTGGCGGCCTCCACGATCAGCTTGAGCAGCACACGGGGGCCCCGGGCCGGCAGGGCCTGGGCCATGGGGCGGAAGCGGGCCCGGTGCACCCGGATGCCCTCGGCACCGAAGCGCTCGATCGCCGCCTCCTCGCTCAGCCCCACCCCGGCCAGTTCCGGCTGGCTGAAGACGGCGCTGGCCACCAGGTCGTGGTTCACCCGGCGGGGCTTGTTGCCGTAGACGGTGTCGGCGAAGGCGCGGCCTTCATCCACCGCCACCGGGGTGAGGTTGATGCGGTCGGTCACGTCGCCGACGGCATGGATGTGGGGCACGTTGGTGGTCTGGTCGGCATCCACCGGGATGCGGTGCCCTTCCACCGCCACCCCGGCGCACTCCAGCTGCAGCCCCTCGAGGAAGGGCCGGCGGCCCGTGGCCAGCAGCACGCCGCCGCAGGGCAGCACCTCACCGCTCTGGGTGGTGAGCTCCAGGGCGCCGGGGACGCCGGTGATGGCGGCGGGGCTGTGGGCGAAGCGGATCTCGATGCCTTCAGCCTCCATGGCCTCCTGCACGGCGGCGGAGGCCTCCCGGTCGAAGCCCCGCAGCAGGTGGTCGCCCCGCACCAGCAGGGTCACCGCCACGCCCAGGCCATGCAGGATGCAGGCGAATTCGCAGGCAATGAAGCCCGCCCCCACCACCACCACCTGGTCCGGGAAGCGCTCCTGCAGGAACATGTCGTCGCTCACCCAGCCCAGTTCGGCCCCGGGGAAGCTGGGACGGTGCGGCCGGCCGCCGGCGGCGATCAGGATCCGTTCCCCCTTGAGCCGACGGGTGGTCTCGCCACCCTGGACGATATCGATGTGGTGGGGATCGGCGAAGCGGCCCCAGCCCCGCACCAGCTGGACGCCCGCCTTCTCCAGCAGGCCGATATGGAGCTCATTGAGCCGGTCCACCTCGCGGCGCACGTTGGCAAGCAGCACCGAGGCATCCGGCCGGAAGCCCTCCAGCTGCCAGCCGTAGCTGGCCGCATCGCCGAGCAGGTGGCGGTAGGCCGAGCCGTAGACCAGCAGCTTCTTGGGCACGCAGCCGCGGATCACGCAGGTGCCCCCCACCCGGTCGCCCTCCACGATCGCCACCGAGGCCCCGTAGGAGGCAGCCCGTTTGGCGGCGGCCAGGCCACCGGAGCCCGCCCCGAGGACGATCAGATCGAAGCAGTCGGTCATGGCAGCAGGGCGTCGTGGAGCAGGGTGCCTTCCAGCATGGCGTCCCGGAGATCGGTGTCCCGCAGGTCGCAGCCGCTCAGATCGGCCTCGCGCAGGTCGGCGCCTCCCATGTTGGTGCCGTAGAGGCAGGCACCGCGCAGATCACTCCCCTGCAGCAGGGCCCCCTGCATCTGGGCGAAGCTGAGGTCGGCCCCCTGGAAATCGGCTCCGCCCAGGTCGGTGCGCTGGTCAAGTCCACCGCGGAAGTCGGCCTCCACCAGCCGGGTGGCTCGCCAGCGGCTGTGGGCCCCGAGCACCCCCCGCAGGCAGCAGCGGTGCATCAGGGCGGCGCCGAAATCGGCCCCCTGCAGCCGGGCCGAGGAGAGGTCGGCGTCGTGCCAGAAGGAGCCGCCGGCCTTGAGATCGGAGAGGTCGGCCCCCCAGAGCAGGGCCTGCTGGAAGCAGGCGGCCTCCACGTTCGCTCCCGCCAGCCGGGCGTGGCCGAAGCGGCCTTCCTTGAAGCAGCCGCCGCTCAGGTCGCAGTCACCGAGATCCAGCGCCACGCCATCGAGATCCCCCAGCCGCAGGCCGGCAAAGTGGCGGCGGCCCCCGGCCAGGGCGCGTTTGAGGGCGTCCAGATCGGCGGGGAGGTCGTCCGGCAGGTCGGCGGGACGGTCAGAGGATGGCCGCAAGGGCATCGAGTTGCTGGCGGCGGGAGGCGAGCATCAGCTTCCGGGCCTGGGCCAGGAGCTGGAAGACGCCCTTGTCGATCACTTCATAGAACACCAGGCTGCCTTCGGGACGGCGGCGCACCACCCCGGCGATGGTCAGCAGCTTGAGGTGCTTGGACACCAGGGCCTGGCTGAGGCCGGTCTTCTCGACGACGGCGGTGACGTTGAGAGGCCCCTGGCGCAGGGTCTCGAGCACGGTGAGCCGGTTGGGCTCGGAGAACACCTTGAAGTAGTCGGCCAGAGATTCCATCGACCGCCGCGCAGCCCGTGATCGGCTGAGGTTACCACGCTTGCATCTCAGACTGTTGATACAGAAACGTGAAACCACAGGTCTGCGACACCTGGACCACGTAGTATCACGTTGTCGTTATGACGTGAACCAGCGTCGCTCCCTGATGACCGCCACTCTCTCCTCCCCAGCTGCGGCGCCCCACCTGCGGGAAGACCTGCTGACCCCGCGGTTCTACACGACCCAGATCGCCAAGGCGGCCCGCACGGATCTGGAGCCGCAGCGGCCGGCCTTCGAGGCGATGCTCGCCGAGATGGAGGCGGACTACAACCGGGACCATTTCGATCGCAAGGCACCGCTGGACCGGCTCCGGGACCTGAGCCCCGAGGAGAAGGAGGCGTATGAGAGCTACCTGGTGCGCTCCTGCGTGTCGGAGTTCTCCGGCTTCCTGCTGTTCAAGGAGCTTTCCCGGCGGCTGTTCCAGGCGCAGCGTCCCGAGATGGGGCGGCTGTTCCAGCTGATGGCCCGGGATGAGGCCCGCCATGCCGGTTTCCTCAACCGGGCCCTGGTGGCCGAGGGCATCGAGATCGACCTGCCCAGCCTCAGCACCAAGCGGCCGATCACCTGGTTCCCCCTCAGCTGGGTGCTCTACAGCGTCTTCCTGTCGGAGAAGATCGGCTACTGGCGGTACATCCTCATCGACCGCCATCTCAAGGCCCATCCCGACAGCAACTTCGCGCCCCTGTTCGATTTCTTCGAACCCTGGTGCCAGGACGAGAACCGCCATGGCGACATCTTCAACATGCTGATCCGCTGCTGGCCCGCCCTGCGCCAGGGGCTGCGCGGCAAGTTGCTGAGTCGCTTCTTTCTGTGGTCGGTGTTTCTCACCCACAGCCTCACGGTCTGTGAGCGGGGCGAGTTCTACCGGATCCTGGGGATGGACCCGGAGGCCTTCGACGCCGAGGTGATGCGTCAGACCAACCGCACCGCCCGCCGGGCCTTCCCCTGGGTGTTCGATCTGGAGTCCGGCGGCTTCATCGCCCTGCGGGACCGCCTCGTCGCCTGCTTCCAGGAGATGGGCGCCGCCCGCCGCCGGGGGGCCGGCCCCCTGCAGCAGCTGGGCCTGCGGCTGCGCTTCGGCGGGCTGCTGTGGCAGCAGTTCTGGCAGCCGATGGTGCGGGCGGAGGCCGGCTGAGCCCGGGCTGCCCGCGGCGTTCCCTGCGGCCTCCACCAGCGGATCGTTCAGCTTCTGTTCCCTCGCCTCTTTTCCCATGCCCCAGCCCCATCTGAGCGCCGCCTACCGCGACGCCTACAGCCGCATCAACGCCCTGGTGATCGTGGGCGAGGGCCTGGCGGACAGCCACTTCCGCCTGCTGGCCGGCCTCCTTCCGGAGGACCGGGACGACCTGATGCGGCTCGCCGCCATGGAGGGGCACCATGCCCGCGACTTCTCCGGCTGTGGCAGGCAGCTGGGGATCCGCCCGGATCTGCCGCTGGCACGCCGCCTGTTCGCGCCCCTGCACCGGCTGTTCCGTGAGGCCGTGCGCAGCGGCGACCGCGTCAGCGCCCTGGTGATCCAGTGCCTGATCGTGGAGAGCTTCGCCGTGGCCGCCTACCGCTGCTACCAGCCGGTGGCCGACCCCTTCGCCGCGCCGATCATCCAGTCGGTGCTCACCGATGAGGCCGAACACCTGGAGTACGGCGGGCGCTGGCTGGCGGCCTGGTTCCCGGAGGTGGCCGCACCGATCGCGGCCTGCTGTGAGCGGGCCGTCCCGATCGTGATGGCGATGCTCCAGAGCGTCCGCGACGACATGAAGGCCATCGGCATCGATCCGGCCGAGCTGGTGGGCGAATTCGTGGGCTGCTTCCAGGCGGCGATCGAGACGGTGGGCTTCCCGCCGTCCCAGGCCCGCGCCCTGGTGGCGCGACTGGCGGGCCGGGCGGCGCAGGCGGCGGCGTAGGTCAGAACCCCGCCGCATCGAGCATGCTCCGCAGCACCCCGGCGCTGTGGCGCAGCTGCCCCATCTCCTTCTCGGTCAGGGCCATCTGCACCAGGGCGGCGGCGCCGCTGTCGTTGACGATCGTGGGCAGGCTGAGGCAGACATCGGGCAGGCCGTAGTGGCCGTGGCTGCGGCTGCTCACCGTGAGCATCTGGTCCTTGCTGCGCAGCACCGCCTCGACGATCTCGGCAGTGGCCAGCCCGATGGCCCAGGAGGTGCTGCCCTTGAGCCGGATGATCGCGTCGGCCGCCTGGCGCACCTCGCCATGGAAGAGCTCCTGGAGCTCCGGATCCGCCAGGGTGCGGCTGCCTTCCCAGCCCCCATCCACCAGCCCGGAGCCAGCCACCGCCACCCGGCTCCACACCGGCACCTCGGAATCGCCGTGTTCGCCGATCACGCAGGCCTGGACGTCGTGGGGATCGATGCCCAGCCGGCGGCTGATGGCCATGCGGAAGCGGGCGGAATCGAGCACGGTGCCCGAGCCGATCACCCGATGGGCGGGGAAGCCGCTCAGCTGGCCGGCGATGTGGGTGAGCACATCCACCGGGTTGCTCACCACCAGCAGCACCGCCCGGGGGCAGTGGAGCGCGATCGGCGGTATGAGCCTGCGGAACAGGGCCGCATTGCGCTCGATCAGCTCCCGCCGCGACTGGCCCGGCTGCTGGGCCACGCCGGCGGTGATCACCACCAGATCGGCGTCCCGTCCCTCCTCCTCCACGCTCCCGGCCCGCAGGTCGGTGCGGGGCAGGAACGGCAGGCCGTGGCAGAGGTCCATCACCTCCCCCTCCAGCCGGTCATGGGCCACATCCACCAGCACCAGCTCCTCCTGGCAGCCCCGGTGCAGGATCGCCACGGCGCAGGCCATGCCCACGGCGCGGCCCACGATCACCACCTTGCGCCCGGGGAGCGTGCGCCCCCGCGCCTGGGCGCCGGTGGGCAGCAGCAGGTTGCAGAAAGGGGCGGCGGAGGTGCCGCCGACGGCCGGGGTGAGATCAGGCACCGGCGGCAGGGGCCTGGCAATGGCCCGAACGGGTCGTTGCGGTTGGGTTCACTGCGCCTCCGCCGGGGAATCGGGCCGTCAGCCCAACAGAAACACCCCTGAGGGTCGCTGTCACGGCTCCGGGACCACCGCTGGGGGTGTTCTGCGAGGCCAGCCACCGCTGGTCGGTGGCGGCCCGATCCCCCCTCTAGGTCCTCTCGGCGCCAGCGCTGCTGGTCGCGGTGTCGGCGGCCGGCGCCCGGGGGGGCAGTGCCCCCGCCCGCTTCTGCAGCCAGCCCGTCGTCAGAGCGAGTGTCCCGGTGCAGCCACCGAAGCGCAGCTGGAGCCAGGTGATCACGGCGGTGTCACCGGCCACGATCGCTTCGATGGGGTCCTGTGGCCGCGTCTGGCCCTGGTCTTTCGCAGGGGAATGGTGAAAGGCCTGAGCCAGGTGCAGTTCCTCCACCAGCTCCGGTCCCAGATACCAGAGCTCCACATCCGCGCCTTTGCGCTGGCGGCGTTCCTCGATCAGCTCCCGCAGCTGGCCGTCCCCACTGAGCTGGCCCCGTGGGGCCACCAGAAAGGAGAGGGAGCGCAGGGGCGCGGCGGCCGGGGCCTGGGTGGTGAAGGACATGGTGGATGGGGTGGGTTGCAACGAATCTGTTGCCACAGAAGCATGGAACAACAGTACCGTTATATCGTAGGCATCAGTGCCCCACCGGGCCCGTTCTCCTTCGGTTCCGTTCCCCATGACCGCCGCCATCCCTGCCGCCATCTCCGACCACGTCAGGCCCGCCGATGTCCTCGCCCACAAGGGGTTCGGCCCCCGGGTGCGCCGGCTCCATGGCCGCATCGGTGCCGCCCACCACCAGGCCGAGGGCATGGCCTTCTCCCGGTCGCTGCTGGCGGGGCAGGCCCACCCCCTCCAGCTGGCGGCCCTGATCCGTGCCCTTGCCCCCGCCTACGACCTGATCGAGGCCCGGGGCCCCCTGCTCGCCGCCGCCCTGGGAGCGGAGGGTTTCCCCTGGGCCGACCTGGCTCGCACCCGGGCCCTGGACGGGGACATCGCCAGGCTGGCCGTGGTCCCGGCCACGCCCGCTTCCGCAGCGGCCGCGATCTGGCTGGAGCACCTGCAGCGTCTGGCCCAGCAGGCCCCGCACCGGTTCATGGCCCACGTCTACGTGCGCTACGGCGGCGATCTCTCCGGGGGCCAGCAGCTGGCCGAGCAGGCCAACGCCATCCTCGCGGCCCAGGGCCTGCCGCCCCTGCAGTTCTGGGAGTTCCAGCGCCCCATCCCCGAACTGAAGCAGGAGCTCCATGACGCCATCGAGCGGATGGACCTCAGCGCTGACGAGGAGCTGGAACTGCTGGAGGAATCGGTGATCGCCTTCCACGACACCCAGCGGTTGCTGGCGGAGCTGGGGGACCTCGCCGCCTGATCGCCCCTCCACAACCCATCGGCCCCTCCAACCCCTTCCGCCCCCAACTCCCTTCCCCATGACCCCTGCGGCCACCCTCACCCCGCGTCCCGCCACCCCGATCGATCTGCTGCTCAAGCACGACCGGCCCGTCCCCCGCTACACGAGCTATCCCACGGCCGCGGCGTTCCACGGCGGCGTCAGCGCGGCCGATCTGGAGGCCCAGCTGGCCCGCCCCACCGACGCGCCGCTGTCGCTCTACGTGCATGTGCCCTTCTGTCGCAACGCCTGCTGGTTCTGCGGCTGCAACCGCATCACCACAGGCGCCGGCTCGAAGGTGGTGGAGCCCTACCTGGAGGCCCTGGCCGCGGAACTGGAGCTGATCACCCGCCACTCCGCCCAGCGCCGCCGCCTCGCCCAGCTGCACTGGGGCGGGGGCACCCCCAACTATCTGACGATCCCCGAGCGTCAGCGCCTCTGGGGTCTGATCGAGCGCCATTTCGATCTGGCGAGCGATCTGGAGGCCTCGATCGAGGTCAATCCGGAGGCCCTCAGCCGCCAGGATGTGATGGAGCTGCGCCGGCTGGGCTTCTCCCGGATCAGCTTCGGCATCCAGGATGCCGACCCCCTGGTGCAGCAGGCGGTGAACCGGGTGGTGCCGGTGGACCAGCTGCGCCGGGCCATGGCCTGGATGCGGGAGGCGGGCTTCGCCAGCGTCAACGTCGATCTGATCTGCGGTTTGCCGCTCCAGACCCCGGAGCGGTTCGACGCCACCCTGGCCCTGGTGCAGGAGCTGCGCCCCGACCGGGTCTCCCTGTTCTCCTTCGCCTACCTGCCCGAGCAGCTGCCCCTGCAGCGCAAGATCGCGCCGCAGGATCTGCCCAGCCAGCGCCAGCGGCTGCAGATGCTGGACAGTGCCGCGGCCCGCCTGGGCAGCTGCGGCTACGACGCCATCGGCATGGACCACTACGCCCTTTCCGGCGACAGCCTGGCCGTGGCGGCCAGAGAGGGGCGTCTGCACCGCAACTTCCAGGGCTACACCACCGGCGGGGAGCTGGAGCTGCTGGGGGTGGGCCCGACGGCGATCAGCCAGTTCCCCGGGCTGTTCAGCCAGAACCAGCGGGATCTCAAGGCCTACGCCGCCAGCATCGCCGCCGGTCAGCTGCCGGTGGAGCGGGGGCTGGTGGTGAGGGATCCGGAGGTGCTGGAGCGGCGGGAGCTGATCCGCGAGGTGATGTGCCAGTTCAAGGTGGCGATCGATCCGGAGCGCTACGCCGCCGAGTGGGCTGCCCTCGAGGCCCTGGCTGACGACGGGCTGGTGCGGCTCAGTCGGGCCGATGGCCGCGGCCTGGTGGAGGTCACCACCTCGGGTCGCTGGCTGATCCGCACCGTGGCGGCCGTGTTCGACCCCTCCCAACGCCAGGCGGCCTCCGGCTCGCGGTTGATCTGAGCGGCCTCAGCAGGGTTCCAGCACGCAGTTGATCTTCAGCTCGAAGGGCACGGCGCTGGCGGGCAGCCGCAGCAGCTGGGCGGTGAGGGCGGCCAGGTCCTCGGGCTGGGTCATGGCGCCGGCCGGCAGGGCCGTCACCTGGGAGGCCATGGCGGTGTTGACCCAGCCCGGGCAGATCGCCGTCACCCGGATCCCGGCGTCCCAGCCCTCGTTGCGCATCGACTGGCACAGGGCCATCAGCGCGAATTTGCTGCAGGGGTAGGCCGCCAGGGAGCCCTTCACCCGCTGGCCGCTCATCGACACCAGGGTGATCACCCGGCCGTCGCCACTGGCCACCAACGCCGGCCAGGCGGCCCGGGTGAGCCACCAGGGACCCATCAGATTGACGCGCCACAGGTCCTCGATCTCCTGCTCGTCCCCCGGCGCGAACAGCAGGCCCACCCGGGAAAAGAGACCGGCGCAGTGGATCACCCCGTCGATGGCGCCGAACCGGGCCAGCGTCGCCGCCACCCAGGCGGTCGCCTGGCCGGGGTCGCGCGCCTCGTAGGGATGGACGAACACTCGGTCGCTCCGCCGGTTGGCGGCCTGCCGGAGCGGGCCCTCCGGCAGGGCGGCAGGATCGCGCAGGCCGAGGCTGAGCCGATGGCCCTCGGCCAGGGCCCGTTCCGCGATCGCTCGGCCGATGCCCCGGCTGGCGCCGCTGATCAGCAGGGTGCGGGGCTGCTCCATGGCCGGCGACGACGGATCCGGAAATCCTGGCCGATGACCAGGGGGGCGGCCGGGGGCGGCCAGGGGGATCCGGCTGGGACCTCTGGTGGGTCGGATCGCGGTGGGTCTGGTGACCGTCGGATGTCCGTGTCGGGAGCCAAAAAAAAGCTGACCTTGATGGCCAGCTCCGGGTGGGGGGCGCCGATGCCGGCGGCTGAGGCTCAGAGGGTGGATTCGCCGGATTCGCCGGTGCGGATCCGGATCACCGATTCGACCGGGGTGACGAAGAGCTTGCCGTCGCCGATTTCACCGGTGTGGGCCGCTTGGGTGATGGCGGCGATCGCCGCGTCCAGCTTGGCGGAGGGGACGACGATCTCGATCCTTGCCTTGGGAAGGAACTCGACGGTGAACTCCGTTCCCCGGTAGCGCTCCACCTGGCCTTTCTGGCGACCGAATCCACGGGAGTCGGTGACCGTCATGCCGATGATGTCAAGGGCGACGAGGGCAGTCTTGATGGCATCCACCTTGGAGGGGCGGACCATGGCCGTGATCATTTTCATGGAAGGTTTGGTCGTCAGTTGGTCATTGGATCGTACGCCTCTTCTCCGTGAGCCACGAAGTCGAGACCGCGCTCTTCCTCTTCAGGGCTGACGCGGAGTGGCATCAGGGCCCCGAGAATCCAAAGAATAATAGCCGTGCCGAGAGCGACAAATCCATAGGTGAGGATAACGGCTTTGAGCTGGGCGATGAACAGGCCGAAGTTTCCTGATTCCTCAAGGATCTTGGCCGACAAGGGGAAGTAATCGCCAGGTACAAGCGCTTTGGAAGCAAGAATGCCCGTCAGCAGAGCGCCCACGGTGCCGCCCACGCCGTGCACCATGAAGGTGTCAAGCGAATCGTCGAACTGGATGGCGGCCTTCACCCGGACCGCAGCGAAGCAGGCCGCCGCCGTGAGGACGCCGATCAGCAGCGATTGCTCCATGTAGACGAAGCCTGCTGCCGGGGTGATGCCCACCAGGCCGGCGACGGCACCGGTGGCAGCACCGACGGCCGTGGGTTTGCCGTCCTTGAACCATTCGATCAGGCACCAGGTGAGCAGGGCCGCCGAGGCGGACGTGGTGGTGGTGAGGAAGGGGTACCCCGCCGTCTTGGAGGCGAACATGCTGGCCCCGTTGAAGCCGAACCAGCCGAACCAGAGGAGACCGGCCCCCAGCAGAATGAAGGGCACATTGTGGGGCGGACGCTTGCTGTTGGGCCAGGTGCTGCGTGGGCCGATGATGGCCGCCGCCACCAGGGCCGCCACACCGGAAGCGATGTGAACCACGGTGCCGCCGGCGAAATCGATCGCGCCGATGGCGCCGAACGGACCGATGAAGCCGCCGCCCCACACCATCTTCGCCATGGGGGAATAGATCAGCAGGCTCCAGATCAGGCAGAACCAGAACCAGGCCTTGAAACTGATGCGCTCCACCAGGGCCCCGGAAATCAGGGCTGGGGTGATGATCGCGAACATGCCCTGGAACAGGGCGAAGGAGGTGGCGCTGATCGGGAAGCCGGCCGCCAGGGGCTGGTCGCCGAGTTCACCGCCGACCCCATGAAGAAACATCGATCCCAGCCCACCGATGAAGGGGCTGCCGAAGCCGACGTCGAAGGCCAAGCTGTAGCCGATCACCACCCAGAGAACACCGATGAGCCCCATCAGGAAGAAGCTCATCATCATGCAGTTCAGCACGTTCTTGGGACGGGTGAAGCCCCCGTAGAAAAAGGCCAGACCCGGGGTCATCAGCAGAACCAGGGCCGAACCCACCAGCATCAGCAGGGTGTCGGCGCCGTCGGTGGGGGCCATGGCCAGGGCCGCCTTGGCCGAGCCGGCCAGCAGCGGGCCGATGCCGGCCCCCACCGCCAGCAGGAAGAAGGCGATCCGCCTGAGTCGTTGGTCCTGAAGACCACTTAGACAACGGCTGCGGAGGCGATCGAAGGTCGTCAGCGCGGATGGCGCGGATGACGACGATGCACCAGTCGGAGATCCATGCATCGGAAAAGGGGGGTGAAACCTTGGAAAAGGCCAAAATCACCCTCAACGCATGGGAAGGATGGCTATGTAGCCAAACGAACAAACAGACCCTCCCACCAGCGAACGGTCACAAAAAAGCCGGGGCGTGGCCCCGGCGGGATGGCAGATGGGAGACCCGACTCAGGCGACGGCGGCGGCGGCGCGATCGAAGTAGGTGCCCACTTCGGACATCAGGGCGGAGCAGTCGCCGGGGGTGATGCCGTTGCGATCGTTGGCGATCGCGATGGCGGCGTCCTTCATCTTGCGGATCCCTTCGGCCACGGAGGCACCGGGCACGCCAAGGGCCAGGTAGGTCTCCCGCAGGCCGTTGAGGCAGCGGTCCTCGAGCACCGAAGCGTCGCCGGTGAAGATCGCATAGGTGATGTAGCGCAGCACGATCTCCATGTCGCGCAGGCAGGCGGCCATGCGGCGATGGGTGTAGGCGTTGCCGCCGGGGGCGATCAGGGCGGGCTGCTGATCGAACAGATCGCGGGCGGCGTTGGTGACGATCTTGGAAGCGTTCGAGGTGATGCGGTTGACCGTGTCCATCCGCTTGTTGCTCTCGGCCACCATCGCTCCCAGGGCGTCGATCTGGCCGGGGCTGAGGAATTCGCCGCGGGCGTCGGCCTGGGCGACGAGCTTGGTGAAGGCGTCGAACATGGGAGCTGCTGGGGAGCGTGGAGATGTGAACTTTAGATTCGCCGGCCCTGTTGGTGCGAGCGCGCCGGAGGAAGCGCCCCTGCCGGCCTGACTAGGTTGGTGGGCCCCGCCCCCCTGCATGGCCGGCTCCGCAACCATGCCTCCCGAGCCGATGGACTGGGGTGCGCTGGCCCTGGCGGCCAGCCCGCTGCCGAGCGATCGAACGGCCGGTCCCGCCAGCCCCCAGGCCCAGCTGCGGCTGTTCGGCCGCCCGGAGGCGGAGGTCCGGGTCACGCTGTACCGCGATCACCACGCCTGGTGTCCGTACTGCCAGAAGGTCTGGCTGTGGCTCGAGGAGAAGCGGATTCCCTATCGGATCCGCAAGGTGACGATGTTCTGCTATGGGCAGAAGGAGCCTTGGTACACCAAGCGGGTGCCCAGCGGCATGTTGCCGGCCCTGGAGCTGGATGGTCGGCTGATCACCGAAAGCGACCGCATCCTCGAGGCCCTTGAGCAGAGCTTCGGTTCCCTGGGGGAGGCGATGCAGTCGTCCCGGGCCCTGCCGCTCCGCCAGCTGGAGCGGCAGCTGTTCCGGGCCTGGTGCCAGTGGCTCTGCGTCCCGGCCCGGGGGGCCGCCGAGGAGGCCCGGGGCCGGGAGGGCTTCGACCGCTGGGCGGAGCGCTTCGCGACCGCCCTCGACGCCCAGCCGGGAGCCTTTCTGCTCGGGGACCTGGGCACGGTGGATCTGATCTTCGTGCCCTACGTCGAGCGCATGAATGCCAGCCTGGCCTACTACAAGGGCTACCTGCTGCGGGAGCGCCATCCGGCCATCGATCGCTGGTTCCGGGCCCTCGAGGAGCGCTCCACCTACCTCGGCACCCAGAGCGATTTCCACACCCACGCCCATGACCTGCCCCCCCAGATGGGGGGCTGTTACGCCAGCGGCACTGGCGAGCAGCGGTATCTGGCTGACCGGATCGATGCGGGCCCCTGGCCGATCGTGGCGCCACCCGGCGCCGACCCTGAAACCAGCCAGAGCGAGCCGGATGACGCGGCCTCGGTGGCCCTGGCCCGGGTGCTCCGGCACCGGGGGGCCCTCCTGGCGCGCAATCCCCTTGGAGCCGAGGGGTTCGAGCGGCCATTGCGCTGCGCCCTCACCCGGCTGATCACGGGCCTGGACTGTCCGCCTCCCCCCGGTTCGGCCCGGGGCCTGCGCTACCTGCGGGATCGCATCAGCGTGCCCCGGGACATGCCGCTGCACGCGGCCCGCCTGTTGCGCCGTTCCCTGGAGGCCACCGCCCGCCTCGATCCGGCCGATCCCTCGGCGGCGGGAGAACCGATCCCGGTGCAGCATCGCCGCGACCAGGATCCATCCCCCTTCCTGGCCATCGCCAGCCGCCCTTCGGGCGGCGGCCCCTAGCGTTGGCCCCGGTGCCGGTGGAGAGCATGGCAGACGATTCAGCTCCCGCTTCCCTGGGGGTTCTCCGCCGGCTGGTGCCGCCCCTGGCGGCCCTGACCCTGGCCATGGCGGCCGCCGCCCCCGCCGCCCCTGCCGCCCCCGCCCAGGAACCGGGCGGTCGCACCCAGTTCCTGCGGGCCCCCTGGAAGGTCACCCTCACCAGTTACACCACCAACGTGGGCCAGTCGCCCGCGGAGTACTTCTTCACCCTCAGCCTCGAAGCGGGAGCAGGGGCCTCCCTCGGTGGCCTGACCATTCAGCAGATCCGCGGCGCCGACTGGCAGTTCCCGTTTGCCGTCGAGCGCACCCGCGCCTTTCTCGGGGTGCCCCGCCGTGAGGGGCCCCGGATCCCGGTGCAGGCCGGGTTCGATCCTGCGGCCAGGCGCTTCAACGTCAGCTTCCCCGAGCCCGTGCCGCCCGGCGCGACGGTCACGGTGTCGCTTCGGCCCTGGACCAATCCCGTCCAGGCCGACACCTACCTGTTCCAGGTGACGGCGATCCCGGCCGGCCCCGGGCCGGTTCCCAGCCCCGTGGGGGTGGGGACCCTGAGGATCTATCAGCCGAACGAGTGGTGAGACAATCGGCCGTTGTCGCTGGTCAGGCGCCAGGATGGTGCCCCCAAAGGATGCCCACGATGCAGGCCAGCTGGAACGGCAAGGTGATCGCCAGCAGTGACGACATCGTGACGGTGGAAGGCAATGCCTACTTCCCGGCCGATGCCCTCGACCCGGCCTGCATCCGGGCCTCCAGCCACCGCTCGTTCTGCGGCTGGAAGGGGGAGGCCCATTACTACGACCTGATCGTCGACGGCAAGGAGAATGCCAACGCCGTCTGGTACTACCCGGAGCCGAAGGAAGCGGCCAGCAACATCCGGGGCCGGGTGGCGTTCTGGAAAGGGGTGACGGTGGCCTGAGGCCCCAGGGGCCCGACGATCAGGTGCCGGGATAGCGCAGGGTGCGCCACTCGCCGCTGAGGGTGCTCACCTCCACGCCGATGCCCACAGGACCCTGGACGGGGCCGAACTCCTCCTGCCACCAGTTGAGCGCCTCGCTCCAGGCGGCATCCAGGGATTCGTAGAGGTCGTCGAGGATGGGATGGGGCTCACCCTGCAGATCCACCAGCCGGTAGGTGCGGCACGTCTGGCCGCTGCTGCGCGTCTGGGACATGCTGCGCGAGCGGGAGGATTGAGGTAAGGAGATCGCCACGTCTTGCCTCGTATACAGGATTGGCATTCTGGCCCCTGTGCCAGATCGGAACTGTCACCTTCACAACATCTTTCGGTGTTGCTCCACAACCGGTGCGGCGCTTGCCGCCCGGGTGGGAGAGCGCTTCCTTCCCGTGCGATGGCTCACCTGGCGGCTGCGTTCCTGGTACCGGTGGACGACCGCCAGCCGCTCCTCCTGGTAGGCCTGCAGCGCCAGCTGCGGTGTGGCGGCGGCGCCCGGCGCGAGCTTTGCCGCCAGGGCCACCGCATCCTCCAGCCCCGCCGTCATCCCCCGGGCCTGGGAGGAGCTCATGGCATGGGCGGCGTCGCCGATCAGGGCCACCCGCCCGGCCACGATGGCGGGCAGGGGATCGATGTCGAACGACCAGTTGGCCACCACGCCCTCCGGAGCGGTGGCGGCGATCACGGCGGCCGCATCAGCCGGAAGCTTGGCGAGGGCGGCGGCGGGCACCCCCTCTTCCAGCAGCCGCTGCCGGGTCTCCCGGTCGTCGGGAAGCTCCTCCTCCTGGAAGAAGCCCCAGTGGGTGCGCCCCCGGCCCTCCCGGTCGGGGCCCAGGTCGAAGAAATTGGCGTAGATGCCCCGGCCCCGGGCATACACGAAGAAATCCCCGCCGCTGCAGAAGCTTTCGTCGGTCACCACCCCCCGCCAGACCCGGTCCCCCAGGTACTGCAGGCGCCGATCCGGGCAGAGCAGGGCCGCCACCCGGGAGAAGATTCCATCGGCCCCCACCAGCAGATCCCCGGTCCACTGCCGGCCGTCGGCGAAGCGGGCCACGACCCCGTCCTCCCCCTGGCTCCAGCTGACGAGCGCATGGTCGCCGTGGAAGCAGGCGGGATCCAGATGGCCCCAGAGGGCATCGAGAATGGCGCGGCGGTGGATCAGCAGGGAGGGCAGCTCCCCGGCCTCCCGCTCGGCCGGGCTGGCTTCGATCAGGTCGCCCCGGAGGTTGCGGAACACGAACCGCTGCACGGGATGGCCGCCCGCCAGCAGGTCGTCGAGCAGGCCCGGGACGGCGGCCGCCGCCACCGCCTCCACACCGCTCTTCACCAGCAGAATCCCGCAGCCCTCGGTGCGCAGCCGCGCGGAGCGCTCGAACAGGCAGACCCGGTGGCCCTGGCGCTGCAGCATCAGGGCGAGCAGCAGGCCGGAACTGCCGGCCCCCACCACGGCGATGCGGAGGCCGGCGGGGGCGGAACTCATGCGCTCACGGCGGGCTCCAGGATGCTGGCATGGAGAACGTCCATCACCTCCAGCACCTTGGTGGTCTCCTCCGGGTCCAGGCGCAGGGTGCTGGCCAGGTCGGCGAGGATCGCCTGCTCCTGGTCCTGCAAAGGGCCGTCGGAGCGCATGATCTCCGCCGCCACCGCATAGGCCGTGTGCCGCTGCCGGTCGTCGAGCACCGCGGCCGCCTCCTCCATCAGGCCGATCGCGCCCTTGGCCCGCAGCCCCTGGAGCAGGGTGTCCATCAGGCTGATCATCTCCTTATCGCTCCTGCCCTTGAAGGGGGTGCGGTAATCAAGGGCGTGGCGAAGGGCCCGCGTGCCCGCCATGGTGAGGGCACCGTCCCAGGAGACGGCGGCGAGAGCGACCGCGGCGAAGGCCGTAGGTGCGTCCATGGACAACGTGGAAAGCTTGGGACCCCCTGTCATCGTTCGCTTCAGGGGTGTCTGTCAGTGGCCGATGCGACCGAATCCGGGAAAGGATCCCCGCCGCCCCGGTGAGCTCCTCAGCGCTTCGCGGCGCCGCCGCCGGCAGCCCCGCCCTCACGGCACAGCCTCAGATAGAGGGCGTCCGGCTCCTGGTACCGCGCCGGACGGCAGTCGTGCAGCCGGGCCAGCTGCAGCCAGCAGACGGTCCGTTGCACGGTCTTGAGACTCTTGCTCTCCCGCACCAGCATCCGCATGGCCCGGCAGTAGGAGCCGTAGTGCTCATCCAGGTCCGGGAGGTCGCGGGACCGGTCGGCGCTGGAGCGCTGGTCGGAGGGAACGCTCATGCATCGACTCCAGCACTTCCGCTCGGACAGCGACTGTGACGAGGGGAACCAAGCGGACAGATCGTGAGGTTTCGCCCCGGCGGCCTAACCCGCGGGCAGGACCAGCGCAAAAAAAGAGGGCCCCGGAGGGCCCTCGCCGCCGGGACCGATGGGGTGATCAGCGGATGAACAGCATCTCCTGGTAGGAGGGCAGGGGCCAGAGGTTGTCGTCCACCACGGCCTCGAGGCCGTCGACGACCTCCCGCAGCTGGTGCATCAGCGGCAGCAGCGTGTCGGCCGAATAGCGCATGTGGGCCATGGTGCCGTGGGGGGCGTTGCCGATGGCGCTTTCCAGGGCACTGCTGAGCTCCATGAGCTTGGCGCTGAGGGACGCCACCTTGGTCTGGGTTTCCGAGGACACCTGGAGGCCCATGGAGGTCTGGAGCTGCAGGGAGCTGGCCAGCTCTCCCAGATAGCGCATGGCGGCGGGATAGATCTGGGTCTGGGCGATCTGCACGGCCAGCTTGGCCTCCACGTCGATGGCGAGCACGTACTGCTCGGCGTAGACCTCGAAGCGGCTCTCCAGCTCGAGAGGGGTGAGCACACCCTGCTGGGCGAAGAGGTCGCGGACCTCAGGCCGCTGCAGGACGGGCAGGGAATCGGCGGTGGTGGGCAGATTCTCCAGGCCCCGCTCCTCCACGGCGATGCGGTGCCATTCGCTGGAATAGCCGTCGCCGCCGAAGACCACGTTGCCGTGGTCGGTCATGATCTGCTTGAGCACGGAGAAGGCGGCGCCGGGCAGGCTTTCTCCCGCGGCCATCTTCTGCTCCAGCTGGTCGCTCACGTAGGCGAGCGAGTCCGCCAGGATCGTGTTCATGGCCACCAGGGGGCCGGCCACCGACTGGTTGGAGCCGACGGCCCGGAACTCGAAGCGGTTGCCGGTGAAGGCGAAGGGGGAGGTGCGGTTGCGGTCGCCGGGATCCTTGGGGAATTCCGGCAGGGTGTCGACGCCCAGCTGCATCACGCCGGCGTTGCTGGAGCCTTTCACGTCCCCTTCCTTGATCTGGCGGAAGACGTCCTCCAGCTGGCTGCCCAGATAGACGGAGATGATGGCCGGCGGAGCTTCGTTGGCACCGAGGCGATGGTCGTTGCCGGCGGTGGCCACCACGGCCCGCATCAGCGGACCGAACTTGTGCACACCGCGGATGACGGCGCCGCAGAACAGCAGGAACTGCATGTTCTCGTGGGGGGTGCTGCCGGGATCCAGCAGGTTGCCCTGGGTGGCATTGCCCACCGACCAGTTGACGTGCTTGCCCGAGCCGTTGATGCCTTCGAAGGGCTTCTCATGGAGCAGGCAGTTCATGCCGTGGCGGCGTGCCGTGCTCTTGAGAATGGTCATGATCAGCTGCTGGTGATCCGTGGCCACGTTGGCCGCCTCGAAGAACGGGGCGATCTCGAACTGGCCCGGGGCCACTTCGTTGTGGCGGGTCTTGGCGGGGATACCCAGCTTGTACAGCTGACGCTCCACGTCCTGCATGTACACCTGCACCCGCTGGGGGATGGCGCCGAAGTAGTGGTCGTCGAACTGCTGGCCCTTGGCGGAGGGCTTGCCGAAGAGGGTGCGGCCCGCCAGCAGCAGGTCGGGGCGCAGGGGCACGTAGGCGCTGTCGACCAGGAAGTACTCCTGCTCGGCGCCGCAGCTGGAGTTGACCGGGGCCACGTCGCTTTCCCCAAGCAGCCGCAGCAGCCGCTGGGCCTGCTTGTTCATGGCGGCGTTGGAGCGCAGCAGGGGGGTCTTCTTGTCGAGGGCCTCGCCGGTCCAGGAGATGAAGACGGTGGGGATGCAGAGGGTGAGACCGTTGGGGGTCTCCATCAGGAAGGCCGGGCTGGTGATGTCCCAGGCGGTGTAGCCGCGGGCCTCGAAGGTGGTGCGGATGCCGCCGCTGGGGAAGGAGGAGCCGTCGGGTTCGCCCTGCACCAGGACCTTGCCGGTGAACTCGGTGATCACCGAGCCGTCACCCTGCACCGAGATGAAGCCGTCGTGCTTCTCGGCGGTGGCGTTGGTGAGGGGGTAGAAGACGTGGGCGTAGTAGAGCGCGCCGCGGCTGGTCGCCCATTCCTTCATCGCCTGGGCCACCACGTTGGCGACCGAGACGTCAAGCTTGCCGTTCTCCTTGATGGTGCGCTGCACCGACTTGAAGATGTCCTTGGGCAGGGCCGCCTTCATCTTGGCCAGGCTGAACACGTCGCTGGCCCAGAGCTCATCCAGCGACTCGATGGGGGGGGTCACCACCGGGGGGCGCTGGTGAATCTCCTGAATGGCGGCGAAGCGTTGGGGGCTGGGCATGGAAACAGCTTGGGTCGGCTGGGGGGTATCCAATCCTTGTGTCCTGCCCCATGGGTGGAGCCGTTGATACAGAACGGCAGGTTGCCCGGCGGCCCTCAGCGCAGGTAGGAGCGGATCGCAGGGCGGCACCAGAACACCAGGGCCGCCAGGGTCAGGCCCCAGGCCAGGGGGGCGGCCACCGCCAGCAGGAGCCGTTCCTCACCCACCAGCGCCAGGCGCACGATGCCGTAGGCCATCTCGATCGCCAGATCCAGCGACAGCGCCACGATCGCGACCACCTGGCCCCAGAGGCGCCACTTCAGCAGGGCGACACAGGCGACCACGCCCAGGGCCACCGCCGGCAGCACGGCACTGGTGTAGACGACGATATTGGCCGTCCGCCAGAGGCTGGAGAGCAGGATCGCCGCCAGGCCGAGTGGCAGGGCCAGCAGGTTGGCCACCAGGCCGAGCCAGGCGAGCACCCGGTAGCCGCGGGGCGGCTGCAGTTCCGCAAGGGCGGCAGGGGTCGGTGAGAGCGTCTGCATCCGATGGATTCTCTCAGTTGCGGTCAGGGAGCGCGCCGTCCCTGTCGGATCGAAACACCAGCTCCAGGTCGGGCATCACCTCGGCCGCGATCGCCACCAGGGTCTCGAACAGCGCCTTGGTGTGGGGCGCCCCCGCCCCCATGGCCTCCCGGCTCATCAGCACCAGTTCCAGCACGGGGCCGTCCGCCTTGGCCTGCACGTCGGCGATCAGCTGCAGCCGCAGGGTCTCGTGCTCCCCCCGCACGATGGCGCTGAGATGGGCGGGGGAGCGGTGCTCCACATCGGCGTGGAACCGCAGGACCAGGGGATCCAGCCGACCGATGAGCTCCGTCGGCGGCAGGGGGACCCGGGGCCTGAAGAGCAGCAGGAAACGGGCCATGACGTCGGGCTGGTCCCCCCATCCTGGGGCCGTGCCGGGGGCGGCGTCCGCCGGGGCCGTCGGGGGGCCGATCAGCGCAGTTCGAACAGGAGCACATCCGCCCCGCCAGGGCCCGCCAGGAAGCTGTCCGCCGGGGCCGCCGCAAAGCCCAGACCGTCACCCCGCCGCAGCGGCCGCCCGAAGGCCGTGCCCTCCCCCTCGATCATCTGCAGCCAGCCGTTGGCGTCGGGGGCGATGGCCAGCTCCAGCCGCTCGCCGGCACCGGCCCGGGCCCGGCAGAGCCGCACCGGCCGGTTGATGGCCAGGGCCCCATCGCGGCCGTCCGGATCGAGCAGCGGCGTCCAGCCGGGCCGGAGCACGAACGGCTCCTGGCGGTAGGCGGGCGGGTGGCCGGCACGGTCCGGCTCGATCCAGATCTGCAGCAGCCGGCAGGGGATGGCGCCCCGGTTCATCTCGCTGTGGACCACCCCGGTGCCGGCGCTCATCGCCTGCACTTCTCCGGCCCGCAGCACCTCGCTGTGGCCCATGGAGTCCTGGTGGTTGAGCTGGCCATCCACCATCACCGTGACGATCTCCATGTCCCGGTGCGGATGCATGCCGAAGCCGCGGCCGGCGGCGATGGTGTCGTCGTTGATCACCCGCAGCGGTCCGAACCCCATCCAGGCCGGATCGTGGTGGTGGGAAAAGGAGAAGCTGTGCCAGCTGTCCAGCCAGTCAAGCTGGCTGTGGAAGCGCTCGGCGGCGGGGCGGAAGACGAGGGTCATGGGGCGGGTCCTCAGGGTTGAATCGGTTCCATGCGCTGGAGGCGATGCACGATGTCGTCGATGCTGGTGTCCTTGGCGGGATTGCTGCGGCTGCTGGAGAGCTGGCGACCCACCACGTGGGCCCCGAGGTGGGCCAGCTGGATGCGCAGCACGGCCAGCACCTCGATGCCGGGACCGCCGGAATGGGTGGCGATCGCCACCGGCCGGCCGTTGAACAGGGTGCGGAAGCCGTCCCCCTGAACCGAGAGCCAGGCGATGGCGCTGGTCAGCACCGGCGGCAGGGAGCCGTTGTATTCGGGGGCGCAGATGACCCAGCGGGGGGCGGTCTCGAGCCTGCGGCTCAGCCCCTCCACTTCGGCGGGCAGGCCGGAGGCGGCGTGGGTGCGGGGGTTGTAGAGCGGCAGCGGCAGGCTGGTGAGGTCGAGCACCTCGGCGGCCATGCCGCGGGCGCGGCCGGCGGCGGCGAAACGCTCGGCGAGTTTCAGGTTCTCGCCGTTGCTGGCACTGAGCACCAGGAGATCGGGGGACATGTCAGGCGGATTCCAGGAAGGGGTAGTCGGTGTAGCCGGCCGGACCGGGGGTGTAATAGGTGGATGGATCGGCGGCCTGCAGGGGTGCGCCGCGGAGCAGGCGCACGGGCAGGTCCGGGTTGGCCAGGAACGGCGTGCCGAAGGCCACCGCATCGAGCTGGCCGGCGGCGATGGCGGCGTTGGCCTCCTCGGCCGTGTAACCCATGTTCCCCACCAGCACCCCGCTGAAGCCGGCCCGGATCGGGGTGAGCACATCGCCGTGCTGCTGGCCGAGGAAGTCCCCCCGCATCACGTGCAGGTAATCCAGGCCCGTGCTCTCCAGCCGTTCCGCCAGCCAGCCCGACAGGCCGATGGGGTCGCTGTCGACCATGGCGTTGTAGCCGTTGAGCGGCGAGATCCGCAGGCCCACCAGGGGCGATTCGGCCCGGGCGGCCTCCAGCACCTCCAGCAGCAGCCGGGCCCGGTTGGCCACCGGCCCGCCGTAGGGACCCTGGCGCCGGTTGCTGCCGTCCCGCAGGAACGAGTCGAGCAGGTAGCCGTTGGCGCCATGCACCTCGACCCCGTCGAAGCCGGCGTCGATGGCGTTGCGGGTGGCCTGGCGGAACCCCTCCACGATGGCGGGCAGTTCGTCGTCAGCCAGCTCCCGGGGAACGACATAGGGCTGTTTCCCTTCCGGGGTGTGCACCTCATCGCCGGTGATGGCGATCGGGCTCGGCCCCACCGGCTGGCGGCCCCCGTTGAGCAGGGGGTGGCAGGCCCGGCCGCCGTGCCAGATCTGCAGCACGATGCGCCCACCGGCGGCATGGACCGCGTCGGTGGTGAGCCGCCAGCCCGCCACCTGGGCCGCCGAATGGATGCCGGGCTCGTGCCAGAAGGACGAGTTGCCCTCCATCACGATCGTGGCTTCGGCGATCAGCAGGCCGGCGCTGGCCCGCTGCTGGTAGTAGGTGGCCATCAGCGGGCCCGGGACGTGGTCCGGCTCGGCCCGGCATCGGGTGAGGGGGGCCATCAGCACCCGGTTGGGCAGCAGCAGCGGGCCCACGGTCAGGGGGGTGAACAGGTCGCTCATGGGGCGGTGACCGGCCGGCCGGGGCGGGAAGGCCCCGGGCCGTAAGGGATTGTTAAGGTCATGGGGGGACTCTGGCGGACACGCACCCTGACTGACAAGAACGCACCGGCTTGTGCCTGGGGCACCCACCGGTAACCGAGACCCGTGACGGCCTCCCTTTCCGATCCCGAACCCTCCGGTGGCTCCGAGCTCTGCCCGGCCGAGCTGGCCCTGCGGGTGATGCGCGGCCGCTGGAAGCTGCTGATCCTCTGCCGGCTCCGCGAGGGTCCCCAGCGGTTCTCGGCCCTGCAGCGGGCCCTGACGGGGGTGAGTCACAAGGTGCTGACCGCCCAGCTGCGGGAGCTGGAGGCCGATGCCGTCGTCTGCCGGCACGTCTTCGGTGAGGTGCCGCCGCGGGTGGAGTACGACCTCAGCGAGCGGGGTCGGGCGCTGCTGCCCGTGCTGGAAGGTCTGCACGCCTGGGGAGCGGCAGCCCCACCAGCGGTGGAAGCTGGGGAATGAGACTGCGGCGGAACCAGCTCTCCGGTGCCACCCGCTGCAGGGTGCGCAGCAGGACAAGGGGCAGGGTGCGGAGCTCGAAGGGGGCCCGCAGGGTGGGCCAGAGTCCCTCGCGTCGGTAGATAAGAGTGTCCAGCTCATCCCGCTGCGACGGGGTGAGCGGTCCCCAGACCCCGCCGATGGCACCCGATTCCAGGGCCATCGCCAGAAACGGCAGCGCCACACCGGGCACCAGACCCTCCAGGCTGAGGCTGTCGGCCGCCTGCAGCGTCGGCCCATCCTCTGCCCGCTCCAGGCCGAGTTCGGCGCCCGTGGCGCTGACGGCCCGCAGGCGCCCGTGCACGATCCCGCCGCGGTGACGGAGCCGCACCGGCACCGACAGGGCGAACCAGGGAACCCCATCCCGGTGGGGCCGATCCCAGCAGCTCCGGATCGCCAGCAGCAGCAGCAGGCCGTTGAGCAGGCTCCAGCCCAGCACCACCCCGACCGTGGCGGCCGAGACCGGCAGCACCCCCTGCTGGCCGGCCAGCAGCGGCAGCCGACCCGGCGCCAGGTTCCAGAGCGCCACGAGCTGCAGCGCCAGCAGCACCAGCAGCGGCAGCAGCAGGCCGGGATCCGGGCCGGAGGCCCCCCGGCCGACCACCGCCTTCGGGGTGACCAGGAAGCGCCGCGGCCGGCCCAGGGCCGTGGCGACCACGGCGGCACAGATCGGCACCAGGAAGATCCACCGGTACAGCTCCGGCAGGATCGCGGCGCGGGCGTGGCCGCTCAGCCAGCGGGTGAGCAGCAGCTGGCTGCAAACGAACGGCATGGCGACCGTGAGCAGGGCATCGCCGCTGAAGAGGATCGGGGCGACGCCGAGCAGGCCCAGGCTGAGCGGCGTGCAGAGCAGCACCAGCTGGGCCGGGAAGGTGAACCAGTGCAGGATGCCTTCGCTGTAGGCCAGACGCTGCAGGGGGCTGAGCCCGGGGATCCGCAGCGGATCGGCGCCCGTGCGCAGGGTCTGCAGGGAGCCGCTGCCCCAGCGGCAGCGCTGCCGCGCCATGGCCGTGGCCGTGAAGGGGGCCAGACCGGCGCTCAGCTTCTCGGAGAGGTAATGGTTGCGGTAACCGGCGGCGGTGATCCGAATGCCGGTGGCCAGGTCCTCCGACGGGGTGGCCGTCTCGAAACCGCCCACCCGCTCGAGCGCCTCACGCCGCATCACGAAGGAGGTGCCGGCGCAGACCACGGCATTGAGGTTCTGGCGGGTGGGCTGGATCCAGCGGTAGAAGCTTTCCTCGTCCGGCAGCAGCCAGCGCTCCAGGCGCAGGTTGCGCATCACCGGATCGGCGTTCATGTAGCTCTGGGGCGTCTGCACGAAACCCACGGCCGGGTCGGCGAACAGGCCGACCGTGCGGCGCAGGAAGGGTTGCAGGGGCACGACGTCGGCGTCGAAGACCGCCACCAGCTCCCCCTTGCAGAGGCGCAGTGCGTGGTTGAGGTTGCCGGCCTTGGCATGGGCGTGCTCCCGGCGGGCGACATAGCGGCAGCCGAGGCGATCGCAGAGTTCCGCCAGCTCGGGCCGGTCGCTGTCGTCGAGCAGCCAGACCGTGTGGCTGGGGTAGTCCATCGCCAGGCAGCCCCGCAGGCAGCGCTCCACCAGATCGGCCGGTTCGCCGCAGCTGGGCACCAGCACGTCGACGGACGGGGCAGGCGTGGGGATCGGATCGGCGGCGGGCGCCGGCCGTTCGGGCAGGAGCGTGAACCAGAGCTGCAGAAAGAACCCGGCCAGCAGGACCAGTTCCGCCGCCAGGGTCAGCAGGCTCAGGCTGGCGGCCAGCGGGGTGGCCAGGTTGAGGCTGGCGGTGAAGCGCCAGGCCAGGTAGCGGGCCCCCAGCAGTGTCAGCAGCAGCACGGCCCAGGGCAGGCGTGTCATCGACCCTGACCAATTGTTAAGACAACCTAGGCGGTTGAAACGGGCCGGCGGGATCCGGCCGCCCGACTGGCGATGGCCCATGAAAAAGCCCGGCGTCCAGGATCGCCGGGCTTGGGGCGGAACGAAGCTGTTCCAGCACTATCACTGATGATTGACGATCAGATGAAGGGTCTGACGAGCTGTTCAGAAGGGCTGACGATCGGGTCCTTGGGGACCGTGGATGGGTGATGGGGGGGAGCCGAGGATGCTCCTCCGCCATGGGCGCGCCATCAATGGGAGGTCAGCGGGGATGGGGATCCATCGGAGTCCCCGGGGGTGGGTTTCGGAGTCGGAGCTGCGGAGGGAGGCACCTGGGGCCGAGGCATCCAGGGGCCGGTTTCCATGAACCCGTGGGCACCTGAACGATGCATCGGGTGATCGGTGAACGACCGGGAAACCGTTGATGGGAACAAGACTGTTGGAGCAGGGGCCTGCCGTCAGCACACTCCTGACATCTGACCGGGTGGGGTGTCATCCATCGCTGGAGCCTCCTGGTTTCTGAACTCACTTTCACCCCTCCCCGCCGCCCTGGCCATAGGCAATCGTGCCGGTCTTCGCCCCTGCGGGGGGCGGGCCAGCTCCCGGCGCCCTCACTCGTCGTTGCGCTGGGCCACCAGGGCTTCATAGGCGGTGCAGAACGGCTCCCCCAGGGCGTCCCGCAGGGGCGCGTCGTGGCGGAAGGCCTCGAGGGCATCGGCGTGACAGGTGGGCAGGGAGGTCGCCCCCGCCGGCGACTCCACGTAGGTGTTCACGTCGCTGCGGGCCCCGGGATCGAGCTGCCGTTCCATGCCGTCCAGGCCCGCCGCCAGCACCGCCGCCTGGAGCAGGTAGGGGTTGGCGGCGCCGTCGCCGAGCCGCAGCTCGATCCGCTGGTCGTCGGGGATGCGGACCATGTGGGTGCGGTTGTTGCCGCCGTAGCTGATCCAGGAGGGGGACCAGGTGGCGCCGGAACTGGTGACGGACCGGGCCAGCCGCCGGTAGCTGCCGGCCACCGGATTGGTGAGGGCGCACAGGGCCGGCGCATGGGCCAGCAGACCGGCCAGAAAGCGGTAGGCGATCTCCGACAGGCCCTTCTCCCCGGCCGGGTCGTGGAACACGTTGCGCCCCCCCTCGTCCCAGAGGGAGGCATGCAGATGGGCCCCGTTGCCGGTGAGGGCCGGAATCGGCTTGGGCTGGAAGCTCACCCGCACCCCATGGCGTTCCGCCAGGGCGGCCGCCATGACCCGGAAGAAGGCATGGCGGTCGGCGGTCAGCAGCGATTCGGCATAGGTCCAGTTGAGCTCGAACTGGCCGTTGGCGTCCTCGTGATCGGCCTGGTACGGGCCCCAGCCGAGGCTCTCCATGCCGTCCAGCAGTTCGCTGATCAGCGGGTAGTGGCGCATCAGGGCCAGTTGGTCGTAGCAGGGCTTGGACTGCCGGTCGAGGCCATCGGCGATGGCGTCCCGTTCCGGGTCCATCAGGAAGAACTCCGCCTCCACGCCGCTGCGGAACTGCAGGCCCAGGGCCGCTGCCCGGGCGATCTGGCGCTGGAGCACCCGGCGGGGCGACTGCTCCAGCACCTGGCCCTCCACCTGCAGATCGGTGGCCACCCAGGCCACGTCCGGCTGCCATGGGAGCACCATCAGGCTGGTGGGATCGGGGATCGCCAGCA
Organism: Cyanobium sp. Candia 9D4; assembly: GCF_024346155.1. Classification (NCBI taxonomy): domain Bacteria; kingdom Bacillati; phylum Cyanobacteriota; class Cyanophyceae; order Synechococcales; family Prochlorococcaceae; genus Cyanobium; species Cyanobium sp. Candia 9D4. The sequence goes on along the minus strand of NZ_JAGQCK010000005.1, from coordinate 130,980 downwards.
CGTCCGGATCGGCCGGGGTCATGTCCAGCCAGGCGGCGAAACCGGCGAAGCCGGCGCCGGATCGGGCCAGTTCGGCCGCCGCGGCCGCCGGCACCAGCTTGGCCCGCTGCACCCCGAACAGGTCGCAGAAGGAGAAGAGGAAGTGGCGGATGCCATGGGTGGCGGCGAAGCGGGCCAGATCGGTCATCGGGGGGTGTGGGGTGGGCGGGTGTGGGGCGGTGAGGGTGGTGGCTGGCCGGAGGCGGTCCTTCGCTGCAGGGCCGTCAGTCGGCGCAGAGCCGGTTCACGGCGGCCCGCAGCTGGCCCTGCTCGGCTGGGGAGTCGCGGGGGTTGCCGGCCCGGTGGCCCAGGTCGGACTCCAGGACCTCGAAGTGGGCATCGCGGATCAGGGCGGCCTCCGCCTGGCAGTCGTCGGGGGTGAAATAGAGGTCGTGGCGGCCGGCGATCACGGCGGTGCGGGCCCGGATCCGGCCCAGGGCCGCGGCCAGGTCGGCATCGGGATCGCCACCGCCACTGCCATCGCCACCGGCGGCGCTGATCCCGGCGGCGGCGGCCACGTCGTTCGCCATCCAGACGTCGAGCATGGCCAGCAGGTCATGGGGGTCGTGGCGGCGGTAGGCCGGCAGCCAGGCCTGCTCCACGTAGGCCTCGACGCTGGCGTAGCCCAGCTGGCGGTGGGCGCCGCGGCGATAGAAGGGCTGGCTGGCAGCCCAGCTGGCGTAGATCAGGGCGAAGGTGCGCAAGCCCTGCTCCGGCACGCCCTGAAACCGCAGTCCATCCCAGTGGGGATCGGCGGTGAGGGCCTGGCGCAGGCTGAGCAGGAACACCCGGTTGTGGGCTGTGGTGCGCGCGGTGCCGCAGACACAGCAGATGCGCTGGGTCCGCTCCGGCTCCAGCACGGCCCAGTGGTAGGCCTGCTGGGCCCCCATGGACCAGCCGTAGATCAGGGCCGGGCTCGCCACCTGGAAGACCTCCTCCAGCAGTCGGCGCTGGGCGGCCACGTTGTCACGGTGATCCACGGGCCAGCGCCCCGCCACGAGCCCTGGCCCGGCGTTGCTGGGGCTGGTGGAGCGGCCGTTGCCGAACTGGCTCACCAGCACCACGCACCAGCGCTGCGGATCCAGGATCGGTCCCACCACCCAGTCGATGTCCTCGGGCCAGGCGCCGTAGGAGCTCGGATAGAGCACCAGGTTGGAGCGGTCGCTGGCCAGCGTTCCGTAGACCCGGTAGTCGAGCCAGGCGGAGGCAAGGGTGCCCCCGGCGGCGAGGGGAAGGTCCCCGAGCGCGAAGCGGCGCGGGGGGGCTGGGCTGGCGGGCAAGGGAGTGGGATTCAGGGGAGGGCCAGACGGGCGGGATCGCGCAGGAAGTCGCGGTGCACCGACAGATAGCCCTGGCCTGTGTGCACCTCGTGGGGGGCCAGATGGCGATGGGCCTCGGCGAGGGCGTGGAAGGGTACCGAGGGGTAGAGGTGGTGCTCGACGTGGAAGGGCATCTCCCACATCAGCCAGCGCAGGGGAGGAAGGGTCCAGGTGGTGCGGGTGTTGCTGAGGCCGTTGCTGTCGGTGCTGCAGCCCCCGTGCTCGGCCATCAGCACGAAGCGCAGCAGGGGCTGGCCGACGGCCAGGGGCAGCAGCCAGTACCAGAACAGGGCGCCGTTGCCCTGCCAGAAGGAGGCTGCGAGCAGGGCGGCGTAGACGGCGACCTGGAGCCGGATCGAGCGGGTGACGGCCGCGGCCGCCTCGGCGGGGATGTAGGGCCTGCCGCCGAAGTCACCGCGCAGGCCGGCGGTGTGGCCCCGCAGCTTGCCGATCCACCAGGGAATCCCGCTGAGCTCCAGCAGATAGGCGGCCAGGGTGCTGGGGGGGGCCTCCTCCAGCTCCGGATCGAGGCCCGGCTGGTGGGTGAAGCGATGGTGCCACTGGTGGTAGCGGCGGTAGTAGTCGGCGTTGTAGAAGCTCAGCAGTCCGGCCCACCAGGCCACGGTGTCGTTGAGGCCCTTGCCGGCGAAGGCGGTGCGGTGGCCGCACTCGTGCATGGCGCAGAAGCCGAAGGCCAGGCCCCAGCCCAGCAGCAGCAGGCCCGTCAGACGAAGGGCCCAGGACCCAGCGCCGGGAAGGGCCTGCGGCCAGGGCCCTCCCCAGAGCAGGGCCCCGAGCCCCAGCACCGCGAGGTGGAAGGTCAGCCGGCGCCAGCCGGGTCCGTCGCGACGCTCGTTGAGGCGCTGCAGCAGCGGAGCGGACAGCAGCGGCTCGGCGGCGCCCGGGCCGGCCGCCGGTGGCGCGGAGGGTGGGGAGGCGGTCACGAAGGTCGCCGTCGGCCGGCGCATGGAAGATGTCGTGGGTCCACTGTCCCGCCCGGGGTCGGCCGCACACCGTTCGTCACGAACACTTGCTCCGGGTGGGGCGGTGGGGATGGTTACCGGGCGCCGGCCGGCGGCAGGGAAGAGTGGGCCCCGCGTCGTGCCCCTCCAGTGCCTTCCCTGCTGTTCTTCTCCCTCTGGGGCTTCGAGGGCCCCCTGGCCACCGCCCTGGAGACGGCCGAGCGGGGGGGCTTCGACGGTCTGGAGCTGAACATCCTCCATCCATCCCTGGTCAGCGACCCGGCCGGACCCGCCCGCCTGCTGGGGTCCGGCAGACCCCTGGTGCTGGAGGTGGTCACCGGCGGCGGCTACGTGCCGGAGCTGGCCGTCTCGCCGGCGCAGCACCTGGCGGAACTGGACGACCAGCTCCGCCGCTGCGCCGCGCTTTGCCCCCACCGGGTGACCGTGCTCACCGGCAGCGATGCCTGGCCCCTGGAGTGGCAACAGGCCTTCCTGGCCGAGGCCCAGACGCTGGCGGCGACCAGTGGCCTGGCGGTGAGCTTCGAGACCCACCGTTCTCGCTGCCTGGGGATGCCCTGGACGATCGCGCCGCTGCTCGAGGCCGTGCCGGCTCTGCGGCTCACGGCCGACCTGAGCCACTGGTGCGTCGTGGCGGAAAGGCTGATGACCCCGGATCTGGCGCCGGTGCGGTTGATGGCCGACCGGGTCGACCACATCCATGCCCGGGTGGGCCATGCCCAGGGTCCCCAGGTGTCCCATCCCTTCGCCCCGGAGCATGCGGAGGCACTCGCGGCCCACCGGGCCTGCTGGCGCCTGTTCACCGAAAGGGCGCTCCAGCGTGGTGCTGCCCCGCCCAGCTTCACCCCCGAGTTCGGACCGGACGGCTACATGCCCACCCTGCCGTTCACCGACCGTCCGGTGGCCGACCTGCTGACGATCAACGTGGCGATGGCGCAGTGGTTGCGTAGCCAGCCGCTAGCCGGAAACAGCGATAAGCTGTGTTCATAGTGAACAGAGTGACGTCATGATGAGCGTGATCGACGCCCCGACCGCCTCACCGTCGGCCAGCCGCTCCAGCGATGGGTCCGATCCCCGCCGGGCCGCCCTGGTCGCTTCCCTGCGGGCCCGCTATGCCATCGCCGAGCAGCGCCAGGACGCCGATGCCAAGCGCGCCCTGTTCAAGGAGGCCGCTTACCTGGGCATCCGCCCCGACGCGTACCAGGGCTCCAGCAGCGCCGCGTAGATCGCCTGCTGGTGCAGGATCCGGGCCTCCAGCCTGTGCGGCGGGCCGGTGCGGAAACCCTCCCTGTAACCGCGCTGGGCCGATTCCACCAGGGCCCGGTCCTCGGCCAGGAAATGGACCATCTCCGCCATCAGTGCCTCCCCTTCGTCCTGGCGTGAGGCGGGCCCCAGCAGCCACACCTGCATCCGGCAGGTGTCTAGCGTCTCGGGCAGGAACTGGATCATCGCCAGCCGTCCGTCGGGCCACAGCAGCAGGTGGTTCCAAGGCGGCAGGCCGAAGGTGAGAAACGCACCGTCCCCCTCGGGTGAGGGGGTGGCCAGCACGTTGGCCCAGGTGCCGAAGCGATGGCGGTAGTCGCGCACCGGGCCCTGCAGCCGATGCAGGGTGGTGGGATGGGCGATGGCGACGTGGTAGTCGTCGAGGGTGTTGTCGTGGGCGATCTTCCAGTTGCAGGCAAGCCCCCGTTCGTGGAAGGCCAGGGGCACCAGGGTTCGGGCGAGGGCGTCGGGGGCTTCCTGCAGCGGCAGATCCAGCTGGTCGTCGATGGGGATCGGCTCGGCCCCCAGGGCCACCCAGATCAGGGAGGCCCGCACCTGGCAGTCGAGGGCCTCCAGCGGCCAGGCGCCGCGCTCGAACGGGTCGACGAACTCCCCTTCCCTGGCGGCCGCCAGCAGCGTTCCGCCCAGGTCGTAGGTCCAGCCGTGGTACGGGCAGACCAGCCGGCGGCAGGCCACGCTGCCTTCCGCCGGCTCGTGGAAGGCCACGGCCCGGTGGGGACAGCGGTTGCGGAAGGCCCGCACGGCCCCATCACGGCCGTGGCAGAGCAGTACGGGAAGCCCCAGCAGCTCCAGCGCCCGCACATGCCCCGGCGGCAGATCGGCGGCGGCGGCGACGGGGTGCCAGAAGCGGGTGGCGTAGTGCTCGCGCTCGAGGGCGGCGACGGCCGGAGAGCCGTAGAGCTCCGGCGGCAGAAAGGCGGCCCGGGTGGCGGTGTCCATGGAACGGTGGGTCAGGACGGGGCGGACGGAACGCTCAGAGCAGGGAACCATCCAGGCTGCGCAGGCGGCTGGCCAGTTCCTCCCGCAGCTCCAGGAAGGGCTGGGACACGCGCAGGTGGCGCAGGTCGGAGCGATCCAGACGGACATCGACGCTGTGGACGATCCGGCCGGGCCGCGGCGCCATGATGTGAACGGTGCCGGCCAGCAGCAGCGCCTCCTCGATGTCGTGGGTGATCAGCAGGGCGGTGAGTCCGGTGCGCTTCCAGAGGTCGTGGAGGAATTCCTGCATCGATTCGCGGATCTGCAGATCCAGCGCCCCGAACGGTTCGTCCAGCAGCAGCACCTTGGGCTCTGTCGCCAGGGCCCTGGCGATGGCCACCCGTTGCTGCATGCCCCCCGAGAGTTCCCGGGGCAGCAGCCGGGCCGCGTCCGCCAGCCCGACCACGTCGAGGAAGTAGGCGGTCCGCTCGCGGATCTCCGCCTTGTCCCGTCCCTGGAGCGACAGGCCGAAGGCCACGTTCTGCGCCGCCGTGAGCCAGGGGTAGAGGCTGTACTTCTGGAACACCATGCCCCGGTCGGAGCCGGGACGCCGGACCGGCACGCCATCCAGCTGAATGGTGCCTTCGCTGGGCCGCTCCAGACCGGCGATCAGCCGCATCACGGTGGACTTGCCGGAGCCGGAACTGCCGACCAGGGCCATGAACTGACCCGAGACCAGTTCGAAGCTGATGTTCTCGAGAACGAGCTTGCGATCCCGCCCCTCGCCGAAACTCTTGGAGACCTGGGAAACCTGGAGATGCATGGGGTTCAATTGGCCCAGGAACAGGACCGTCGCATCAGAAACCGGAAACCCAGATCGATCATCAGGCCGATCAGTCCGATCACGATCAGGCCGACGAAGATCTCATCGGTGCGCAGGAATCGCTGGGCCAGGCTGATGCGTTTACCCAGTCCCTCGTTGGCGGCCACCAGTTCGGCGACGATCACGAGGTTCCAGGCCGAGGCCATGTTGATCCGGTAGGTGTCGAGCACCTGGGGGGCGATGTAGGGGGCCACCACCCGGGTCAGGATCGGCAGGCCCCGGCCTCCCAGGGTGAGGGCCGTTTCCACCAGTTCGGAGGGAACGAACTTCACCGCATCCATGATCATCAGGGTATTGAAGAAGAAGGTGCCGATGAAGATGAGCATCACCTTCGGCAACTCCTCAAGACCGAAATAGATGATCAGCAGGGGAATGAAAGCGGGCGCCGGCATGTAGCGGATCAGCGCCATCAGTGGCTCGAGAAAGTGGCAGATGGTCCGGTTCGTGCCCATGGCGATGCCGATCGGCAGGGCCAGCCCTGCTGAGATGGCGAACCCGATGAACACCCGCTGGATGCTGGCCACCGCATCCGCCACCAGGATGCCGCGCTGGAACTGGTCGCTGCCCGCCAGCCACACCGCTCCGGGGCTCGGCAGGAAGAGCTTGTCGACCATGCCGCTGGCGGTGACCAGCCACCACATCAGGAAGACGGTGAGGATGCCGAGCACCCCGAGAACCCAGGGGTGGCTGAGGAGGCGGCGCAGGGCGGGGGACCGGGCCATGGTGCTCAACGGGCGTTGTCGACGAACTGGGAATTCAGCAGGTTGGTGAGGTCGGGCTTGGTCTTGGCCAGGCCCGTCTCCACCAGGAAGGCGCTGATCTGCTCGGCGGCATAGGGCAGCGACAGCATCGTGGTGCCCGGCTTGAAGTTGCTGCGGTTCTCCTCGAGGGTCTGGATGGTGGTGCCGGCGTTGTACTCCTTGAACTCGGCCTCGCTCACGCCGGAGCGTTCTACCAGAATCGGCAGGGTGCCGGCGGGGTCGTCCTTGATCGTGGCGAGCGTGGCGAACCAGGCGTTGACGATCTTCTGGACCTTCTCGGGATTCTTGGCGACGAATTCCGTGCGGCAGACGAGCAGATCGCTGATCGCCCCGGGGTGATCCTTGGAGGTGGCCAGGGCCCGGCTACCCGGCCGCTTCAGAGCCTGGGTGGTGAATGGCGCATAAACGCCCGCCGCATCCACCTTGCCCGCCGCGAAGGCGGCGGCGGCGGCACCGGTTTCGAGGGGAACGAAGGTGATGTCCTTGGCGGAGAGGCCCGCATCCTTGAGCACCTTCAGCAGCAGGAAGTGGTCGACGGTGCCTTCCTCGGCGGCGACCTTCTTGCCCTTCAGATCAGGGATCGACTTGATCTCGGCCGCGGCGATGATCTGGTCATTGCCGGTGGAGAAATCGTTCTGGAGCACCACCTGGAGATCCGCTCCACCCGCCACCGAACTGATCGTGTCGTTGAGGGTCTGGCTGTTGCAGTCCAGCTGGCCGGCGTTGAGGGCGTTGATCGAATCCAGATAGCCGTCGAACCACTGCATCGAAGCCGCCACCCCCTGCTTGTCGAACAGCCCCTTGACCTCGGTGACCTTCCAGGGGAACCAGCCCGGCCAGGCGCTGTAGCCGATCTTGACGGGCGTCTCCTGGCTGGCCGGCTGCTGGCAACCGGCCAGCAATCCTCCCCCGAGGGCGGCCATCAGGGCGAGGGCGATGGCCCGGCGTTGACGACGGAAAAAGGTGGCTTTCAACATCAGGAAATCGGGGGAGGGGCGGTGGCTGCTCGGATGGGAAGACGACCGGTTCAGGCGCGTTTCCGAGTCGATGGTGAACTGGAAAGTGGGCTGGGTTCGAGACCTGGTTGCGTGGGTGGATGGGTGAAGGGAGCCCCCCGTGAAGAGGCTCAGAAGAACTCCAGGTAACGCTGCTGTTCCCATTCGGAAACAGCCGAGTGGTAGGACTCCCACTCTTCACGTTTGTAGGAGACAAACGCCTGGAACATGGCATCACCGAATACGCTTTCGGCAAGTGGATCGGCCGCGAAGGCCTCCACCGCCTCACCGAGCGTTCGGGGCAGCATGTTCAGGCCCCGTTCGGCCCGTTCCGCGGCGCTGAGTGTGTAGGCATTCACCAGGTTGGGGGCGCCGGGATCCAGTTCTTCTCGGATCCCTTCCAACCCGGCCGCCAGCATCAGGGCAGCGCCGAGATAGGGGTTGCAGGAAATGTCGGCAGCTCGGCATTCCACCCGGCCACCGGGTGAGGGAATGCGCAGCATGTTGGTGCGGTTGTTGTTGCCGTAGCAGACGAACACCGGTGCCCAGGTGAATCCCGACATGCTCCCCTGGGCCACCAGGCGCTTGTAGCTGTTGACCGTCGGGGCGATCACCGCGCAGATGGCGGGGGCGTGGCGCAGCACACCGGCGATGAAATGTTCCGCCAGCCGGGTGACCTTGCCGGGGGTCGCCTCGGGTGTGGCGAACAGGTTGGCCCCGGTCTGAACGTCCGCCAGGGACATGTTGAAGTGGGCGCCACTGCCGGTGCGATCCCCGAAGGGCTTGGGCATGAAGGTTGCCAGCAGACCGTGCCGATGGGCGATCTCCTTGGCCATCAGCTTGAAGAAGGTGAGCCGGTCGGCCATGGTGAGCACGTCGGCGTAGTCGAAATCGGTCTCGAACTGGCCGGGGCCGTCCTCGTGGTCGAAGGAATAGACCCCCCAGCCCAGGCCGTTCATCGCCTGCACCAGTTCGTCCAGCCAGGGCAGGTTGTCGAGCAGGCCGCGCACGTCATAGGCGGGTTTGTCGAGGGTGTCGCGGTCGCTGAAGGGGACCCAGCCCCCCGCGGCCCCCTTCTTCAGCACGAAGAACTCGGTCTCGATGCCGAGGTTGAAGCGGAAGCCCATGGCGGCCGCCTCCTGGCGCACCCGGCCGAGAATGTGGCGGCTGCAGGCCTCGAAGGGCCGGGCGTGCAGGTGCAGGTCGCTGGCGAACCAGGCCACCTCCGGCTGCCAGGGGAGCACGGTGACGCTGGCGGGATCGGGAACCGCGGCCACCTCGTCGTCGCTCACCTCCTGGGGAACGCCGTCGAGGGCCGCCCCGGTGAACAGTTCGGAGCCGGCCATCATCTGGCCGAGGTGCTCGAGGGGCACGGCCTTGGCCTTGCTCACCCCGTGCAGATCCACGAAGCTCGCCAGGGCGTAGCGGACCCCCTTGGAACGCAGGTCGGCCTGCAGGGCCGTGGTGGGGTCGGAGGCGGGATGCTGGTGACTCATCAGGCGTGCATCAGGGCGGGGGAGGTCTGGACGGCCTGGCGCTGGGCGTCGAGCCAGTCGTGCCAGGCCTCGAAACCCTCTCCGGTGGTGGCGGAGAGGCGGAACACGGCGGTGCGGGGGTTCACCTGGCGGATGTGGGCCTCGATCCGCTCCACATCCACCGGCAGGTGGGGCAGCAGATCCACTTTGGTGATCAGGACGCAGTCGGCTTCCCGGAACATGACCGGGTACTTGAGCGGCTTGTCGTCCCCCTCGGTGACGCTCAGGAGCGCCACCTTGCGGTGCTCCCCGATGGCGAATTCGGCGGGGCAGACCAGGTTTCCCACGTTCTCCACCCAGAGGATGTCCAGAGCGGCGGGATCGAGCCGCTGGCGCAGCAGCTTGAGGCCGCCGCTGACCATGGCGGCATCCAGGTGGCAGGCACGACCGGTGGTGATCGGCACCACCGGAATCCCCACGGCCTCCAGACGCTCGGCATCCAGCAGGGTGGTCATGTCGCCCTCGAGCACGGCCATGGCCCAGCGGCCGGCGAGGGCGGCCAGGCTGCGCTCCAGCAGGGAGGTCTTGCCGGCGCCGGGGCTGCTCATCACGTTGAGGCAGAGCAGGTTCCAGGCGTCGAAGTGCTCGCGGTTGTGCTCGGCCCGGTGCTGGTTGGCCGCCAGCAGGTTGAGGCCGAGGGTGTCTTCGAGGGGCATGTGCATGGCGGATCAGCGGGCGGCGGTGGGGAGGGAAGCGTTGGTTGGTGCGGTAGGCGAGGCGGGGCTGGTGGACGGGGCGGTTTCGAAGCCGTAGGCGACGGAGCGGATTCGCAGTTCACGGCCGCTGACGATCTCCTCCATCGGGTGGTGGCAGCAGGGGGAGCGGAAACCGTCGGCCGGGTCGGGGCTGTAGGTGGCCTGGCAGCGGACGCAGCGCCCCACCAGGGGCACCGACTCGATCACCAGCTCGGCGCCGTCGAGCCAGCTGCCCTTGACGGCATCGGCCCAGGTGACCACCAGCTGGTCGGGTTCGACGCAGGTGAAGGTGCCCACTTCGAGATGGACCCGATCCACCGCCGGCACCCGGGGAGCATGCTGCTGCTTCCACTCGTTCATGGACAGCAGCAGGCAGCGCGTCATGTCGACTTCATGCATGCCCTATCTCCAGGCGCGGTCGACCTGCATGTTGCAGTCCCTGGAGAGCCAGGCGGGGGCTGACTTGCGGGGCAGCTGACCACTCACCACCAGGTGGGCCATGGTGTCGCAGATGACCCGGGTGGCCATCAGGGAGGTCATGTCGCTGACGTCGTAGGGGGGGGAGACCTCCACCACCTCAAGGCCGCAGACGGGCACGTTGCGCACGATCAGCTCCAGCAGCTTGAGGGCCTCGCGCGGCAGCAACCCTCCCGGTTCGGGCCAGCCGGTGCCCGGCACGAAACCGGCATCGATGCAGTCGATGTCGAAGGAGATGTAGACGCAGTCGGTGCCGTCGGTGGCCCGCTCGATGGCGTACTTGGCCGCCGCCTCCAGGCCCATGTCGCAGATGTCGGTGACGGTGAGCACGTTGGTGCCCCGCTCGCGGCAGACCTTCACCCCCTCCCGCGGCACCTGCCAGCCGCCGATGCCCAGCTGCACCAGGTTCTCAGCCGGGGCGTTGGCCATGTTGGTGGCATGGAACCACGGGGTGGTGTGCATGCGCTCGTCCAGGTCGGTCTCCTGGGTGTCGACGTGGCGATCGAAGTGGATGATGCCCACCTTCTTGTCGCCGAGGTGGCGGCAGACGCCCCGGACGGTGGGGAAGCCGATCGAGTGGTCGCCGCCCAGGATGATCGGGAAGGCGCCACTGGCGAACACGTGGGCGATGCCCTTGGAGATCTGATCGAAGCTCTTCTCGTTGTTGGCGGGGATGGTGAAGATGTCACCCACGTCGCAGAGGGTGATCTGCTCCCGCAGATCCACCCCCATCTCGTAGTTGTAGGGGGTGTAGAGGGCCGAGATGCGCCGGATGCCCTGGGGGCCGAAGCGGGTGCCGGGCCGGTAGGTGGTGCCGCTGTCGTGGGGAACGCCCACCACCGCCACGTCGAACTCGCCGACGCGGTTCACATCCTCGATGTAGGGCGCCTTCATGAACGTGTTGATGCCCGCGAAATGGGGCAGTTCACCGCGGGAGAAGGTGGAGATGCGCCGGTCGACGATGCTCGCGGCCGCCTCCAGGCCATAGCGGTGTCCCAGGTCGACTTCCTGTTGCCAGCCGGTGAGGGGCAGGGAGGCTTCCTTCTCCAGGGCCCGGGCCCCTTCACTGCCGGCCGGGTGGGGCCCCCGGTCGAAGGCGCTGGCCGCATCGGACGGGCGGCCGCTGGACGGATCGTTCATTCGGACCTCTGGGCACGGTGGGGATGGGGCGGTCTCCCGGGCTTTTGTCCCTCCGTGCCACGCACCGGTGAGAACAGGGTTCTCGCATCCGGTGGGTGCGCTTCTCTCGGACCAGGCATCCCCCCGGTTGCCGGCAGTGCCAGAAATGGCAAGGCCAGCAATGGGGGACCGGAACCCTAGAAGCAATATCCGCTCAGTGATCCTGAAGGCCCCCGGGCGGGACGGTTGTGACGGTTGCTACGGGATTCGGGCGCGGGTCTCAGGTAGGGCAGGGGAGACCGGCCGCCTTGCGGTTGGTCTCGCGGCGCAGCAGCAGGAAGAGATAGTCCGGGTCCTTGTACTGGCTCGGCAGGCACTGGTGCAGCTGCTCGAGCCGGTGCCAGCAGACCGTGCGCTGGATCTTTTTGAGGGTCCGACCTTCCCGGACCAGCAGGCGCAGAGCCTTGCAATACATCGAATAATTGGCCTCCAGTTCACCGATGGTGACTTTCGGGATCGTGACCTTCGGCAGGGACGCTGGAAGCGATCGGGCGGTCATCGGCCATCCTTCGGGGCAGGCCCCGCAGAGATCCATCCACTGTCGTCCATCGGCGGCCGGGGCGCGCCCCCCATCCGGGGACATTCCCGCGCCGGTCGCCGATCGGCCAGAGGCGAGCGCCATGGGGGTTCCCTGACCAGCCCGGCGCCGGGGGGGGTGGCACCCCTTCCGATTCAGTTAAGGTTTGGGCAGCGGACGAATCCCCGGCATGTACGAAGACCATCCCGTGATGAACGCGCTGCTGCAGCAGCTCCGCTCCCTCAACGAGCAGTACAGCCACCTCCCCAACGAGCTCAACCGGTACCGCGTCGTGCGCCAGGAGCAGCTGATCGCCCAGTGGGCCCCCGGTGTCAGCGTCGCCGGCTGAGCCCTCCCTCCCCCTGTTGATGCCTCCCCCGTGAGGTGATGAACAAGAACCACCCCGTCTACCACTCCCTCATGGCCAGGCTGGAGAGTCTGAGGGACCAGTACCGGCAGCATCCCAGCGAGCGGAACCGTTACCGGCTGGTGCGGCAGGAGCAGCTGATCGCCCAGTGGGTGGCCGCCTCCGACCTGTCGACCCCTTTCTTCGCTTCCACGGGCGGCGCGCCGGCACCGGCGCCAACATGAAGAAAATCCCTCGCTTTGCCGTCGGGTGTCCCTTGTTGCTCTCGGGCTCCCCTTGACCCGCTATTCCGTAGACAGCACACCACTGTCGGCAGGAAGGGCAAAGGTATGGGCAAGAAGGACAAGAGTGGTCTCAAGATCAAGACCCTGAAGATCAAGTCGCCCAAGAAGAAGGACTCCGCAGGCAAGCACCGCTCGGACAGCGCCTATGGCAACGGTCTCGCCTCCTCCGGTGTGAGCGAGTCGGACCTCTACAGGCCCTCGCCGATTCTCGACGACCTCTCCCACCATTCCGAGGGACGTCCCCCCAAGCTGGATCGCAAGTTCTACGAAAAGGAACTGGCCCGGCTCCAGGTGGAGCTGGTGAAGATGCAGTACTGGGTCAAACATGTGGGTTACCGCATGATCCTGCTGTTCGAGGGCCGGGATGCCGCCGGCAAAGGCGGCACCATCAAGCGCATCACGGAGCCGCTGAACCCGCGGGGCTGCAACGTGGTGGCCCTCGGCACCCCCTCCGACCAGCAGAAGACCCAGTGGTACTTCCAGCGCTATGTGGAGAACTTCCCCTCCGCCGGTGAAATCGTCCTGTTCGACCGCAGCTGGTACAACCGGGCCGGCGTCGAGAAGGTGATGGGCTTCTGCACGCCCGAGCAGGTGGAGGAGTTCATGCTCTCCTGTCCGGAGTTCGAGCGCATGCTGGTGCGCAGCGGCATCACCCTGATCAAGTACTGGTTCTCCGTCAGTGATGACGAGCAGGAGGCCCGGTTCCGCTCCCGCCTGGAGGATCCGGCCCGCCGCTGGAAGCTGAGCCCGATGGACCTGGAATCCCGGGACCGCTGGGTGGAGTTCTCCCGGGCCAAGGACGAGATGTTCGCCCACACCAACATCCCGGAGGCCCCCTGGTTCACCGTCGAGGCCAATGACAAGCGCCGGGCCAGGCTCAACTGCATCCGCCATCTGCTCAGCAAGGTCCCCTATGAGGACATGACACCCAAGGCGATCGAACTGCCCCCCCGCAAGAGCGGGTCCGATTACCAGCGTCCGCCGATGAACGAGCAGTTCTTCGTGCCCAACGCCTACCCCTGAATCCCCGCGTCCAGCCAGCGGCGGCCCCCGAGCGGCTCCAGCCAGATCAGCACCACCAGCCAGTGGATCAGCACCGGCGCCCAGATGGACCCGGTGACCTGGTAGGCGACCACGCAGGCCACCCCCAGCAGGCCGGCCAGGAGCAGGAAGCGGCCGTCGTCGAACAGCCTCCGGCCCTGGCGGTACCAGAGCCGGCCCGCCAGCGGATGCCAGGCGACGAAGAGCCCCACGCTCAGCGCCCCCCAGGCGACGGTGTCCGCCATGCCCAGACCTTCGAGGGGGTGCGGCAGCAGGGCGCCCCGGAACAGGGTCTCCTCCACCAGCGCCGGGGACAGCAGCAGGGCCGGGGCCCGGCGCAGCAGCAGCCACGGCCCCACCGCTGAAGCCGTCGCCGGCAGGAAGCCGCTGCGGCGCCCCAGCGGCAGGGCGATGGCGGCGTAGGCCCCCAGCAGCAGGGCCGCCAGAGCCAGGCCGGCTGGGCTCAGGGGCGTGAAGAACGCATCCATCAGCCGGGGCAGGGCCAGCCCCACCACCGGCAGCTGACCGAGCAGCTGGGTCGGCGCCAGGGGAGCCAGGCGTCGGTCGGCGCCGGGGAGCTGGTTGGTGCGCAGGACATGGAGCAAGTCTCCGTGGCGCAGGAACACCCGGGCCATTTCGTCGTGGGCGCGGCGGGGCAGCATGGAGCGCCAGCTGAGCAGCCCATCCCAGAGGCTGGGGCTGGCCCGGAACCGGTCCGGTGCATCGCCGGGGCGGTCCATCAGCGAGGCGTTGTGGCGCCAGTCGGCGCGCACCATGCCGAAGGGGGTGAGCAGGGCATCGAGGGAGCGGGCCAGGGAGGCGAGCCGGGGCAGCTCGGTGCCGTCAAGCTCACGACGGCGGCGGCGCAGCTGGTCGATGGCGATCCAGAGGGCCTGGCTGGAATCCTGCACACAGGAGATGGCCGGGGACACGAGCGAGACGCCGCCGCCGTCGCCGCTGCGGTAGCGCGCCATCAGCACCTCCGCCTGGATCGCCAGTTCCTCCAGGAGCAGGGGATCGGTGCGCACCAGCACGTCCGAGATCGGCCGCGTCCCGAGCCAGCCCCGCTGCAGGTTGCCGGTGTAGGCGCTCCAGTCCTGGCTGCCCGAGACGATGCCGTTGGGATTGTTGGCGTAGATCTGGTGGGAGCGCAGGTCGAAGCGGGGCTCCCCGGTGAAGGGATCGCGCACGACCCGGGCGGCGCCGAAGGCGAAGTGGCCCGTCACCGTGAAGCCGCTGATCGGCTCGCCATCGGGCCCGCCGATGCCTCCGAAGTTGTGAATCACCAGGGAGCGGTCACCGGGTTGCCAGGGGGCCTGCTCCCCATCGGGAACCAGGCCCACCCGGCTGAAGCGGCCGCGTCGGGTCTCGCCATCACTCCAGTTGACCCGGCTGATGGCGTTGAGGCCGGCCGCGGTGCCCCGCAGAACCCGGTCGCTCTCCAGACGGGTGAGGCGGCGCGGTTCCAGGGCCTGGGCGGTGAAGGTCCCTTCCCTGTCCGGGGCGCCATAGAGGTACCAGCCGTCCGTGCCCACGGGGGACTCCAGCAGTCCCTGGGGGTCGAAGAAGCGCCGGCCATGGCGATCGGGGGGCTGGCGGGGCAGTCGCACCGTCTCGATCGGGCCGCCGAAGTTCCCCCGGCCCCGGTCGTAGTGCTGCACCCGGAAGCGCTCCTGGTCGGCAGGGTCCCGGGAGAGCAGCCGCACCAGAGCCATCCAGCGGCCCGTGCTCTGCAGGGGCGGGCGGCCGATCCGCAGCACGGTGTTCCCGTCCCGCTGCTCGACGCGTACCTCCTCCAGCGTCACGGTGATGTCGTCGTGGGGATGGGCCCCCGCCAGGGTCTGCAGCGGCCCCACGTCGTTGCGGCCGTCGAGGCGGGTGGGCACGACATTGCCCTGCTGCGCCGCCAGAGCGGCCTGCTCCCCGAGCCGCACCGGCGTGCTCACCTTGTCCACCAGGGCCCGCAGCATCGGTTCGTCCCGCCAGCCCAGCCGCAGGCGCTGGCCGACCAGGCCCTCGTGGTCCGCCGGGGCCTGCTCCAGCTCCAGCCACACCCAGTCACCGCCGCCCTGCACCATCTCGGCCGCTGCCGGAAGGATCAGGCGACCGAACCAGTCACCGTGGGGGCGGTAGAGGGACGGATCCGGCCGCCGCGCCAGCGGGTAGTGGTCCGGACGGTTGAAGGGGGCGCGCCACGCGAGGTCGTAGCTGGTGGGCGGTGGCGGGACCACCGCGCCCAGGACACCCGTGGCCAGGGGCAGCACCAGCAGCACCATGGCCATGGCGGCCGCCAGAAGCGCCACCCGGCGGCTGCGGTCGGGGCGGGGCCGCCCGGGCTCGGCAGGGGGCGGCGCCATGGGTGCTAACCGCCGCTTTCCCGGTGGATCGCCAGGGCCGCGAGCACGCCGCCGGCGAAACCGGAGGCGTGGCCGATCCAGCTCACCCCAGGGGGACTCAGGAAGGGCAGCAGGCTGGGCAGCGCCCCCCCGTAGGCGACCAGCGCGGTGAGCGACAGCAGAATCGAGAGGGGGCGGCGCTCCAGCCAGCCGATCAGCAGCAGGTAGCCCAGCAGCCCGTAGATGACCCCGGAGAGGCCATGGCTGGCCTGGTGCCAGAACAGCCAGACCGGGATGGCCGTGGCGTAGACCCCCAGCCACACCGCCAGGTAGTCGCCCCGGCTCTTGGCCAGGACCAGCCAGGACAGGGGCAGGAACCAGAGGCTGTTGCTGATCAGGTGACCGAAGCCTCCGTGGCTGAAGGGGGCGGTGAGCACCCCGAGGAAGGGGCCCCCCGGCACCATCGGCAGGTTCCAGCGGCCCCCGAAGAAGACCTGGTCGATGATCTCCTGGGCCCAGGGCACCGCCAGGATCAGCACCGGCAGCACGGCCATGCCCTTGAGACGGGACAGGCTGCGGTCGAGCCGCTGGGCGAGGGAACCGGCCATGGCCGTAGGCGGACGGGCAGTGCGTGTCGGCCTGTCCTAGCTCCCCAGCGGACCGCTCAGCAGCCACCACCACAGCGGAACCGAGACCAGGGCCAGGGCGGTGCTCCAGAGCACCAGCATCGCCACCGCCTCGACCGCCTGCCGCCCCCCGGCTTCGGGGGACGGCCTCTGCCCGGCGCCGGCCGCTTCCGTGAGCAGCAGCACCGAGAGGGCCGTGGGGGCCGCCGCCTGCAGCACCACCGCGTCCCGCAAGGCGGAGGGCAGCCCCAGCAGGCCGGCCAGCAGCAGCATGGCCGCCGGCAGCACCAGCAGCTTGCCCACCAGGGGCGCCACCAGGACGTTCCCCCCGACCTGGCCGGCCGGGCGGCGCCGCAGCATGAGACCCAGCCGCATCCCCACCAGGGCCAGGGCCACCAGCACCACCAGCCAGGCCGGCCACCACAGCCACTCGGCCAGGGCGGCGCTCCAGGGGGTCTGCTGCAGCAGCACGGCCAGCGCCAGCCCCCGCATGGCCGGGCTGGTGGCCAGCCCCAGCAGCTGGCGGCGGACGCCGCTGGCGCGCCGGTCCACCAGCAGCGGACCGAGGCTCCAGGTGATCAGGGTGGCCATCAGATCGAAGGCGATCGTGAAGCCGATGGCCTCGGCCGGCAGCAGGGCCAGGGCCACGGGCAGCCCCCAGTAGCCCGTGTTGCCCACGATGCAGCCCAGTTGCAGGCTGCCCTCGGGGATGCGGCGGCCCAGAGCCGGCAGGCGCATCAGCAGCAGGCCCAGACCCGAGGCGACCGCCGCCATCAGGGCCGCCGTGAGCAGCTCGGCCCGGAAGCCCGCCCGCAGCAGCAGGGCCACCAGGCTGAAGGGGATGCCCCAGTGGATCAACGGCGGGGCGAGCCGTCCGGGCAGCCCGGGGAACCGCATCCCCAGCAGCAGGCCGACACCCAGGGGAGGGACCAGTTCGAGCAGGAACCGCAGCACCAGCCCTCCCCAGGCCATCGGGCGCCCCCACCATGGCGGCCCCCGGTCTGCGGCGCTGCCTAGGGTCGTCGCTTCCCCAGGTGCCCAGCTCTCCGATGCAATCCCCCATGCGCTCCGGGGCCGACAACGGCTTCGGCGGCCTCTGGCAGCTGGTCTTCGCCGCCGCGCTCGCCGGCCTGGTGCTGCTCACCCAGACGGTCTTCATCGTGCCGGCGGGCAGCGTGGCGGTGGTCACCACCCTCGGCAAGGTCACCGGCGCGCCGCGACAGCCCGGGGCCAACCTCAAGATCCCCCTGGCCCAGAACACCTCCCTCTTCGATGTGCGCACCCAGGTGCGGCCGGAGCAGTTCTCCACCCTCACCAAGGACCTGCAGGTGATCCAGGCCACGGCCACGGTCAAGTACGCCATGAAGCCCGCCGAAGCGGGCCGCATCTACGAAACCATCGCCACCGACGACCAGCAGATCTATCCGCGGGTGATCCAGCCGTCCCTGCTGAAGGCCCTCAAGTCGGTCTTCTCCCAGTACGAACTGGTGACCATCGCCACCGAGTGGAACTCCATCTCCGAACTGGTGCAGGAGAAGGTGGCCGAGGAGCTGCGCAAGTTCGACTACGTGACCGTGCAGGGTCTGGATCTGACCGGTCTGCAGATCGCCGAGGAGTACCGCGCCGCCATCGAGCAGAAGCAGATCGCCGAGCAGCAGCTGCTGCGGGCCCAGACGGAGGTGCTGATCGCCGAGCAGGAGGCCAAGCGCTACCAGACCCTCAACTCCAGCCTCGACGACCAGGTGCTCTACAAGCTGTTCCTCGACAAGTGGGACGGCCAGACCTCGGTGGTGCCGGCCCTGCCGGGGGCGGCCGGGGGCGGCGGCAGCCCGGTGATCGTCAACGGCCGCAGCTGAGCGGGACACCCGATGCACGAGGCGATTCTGGATGTGGATCTGCTGGCCTTCGAGCGGGGTGACGCGGACGCCCGCGACGCCGTGGTCGACGGGGTGAGGCGCAGCCTGGCCAGCGGCTTCGTCTACACCAGCAGCGACCTGCCCGTCGACCTGCTGGACACCGCCTACGGGCTCCTGCAGCGGTTCTTCGCCCTCGAGGCCGACACCAAGCGGCGTTTCCGGGCCCCGGGCTCCAGCGGCCAGACCGGTTACACGGAGGTGCTGGTGGAGACGGCCGCGGGCAACGACCAGCCGGACTGGAAGGAGATGCTGAACTGGTCGGAACCGCTGCCGCCCGGGCATCCCCTGCGGCTCCGGTTCCCGTCCCTCTACCCCGAGCAGGTCCTGCCGGAGGCGGCCGTTCCCGGCATCACCGCCGTGCTGGGGGAGTTCCACCGGGCGATCGCCGATCTCCAGCGCCGCTTTCTGCGGGTGATCGCCGTGGGCATGGGC
Source organism: Cyanobium sp. Candia 9D4 (assembly GCF_024346155.1). Taxonomy (NCBI): domain Bacteria; kingdom Bacillati; phylum Cyanobacteriota; class Cyanophyceae; order Synechococcales; family Prochlorococcaceae; genus Cyanobium; species Cyanobium sp. Candia 9D4. Next base: position 112,396 of record NZ_JAGQCK010000005.1, on the reverse strand, counting down.
TGCGCCGAGGGCTTCTTCGAGGAGATGGTGCGTGAGGCCCCCACCCTCACCCGGGCCCTGCGCTACCCCCCCATGGCCCAGGCTCCGGGGCAGGACCATGTGTGGGCGGCGGCCCATGGGGACATCAATCTGATCACCGCCCTGCCCAGGGCCACCGGGCCGGGGCTGCAGGTGCATGTGGCCGGGCAATGGGTGGAGGCCGCCCCGCCGGAGGGGCGGGTGATCATCAACACGGGTCTGATGCTGGAGCGTCTGTCCAACGGCCGCATCCCCACCGGCTGGCATCGGGTGGTGGCGCCGCCGGGGGCCACCGGTGAGCGCCACAGCGTCGTGCAGTTCTGCCATGCCCGGCCCTGGACGGTCCTGGCGCCGGTGCCCTCCTGCTGCGGCCCGGATCAGCCGCAGCGTTACAGCGCCATCTCCGCTGCAGATGCCCTCGAGGAGGTGCTGTACCGCATCAATCTGCTCGAGAACTGATCATCCGCTGGCGAGGATGGCGCTCGTTAAGAAGTCCACCGTCGCCCATGAGTTCGACAATCCAGGGTGCCGGGATTCTCTCGATGTCGCCGGTGTCGATATTGAGCACCCGGGCGAAATCCGCCGGTGTGGGGCCGCTGAGCTCGCAGATCCTGCCGATGAACCACGGCCTGCCGGCCATGGCGACGACGGCCAGGTGGCCGGCTCGAGCTTCACGGAAGCGCTGGGGGTTGGCCCGCCGCAGCGGGGCCACCGCAGGATCGATCTGGCCGGGTGCCATGGCGGACCTCTGGTACACCTGTACTGTAGCCGGACCATGCGGGCGCGTCACCGTTCTGGCGGTGACCCATAGGCTGGATGCATCCGAGGGCATCATCCGTGGACGAAGACAGCAGGCAGCAACCCGGTACGGACACGGCCGAGCCGCCGTTTCTCTACGAGCCCCTGGAGCGGTTCGGGGAGGGCCTCACCACCTCCCGCCCCTGGAATCGGTCCGCCCTGGCCGGGGTCGAGCGACTCAACGGACGGGTGGCGATGATCGGATTCCTGGCGGCCCTGATCGGCGAAGAGCTCACCGGCAGGGGGATTGTCGGTCAGCTGGCCCTGATGCTGCGCTGGCTGCTGGGCTGAGCCCGTGCATCAGGCCCACGGCTCGATCGACGGCAGGGTGGCGTGTCCAGGCGGGCAGGTGACAACGTGGGGTCGATACGGCGACCACGGGACGTGCCCTTTGGTCTGGAGTTTGTTTGTTCGTGTGCTATTCGATGGTGTTGTCGTGAGAGCTCCATGCAACGACTGTGTCACCCCATCGGAAGGGTTGTCACCAGCGATTTGCGGTAGAATCGCTATGCGTACCGAGCAGCGCGTCTAGCGCTCCGATCACCACCTCTCTCTCACCACAACTCAGTCACCACAATCCAGCCCTCGTGGTCGCGCATGGGACGGGTCGGGTGATTTTTTGAAGTGCCCCCAGGGTTGTCCGACCCCGAAACGATGCCGATGGATATCCCCGACCGTTCTCTTTACATCCTGATGATCAGCATCCATGGTCTGATCCGCGGGGAGAATCTGGAGTTGGGTCGTGATGCCGATACCGGAGGACAGACAAAGTACGTGGTGGAGCTCACCAGGGCCCTGGCCCAGCAACCGGGTGTTGCCCAGGTGGATCTGGTCACCCGCTGCATCCGGGATCCCGAGGTGTCTGCGGATTACGCCAGGCCCGTTGAGCCTCTTGAGAGGAAGGCACGCATCATTCGCATCGCTGCCGGACCGGATCTCTACCTCCCAAAGGAAGAGCTCTGGGGCCATCTCGATGCCTTTACAGATGAGCTTCACTCCTGGCTCCATCGCCAGCCGCGTCGACCGGATGTGCTGCACAGCCATTATGCCGATGCCGGCTATGTGGGTGTCCGCCTCTCCCACCTCACCGGCCTTCCCCTTGTGCACACGGGCCACTCCCTGGGTCGGGACAAGCTGCGGAGGCTTCTGGCCCTGGGATTGCCGGTGGAAGAGATTCAACAGCGCTACCGGATGGCTGAAAGGATCAGTGCCGAAGAGGATGTGCTGAACAGTGCCAACCTTGTGATCACGAGTACGCATAATGAGATTGAAGACCAATATGAGCTCTACGATTGCTACACCCCGGAGAAGATGTCGGTCATTCCACCGGGGACCGACCTGAATCAGTTCCATCCCCCCGACCCCGAGGATGGCCCCGTCGCCTTTGCCAGCACCCTTGGCAAGTATCTCCGGGAACCCGATAAGCCCATGATTCTGGCCCTCTCAAGGCCAGATAAACGCAAGAACATCGTTTCTCTTCTGGAATCCTATGGGACATCAGAACGCCTCAAGAAGCTCGCGAATCTTGTCATCATTGCCGGCAATCGTAATGACATCCGTGAACTCCAGGAAGGCGCCCAGAACGTCCTCACGGAATTGCTCCTGGTCATCGACTGCCATGAGCTCAATGGGCTGGTGGCCCTGCCCAAGCACCATTCCCCCAGCGATGTGGCCGACATCTATCGGTTAGCGGCCTCCTCCAAGGGTGTGTTTGTCAACCCGGCCCTCACCGAGCCCTTCGGGCTCACGCTCCTGGAGGCAGCAGCGAGCGGGCTGCCCCTGGTGGCCACTGAGGTGGGCGGGCCGGTCGACATCATCGGGAACTGCAGAAACGGTCTGCTGATTGATCCCCTTGACGAGACCTCCATCACCAGGGCGCTGCTGCAGATTCTTGAGGATGGGGAGTTGTGGTCCACGTTCTCCCGCAACGGATTGGTGAATGTCGCCAGGATTTATTCGTGGGAAGCCCACGCCAGGAACTATCTCGAACGGCTGGGAGATCTGGTTCTCCAGGCTCGCGAAAAGGCCCGTCCGGCCCCTCTGTCGAAGGCCCCGGCAGTGCAGACCCGCACCCGCGCGATCTTCACGGCCATCGACAACACCCTGCTGGGTGATCCTGAGGCTCTCGCTCAGTTTGTGAAGCTGATCCGGCAGCACCATCGCAGGGTTCTGTTCGGCATTGCGACCGGACGACGGCTGAACTCCGTGCTCAAACTCCTGAAGGTGCATGGGATCCCGATGCCCGATGTCCTGATCACCAGCCTCGGCACGGAGATCTACACCCCACCCCAATTGACCACGGACATCGCCTGGACCCACCACATCGACCATCTCTGGACCCCCCAGGTCCTGCAACGCCTCATGGAATCCCTGCCTGGACTGACCCTGCAGGAGAAGGAGCACCAGAGCCGGTTCAAGCTCTCCTATTACTACGATGACCACCAGGCGCCTCCCCTCGAGGAGATTCTCACGCTCCTGCGTCAGCATGAGCTGTCCGCCCACACCAGTCTGTCCTTCGGGCAGTTCCTCGACTTCGTCCCTGCCCGCGCTTCCAAGGGGCAGGCCCTTCGGTACGTGGCCAACCGCTGGAACATTCCCCTCGGGAAGGTGCTGGTGAACGGAGGCTCCCGGGGTGATGAGGACATGCTCCGGGGCAACACGCTGGGCGTGGTCGTGGACAGCCCCCATCGCGATGAGCTCGACCAGCTCAACGATACCGAGCGGGTGTACTTCTCTGAGGGATCGCATGCAGCCGGCATTCTTGAAGCGATTGATCACTACGGTTTTTTCCGTTGATGTCGCAGCCCGTCGCCACCCGTTGATGCCACCTCTCCTGATCTGCACGGACCTGGACCGGACCCTTCTGCCCAACGGCGAGGCCACCGAATCGGTGGGTGCCCGGCCGGCCTTCGCCCAGCTGGTCTCCCGGCCCCAGACGCTGCTGGCCTACGTCAGTGGCCGACATCTGGCCCTGGTGGAGGAGGCGATCCATGACTATGGACTGCCTGAGCCTGATTGGATCATCGCCGATGTGGGCAGTTCCATCTACGCCAGGCAGAACCGTGGCTGGTCCCCTCTGGAGGCGTGGTCCAGGCACATCTCGGCGGACTGGCAAGGCGATGGATGGTCCGATCTGGCGATGGTGCTGTCCGATGTGTCCGGTTTGACTCTGCAGCCGGAAAGCCGACAGAACTCCCACAAGCTCAGTTTCTTCGTTCCCCGGGAGGCCGATCTTCCGGCCCTGAACCGGGAGATCCTTGCCCGCCTGCAGGAACGGGATGTCGCCGTCTGTCTTGTTCACAGTGTTGATGAAGCCGCTGCCATCGGCCTGCTGGATATCCTTCCCCGGCGGGCGGGCAAGCTTCAGGCGATTGAGTTTCTGATGCGCGAGCAGGGACTGTCCTGTCAGCAGACGATCTTTGCCGGTGACAGTGGCAATGACCTGTCCGTTCTCACCAGTTCCGTGCCAGCCGTGCTGGTCGCCAATGCCCACCCCGATGTGAAGGCGCAGGCCGTGGCGGAATCCATGCGCATGGGCACCCAGGATCGTCTGTATCTGGCCAGGGGTGGCTTCCTGGGGATGAATGGCAACTACAGTTCGGGCATCCTGGAAGGAATCGGCCACTTTCATGCCGATGCCGTGCGGGAGCTGGAGTGACCGGATGCAGGCACCCTGTGCGATCACCGTTTTCGGCGAAGTCCTGTTGGATTGTTTCCCCGATGGCACCGAGGTCCTCGGCGGGGCCCCCTTCAACGTGGCCTGGCACCTCAGGGGTTTCGGCCAGTCTCCCCGACTCGTCAGCCGGGTCGGCAGGGACGCCAGGGGCGAGCGGATTCTCTCCGCCATCGGGCACTGGGGCCTGGACGGCTCCGCTCTGCAGACCGATCCGATCCATGGCACCGGTCGCGTGAGCATCAGCCTCGTGGATGGCGAGCCCACGTATGAGATTGTGTCGGGCTGCGCCTACGATTTCATTGCATCGCCCGAGCCTGGCCAGGTTCCGACCAGCGGGATCCTCTATCACGGCACCCTGGCCCTTCGCCATGCTGCATCGGCGGCGGCGCTGGCCAGCCTGACGTCGCGCCATCAGGGGCCGATCGTCCTGGATGTGAATCTGCGGACACCCTGGTGGTCGCCGGAGACGGTTCTGCCCCTGGTGGATGGGGCCCACCACGTGAAGCTGAATGCCGCGGAGCTGGCCCTGCTGAGCCCGGACGCTCCTCCCGGGGACGATCTGGCCGCCTCGATGCACCGTTTTGCCGGGCGTCACCGGCTGGAGACGCTGGTCGTCACCCGCGGCGCCCTCGGTGCCCTGCTCTGGTGTGACGGCGAGATCCTTTCCGTGGCCCCTGCCGCCGCCGGCCCTGTGGTCGACACGGTGGGGGCGGGGGATGGGTTTGCCGCCGTGCTTCTGCTGGGGCTCAGCCAGCAGTGGCCATGGGCCGTGAGCCTTGGCCGTGCCGGGGACTTCGCCGCGGCCCTGGTGTCGCGGCGCGGTGCCACCATCGATGACCCATCGGTCTACGCCAGGTTTCTGAATGCCTGGGGGGTCGGCTGAGCCGATGTACGAGCAGATCTCCCACTCCCTGTTGAACGCGATTCTGGACGATCTGCGACCGGAGATCCGGCGCCAGGACCTGCGCCATTTCTACACCAGGCTCGGCGCCAACTTCTACGCCATCCATTCGCTGTTCGTCACCCTTTATGGTCATCGTGACGACTTCAAGCTGCAGCTTCTGCGTCTGGTCGAAACCATGGCGAGAGGCTACATCGACCGCTCGCCTGATCTTGAATCCCTCGATATCCAGAGAGAGGATGACTACAACTGGTTCCTTTCCCAGAAGTGGGTCGGGATGGCTGTTTACTCCAATGGCTTCGCGGAGAACCTGCCGGATCTGGCCAGCAAGATCAGTTACTTCCAGGAGCTGGGCATCAACATGGTGCACATCCTGCCGATCCTGATGTGCCCATCTGGTAAGAGCGATGGTGGCTATGCGATCAGCGATTTTCGCAAAATCGATGACAGGGTCGGCACGCTCGATGATCTGCGCAGGATTGCCGACGAGTTCAGGAAGCGTGACATCCTGTTGGTTCTGGATATCGTCCTGAATCACACATCGGATGAGCACGAGTGGGCCAGGCGTGCGATGGCTGGGGAGAAGCACTATCAGGATTATTACCACGTTTTTGACGACAGGGACATTCCGGATGTCTTCGAGCAGAACATGCCCGAAGTCTTCCCTGAGAGCGATCCTGGCAATTTCACCTGGAATGGGGAGATGGGGAAGTGGGTGATGACGGTCTTCCACGAGTACCAGTGGGACCTCAACTACGCCAACCCTGCGGTGTTCATCGAGATGCTCGATGTGCTGCTGTTCTGGGCCAACCAGGGCGTCGATGTTCTGCGGCTCGATGCCGTTGCCTTCCTCTGGAAGAAGCTGGGAACCACCTGCCAGAACGAGCGCAAGGCCCACCTCATTCTGCAGCTCATGAAGGACTGCTGCCAGGTGACCGCGCCTGGGGTCCTGTTCATCGCCGAGGCCATCGTCGCCCCCACCGAAATCACGAAATACTTCGGCGAGGATGCCATCGTGGCCAAGGAATGTGAGATTGCCTACAACGCCACCCTGATGGCGCTGCTCTGGGATGCGGTGGCCACCCGCAACACCCGGCTCCTCTGCCAGGGCCTCAAGAGCCTTCCCAACAAGCTGGAGCGGGCCACCTGGCTCAATTACGTCCGCTGCCATGACGATATCGGCTTCGGTTTCGATGACAGTGACATTGAGCAGGTTGGTTACGAGCCCCGCGCCCATCGGCGCTTCCTGATCGACTACTTCAAGGGGGATTTCGATGCCATCCCCCGCGGGCTCACCTTCATGCCCAACGACACCACGGGCGATGCCCGCATCTGCGGGTCCCTGGCCTCCCTTGTCGGTCTGGAGTCGGCCCTCGAATCGAAGGATCAGGCCCTGATCGCCACGGCCATCAGCCGCATCCTGCTGATGCATGGGGTCATTCTGTCGTTCGGGGGCATCCCGCTCATCTACAACGGCGATGCCCTGGGCGTCTTGAATGACTACAGCTTCTATGATGACCCCAGCAAGTGCAATGACACCCGTTGGGTGCATCGCCCGAAGATCGACTGGGCCAAGGCGGAGCTCAGGCGGAAGCCAGGAACCGTGGAACATACCATCTTCTCGGCGATCAAGAAGATGATCACGATTCGCAAGGAGATCTCAGCCTTCGCCGATTTCAACAATCGCCAGATTCTGCCCCTGGAGAATGACCATCTGCTGGCGTTCGTGAGGACCAACCCCCTGCGGCCATCCGAGCTGGTCCTGGTGGTGGCCAACTTCAACGACCAGCCCCGGTTCTTCGATCTCGACAGCCTGGTGCCGTCGGTCTTCAGCAGTCACGATGGACTGGTGGATCTTCACTCGGGCCGCCGGCCGTCCCAGTCCGGCAGCCGCATCGTGTTGCAGGCTTACCAGTTCTGCTGGCTGACCAAGACCTGATCGCCCGATTCCCCCCCCGCCCGACGCTTCCCCTGCCCATGCGCGTCGTCACCCCCGTGCTGCTGGCCCTGCTGCTGGCCTCGGCGGCGCTGGCGGTCACCGTGTCGGTGCCCCAGGCACCCACCGGCCGCCCCACCGGGAGCCCCGCTGCCGCCTCTTCCCCGGATGCTGCACCAGCGTCGCCACCAGCCTCGCCGACGGAGTCGGCCCCGCCACAGCCGGCCCCGCGGGCCTATCCCCGGCTGCCGGCCGACCCCGCCGCCATCGCCTCCCAGCTGGCCGCCGCGGAGGCTGCCCTGCGGTCCGCCGACACTCCGACCGGGCTCCTGGGTGAGCTGGGGCATCGCCAGCAGGTCACCTATCGCCGGCTCGCCGCCGATCCGGCCCTGGCCGCCCGGGTGCGGAGCTTCCTGCCCGTCCGCTGGCAGGGGGTGATGGACCGCCATGTGGCCGCCCGTCGGGAGTTTCTGGCCATGCACCGGGGGGGGCGGCGTCCGGCCGTCGTGCCCGCCTGGCGGATCATCCCCCCGGAGCCTGCCGCCGACCTGCTGCGGTACTACCGGGAGGCCTCCGCCGCCACTGGGAATCCCTGGGAGGTTCTGGCTGCCATCAACCTGGTCGAAACGGGCATGGGCCGCATCGATGGCGTCTCCGTCGCCGATGCGCGGGGCCCGATGCAGTTCCTCCCCACCACCTGGGCCGAGCCCGGCATCGGCAAGGGAGACATCCGCGATCCCGAGGACGCAATCCATGCGGCGGCCCGCTACCTGGTGCGGCGCGGAGGCCTGCGGGACATTCGCCGGGGGCTGTGGGGCTACAACAACAGCCGGCATTACGTCAGGGCCGTGCTGCTCTACGCCGAGCTGCTGCGCATGGATCCGGCGGCCTTCACGGGCCTGTACCACTGGGAGATCCATTACGCCTCCTCAGCCGGCGACCTCTGGCTGCCGGTGGGCTACAGCCAGAGCCGCCCCCTGGCGGTTGCCACCTACCTGGAGCGCTTTCCCGCCTCGGCCCCTCCGTGACGCTGAGACGCCTGCCAGCATGGAACCCCGTCGGGCTCCGGGTGGCCCAGCTGCCGATGACCCAGCTGCAAGCGATCAACATCGCCAAGGTGACCACCATCGTGGCCCTGCTGGTGCCTGCGCTGGTGCTGGGGCTGGAGTCGGAACGGGTCGCGATCTACCTCGCCCTCCACATCAGCTACTGCCTCTGGTGGCTGCTTGAGGAGGTGCTGTTCCCCTGGCGCACCACCCAGCTCTTCACCGAGGTGGTGGGCCCGCCACAGGCCGTCGCCGTGGTGCTCTATGTCGGGGTGTTCTACGCCCTGCCCGGCTGGCTGGCCATGGCCAATCCTGTACCGATCGGCCCGGTGACGATCGCCCTGGGGCTCAGCCTCTACATCTTCGGATCGCTGTTGAACACGGCGGCCGATGTGCAGAAGGGCACCGCCAAGGTCCTGGGGGCCACCCTGGTGGCGGACGGGGCCTGGCGCCGCGTCCGCCATGTCAACTACCTCGGCGACCTGCTCCGCTACAGCAGCTTCGCGGTGATCGCCGGCTCGCCGTGGGCCTGGCTGCTCCCCGCCTCCGTGCTGGCGCTCTACCTGCCCCGCATGATCGGCAAGGAAGCTTCGATGGCGGAGCGCTATCCCGATTTCGAGGCCTATCGCCAGAGCAGCTGGTGGCTGCTGCCGGGGCTCATCTAGCGCAGCTGATCAGGGGGGCCGATCAAGGGGGGCAGGACACGGAGCGCTGAACCTCAGCCCAGCCCCCTGCCCAGCAGGACGTCCCTGGCGGCGTTCACGGCCTGCATGGTGGCGTGGCGCCCGCCGCGGTCCGGGTGATGCTCGGCGGCGGCTTTCTTCCAGGCCAGATTGACATCGGTTTCCCGCAGCCGGCCCGCCAGGGCCAGGCCGAGACGGGCCCTGGCCTCGATGGCTTCCAGGCTGGGGCTGCGGCCCAGGGGCCCGTGGTCGGCGGCGGAGAGACCCGTACCTTTCTTGCGGCGGCCCTTGCTGCCCGAGGCCTTGCCCTGGCCGCGGGAGGGCGATCCGGAGAAGCCCTTGCCGCGGCGGGGCGCCTCAGCGCTGTCCGCGGGGTCACTCTGGGGCTGATCCGGCCGCAGGGAGACCAGGGTCAGACGTGGGTCGAGCAGGGTGCGAGCCATGGGTTCAGGTGCCAGCCCGACCGTTGTGTTGCGTGAGGTGGTGGGGACTCAGGCCGCGACGTCGAGGACGGGGGCCGGATCGATGCTCAGGTCGGTGAGCAGGTCGCTGACCAGCTGGTCCGCGGCGGGCTCGTCAGCCATCGCGGCCATCTCCGGAGCCACCATCGCTGCGGGGGCCTGGTTGTGGCCGCCGGCCATCGCCGGTGCGAGAAAGGCCATGGCCAGACCCACCATCAGGGCGAACAGAAAGGTAAGGGCTCGCATGAACGATGGAGAGAAGCTCCATAGTCCTAACACCGCTCCGCCCCTGACGCTGCCGGGAGGAGAAGATGGCCCCATGGAGCGCAGTGAATCTTCCCCCGCCTCGGCCATCGCCTACGCGGGATTCCGGGTCCGCACGGCGGCCTCGCTGATCGATTCGGTGCTGATGCTGATCATCACGGCCCCCCTGCCGCTCCTTCTCTATGCCGTGCCTGACGAGACGGCGGTGCTGGTCGTCAGCACGGTGGTGTCGGCCCTGGTGGTGATCCTGTTCTGGCGCTGGAAGCAGGGCACGCCCGGCAAGCTGATGCTGCGGTTGAGAATCGTCGATGCCGGAACCGGCGGCGAACCTGGCCTTCGCAAGTGGTGCCTGCGCTACATCGGCTATCTCATTTCCACGCTGCCCCTGCTCCTGGGCTTCTTCTGGGCGGCCTGGGATCCCCGTCGCCAGGGCTGGCACGACAAGCTTGCCGGCACGGTGGTGATCCGTGTCCCCCGCCGGACCGACCCGCCCCCCAAACGCGCGACGGGGGGCGCGACCGGGGCCGGGAACGCTGGGGCTGGACCCCCCTGACCCCCATCCCCTGCGGCCATGACAGCTCCCTCCCGCGATCCCCTGGATGAGGCCATCGCCGCCCGCCGGGCCCAGGACCCCCTGGTGGGGGCCCGCCTGGGTGCCGAGGAGATCAGCCGCCGGCTTCTCAAGGCCATGGCGTCCGAGCGGGGTGTGCATGTCGAATCGCTCCTGGCGGTCTGCGGTGCCCTGGCGGGCCAGGCCTGCCAGGCCGGCGTGCGGGCCCGCTCCCGGGCGGCGGGCCGGGCGGAGCTCTCGGGGCTGCACGTGGTCGGCACCGGGGACGGGGGCTCCTGCCTGGTGGGGGAAGGGCTGGTCCAGGCCCTCTTCCATGAGCCGTACTCCACCTGGGGTCTGGCCGCCGGCGCCGCCCAGCAGGCCGGCTGCACGGCCCTGCCGGACCCGACGGCCCTGTGGCGCCATGGCCTCGAGCACCTCGGCCAGGGGGACTTCGGCGTGCCCCAGGTGCCCGAGGCCCATCAGCCGTCGCCGGAATCCCTGCAGTCGCTGCCGAGCCTCTGGCCGGCCCTGCTGCCGCTGGCCCGGCGGTTCTGCCCCGAGCCGGTGGAGTGGCCGATCCTGTTCGGCCTGGTGGCCCAGAAGGCCATCACCATGGGGCGGGAGGCGATCGATCCCTGCCTGGCCCTGCGCATCGTGATGGACACCGCCATCGCCAGCGCCATGGCGGTCCTGCCCCAGAGCCAGGAGCCGGCCACCGGTTCCTGACCGTCCCGGTCACCACGGGCATTCGCGTCCCGCCATCCCCGTCTTGGCAGCGGCGGCCGGGGGCGTTACCAAGGCCTGCACGGTCCCTTGCAGCAGGCGGATGGATTCCCGCTTCCGACGGTTTCTGACGGCGCTGGTCCTGCCCTGGCTGCTGCCCCTGTCCCTGGGTCCCCGTCCCCTTCTGGCGATGGGGGAGCCGCCGCCCCGGCCGACGGAGATACCCCTGGAGGTGCCGGTGGGCGACCTGGGCCAGAACGACCGTCTGCCGGAACCGTTGCGGTCCCGCTACCGGCCAGCCCCGGTGGGGGTGTTTCCCGTGCACCAGGCCGGGGCCCTGGGCTATCCCCTCGCTCTCCAGCCCACCGAGCAGGCTCCGTTCGGCTGGCGGCTGGCCGACGCGCGCAACGCCTGGCGCCTGCACACCGGCCTCGATCTCGTCGCCCCGGAGGGAACGCCGGTGTTCGCCGTGCTGCCCGGCACCGTGCGGCTGGTGGATGAGGTGGGTGGCTACGGCCTGCTGGTGGTCATCGACCACGGCCTCGGCTGGCAGAGCCTGTACGCCCATCTGCTGGATGTATCGGTTCTGCCCGGCGAGAGCCTGGTGGCGGGGCAGCCCATCGGCCGGGTGGGCAGCAGCGGCTCGGCCACCACGGCCCATCTGCACTTCGAGTGGCGCCAGCTGCGCCAGGGGCGACTGGTGGCGGTGGACCCCTCCCCGCTGCTGCAGCCGATCGGCACGGGTCCTTCCGTGGCGGGCCGGGCGCCCTTGCCGCCGTTGCCCTGAGCCGGGGTTCCGTCGGGGCTCGCCGTCAGGGCCGGTCCGGATCCAGCGGCAGGCCCTTCAGGGCCAGGGCCAGGCGCCGCGCTGCCAGCAGCAGGGGGTACAGCCGGCGGCTGCGGGTCGGCGCATCGAACAGCGGAACCAGCAGCTGCAGCAGGGGATCACTGGGCCGCATCAGGGTGCACAGCTGCCGCACCGCCTCCGCCCCGTGCCAGGCCCGCTCGCCCTGGAGCAGGACCGCCCCCTGCGCCAGCGGCAGGCCCCGCGCCAGGAGGGCGCCGCGCAGAGCCGCGTCGGCCCGCCCGTCGACGATCTGCAGGTGGGGAATCCCGCCACGCAGTTCGCTGCTCAGGGCGAAATGACGGCAGAAGGGGCAGCCTCCGTCGTAGACGAGCCGCAGAATCTGCGGTGCGTTGAGCCCCGCGGGCTGCGGGGCTGGATCGGGGGTTGGGGATGGGGGGGCGCCCATCGCTGCAGGGGACATCAAGGGCGGTGGGCTGCGGCTTCTGGAGCGTGATCACAGGATCCGATTCTGCCGCCGGCGGCCGGAGACCGCGACAGGGCATGGCATCGGCATCGATGGATCGATTTCACCAAGTCCTGACAGGTGGCTGGTTTCTGTGATCCTCGGCACCGTTCGATTTCGGAGAACGGTTAGATCCTCTGCCAATGGATGACTGGAAAGATGCTCACACCCACCACCCGTCTGAGGCTTCAGGAGATCATCGGCAGGATTGCCGATTCCCGCCCGGTCAGTCTCCATGAACGCATCTATGTTCAGAAGTTCGCTGATCGCGATGCCAGTGTCTGGAGCTGGCTGCGGCGGGCTCAGCGCACCCAGCAACGGGGTGAGCCCGAATCGGAACTCGACCGCCTCACGGGCTCGCTGGACCTGGGCGACCCCTGTGACAGCGAAGGATTCGACCCCGGCCGGGACGATCTGGGTGACTGGTTCAGCGGAGCTCCGAATTGGCTCAGGCGCAGTTGAGTCATCCTTAAGCGGTACAAACACTCATGCCGGATTGTTCGTCGCATCGGCAACGGACATGGCCGGGGGAGCGTGTGTTGATGCCATGGTCAGGTCTCAGTCTGGTCGGAGGACACCATGGACGTCTTACTTTGTAGCTACCGCAACTGTTCGGAACGCATGCGGATCATCCGCTGCTGTGGTCCCGAGGATTTCTTCCTCGAGCGGGTTGTCTTTCCCTTTGAGGTGCTCACCTTCCATTGTCCGCCCGCCACGGACGTGGAGATCTGGGCACGGGATTCGATGGGCGTCGTCCTCACCGAACAGCTGCCCGCCGATGCCCTGGCGATGCAGCAAAGTGGGGTGTCGCCCCGTCCGGAATGGCTGCCCCAGGTTCCCAACCGAGCGGTGGGGGTGAGAGGCAACGCCAGCTCGGTCTGCCTTCTCCCCCACTGACGCCTGCCCCGGACGTCGGCATCGTCTGCAGCGCCAGCTACCGCGACCACCTCACCGGACCCTGGCACCCGGAATGCCCCGCCCGGGTCGATGCCGTAATCCAGGGCCTGGAGCGGGCCGGTCTGCTGGCCCGCTGCCGGATCCTCCCGCCCCGCCCAGCCACGGATGCGGAACTGCTGCGCTGTCACACGCCGGGGTATCTGCAGCAGGTCCGGGAGGATATCCAGGCCGGCCGAGAGCAGCTGTCCACCGGCGATACCGCCATCAGCCCCCACTCGGAGCGAACGGCGCGGCTGGCGGCGGGGGGGGTGCTGGCGGCGGTGGAAGCCGTCATGGACCAGCGGGTGCAGCGGGCCTATGCGGTGGTCAGGCCCCCGGGTCACCACGCCAGTCCGGCCCGGGGCATGGGCTTCTGCCTCTACAACAACGTGGCCGTCGCCGCCCGCCACCTGCAGGCGGCGCATGGTCTCAACAGGATCCTGGTCGTCGACTGGGATGTGCACCATGGCAACGGCACCCAGGACATCTTCTGGAGCGATCCCTCGGTGCTGTTCTTCGGCAGCCACCAGGCGCCGCTTTACCCGGGGACGGGCTCCCGCCGGGAACAGGGCGAGGGGCCCGGGTCCGGCTACACCCGCAACTGTCCCCTGCCGGCGGGGACGTCCGGGCCCGAGCTGGTGGCCGCCTGGCGGGAGGAGCTGCTGCCGCTGGCCGAGGCCTTCGCCCCGGATTTCGTGCTGATCTCGGCGGGTTTCGATTCCAGGGCCGGCGATCCCCTCGGGGATTTACGCCTCCAGGACAGGGATTTCGCGGCCCTGACCCGGTTGATGCTCAGCATCGCGGCGGACCATGCCCAGGGCCGTCTGGTGTCCGCCCTGGAGGGCGGCTACGACCTCGAGGGCCTGGCATCCGCCAGCGCCGCCCACGTGGCCTGCCTGCTGGGGGACATCGGGCCGCGCTGAGTTCGCCACCAGAACCAGGCCTCGCGGTTGATCAGCAGGCCGATCAGCACCATCGCCAGCATCAGCACGATCTGGTCGGCCCGGGCGTCCGGCACCAGGATGTCGGCGGCCAGGTGGGGGAGGTTGGTGAGGGTGTAAGCAACGCTCATCCAGAAATGGGCACAGCGCCAGTGGCGCCAGCGCCGAGGCTGGCCCGGATCACTGGCGGCGTAGGCGATCAGCACGACCGCGGCCAGCGGCACCAGGACATAAGCCAGCATGGCCCCGAACAACAGCGGCAGCTGGGCGGCCGCCACATGGCCATGGATCTCCGGCGAGATCCCGTGGAACAGGGGCATCAGGCCCAGCTCCACATGGAACAGCATCGCCAGCAGCCAGGCGGTCCAGAGGCTGCGCAGCCGCAGGGCGTGGTCGACGGCACTGGCCATGGGAATGGTCCAAGGCTCCCTGAGTCTGGGACTCTCCACCCACGACGCGTGCGGAATGGGCCGGTTCGTGATGGCTCGGTTCGTTGCCGGGCTCCGTAAATTGTGGGGACGGTGAATGGGTTCTTTCCCCCCAGGCCGATCGTGATGACCTCCCCGACCTCCTCCCTGCCCAAGACCGCGGTGGCCACCGGCCCCGCCGGGAGGGCCATGGCCCAGCCCATGGAGGCAGGGCTGCTCGAGGGTCTGCAGGACCACCTGGGCCTGGAGCGCAAGGCCAGCGCCGCCTACTGGGCCATGGCCCTCTGGTTCGCCGAGCGGGAACTGCGCGGTTTCGCCGCCCACCTGATGGCCGAGTCCCGCGGCGAGCAGCAGCATGCCGGCCTGCTGGCCGACTACCTGATCGCCCGCGGCCAGACGGTGGACCTCGGTGAACTGCCCGCCCCCTGCCAGCAGTGGAGCGACGCCGAGTCGGCCCTGGCGGACGCCTTCCGCCTGGAGGCCGATGTCACCACCTCTCTGCAACTCCTCTATTCCCTGGCGGAGCGCGCCGGCGACGTGCGCACCACCGTCTTCCTCGACCCGATGATCCAGGGCCAGATCGCCGCTGAGAACGGCGCGGCCCACCTGCTCGGCCGGGTGCGCTTCGGGCGCCAGGAGGCCGCCGCCATGCTGCTGATCGATGGGGAACTAGCGGCGGCCCAGGCGGCCGCGGCTGCCCCGGTCTGAGCCCGGCCAACGGCCTCCCTCCCCGGGGGACTCAGGCGGCCAGGGGCCGGCTGGTGAGCTCCATCAGGAAGGCGGCCCCGAGGGGATCGCGCAGGGGCAGGCGCATCAGCGCCCGGGCCTGGCGCTGGAGTTCCAGGCGGCGCTGCTCCAGCCGATGGGTTTCACGACCAAGCCGCCGGCGGAGTTGTTCGTCGCGGCAGGTGGCCCCCTGACCCTTCAGCCGCTGCCAGCTCTGGCGCACCGCGGCCATGTCCCGGCAGAGACTGCCGATCAGGCTGTCGCCGTTGCGGATCAGGACGGTCATGCCGGTTCAGGCCGCCAGGGGAGCGCCGTCCACCAGGGCCGGTGCCAGGCGCAGACCGGTCTCGCCGCTGGGGGCCTCGAGCAGGTCGGCGGCCCGGATGCGGGAGATCAGCCGGGTGGTGGTGACGCGGGTGGTGCCGATCAGCTCGCCGATGCGCTCATGGGTGAGGCGGAAGGGGAGATCGCACCAGGGGCCGCAGCGGCGCCCCAGCCGGCGCACCAGCAGGGAGAGCAGGGCATGGAGCCGCTGCTCGGCGCTGCCGAGGTGGCGGATGCGCAGCAGCTGCAGGGTCCACTCGTTGACCGGATCGAAGCCATGGCCTTCGAGGGGCTCGGCATCGCTGCGGAAGCAGAGGGGGGTGAGGGCCTCGACGCAGACGCCCTCGCTGCAGAGGCGGTCGGTGCGGAGTTGGTCGCCGGACTGGAGGAAGGCCAGGGTCATGCCCTCGGTCTCCTCACAGGGGCAGTAGACGCGGGCGATGCCGTCGAGGACCTCAAGGCAGGAACCGCCGGGACGGGGGGTGGGGTCAAGCAGAACCGTCTGGCCGGCGGGCATGCGCACGGCACTGGCGGGGTCGTCGGGGAGGAAGCGGTAACGCATCGGGCGAAGGGAGAGGCCTTATTGCGAACGGCTGTCAACCTAGAGGACCCACCGTCACTTTTGCAAGCGATTCTCAATAGCAGCTGGTGATTGCGAAGCAGGGCGGGTTCCAGGCGCCCGGCCCGATCGCCCAGCGGTCCCTAGCGTCGGGAGCTGCTTACAGAGGCGCTGCCGTGGTCCCCGATGCCCCGTGGCTGCTCGACCGCGAACGGCGCTGCCGACGCGACGGCAGTGGCCTGACCACCGCGGATCTGCTCGGCTGCTGGCGGCTCGAGCGGATCTGGAACAAGGGGAGCCGGCAGCCCGCCTCGGCGGCCGCCGTCCTGCTGCGGGGGCTGGCGGCCCGGTTGCGGCTGTCCGCGGCTGGGGCGGGTTCGAAGGATGGGGAGCTGCGGCTGGCCAACAGCGTGCGGATCGGTGCCCTGGAGCTGCGCTTCGAGGGTGCGGGACGTCTGGAGGGCCGCCGCCCGCTGCTGGTGTTCAGCTTCGAGCGCCTGCTGCTGCTCCTGGGCGGGCGGGTGCTGATCGAGCGGGCCCTGCCCCAGCCCGATCCGCTGCGCCGACCCTTCTTCGCCCTGATCGCCGCCGAACGGCCGCTCTGGCTGGCAGCCCGCGGCCGTGGCGGCGGGCTCGCCCTGTGGCTGCTCGAAGAGACGGACGGAGACCATGGGGCTGAGGTGACGGCACAGTGACGCCATGGCTGGCGTCCAGGCTGGGCCGGCAACAGCCCGGCCGGACGGGCTCGAGGGTCCCCGGCTTCTCGCCCCGGAGGCGATCCTGAGGCGGCTGGCCGCGGTGCCGTCCGAGGCCCCGGTGGCGCGGGAGCTGAGCGCCGGCCATCCGGCCCGGACGGTGGCGTCAGGGGGCGGCCGGCGGACCGGGCTCCTGGATCCGCTCCAGGTTGGAGCCGAGGTCGGATTCGAGAAACTCCTTCACCACGTGGCCCATGCCGCTCAACCCCGCCAGGGCCGACTGCAGGGCCGGCAGGTTGATGGCCACCTCCTCGTTGGGGTAGGCCCGCAGGAATCCCACCGCCGACAGCGTTCCCGAGCCGTCCTCGATCCCCAGGATCGTGGCCGAACGCAGGGCCACCATGCCCACCGGCGGCGCCTTGAGGGGATACAGGATGCCGGACAGCCGCTCCAGGGCGCTCTCGCCGAAGCGGGTGCTCAACAGCCTGGTGGTCTGCACCAGCGGCAGCGTCACGCGGTGGTTCAGCAGCTTGCCGACCTCGGCGGGGTCCCTGCCGCCCAGCCGCAGGGCATCCCCCAGCAGGCCCACGGCCTCACCTGTCCGGGCCAGCCGTTCCAGGTCGGCGACGGGGATCGAGCGGCGAAACGCCCCACTGACGAAGACCACCTGCTCGGCCGCCCTGGCCTCCGGCCCGGCCAGGATCAGCAGGGTGGCCAGCCCGGCGCTGCCCCAGACGCGGATCACTGGGGGGAGGGAAGACAGGGGGAGCATTGATCGGGTGGCCGGATCCAGGGGCGCCGAATCAAGTGTGGGTCAGACGGCGGTCGCCGACGCCTCAGGGGTTCCAACTCGCCAGCCGGTCGGTCACGTCGATCAGGGAGAGGCTCCCATCCCCCCAGCCACCCGGGGGCAGCAGGGCCGAGGCTCCGGGTCCGGGGGCGACGGCGGGACCGGCGGTGAAGGCCCCGTTCACCCAGGCCAGCAGCAGTCCCCGCAGGGGGCCGCCGCCCAGGTCGTAGGGGGAGCCAAGGTTGAAATGATCGCCGCCCCCCGCCAGGACGAGACGGTGTCCGGCGTTCCCCAGGCGGGTGACCCGGGCCATCGGGGCGATGGCTTCCGGTCCGGGGGGCACCACCCAGTCGCGGCTGCCGCTCACCACCAGCACCCGGCCCTGGAAGGCCGGGACGGCGCCGGCGTCGAACAGCAGGGACATCGGCGGACTCACCGCCACGGCGGCCTTCACCCGCGGGTCGGTGAGGGCCGCCTGGTCGGTCCCTCCCAGGAAGCTGCACTGCAGCACCCAGCTCAAATTCCGTTGGGGGTCCTGGAGATCGTTGCAGCGTTTCTGCAGCTGCTGGGCGGTGGGGCGGGCGCCCGCCAGCTGCAGGGCCGTGGTGGCGCCCCAGGAGTGGCCCAGCACCACGACCGCATCGGTGTCCAGTCCGCTCGGCAGCCCCTTGGTCCCGGCGGCCGCCGCATCGATCAGGGCGGAGATGTCGAGGGGGCGCAGGCGCAGCTCCGCCGGACCGGGGGGTGGCACCTTGCCGGAGAGCATGGCCTGCTGCTGGGTGCGGTCACTGCCGGGGTGGCGGGGCAGCAGCACTGTGTAGCCGTGGCTGGCCAGATGGCGTCCCCAGCCTTCGAAGCTCTCGGGCCCATCCCAGAGGCCATGGGAGATGGCCACCAGCCGGCCGGAGGCCTGCTGCGTCGGGCGGATGACCACCACCTCCAGGGGCTGGGGTCGGTAGGCCACCGGCAGGGTCAGGGTGTCGCGCCGCACCGGCAGGGGGCCCGGATCCCGCAGGGAGGGGGCCGCGGTCTCTGGCGGCGCTCCCTCCAGCAGACGGTTGGCCGACAGCAGCTGGGCGTTCATCCGCTGCAGCAGGAACAGGCCCTTGCCCACATCCACGCTGGCGGTCCGGCCTGGCACGGCCTGGAGCACCCCCAGCATCGTCAGGTGTCCTCGGCCGGCGGCCCGGTCCAGCACCTTCAGCACCGTGTCGCTGGAGATGTCGGCCGGCAGACCGTCGACCCCCCCGAGGGAGGAGAGCAGCAGCAGGGCCTGCTGGGCCAGGGGGGAGGGGACCACCTGGCGGGCCACATCCAGGGCCTGCAGGGGCAGGGGGGCGTTGAACAGATCCACCAGGGAGCGGCCGATGCCGCCCCGGGTGGCCTGGTCGAGCTCGGCCAGGTCGCTGTTGCCGGCGAGCAGGGCCCGGGGATCGCTCAGTTCCGCCAACCGGATCGAGAACGTGGTCTCGACCAGGGGCAGCTTCAGCTCGATGGTCTCCAGGGCCCTGGCCGGCGACGCCCCGGCCAGGGTGGCGGCCAGCGCCAGGCCCAACCCGGCCAGGGACGGAGATGTCCGCATCAGGAGAGCAACGCCACCGTCGGGGGGGCATCCTGGCAGAAACGAACGGCCAGGCCCGTCGCGTGGGCCTCATTCCACGTCGTCGTGGGCGAAGCGGTTGTAGAGAAAATCGAGGGCGGTGTTGCGCAGCTCGTAGTACTTCGGGTCCTCCATGATGTCTTCACGGTTGCGGGGCCGGGGAAAGTCGATCGACATCACCTCGCCGATCGAAGCGGCCGGACCGTTGGTCATCATCACCAGCCGATCGGCCAGGAAGAGGGCTTCGTCGATGTCGTGGGTGATCATCAGCACGGTGCATTTCTGGGTGTTCCAGATCTGCAGCAACTCTTCCTGCAGCTCCTCCTTGGTGATCGCATCAAGGGCTCCGAAGGGCTCATCGAGGATCAGCACCTCGGGGCGGATCGCCAGGGCCCGGGCGATGGCCACCCGCTGCTTCATGCCACCGGAGAGCTGGGGAATGCGCTTGTCGACGGCCTTCTCTAGGCCCACCATTGCCAGGTGCTCCATGGCGATCTCCCGCTTCTCGCGGCTGGAGAGGTCGGGCTTCACTTCATCGATGGCCAGGTAGACGTTCTCGTAGGCCGTCATCCAGGGCAGCAGGGCATAGCCCTGGAAGACCACCATGCGATCGGGCCCGGGCTTCTCGATCGGCCTGCCGTTGAGCAGCACCTGGCCGGCGGTGGGTGAGGAAAAGCCGGAGACCATGTTCAGGAGCGTGGACTTGCCGCAGCCGGAATGGCCGATGACGCAGATGAATTCCCCCTGCTCGACCTGCAGGTTGATGTTGTCCAGCACCGGGTAGGGTCCGGTGGGGGTGGGATAGACCTTGCCCAGCCCCTCGAAACGCAGCAGGGGCTGGCTGGCGATGGCAGCGGACGGGAGCTTTCTGGCCGTGGTGATCATCGGAGGAAATGGCGGAGGGACGGTGGATCAGACGCTGATGGCACGGGGCTGGCCGATGGGGATCTCGGCGATGCTGAAATCGCGGTGCAGGGAGACGTCGTTGAGGTAGCCGATCGGGTCCTCGGGGTTGAACGGTCGGCCGTCAAACAGCTCGATGGCCCGGCGCTGGTAGCTGACGTCGTCCAGGCCCAGTTCGCGGGCGGCGGTGCTGAACACCCCCACGCTGCAGACCCGTTCGAGGATCTCCACGTAATTGCGGGGGAAGGGGATCTCGGCCCAGCGGGCCAGCTGGGTGAGGATCCAGAGGTGCTCGCTGCGGCTGGGGCGGTTGAGTCCCGCTCCGTAGAACAGATGGTGCGGTTCCCCATGGGGAGCGAAGGAGCCGGACTCACCCGGCTGGCCGCTGAAGCGGATCAGCTCGGCCTTCATGCCGAGATAGCGCCGGTCGCTGAGCAGCTCGCCCATTTCCGGCCAGTGGGCAGGGTCGGCGCAGTAGCGGCAGGCCTCCAGCAGGGCCTTGGTGAGGGCGATGTGGGTGTTGGGGTAGGCCTGGGCCCAGTCCTCGCGGGCGCCGAGCACCTTGCCGGGATGGCCCGACCAGATCTCGAGATCCCCCACGATCGGCACCCCATGACCACTGCTGGCGGCCCGGAAGTTCCAGGGTTCGCCGATGCAGTAGCCGTCGATGGAGCCGTCCTTGAGGTCGGCCAGCATCTGGGCCGGTGGCAGGGTCTGCAGGTGCACGTCCCTGTCGGGATCGATGCCGTTGGCCGCCAGCCAGTAGCGCAGCAGCAGGTTGTGCATCGAGGCGGGATGGACGATGCCGATCCGGTGGGGCTCCCGTTCGTGGCTGCCCAACCAGGCGCGGTAGTCCTCCACCGTGCTGACGCCCTGTTCCGCCAGTCGTTTGGCGAGGGTCACCTCATTGCCATTGCGGCTGATGGTGAGGGAGGACACGATCGGCAGCGGCTCGCTGCCATGGCCCCCGGCCGTCATCCAGGTGGGCATGCCCGAGGGCATCATCGCCGCGTCGAGGGTCCTGTCGACCAGACCGTCCACCACCCCCCGCCAGCTTGTCTCCCGCACCAGCTGCACGTCGTCGAGACCGTGCTTGCTGAAGAAGCCCTTGGCCTCGGCCACCGCCAGGGGGGCGCAGGCGGCGAGCGGGATGAAGCCCAGATCCAGGTTCACCTTCTCCAGGCCGTGGCGGGCCAGCACCTTGTGGGGGCGGGCCTGCCACTGCTTCACCCGCTTCTGGCGGTTGAGGAAATAGATGATTTCCGAACGCAGGCTGTAGTAGCTGGGGTGGTGCACCACCGTGAGCCGCTGGCGGGGGCGGGGGATGTCCACCTCAAGGATCCCGCCGATCCTCGAGCCCGGCCCGTTGGTGAGCATCACGATCCGGTCGGAGAGCAGCACCGCCTCATCCACGTCATGGGTGACCATCACGGCGGTGAGTTCGTGCTCGTTGCAGATCTGCATCAGCTTCTCCTGCAGATTCCCCCGCGTCAGCGCATCGAGGGCGCCAAAGGGTTCATCCAGCAGCAGCAGCTTGGGCTTGATCGCCAGGGCGCGGGCGATCGACACCCGCTGGCGCATGCCACCGGAAAGCTGGCCGGGAAGCTTGGTGGCGGCCTGGGTCAGCCCCACCATCTCCATGTGCTCGTCGATCAGGGCCTCCTGCTCCGCCTTGCCCAGGTCGGGCATCACCTCCTCGATCGCCAGGGCGATGTTCTGGCGGACGGTGAGCCAGGGCAGCAGGGAATAGTTCTGGAACACGACCATCTTGTCGGGCCCCGGACGCTTCACCGTTTCCCCCTCGAGGAGCACGGTGCCGCCGGTGGGCAGATCCAGGCCGGCGATCATGTTGAGCAGGGTGGACTTGCCGCAGCCGGAGTGGCCGATCAGGGAAATGAACTCGCCTTTGCGGATCTCCAGATCAATCCCCTTGAGGGCGAGGTAGTTGCCGCCACCGGTGAGGGGAAAGTTCTTTTCGAGGGACTGGACGTCAACGAGTGTGGTCATGGCGAATCAGGGTTGGGAGAGATGGAGGACGCCGAAGGCCAGGACCATGGCGGTCATGAGCAGGACACGGGCCAGCAGGAAGCGGATCACGTTCTTCCGGTCGCTCATCCAGGCGTCAAGCCATCCGAAGGGCTTGAGGACGTTGGGCAGGTTCATGGCTGGCTCGGGCTCACTGGCCGGGGGAGATCCGGGACTGGAGCCAGGCCATCAGGCGATCCAGCAGCAGGCCGATGCCGCCGATCCAGACCACGGCGAGGACGATGTCGCTGACGTAGTTCTGCTGATAGGCATCCCAGATGAAGAAGCCGATGCCGACGATGCCGCTCATCACGATCTCGGCGGCGATGATCGCCAGCCAGGCCAGGCCGATGGAGATGCGCAGGCCCGTGAAGATGTAGGGCAGGGCGGAAGGAATCAGCACCTTGGTGAAGAAGGTCTTCTTCGACATCTGCAGCACCAGGGCCACGTTGTGGTAATCCTGCGGGATCTGCCGCACCCCTTCGGCGGTGTTGATCAGAATCGGCCACACCGCGGTGATGAAGATCACGAAGATGGCCGCCGGCTGGTTTTTCTGGAAGATCACCAGGGCGATCGGCACCCAGGCCAGGGGCGCCACCATGCGCAGGAACTGGAACAGGGGGTCGAAGGCCCGGTTGAGGGTCTTGTTGAGGCCCACGGCGATCCCGGCGCTGATCCCCACCACCGCGGCAAGGAGATAGCCCTGGGCGACCCGGCCCAGGCTGGCCATCGTCTGCCAGAAGAGGCCCTTGTCGAGGCCGCCCCGGTCGTAGAAGGGATAGAGCAGCAGTTCACGGGTGCGCTGCTCGGTGAACAGGCTCAGGGGGCCGGGCAGCCGGGTGAGGCCGAGGCTGGCGCTGAGTTGCCACGCCAGCAGAAAGCCGGCGATGCCGAACACCGGCGGCAGGATCAGCTTGCGGTGGCGCTTCCACCAGGCCATGGGGCCGGATGTGGTGGCGCCGGGGCTGGGTGCAGTGAGGGTCATGGGAGGGGTCGTCCTGGAAAACAGTGGAGAAAGGCGTTGGAAGGGATGACCCGTGACGCCGGGTCACGGGTCGGAGGGAGAGCCGGCCGAAGGGGATTCGGCCGACGGGGGAGTGAATCAGCGCTTGATCTTCAGGCTGTCGAGATAGGCCTGGGGGTTCTCAGGATCGAAGACGATGCCGTCGAAAAAGGTCTCCTTGCCCCGGGAGGAGCCGGTGGGGATGTCCTTGGCGGGAAGCCCCAGTTCGGTGGCGGCCTGCCGCCAGATGTCCTCCCGGTTCACCCTGTCGACCAGGGCCCTGGCCTGCTCGATCGAGGTGAGCTTGCCGGGGTGCATGTTCCAGCGCAGCGATTCCACCAGGAACCACAGACTCAGGCTCTTGTAGGGGTAGGAGATCACCCCCCGATCACTCATCCAGTAGATCGGGCCCAGCTTCGGGTCGTTCACGGGTTTCCGATCGGCACCCAGCAGGTACTGGCCCTTGAGGGCGGGCTCGAGCACCTCCACCGGGGTGTTGAAGTAGGCGCGGGAGCTGATCAGCTTGGCCACTTCGCTGCGGTTCTCGGGCTTGTCGGCCCATTGCTGGGCTTCGATCAGGCCCTTCACCAGGGCCACGGCGGCCTTGGGATTCTTCTCGACCCAGTCGGAGCGGACCGCCAGGAATTCCTCGGGATGGGCCGGCCACATCTGGGCGGTGAGGGCGGCCAGGTAGCCGATGTCATCCTTGACGATTCGGAACGGCCAGGGGTCGCCGGTGCTGAAGGCATCCATGGTGCCGTTGCGCATCCCCTGCAGCGTCTCGGTGGAGGGCACGGTCAGCAGCTCGATGTCCTTGTCGGGATCGACCCCGCCGGCCGCCAGCCAGTAGCGGATCCAGAGGTCCTGGTTGGCGTTGGGGAAGGTGTAGGCGGCACGGAACTTGCGGCCTTCCTTCTGCGGGAAGCGCTGGAAGACGTCCACGGCCGGGGCCAGATCCAGGCCCAGGTTCTCGGCCTTGAGACTGTTGGAGACGGCGATGCCGTTGGCCTGGCTGTTCAGCTGGGCCAGCACCACCATGGGTACCTTCTTGCCGTCGGTGATGATGCCTTCGGTGATCAGGTGGGGCATGGGCAGCTGCCACTGGCCCCCATCGATGCCGCCACCGGCCGAGCCCAGCACCACGTTGTCGCGGGCGGCGGGCCAGCTGGCCTGCTTGGCCAGCTCCACCTTGATCCCATGCTTGGCGAAGAAGCCCTTCTCCACCCCCACCACCAGGGGAGCGGCTTCGAGGATGGGGATGTAGCCCAGCTTGATGGTGCCCAGCTCCTGGCCGGCCGCGGGACTCGCGGCCTGGGGTGCGCTGGCGGAATCGGAGCTGCCGGGTGGATTGCCCAGGCATCCGGCGAGCAGCAGGGAGGACCCCAGGGCGGCCCCGAAACGGGTGAGGAAACGACGGCGACTCGTCATGGTCATCGAATGGAAAGGAAGGGGAAAGGGTTGGCGAGAAAAGAAGAGGGGCTGCTCAATGAACACTCCCTTGGGGCTCATTCGTTGTGGTCAGACTCTCTTCATCGCCTCTGCGGCGTGGAGTCTCAGGCGAAGGGAGAGGGAGGGAAGAAGCGGCTGGCTGGGTGGTTTGGTGGCCCCGGATTTGGGGTCCGGCAACATTAGGAGCTGATCAGAATAACTGAGTGCTGTCTTCAAGCAGATCTGCGAATCTCCTGAATAAACTGGACTTATCGATCCAGGAATCAGGAGCTGAAAGCCTTGGTGCTCAGTGGCCGGATTGCTGGATCAAGGCCATCATCGAGATGTCGGTATTCGCAACAACATCCGCAGCAGAATGCATTGGAAAGCGGGCTACTCCTGGTGTTGGCGCACCCGGGCCGACACCTGGGCCTCCGGGTCGACGCCGGCGAAGGTGGGCGGTAGCCACACCCGCACCACCATCAACAGGGCCATGGTCATCAGAAAAAGGCAGACCGCCAGGATCTGTTGCCAGTCCGTCTCCAGCACGCCCCGGACGATAACTTCGCGGAGCACGGACACGATGGCGATCTCCACGGCCACGCCGATCGACACCCGTTGCTCCTGCAGGTAGATGATCAGCAGGCGGAAGAGCTCCACCAGGATCAGGATGAAGAGGATGTCCGCCGTGACCTCGTGGAACTCCGAGGTGGAGAAGAGCGTCGAGAAGGTTCGCTTCAGCTGCAGCACCATCACGCCGAACAGCCCCAGGCAGAGGGAGATGGCGATCAGGTCCTGGACGGCCTCGAGGGACTGGACGATCTGGCTGCGGCGGAATTGCTGATGCCAGGGAATGGCGTCATGGGGTGTCGAAACCGGCGTTCCGGTGGGCGGGTGGTTCATGGCGAAGGGTTTTCGGGAAGGTCAGGGAGCCCAAAGGAAGGGTGGCGGTGGTGTTCTCGGTGGTTGCCAGGCTGGTATCGCGAGGGACGAGCAGATCGGCTTCGCTGACCTTGACGACCTGTCCATTGCTGCGGAAGCGGGTCAGGGACTTCGTCACGGTGACCCGGGTCATGCCGGCAATGGCGGCCAGCTGGCGGTGGGTGAGGTTCATGTCCTCCAGCGAAAGGGTCGTGCCGCTGCTGCTGACCCGACCGAAGCGGGTGCCGATCCACTGCAACAAGCGCAGCAACCGGGAATCGGCCGGCCTGACCCGGTGGATCTGCAGGAGTTGGGTGGTCTGGGTGAACAGATCACGCATGAACGCCAGGGTCTCGCTCTCGCTCGGCTCCCACTCGACCACCATCACCCGGGTGAGGCAGATGAGTTCGTAGGGCGTCACTCCGCAGCCGGTGGGCGTGATCAGGTCGCCGGGTCCCCAGATGCCGAGGGTGATGGACTCACCCTCCTCATTCCAGGTGTTCGCGCGGATGTAGCCATCGTCGATCTGCCAGCCCATGTCTGCCGGCAGATGGTCATCGGCGCGAAGGGTCAGGCGCAGCGGTCGTGCGGGCATGGCGAGGGTCATGACACGGCGGATGGCATGGCGGGAAGCTCCTGTGGGCGGGGTTGGGTGCTGCGGAAGACCCCTATGGAAGCGGTTGTCGGCAGGGGTGTCCAAACTTCCGAAGGAGAGGCCCGTGTTGGAGTCCGGGAACATTAGTGAGCAGTTCCACCTCTTGGGTGGTACCTCCACGCAGGATTGCCAATTCAGCCGATAAGCCCAGGTGATCGGTTTGCCAGGCCGGCCGGCTTCGCTGGCGCTGCGAGCCAGTCGCGGCTGCTACCGGGTCTGGTGTCTGGTTGTCCGCCTCCCTGGGAGGAAAGTTTTAGGCTTGGATTTCTCCTGGAATCCCTTTCCGGTGGGGCCAACAGTTGGTTCCACCGGATTTTTCTATGCTCAGGACGATCGAGATCTCAGGGGTCGCAGTTCATCTGTTCGGGGTTCATCGGATGGCGCCGCCACAGGCACCCAGCCCGGACGCGATGACGACGGGGGGTGCCGCACAACGACTCCTTCGGACGGCTTCTCCCGGGTGAGCCCGCC
This sequence comes from Cyanobium sp. Candia 9D4, assembly GCF_024346155.1. Classification (NCBI taxonomy): domain Bacteria; kingdom Bacillati; phylum Cyanobacteriota; class Cyanophyceae; order Synechococcales; family Prochlorococcaceae; genus Cyanobium; species Cyanobium sp. Candia 9D4. The sequence goes on along the minus strand of NZ_JAGQCK010000005.1, from coordinate 85,622 downwards.
CCCGTTCGCCAGCAGGCCCCTCAGCCGCCCACCACCTCGTGCACCTGGCCGACGCTGGTCCCGCACCGATCCCGGCAGAGCACCTCCAACGGCGGCCGGCCGGTGATGGCCAGGCGCCAGCGGGCCCACAGCCCGTAGATGGCGTCCACCAGGGGCCGCAGCAGGGGCCAGCGGGTGGGGGCGTAGAGCCAGCCCAGGTTGACCAGGCCATAGGCCTGGCGGAACACCTCCACATCCCGGATCACGCCGCCGTCGGCATCCAGGGCGTGCATGCGGCCCATGGCCTCGGCGTAGGTGATGCCGCCGTGACGGGCCGGGTCATAGGCGGGGTCGTTCACGTCCACGAAGGCCAGCCGGCCCACCCCCCGGTCGCGGCGGCGCAAGGCGTTCACCTCCCGCAGGCACAGGGGGCAACCGCCATCGAACAGCAGGGTGAGCTCGGCCATGGGGGCGGTGGGCGACGACGGAGGCGCCTGGGGCACCGGACGCCTGGCGAGCCCAGAAAGGGCTGCCACCGCACCGGTGGCGCCCATCCGGTGGCCAGACTCCAGCCCGCTTCCCTCTCCCCCATGCCCGTCTGCCGCCAGGCCGCGCTGCACCGCTGGCAACGCCGGGATCCGGCCCTGATCCGCCGGCTGATGCCGTTCTGGGGCTGGCTGTATCAGCACTATTTCCGGGTCGTCTCCGATGGCTGGGAGCACATCCCCGACGCCGATCCGGTGCTGTTTGTGGGCACCCACAACGGCGGTCTGGCGGCGCCCGACATGCACATGGTCATGTACGACTGGTTCCGTCGCTTCGGTCTGGAACGCCCCGTGCTGGGGCTCGCCCACCCGAAGGTCTGGCTGGGCTATCCGCCCCTGGCCGATCTGGCTGCCCGTACCGGCGCCATCCCTTACCACCCGCGCCTGGCCCTGGCGGCCCTGGAGGAGGGAAACAGTCTGCTGGTGTATCCCGGCGGCGGGCAGGACACCTTCCGCCCGCACCGGGACCGGGGCCGCATCCACTTCGCCGGCCGCACCGGCTTCCTGCGGCTGGCGATCTGGCACGACCTGCCGATCGTCCCGGTGATCTCCTGGGGGGCCCACGACACCCTGGTGGTGCTGGAGGACTTCTACCCCCAGTTCCGGGCGCTGCACGAGCGGGGGATGCCCTGGCTGTTCGGCATCGATCCCGAGGTGATGCCCCTCTACCTGGGCCTCCCCTGGGGCCTGGCCCTGGGCCCGCTGCTCAACCTGCCCCTGCCGGTGCGGATCCACACGCGGGTGTGCCCGCCGATCCGCCTGGAACGCAGCGGCCATGCCGCCAGCCGCGACCGGGCCTATGTGCAGGCCTGCTATCAGCGGGTGACGGCCGCGATGCAGGACGCCCTCGACCGGCTGGCGGCCGAGGCTCAGCGGTAACGGGAAGGAGCCACGTAGGACTGGGAGGGAATCGACTGGGGCCCGCTTCCGTTGCCGAGCCGCTGGGGCAGGGGATCGACACGGCGCTGCAGTTCCGCCAGGGAGCGCGTTTCCCCCATGGCCAGACCGGTCAACACCGCCAGTTCCTGCTTCATCTGATGGGCGGGCCTGGGATTCACGAAGCGGAAGTTGAGGGTGGTCTTGTCGCCGGCGCTGTCGTAGCCCACCACCGTGAAGTAGAGATCCGCCGTCCTGCCGGCCTTCGATCCGGCAAGGGCACCGCCCACCATGCCCCCCACCAGGCCGACCGGGCCGAGCAGGAGGCCACCGGCGATGGCTCCGGCGGTGCCGCCACCCACCGCCCCCACGGTGCCGTTGGTGGTGTCGTAGGTCTCCGCTCCGCCTGCGAACCAGCGGGCGACTCGGCCGATGGGGATGAAGCTCTTCCTGTCACCGATGCCGTTGGCGTCGAGGTTGATGGTGCAGGGGTTGTTGCCGCAGAGGGCCTGGTAGGTGGCGGCCGCAGCCGGGGCGGGTAGCAGCAGGCTCAGCAGGACCGGCGTGATCAGGGCCGCCCGGATCCGGAGCCGGGCCGATGCGGAGACCATGGGTCGAGGGCGAAGGGAGCCCAGTCAATCGCCGGATGCCAGGGGTGCAATGGGGCGGGTCCCCCGGGGTGATGACTGGATGTGACTGGTGCGGCCGGGGCGGGGCCGGGCCCGCGGCTCCGATCGGCGGGCCCATGGCTCCGATGATGGTCGTCGCTCTGCCGGTGTCCCCGGGGCCCCCATGTCCCTGATCAACACGGCCGTCGGTCTGCTGGCGATCAGCTCGCCGATCGGTCTGCTGCCGGTGGTAGTGGAGGCCGGTGGGGGCAACCCCGTGCGGATCCGCCGGATCAGCCGCCTGGCGGTGCTCACCTTTCTCTGTGCCCTGATCGCCGCCTGCTGGTGGGGCCAGGGGCTGCTCGACCTGTTCGGCATCACCCTGGAGGCCTTCCGGGTGGCCGGGGGGCTGATTCTGCTGCCGATCGGCCTGCGCCTGATCGATGGGCGGGAGGTGAGCCACGGCTCCCTGGATGGGACCGAGGACAGTGCCGGTGTGGTGCCGATCGGCCTGCCGCTGCTGGCGGGCCCCGGCGCCATCTCCCTGGTGGTGGCCGATGCCCCGGCTGGCTGGCAGGGCAGGCTCGCCCTCAGTGGGGTGATCGGCCTGCTGGCGATCCTGATCTATCTGTTGTTGATCGCCTCGATGCCCCTGCGTCAGGCCCTGGGGGAACTTCAGGAGAAGGTGATCAGCCGCCTGATGGGTCTGCTGCTGAGCGCCATCGCCGTCCAGATGCTCGTCAGTGGCCTCAGGGGCTGCTTTCCGGTGCTGGCCTGAGGGGTCCGGTGTGCCGGGAACCCTCAGAGACAACCAAGCCGCGGTGGGGTGGGCGGCCCCTCGAACGGGTCGATGGCCAGCTCCCGATCCAGCACCGTCAGGATGTCCTGGATCACCGCAGGGCGGGTGGCCACCCAGAGGAAACCCTCCAGGGGAGCGGCCGCGACCGGGTCCCAGAGGCAGAACTGGGGGTGCTGCCGGTACATCCGGGTGGCCAGGGGGACGAGGAACCGGGTCTTGGGGAACCGGTCCTCCCCGTGATCGAAGGTGAGGACGATGGCGAATTCCAGCTCGCCCCTGGCGGTGTAACGGTCGATCCGGGTCTCCCCCTCCGATCCGGCAAACGGAGAGAGCCGGTACTCGACGTAGCGACGATGGAAGGGGTTCCTCTGCTCCTTCCAGGTCCTCGCCTCCACGCCCAGCTCCGTCGCCAGCTCGGTGAGCAGGAGGTAGGAGTGGGTGCGGAGGGTCTCGTGGAGCTCGTCGGTCCGGTGGCTCTGCAGCCGCCAGCGCTCCGCCAGTGCCTCGTAGCGGCTGATCCGGGGCGGGTCCTGGGGGGTGGGTCCCGTGGGGCCAGTCACCGATGCTCTCCTCACTTTTTCAGTTTATCGGCGCCCCGCGGGCGGGCCAGTGGAGGGCTCCGCCGCGACGGGGGAGGGGCGATCCAGGGGCCGATGACGCCCTGAAACGTCCGTCGGCGATAGCGTTGTCGGCCATTCAGCCTGATCGCGGCAGGCTTGCAGCAGCACCGCAGAGCCGAACATGGCCGTGAGCGATGACTTGGTGTATTCTTAATGGGCAGTGAAACGACGGCCATGGATCCTGTGAGCCCCATAGCCCAACTGGCAGTGGCCGCCATCAGCGGTGCCGCCTTCCTGATTTCGATGGTGGTGATTCCTTTCCCCGAGTCGCAGTCCGATTCCTCGGCAGGCATCAGCGCCACCTCCCAGACGAGCGACAGCGTCTTCCGCACGCTCGACACCTCCCCCACCCCCCTGACCAAGTAATCCTCCCGCCACCCATCCTCCGGATCGCCTCTCCAGGCCAGCCTTTGAACAGCGCCAGGTCCCTCCGGCCGGCAGCCCCTCCCTGTCACGCCTGCCACAGCGGATCCCCGCCAGTCTCCGATCCCTGATCCAGCGAGCCAACGATCAGCCGCGAGACCCGAAGCCGGTCCCCTGAACGCCCCTCCCTGCAGGAGATCTCGTCCAACATCTGCTCCTGTGCGCGCCGCAGGATGGTCAGAACCTGCTCTCCGCTGCCATGGCCGACGGCCTTGAGACGCCTCCGCCGCTGGTCCTGGTCCATGGCCTGTTCGACACGCCCCGGGTCTTCGACCGCCTTGATCGGCGGCTGGCCGGCAGGCGCCAGCGCCTGCTGAAGCCGGCCCTGCCGCTCCCCCTGGTTGCTGACGCGATCGAGATTTCGGCCCAGCGTCTCGCCGCCGCCATCGACGCGGCCTTCGGGACTGCCCAGCCGCTCGACATTCTGGGCTTCTCCATGGGTGGCGTCATCGCCCGCACCTGGATCCAGCGGCTGGGCGGCCATGCCCGCACCCGCCGCTTCATCAGCCTCGGCAGCCCCCAGCAGGGGACCCTGACGGCCCAGCCCTGGCCCCGCAGGCCCCTGGCCGGCATCGCCGATCTCAAGGTGGGCAGCCCCTTGCTGCGGCAACTCAATGCCGACCTCACCCTGCTGCGGGGCATCGACTGCTGCAGCTACGCCACGGTCTTCGATCTGATGGTGGTGCCGGGCTGGCGGGCGGTGTTGCCGATCGGGCCGCGGCGGATGCTGCCGGTCTGGAGCCACCAGCAGCTGCTGCGCCACCCGGCAGCCCTCGATGCCCTGGTGGCGGATCTGCTGCGCCCCTGAGCTCCTTTCGGGCCCAGCATGGAGGTGGACGCCGAACCGCGAGGTCACCATGCCGAACGCCCTGGCCGAAAGACTCACCGCCTGGGGCTTCTCCTGGGAGGGTCTGCGGGACAACCGCCGCGGCGAGTGGTGGCTGATCGCCCAGATGGCCCTGATTGCGGCCCATCTGCTGCCGGCCACCCCCCCTCCCGCCTCCCTGGGTCTGGCCTGGCCGCTGCCGGTGCGCCTCGCGGGGCTGGCCCAGTTCAGCCTGGGGCTGGTGCTGGCCGGCCAGGGAGCCCGGAACCTGGGCGCCAGCCTCAGCCCCCTCCCCGAACCCATGGCGGACGCCCCCCTGGTGACCACCGGGGCCTACGGCCGCTGCCGCCACCCGCTCTACCAGGCCCTGATCCTCTGCTCCCTGGGCGTGACGGTGGCCCTCGGGAGCCTGCTGCATCTCGGCCTGATGCTGGGGCTGGTCGTTGTGCTCGGCTTCAAGGCCCGCCGCGAGGAGGCCCGCCTGGTGCTGCTCCATCCGGATTACGGCGCCTACCGCCAGGCGACCGCCGCGATCCTTCCCGGGGTGCCCTGGCTCGACTGGCGTTATGGCTGAGACCCTGAGCTCCGTGGTCGCCGCCCGCCGCTTGCCCCCCGCTGCTGCCGCCGACCGGTGGAGCGGTTAGAACCGAGGCCTCTGCCCTGTCCGGTCCATGGCCCTTCCTGCCTTGTTACGGGTTCTGCGGGCCTGCGGCCTGGCGGCCCTGGTGGCTCTGACGGTGTGCGTGGTTGACCCGGGGCCGGCGCTGGCCACCTTTGTCCTGCCGCCGCTGCCGTACCCGGTCGATGCCCTGGCTCCGGCGATCGCGCCCACCACGATGACGATCCACCACGACCGCCATCACGCCGCCTACGTGGCCAACCTCAACGCCCGGATCGCCGACCACCCCGAGCTGGAGGGGATGGCGCTGGAGGATCTGCAGGGCCGGATGTCGCGCTACCCGGCCGCCGTGCGCAACAACGGCGGCGGCCACTACAACCATTCCCTCTTCTGGCAGGTGATGGCGCCCCCGGGCCAGGGCGGTGCCCCTTCGGCGGAGCTGGGGGCGGCGATCACCGCGGCCTTCGGCTCCCCCGAAGCCCTGCAGCAGCGCTTCGCCCGGGCGGCGACCGACCGCTTCGGTTCGGGGTGGGCCTGGCTGATCCGGCGACCCGACGGCAGCCTGGCGATCACCAGCACCGCCAACCAGGACAACCCGCTGATGGATCTGCCGGGCATCGAGCGGGGCGTGCCCCTGCTGGGCCTGGATGTGTGGGAGCACGCCTACTACCTCGACTACCAGAACCGCCGGCCGGACTACGTCACCGCCTGGTGGTCGCTGGTGAACTGGAACGAGGTGAGCCGACGCTTCGCCGATGGCGGCGGAGGTGGCGGCGCGGCGACAACCGCGAGTGAATCCTGACAGCGGCGGTTGTCGGTAGCTGATACGACGACCGCCTGGGAAAACGGTCGCGAAAGTTAACGATATTGCCGAGAACACCATGGTCCAGTCCCGAACCGGCCCGCCCAGAATCGGACCGTCCAGAACCGCCCTGTCCCGAACCGTCGAGCTCGTCCCCGTCCAGCGCACGCTCCACGGAGATGCACTCTTCTCCGCGCCCCGCACCAGCGACGAGACCCTGATCGCCGAGATCGCCCGGGGCGACGCCTTCGAACTCTTCTGCCACCGCTTTCAGACCGATCAGCTGCTAGTGCTGCGGGGGGCGATCGATCTGGTGGTGCTCCAGAACCGCCAGCTGCGCCGCATCCCCCTGCGGGAGGACGAGGCCACCTGGGTCTGCATTCCCCCCGGGGTGCCCCACGGCGCCATCAACCGGGGCCGGATCCCGGCCCTGCTGGTCAATGCCGTGCTCCGCCACGGACCGAGTGACCCCAGGGATTACGAGCCCCATCCGGTGCCGCCCCGGTTCCGCAGCCAATGGCGCCGGCTGGCGGTCGCCTGAGCGCCGGCGCCGGCCGGCCCGCTCAGTTGTATTCCCCGGGGATGTCCTGCTTGGTCACCGTGACCCGACCCACCTTCTTCCCCGACAGGCGCAGCAGCTCATCGCCCGAGAAGTCGAAGCCCCTGCCGGCGGCGATCTGGGCGACGTCGTCGGCGGTGGCGGCGGCCAGCACTTCGGCGCGCAGGGCCTGGTCGTCCTGCATGCGGGCCAGGAAGGAGCGGGCCTGATCGAGGCTCATGCGCCGGCGGGGGTGGCGTGGCCGTCCAGCATGGCGCAGGCCGCTAGCGGCTCCACCACTTCTCCAGCTCCAGGTAGGTGACGAAGAGCAGGCTGACGCCCCCGCAGGCCGCCAGCTCGCTGGCCGTCAGCGGGGTGACGCCGAAGAAGTGGGCCAGCGGCGCCACGTAGAGGAGCATCAGCTGCAGGGCGGCGCTGGCCAGCACCGCCCCCAGCAGCCAGGGGTTTGCCGCCGGCGCGGTGCGCCACAGGGCCCGATCGCTGCCGGCGGACAGGGCATGGCCCAGCTGGGCCAGACAGAGGGTGGTGAAGGCCATCGTCTGCCAGGGCCGTCCCAGCTGGGCGGCCACCACCATCAGCGCCACCACCAGGGCACCGAAGACCAGCCCGATGCGCAGGATGGCGCCGCCAAGACCCCGGGCGAAGATCGATTCACTGGGCTCGATCGGCGGCTGGCGCATCAGATCCTCCGCCGGCGGACCCAGGGCGAGGGCCAGCGCCGGCAGTCCGTCGGTCACCAGGTTGATCCAGAGGATCTGCAGGGGGGTGAGGGCCAGCCCCAGCAGCGGGGCGGAGCTGATGGTGATCAGTTCGCCCAGGTTGCAGCCGAGGATGAAGCGCACGAAGCGGCGGATGTTGGCGTACACCTGCCGGCCCTCCTCCACGGCATTGACGATCGAGGCGAAGTTGTCGTCGAGCAGCACCACGTCGGCCGCTTCCCGGCTCACGTCCGAGCCGCTGATGCCCATGGCCACACCGACGTGGGCCTGGCGCAGGGCCGGGGCATCGTTGACCCCGTCCCCGGTCATGGCCACCACCGCACCCGTGGCCTGGAGCGCCCGCACGATGCGGAGCTTCTGCTCCGGCACCACCCGGGCGAAGAGGCTGGTCCGGCCCACCAGCGCTTCCACCGCTGCCGCTTCGAGGCCCTCCAGCTCCGGCCCCTGAACGATCGGGCTTCCCGGCTCCGCCAGGCCGATGGCCTCGCTGATCGAGCGCGCCGTGAGGGGATGGTCGCCGGTGACCATCACCGGCCGGATGCCGGCCCGCCGGCAGCGGGCCACGGCAGCGGGCACCTCCGGCCGGGGTGGATCGCGCTGGGCCATCAGGCCGAGCAGCACCAGGCCCTCCAGCCCGGCCTCCGGGCCCCGAGACCGGGGGCCGGCGGCGAAGGCCAGCAGCCGCAGTCCCGAGGCCGCCAGTCCGCGGGCCTGGGCCAGCCACCAGTCCCGCTGGGCCTGATCGAGGGGCCGCATCCCCGCGCCGTCCAGCCAGCGGTCGCAGCGGTGCAGGATCGCCTCGGGAGCTCCCTTGGCGAGCAGGACCAGCGAGTCCTCGCCAAGGCTCCGGTCCACGGTTGGGAGGCCCGCCGATGGGTGGCCCAGAGGCGCCGTCAGCCGCCCGTCGGCATCCCTCAGCCACACCGCCATCATCCGCTGCTCCGAGCGGAAGGGAATCTCGTGGACACGCCCGTGCTGGGCCCGCAGGCTGGCGGCCTCCAGCCCCGCCCGGGCGGCGATCTCCAGCAATGCCACTTCGGTGGGATCGCCCATTCCCCCCCGTTGCCGGGGCTCGGCGTCGTTGCAGAGCACGCCGGCCTGCAGCAGCAGGTCGAGGCTGCCGGGGCTGATCCCGGCCACGGCCTCTGGCGGCGGTGCCAGCGCGACGGCCCGCCAGCCATGGTGGCCACCGCCGGCCTCCAGTTCGCCCTCGCCCTCGTATTCGTCCCCCTCACCGGGGTGCAGGGCCAGGGTGCCGCAGCGGAGCTCGGTCACCACCTGCCGGTTCTGGGTGAGGGTGCCGGTCTTGTCGGTGCAGATGACGGTGATGGCGCCCAGCGCCTCCACCGCCGGCAGGTGGCGGATCAGGGCGGCGCGACGCACCATCCGCTGGGTGCCGATGGCCAGGCTCACCGTGATCACCGCCGGCAGCCCTTCCGGCACGATCGCCACGGCGGTGGAGAGGGCCAGCTCCAGCAGCTCCAGGGGGGCGCCGCCGAGCAGCCAGCCCCCCAGCACCACCCCCGCCACAAGCCCCAGGGCCCAGGCCACCAGCCGGCGGGAGAGGTCCGCCAGCCGTTGCTGCAGGGGCGTCGGCTCCGGGCGGGCGGTGTGGATCAGCGTGGCGATGCCTCCGAGCGCGGTGGCCATGCCCGTGGCGGTCACCACCGCCAGCCCCCGGCCCCGGCCCACCGCGGTGCCGAGGAAGAGGCAGTTGCAGCGCTCCACCAGCGGCGTGTCCGCTGCCAGGGGCGGCTCGGGGTGCTTGCTGACCAGGTCGGCTTCGCCCGTGAGGGCCGACTCCTGCAGCCCCAGGTCGCTGCCCTCCAGCAGCCGCGCGTCCGCGGGCACCTGATCACCGCTCTCGAGGCGGATCAGGTCGCCCGGCACCAGCTGGTCACCCGGGAGACGCTGCCAGCTCCCGTCGCGGCGGACGCGCGCCAGGGGCTGGGCCAGGTCCAGCAGGCTGCGCAGGGCCAGCAGCGCCCGGCTCTCCTGCAGGTAGCCGAGCAGCGCGGTGAGCCCCACGATCAGCAGGATCGCGATCGCATCCTTGGGGACGGCGTGATCCACCACGGCCAGAGCGGCCGACACCGCCGCCACCGCCAGCAGCAGGAGCAGCATCACGTTGCTGAACTGGTCCAGCAGGATCCGCCAGCGCCCGGGACCCGGCGGCAGATGGAGCCGGTTGGGGCCCGTGGTGGCCAGGCGTTCGGCCGCGGCGGCTCCGCCCAGACCCTCCCTCTCGACACCGAGCCGGCGCAGGCATTCCGACCCGGACAGGGCCTGCCAGTCCGTGGCCTCGGGAGGGATCATGGCCAGCCACCCGGTGGCCCCTGAACCCTAGGAGCGCTGCCGCCCATGCCCCTCGACCCTCCGGCTGGCCCTGCTCAGCGCAGGCTTTCGCAGGCCTCCCCGTCGCCGTCCGAATCCAGGTAGCCGTGGCCCTGGCGCAGCAGCTCCTGGGCCCTGGCATGGGAGCCGATCTGGCTGCAGAAGTGGCGGCGCCCGTCGGGGGTGGTGTCATCGGGGATCCGGGCGGAGCGGCGGCCGCGCCGGAAGTCCCAGGGCCGGGTGATCCCACCCGGAATCCGCCAGACGCCGAGCCCCCCGCGGCGGGCCCGTTCCTCGGCCTCCAGGTAGGCCGACCCGTCGCAGCCGGCCAGGTAGCGCCGGTAGGCGAAGGCCAGCCCCTCCTCCACCAGGGCCAGGTTGATGTTGGTGTCACGGATCACCTCAGCCACCGTGCGCCCGAAGCGGTCGGTGCTGTGGGGCTGGATCGTCACCGGCCGCCCAACGGCCAGGCGCATCAGGAGGGCCTGGCGCGCCTGCTGTCCCCAGGGGCTCTGGGCCGTCTCCGGGGCATCGATGCAGGCCAGCCGGACCGTGATCCGCTGCTGGCCACGGCGCACCCGCAGGGTGTCGCCATCGCCGATCGAGAGCACGGTGGCCTGGAAGGCCGGCGCCGCTGCCGCCGGCCCGGCCGGCAGCAGGGCCAGCAGGAACAGCAGCGACGGCAACCGGTGGCCGGGCATGGCGTCGGGGGGACGGCGGGCGGGCCCTCAGCCTTGCATCGCCCGGGAGCGCACCTCCTCGAAGCTGCAGCGTCGCCGCAGGGCCCCGTTCTCGAAGACGGTCTGCAGGCAGCTGGCCGGATGGGGCTCCGGACGCTCGAGCACCACCGTCCGGTATCCCCGTTCGTCCCGGATCAGGTCGAGCACGCCGGCCTTGCTGGTCTTGGCGGGATCGGTGACCGGGCTCTTGTGCACCGGCCGGATCCGGCCGGCCCGCTCCACCCACGACACCTTGTAGGCGAAGCGCTGGCTGTCCCGGTTCACCAGCTGCAGCAGGCCACCCCCCATGCCGAAGGCCACGTTCTCGACGCTGAAGCCCGCCGCCAGGATCGCCTCGATCACCAGCGGCAGGCTGGTGGCGGTGATGCCGTCCCCCTGGATCACCCGCACGTGCTCCAGCACCCGGTAGCCCTTGCCGTTGAGCCGGCTGCCGAAACGGGCCTCCAGGCGCCGCAGCAGCTCGGGGACGATCGCCACCGGGTCGCCCGAATCGGGCCGGATCACCACGGTGGCGCCCGAGGCGATCACCTGCTCCCGCAGCTGCTCGCCCCAGAGATGGTCGACGGCGTTCCAGAGGTCGTAGGCGTCGGAGACCACCGCCAGCACGGCACCGGGCCGGGCGAAGCGGTCGAGCATGGTCCGGTAGGCCTCCAGCTCGTGCTCCTGCCCCCAGGCCAGGATCGTGGAGTGCTCGGCGGCCGGAATCGAGAAGCCGGCCATCGGGCCGTCGTAGTGGCGCCGGCCCGCCACCAGGGCGGCGACGGTGTCGGTGCCGCGGAAGGCCACCAGGTGGGCCAGGCCGCCGATGGCGGCACTTTCCCGGCTCGAGACGCCGCGGGAGCCGAAGTCGTGCAGGCGGAAGGGGAGTTCGGCCACCGGGTCATCGGCGGAGCGCTCCAGGGCTGAGCGCAGCAGCTCGCGGAAGTGCCAGCTGCGGGTGGCCACGGTGGTGGGGTACCAGAGGCGCAGCAGCAGTGTCTCCACCCAGGTGACCAGCCAGGCCAGGGCCGGATCGGTGGACTCCACTGTCATCAGCACGTTACCGGTGGGCACCCGGCTGCCCTCGGGGACGGCCCGGATGCGCAGGGGCAGCCGGCCGCCGTGGACGCTGAGCAGGCGCTGCCAGCCCTGGTGGTTGAAGGGCAGGCCGTGGGCGCTCCAGAGGTCGGCGGCCTCCTCCACATCGCCCCGGGTGACCGGCCGCTCCAGGGTGTCCTGCAGCAGCATCTGCAGGCCGAAGAACAGGGTGTCGGGGTTTTCGCCGCCGCGGCTTTCCAGGTAGGCCCCCATGGCGGTGAGATCGGGGGGGTACTGGAGCCAGTGGCTGCCCTTGTAGCTGTCGGTGTCGAGCAGAACATTGAAGTCCATGGTGTGCGCTCCGCACGGGGTGGATGGCTGGCCCCGGCCCGGTCTCCCCGGGCCGCAGGCGTCGATGGGGCGGCTGTCGGCAACGGCTGTCGGCGACGGCGGCGGCGCCGCTCAGAGTCGGGAGATGAAGTGCTGGATGATCTGGACGTGGTCCTCGAAGAAGCTGTCTTCGTGGACGTAGATGTCGGCCAGGGGCATCCAGAAGGCCTTTTCGGCGTCGTCGCCGCCGCGGACAGCGGGCAGGGCCCCGCCCTTGAGCTGGATCAGGAAGGCGTGGGTGATCACCCGGCCACGCAGGGAGCGGCCCGGAGCATCGAAGACGTGGCGATCGGCGATCGATCCCTCGATCACCGGCCGGGGCACCTTCAGACCCGTCTCCTCGCGGAGCTCCCGCAGCATTCCCTCGAGCACCGGCTCCTGCTGGTTGAGGTAGCCCCCCGGCAGGGCGATCAGCCCCTGGCCGGGTCGCACCCGGCGGCGCACCACCAGCACATGGCCCGACTGGACGACCACCGCGTCGGTGGTGACGAAGGTGGGCGGATAGGGCGCCACCGACCACAGCTGGCGGTAGCCGGCGATGTAGTCGGCCTCCTGGCGCAGCCAGCGGTAGCGCCCCGTGGCCCGGTAGTCCGTGAGGAAGGCCCGCACCGCCTCCGGGACATGGGCGGCCCACCCCGGTGCATCGGCATCGGAGAAGTAGGCCTGGCGAATGGCCGTGGCGTGGACATCACTCTTCAGCGGCACATCCTGGAAGTCCCACTGGGGAAACAGATCGAGGTAGTAACTGCTGCGATCCTTGCGGTGACCGATGAGCAGCACCCGCTCGTCCTCGGCCGTGACGGCGAGCACCTTCTGCTGCACCTCCGCCAGCCAGAGATTGTCGGAGTAGAGGTGGTCACGGATCGGGATCACCTCCAGCCGCCGCTGCCACGCGGCCGGAAGGGCGGCCCGGATCATGGCCTCCCGTTCGCCACTACTCCAGGGGTTGCGGATGTCCGGAGCGCAGCGGTGGCTGCCCAGCAGCAGGATCAAGCGATCGGCCCTCTGCAGAGCCGCCTCGACCAACCCGAAATGCCCCTCGTGGAAGGGCTGGAACCGTCCGATCAGGACGGCGGCGTCGTGATGCATGGTGAACCTCAGAATCCCTGAGATGGCGTCCGCCTCACCGGCGGACCCCTCCGATCTAGCACGCCGATGGAGACGGTCAACGCTGAGGCTCCACGCTGAGGGTGAACCATCAGGCGTCACGATCCGCGGAGGCGAGCGCAGGCCGGTGCCGATGGCCGCTGCCCGGTGGGTGATGTGACGTTGCCTGCAGCGGAGGGCCACCAGGGCTGGCCTCCCATAGCCTGAGGACGGCGGTGCGGTCCGAGGAAGCATGGGTCCCTCTCCTTCCGATGAGACCTCCTCTCTGATCAGGAATCTCAGCATCTTCACGGCATCGGTGGTGTCCCTCTCCGGGGCTTTCCAGGCCTGGAGCTCGATGCAGATCACCCATTCTCTCGAGGAGGCCAGGCGAACCCAGGCCTTCTCCAGACAGATCCTCGATCAGATGGACAATCTCACGGGCGAGAATGAAACCAAGGGCAAGGTTGCCCTGATTGGCCTCTACATCATTGCGGCCAATGATAAAGACAAGATGAACATTGCCAACATCGCCCTCCAGAGTGGAAAGAACAGTCTCCGGGATGCTGCGGCCTTCCTGCTGCGGCAGGAATGCAAGGAACTTCCGGAGCAGTCAACCTGCAAGAACGCCCTCGAGATGCTGGCGCGCACGGAAGATGTGATCGTGCAGCGCCAGATCCGCAAGGAAGACAAGCTGATCGGCGATTCCCCGGGGTCGCGCCAGCAGGAGGCGGTGGTGAATGTTCAGGTGCAACCTTCGCCCGTGGCCCAGGCCCTCGAGGAGATCACGACAGCCAAGATCGCCGCTTCCGACCTGCAGGGATGGATCTACATCGGCAAGGCGGATCCCTCCGGCGCCCTGCTCGACGACCGCACCATCAACGTCGCCAGGAAACCCTCGCCCAATGCCGATGTCACCACCATCACATCGGTGTATCTGCGCTCCCAGGGCACGATCCGCTCAGGTTCGTCCCTCGGCATCATCCCCAGGGGGCAGGTCCTGCAGATCCACGCCCTCAGCTCCAGGCCGATGGCGGCCGGCACCGAAGCCGTCTGGGCCAAGGTGAAGACCCAGAGGGGGTCTCTCCAGAGCGTCCCCTGAGGGAGCCGCGCCTCTGCTGCATCCGCCGCCGGCGGCGATGGCTAACACAGGGAAAGCAGGTGGCATGGGGAGGGCCCGTGGCCCCGGTGCCCACGCACGATCCGTTCTGCCGTCCCTCTCGCCATGGTGACCCGCGCTCCCCTCTGGACCAGCCGACACCAGGCGGGCCTGGCCCTGGCCGAGGCCTTCGCCGATCGCCGGGGCCACCGCGGCGACACCACCCTGGTGGCCCTGCCCAGGGGCGGAGTGCCGCTGGCGGCCGCGATGGCGTCGCGGCTGGAGCTGCCCCTGGTGACCTGGTCGGTGCGCAAGGTCGCCGATCCCCGCTGGCCGGAGCTGGCCGTCGGGGCTGTCGCCGCTGGCGGGGTGGTGGTCTGGCGCCACGGGGCGGGGGGCCGGCAGCGGGCCACTACGGCAACGGAGCACGGCTGGCTGCGGGATCAGGAGCTGGAACTGCAACGGCGCCAGCGCCTGTTCGGGGACCCACCCGGCGCTCAGCTGCGCGGCCGACACCTGATCGTGGTGGACGACGGCATCGCCACCGGCATGACGGTGAAGGCGGCGCTGCTGTCCTTGCGGCGGGTGAGCCCGGCCTCCCTGGCCCTGGCGGTGCCGGTGGTGGATCGGGAGGTCGCCGGCGAACTGGGCCGCCTGGTGGACCGCATCGAGGCCCTGGCCGTCGTCGAGGACCTGCAGGCCGTGGGGTTGTGGTACAAGCACTTCGAGCAGCTCAGCGACCGTGAGGTGCTCGCCCTCCTGCAGGGCTGCCAGCGCGGCATACCATCAACTGCACCTGCGCCACCGGTGAGCGGCCCATGACCCTGGGGGAATCCGACGGCGCCCTGGTCTCCATCGCCGAGGCGTTCGATCTTCCCGGCCCGATCCGCAGCCTCGAACCTCTGGGCAGTGGCAACGTCAACGAAAGCTTCGTCGTCGTCTGTGACGGCCCGCCCGTGCGGCGCTTCGTCCTGCAGCGGCTGAACCGCAGGGTGTTTCCCCGCCCCGATCTGGTGATGGCCAACATCCTCGCCCTCGGGGACCACGTCGAGCGCCGCCTGGCTGAGGGGGACTCCCCCCTGGGGGAGCGCCGCTGGGAGGTCCCCCGGGTGGTGCGTTGCCGCGCCGACCAGCGGCCCTGGGTGGAGCGGGAGGACGGCTTCTGGCGTCTGATCACCTTCGTCGAATCTTCCAGGAGCTTCGATCTGGTGACCAGTCCCGACCAGGCCCGGGAGGTGGGCGTCGGTCTGGGTCTGTTCCACCACCTGGTCAGTGATCTGCCGCCGGAGCGCCTGGCCGACACCCTTGAGGGATTCCACATCACCCCCCGGTACCTGGAGCAGTACGACGCCGTGCTGGCCGGCGCGCCGGCCGCAGCCGGGGGCGACGTCAGCCATTGCCGGGCCTTCGTGGAGGAGCGCCGGGGCTTCGCGTCGGTGCTGGAGGGGGCCAGGGCCAGCGGCCAGCTGCGGCTCCGCCCCATCCACGGGGATCCCAAGGTCAGCAACGTGATGCTGGAGGACGGCTCCGGCCGGGCCGTGGCCCTGGTGGATCTCGACACGGTGAAGCCCGGGTTGATCCATTACGACATCGGCGACTGCCTGCGCTCCTGCTGCAATCCTCTCGGTGAGGAGACGGCGGATCTGGAGGCCGTCCGCTTCGATGTGGATCTCTGCCGCGCGGTGCTGGGCGGCTACCTCTCCGCCGCCTCAGGCTTTCTCACCGAGGCCGACTACGACCGTCTCTATGCCGCGATCCGCCTGATCAGCTTCGAGCTCGGCCTGCGCTTCTTCACCGATCACCTGGCGGGAAACGTCTACTTCCGGACGGAGCGGCCCGACCACAATCTGCAACGGGCCCTGGTGCAGTTCCGGCTGACGGCCAGCATCGAGGCCCAGGAACGATCGATCCTCGCCGTGATCGACGAGCTCCGGGCCGGCGGCGCCGGCGCCCCCTGATGCCGGCTCCCCTCCGCCACGGCTTCGACCTCCGTCCCTTCGGCGGCGAGTGCCCCGCTCCGGACCTGCGGCTGGAGGGGGAGGTCAGCCGGGAGGGTGCCCAGCTGAAGCTCCGCTATCGGCTGGGGGGCGCGATCGAGACGGTGCAGGTGCCGCCACCGGTGGCCTCGCCCGAGCGACGGGACAATCTCTGGACGGCGACCTGCTTCGAGTGCTTCTGGGGCATCGCGGGAGAGCGGCCCTACTGGGAACTGAATCTCTCCCCGGCCGGCCACTGGAACCTGTACCGGCTGGAGGACTACCGGCAGGGGCTGCGGCCGGAGCCTGGCTACGACCGGCCCCTGCACCGGGTCAGCCAGCGGGACGGTGTCCTGTCGATGGAGCTGGACCTGCCGCTGCCGGCCGCCATCCCCGCCGGTGCCCCCCTGCAGGTGGCGATCGCCGGGGTGATCGAGGATCTCCGCAGCCAGCTGAGTTACTGGGCCCTGGCCCATCCGGGGGCTGCGCCCGATTTCCACCGCCGGGACGCCTTCCTGCTGGGTCTCTGAGGGCGTGCCGCTGGCTTCACGCGCCGCGTCCTTTGGTCTCAGGTGCCGGCGTCGCTGGCTTCGGCGTGGTAGCTGCTGCGCACCAGGGGGCCGCTGCGCACCTGGGCGAAGCCCATGGCGCGGGCGATGGCGCCCAGCTCCTCGAACTCCTCCGGCCGCCAGTAGCGGGCCACGGGGATGTGGGCGAGGGAGGGGCGCAGGTACTGTCCCAGGGTGAGCCGCTGGCAGCCGACGGCCCGCAGGTGCTCCAGGGTGCTCACCACCTCGGCGGCGGTCTCACCGAGGCCCAGCATCAGGCCGGACTTGGTCGGAATCCCCGGCGCCAGCTCCCGGGCCATGGCCAGCAGGTCGAGGGAGCGGCGGTAGGTGGCGCCGCGGCGCACCTCCCCCTGCAGGCGCTCCACCGTCTCGAGGTTGTGGTTGAAGCAGACCGGTGCAGCGGCCAGCACTGCGCTCAGCCGTTGGCGCTGGGCCCGGCGGCCCGCTTCGGGGTCGGGGTGTCCGCCCCAGAAATCGGGCGTCAGCACCTCGATCAGCACCTGGGGATCCCGGCGGCGGATCGCCGCGATGGTGGTGGTGAAGAGGCTCGCCCCGTGGTCGGGCAGGTCGTCGCGGGCCACGGCGGTGAGCACCACGTAACGCAGACCGAGCACCTGCACCGCCTCCGCCACCCGCTCCGCCTCGGCCCCGTCCAAGGGCACCGGGGCCCGGCCCTTGTCCACCTGGCAGAAGGCGCAGCTGCGGGTGCAGATCGGCCCCCCCAGCAGGAAGGTGGCCGTCCCGGCGGCGTAGCACTCACCCCGGTTGGGACAGCGGCCCTCCTCGCAGATGGTGTGCAGCCGCTGCGCCTTGACCACCCCCTGCACCCGTTCGGTGGCCGAGGCCTGCCCCAGGGGACGCCGGATCCACTCCGGCAGCCGCTCGGCGGGGGGGATGGCGCTGTAGCGGCTGGTGGCGGTCATGGGGTCGCTCTCAGGCGTCGGGGTCAGGCGTGGGATTCATTCCATGCGCCGGCGTCCTTCGAACGCCCGGGCCAGGGTGACTTCGTCGGCATATTCCAGCTCCCCCCCCACCGGCAGGCCGTAGGCGATGCGGGTGACGCTGGTGAACGGTTTGAGCAGGCGGGCCAGGTAGAGGCTGGTGGTGTCCCCCTCCACGCTGGGGGTGAGGGCCAGGATCACCTCGATCACCCCCTCCCGGTCGACCCGCTCCACCAGGGGCTGGATCTGCAGCAGCTCCGGACCCACCCCATCCATCGGCGAGATCAGTCCGCCCAGCACGTGGTACTGGCCGTGGAATTCGCGGCTGCGCTCCATCGCCAGCAGGTCGCGGGAGTCGGCCACCACACAGATCTGCCCGTTGCGGCGCTCCTCGTTGCGGCAGATCTCGCAGAGCTCCTCGGCCGAGAGGTGGAAGCAGCGACGACACTGCCCCACCTGGCTGCGGGCTGCGAGCAGGGCATCGGCGAAGCTGCGGATCTGCTCCTCGGGCTGGCGCAGCAGGTGCAGGGCCAGTCGCTGGGCCGTGCGGGGCCCGATGCCGGGGAGTCGTTCGAACTGGTCGATCAGCCGGGCCAGGGGTCGGGTGAAACCGCTCAGCGAACCGGCCGCAGGTGGAAGGGAATCTAGGCGGCCCACTCGCGGCGGGCGACGGCGCCGGGTGAGGATGGCCCCGGCTCCCGCCAGCTCCCCTGCCCCGCCCCGCGCCATGGGTTTCCACGCCACCCACCAGCCCGTTGCCACCGCTGCCGCGGCCCCTGCGGCCACCGTCCCCTGGCGCGCCCGGGGCGGCTCCCTGCTGGCGGCCCTGCTGCTGACCCTGATGCTGGTGGGCTGCAGCGCCGCCGCCGCGGGCCTGAACTCCTTCCAGAGCCCGGATGGCCGCTATGCCTTCCTGTACCCCACCGGCTGGACCCGGGTGCAGGTCAGCAATGGTCCCCAGGTGGTCTTCCACGACCTGATCAACAGCGACGAGACCCTCAGCCTGGTGGTGTCCGAGGTCACCCCCGACCGGGATCTCAGCCAGCTCGGCAGCGCCGTCGAGGTGGGCGAGACCCTGCGGCGCAGCGTCATCTCCCCGGAAGGCAGCGGCCGGGATGCCGAACTGGTGGAGGCCCACGAGCGGGAGCAGGGGGGGCGGACTTACTACGACCTGGAGTACACGGTCCATCTGGCCGACCGGGACCGCCACGAGCTCGCCACGGTGGTGGTCGACCGCGGCCGCCTTTACACCTTCGCCGCCAGCACCAACGAGGCCCGCTGGAACAAGGTGAAGGACCTGTTCGCCGTGGTGATCGGCTCCTTCACCCTGCAGATCTGAAGGTGTCCGCCCCCGGCTCGCTGACCGTCATCGGCGGCGGGCTGGCCGGCAGCCTGCTGGCCCTGGAGCTGGCGGAGCGGGGTCTGGCGGTGACCCTGGTGGATGCGGGGGAGGCGACGGCCACGGCCCTCAGCTACGGGGGGGTGGCCTGGTGGGCCGGGGCTCCGGGGCCCCTGGGCCGGCTGCTGCACCAGGCCCCCGCCCGCTGGCGACGGCTGCAGGCGCGCCATGGGCGGCTCGGCTGGCGGGGCTGCGGCCTGCGCCTCCATGGCGGCGGCTGGACCACCCCGCTGTTGCGCCCCCCCTTCGCCCAGGTGGACACCGCGGCGCTGATGGCCGCCCTGCCCGGGGCGCTGGCGGCGGCCGCTGTCGAGCATCGGCGGGGGAGGGTGGTGGCGCCGCCGCGGCCGGTGGCCGCCGGCTGGCAACTGCAGCTGGAGCCCGGCGGCAGCCTCGTGACGGATCAGGTGGTGCTGGCGGCCGGGGCCGGTTGCCGCGCCCTGGCCCCGGCTCTGCCGCAGCGCCATCGCGCCAGCTGGGCCGGGGTGCTGGCGCTGCCGGCAAGCCCTTCCCTGCCGCCCGCCTCGTCCAGCCCCTGGCAGCGCCATGCGGCTTCGCGTCGCATCGTGCAGCCGCGCCACTGGCAACGGCCGTCCCTGGAGGCCCGGGCTCCGGAGCTGGCGGAGGAGCGCTGGATCGTCGATGCCGGCTTCGCCCCCCGGGGAAAGGGGCTGCTGCTGGGGCAGATCAGCCTGGTGCGGCCGGGCGTGGATCCCGGTGAGCCGCCTGCGGTGGCCGTGATGGAACGCCGCCTGCGGGCCGGCCTGGCCGGGCTCGATCCGGTGCTGGCCGCCCTGCCGGGCCCCTACCACCAGGTGCCGGTGGCCTTCTGCAGCGGTGGCCTTCCCCTGGTGGGGCCCCTGGGCGACACGGCGGGCCTCTGGGTGTTCAGCGGATTCGGCGGCGCCTTCGCCCAGGTGCCGGTGCTCGCCCCCCTGCTGGCCGATGTGATCGCCGGGCTGGCCGATCCGGGGGATCTGGCCGGATTCGGCGTCCTGCCGGGCTGACAGGCGGCCTTCCATCCAGCATGCTGGCGGCGATGGCCACGTCCGCTCCCCCGACCGGTGCAGCCCTTCCGCCCGGAGCAGCCCAGTCTCGCCGGCCGGTGGCGACCCTGCGCCGTCGTTGGAGTGGCCTCAGCGATCGCGGCCAGGTGGGGGCCTGCCTGGTGGCGATGGGCGGGGCCCTCGGGCTCTGGGTGCTGTTCTGGCCGGTTCCCACGGAGGTGATGGGGCAGGGGGTGCTGATCTACCCCGACACCGCCGGTCTGCTGGATGCCCGCGCCGGCGGCCAGGTGCGACGGCTGCGGGTGGCCGTCGGGCAGCAGGTGCGCAAGGGGCAGGTGCTGATGGAGCTGTACCTGCCGGTGCTCGACCGCCAGCTGCAGCAGCAGCGCGGCAACCTCGCCCAGCTGGAGCGCGACAACCGCGAGCTCGACCGGCGCGATGCCCTGCGGCTCTCCAGCGAGCGGCTCAGCCTCGACACCGCCTTGGCCAAGCTGGCCCAGGACCGGCGCCGCTATGAGGAGCTGGCGGCCACCTATGCGGAGAAGGTGCGCAACCTGCGCTGGCTGAGCCAGCGGGAGGTGGTGGCGCCCCTGGCCTCCGAGGTGGTGGCGGCCGAGCAGGGCCTGACCAGCACCAGCGTCAGTCTTGATGCGGTCAGGATCCAGGAGAAGGATCTGCTCACCCGCTATGAGCAGGTCCGGCTGGACATCCAGACCCAGGCCCTGCGGCGTCGCTACCAGATCGACGACATGCGCCGTCAGATCCGGGTCACCGAGGCCCGCCTGGCCTTCGACGGCCAGGTGCTGGCCGACCGGGACGGCACCGTGCTGGACCTGCAGGTGATTCAGGGCCAGACGGTGGCCACCGGCCAGCGCCTCGGCACCCTGGGCCGGGCCGGCGCCGGCGGTGCCGGGGGGCCGCGGCTGCAGGCGGTGGCCTACTTCGCCCCGGCCGATGCCCGCCGCCTGCCGGCCGGCCTGCCGGTGGAGGTGGTGCCCCTCTGGGACCAGCGGGGTCGGTTCGGCGGCATCGTCGGCAAGGTGGTTCAGGTGCTGGCCCTGCCGGCCACGGAGGAGGACATCTCCACCACCATCGGCAACCCCCAGCTGGCCCGGGACCTGCTCAAGCACGGACCGGTGATGCGGACGGAGATCGCCCTGGAGCGGGACCCCACCAGCCGGGACGGCTACCGCTGGACCCTCTCCGGCGGCAGCGGGGTGTTTCCTGTGCGGGAGGGCCTGACGATCGCCGCCCATGCCTACGTGGAGTGGCGCACCCCGATCACCTACGTGATTCCGGGCCTGCGTTCCCTGACGGGCGGTTACCGCAGCCTCCGGATCGATCGGCTCTGGGACCGTCCTTCCCTGCGCCAGAGTGGAGCCCCGCCATGAGTGAGCAGCGCCATGGCTGACCGCCGGTGGTGGCAGATCCGCAATCCCCTGCTGCGCCAGGAGCTCCCCTGGCTGGTCAGTGAGGTGGTGCTCCTGGTAGTCCTGTGCAATGCCAACCCACCGGAACTGTGGTTCTGGCTGGTGGTGCTCCTGGTGATCCTGGGCTACAGGATCGAGCGCTGGTATTCTTCCCGTCCCGAATGATCGCTTCGTCGCAGGACTCCGGCTGGTAAGTGTTGAACTTCTGCCCATGGAGGACACCGTGCATCAACGTTTTGTTCCCTCGCCGGATCGTCGTTTCCTGAGACGCTGATAATTCAGCCCATGGATGCAGGCTCCAGGGTGCGGCAGAGAACAGTGAGGATTCCGTACCGTCCGCGATGGGTTCTGATCGGTATGGTCGTCCTGGCCATGCTGGCGGCGCTGTTCGGTTGCTTCAGGCCAGCGTCGTTGCCCCTGCGGATCGGCGCCAACCTCTGGACCGGTTATGAAACTCTCTACCTGGCCAGAGACCTGGGTGAGCTGAAAGACAAGCCCATCCGACTGATTGATTTTCCTTCCGGGACCGAGGAAGTCAGGGCCTACCGAAACGATGAAATCGATGGAGCAGGCCTGTCGATCGATCAGGTGATCACCCTGGCCGCCACCCAGGGGGACATCCGGATCATCGCCATCATGGACTTCTCCAACGGAGGGGACGTGATCCTTGCCAGACCTGGCCTGAGGACGATGGGAGAGCTGAAGGGCAAGCGCATCGGCGTGGAGGCCACCGCCCTGGGGGCCTTTTTTCTCGGCCGAGCCCTGGAGCTCAACGACATGACCCCCCAGGACGT
This sequence comes from Cyanobium sp. Candia 9D4, assembly GCF_024346155.1. Taxonomy (NCBI): domain Bacteria; kingdom Bacillati; phylum Cyanobacteriota; class Cyanophyceae; order Synechococcales; family Prochlorococcaceae; genus Cyanobium; species Cyanobium sp. Candia 9D4. Next base: position 63,465 of record NZ_JAGQCK010000005.1, on the reverse strand, counting down.
CACGGTGGTGTCGTTGGAACTGGGGGATCACGAGGCTGCCTACAGGGCTGGAAGGGTCGATGCGGTGGTGACCTTTGGCCCGGCGCGCACCAACCTGCTCAAGGCGGGCGCCATCCCCTTGTTTGACAGCAGCGGGATCCCGGGAGAGATTGTGGACACCCTGGCCGCCAGCAGCGAGGCGATCGCCAACAACGCCGAGAATCTGCAGACCCTCGTGGAGGCGAGATTCAAGGCCCTGGGTTATTTCCAAAGCAATCCGGCCGATGCCGCCCGGCGCATGGCCAGGCGCACCCGGGTGAAGCCGGAGGAACTCTTGGAGGCTTTCCGTCTGCTGGAGCAGCCGTCACTGGAAACGAATGTGGCGTTGCTGACTCAGCGGGATCCATCGCTGGTGGTCACCATGACCAACCTGATCAGGGTCATGCATGACAACGGGCTGATCACGAAAACGATAGACCCTGCCAGTCTTCTGGATGCTCAGTTTGTCGAGCGTGCGCTGGCTCGTCGTTAGGCGGTGGATCGCAGCATGACCAGATTCCCTCCGCCCCTTCGCTTCACGATCCCGGCCCTGATTGTCGTGAGTGGTTTTTCGATTGGTGCCATTCAGTTTGCTCTGGAAGTTCAAGATGCCAATCGCAGATCCGAGCAAAGCGCCACCATCTATCTGAAGTCCTCGGTCTCCCAGGCCGCGCGAATGGTGGACTATCTCTATCGAACTGATCAGCAGAGTGATCAAGTCGTTGCATTGATCAGCCAGCTGGGAACCAATGCGGGCTATCGGAATGTGATTCTTTTCAACGACAGGAACATCGTTCTCCGTGCCAGTGACTACAGCCTTGAGGGCCAACCCATCGGAGCGACGGAAGCGGCGCCGTTGGCCTCCCTCTTTTCCCAGGCTCGCCGTTCGCTTCGGGGAACGGTCCGACTCTCGACGGACCGCCTTCATCTGTCAGCCGTTTATCCCATCCTGCTCAAGCCCCTGCCTGGCGAACTGAAGCCATCTCGTGTCGGTATTTTTTATGTTGACTACAGCCTGGCCGAGGCGAAGCGCACCGCGTTCCGTGAAGCGCTCCGGCGGACTCTGGCGTTCAATGCTCTTCTGGTTCTTCTCGGTATCTGCGTCTGGCTGTTCTTTCAGTATGCGCTGACCAGTCGGATCAGAAAACTCATCGCCGCCAGCCACGCCCTGGGTGAAGGCGATCTGGCGGTAAGGAGTGGACTGGATGGCTCCGATGAGCTGGCTGGAATCTCCGTGGCGTTTGATCAGATGGCGGAGAAAATGGAGCAGAATGCTGTCAATCTAAAGCGCCAGATACAACGTGAACTGATCCTGCGGGAGATCACGGAGCGGATTCTCACGTTTCTTGAGCTCAAGCGCATCTTTCAGGTGGCGGTCAACGAAATGCTTCCCTATCTTGCGGTTGACCGGGTGGCCATCTATCAGTTCGATCAGGCTTGCCAGTGTCATCGTGGTGCCTTTATCGCGGAGGCGGTTCAGCCAGATACGGAGTCGTTGTTGGCCGTTTCGATCGACGATACCTGTTTCGACGATGCGCTGGTCTCTCGCTACCTCAAGGGCGGACATCAGGTCATTGATAATGTGGCGACAGCCGCCTTGGAGCCCTGCTATCGGGAGCTTCTTCTTGGCCTGAAGATTCAGGCCAATCTGGTGGTTCCACTGATCTGCGGTTCCCGTCTATGGGGGCTGTTGTGTATGCATCACTCCAAACGGCCTCGTCGCTGGAGTGAGGAGGATCTTCAAGTTGTCAATCATGTCGCGAGCCAACTCAGCATCGCCATCCAGCAGGCTGACCTGTTCGCCAAACTGGAGGACGAGCTGCAAGAGAAGAAGCTGGCTGAAGAACGCCTGATCACCGTGAACGATGAGTTGGCCTCGATCAATGACCAGCTGGCTCGCTCGACGCGCCTGAAAGATGAGTTCCTGGCCAACATGAGCCATGAACTGCGAACCCCACTGAATGGCATTCTCGGGATGGCGGAATCCTTGCAGGAGAATATCTATGGCGAGATGTCCCCGATCCAGCGCAAGGCCTTGGAGGAGATTGATCGCAGTGGACACCATCTGCTGGAGTTGATCAACGATATCCTTGACATCACCAAGATCGAAGCCGGCAAGCTTGAAGTCCATCCCCATCCCGTCTCGATCCCTGTTCTCTGCCACGCCTGCATCGCCACCATCGAGCGAATGGCGGAGGCCAAGTCGATTCACCTGTCCTCACAGATCGACCCTGCCCTGCCTGTTGTTCTGCTTGATGGGCGGCTGCTGCGTCAGGTTCTCATCAACCTGCTCAGTAATGCTGTCAAGTTCACTCCCGCTGGAGGATCGGTTCGTCTGGAGGTCGGGCTGAGCTGTCCCCCGGAGGCGGCGGCTGGTCAGGCCACGCTCAGGCTCTGTGTGATCGATTCAGGCATCGGCATCGATCGGGAGGATCAGGACAAGATCTTCCAGCCCTTCGTGCAGATCGACAGTGGCTTGAACCGCCAGTTCACGGGCTCCGGCCTTGGCCTCTCGATCGTGAAACGCATCCTCCTGGCCCATGGCGGGGACATCAGCCTGCAATCGGCCCATGGACAGGGAACCCGCTTCAGCGTCCGGCTTCCTGTCACACTCCCCCCAGAGGCATCCACGGAGGAATCAGCGCCGGATACGGCGCCGATGGCCTCGGACGGAGCCGAGGACGGCGTTCCAGCGGAGCGGTCGTTGATCCTGCTGGCGGAGGACAGTCGGGTCAACCGACTGATCTACGCACGCTATCTCCACGCCAAGGGATACCGGGTGCAGGAGGTGGTCAATGGCCAGGAGGCGATCGACTTCCTGCACGACCGTGTTCCCAGCCTGTTGATTCTGGACATGTCGATGCCGGTGGTGGACGGTTTTTCCGTCCTGCGCATGATCCGCTCCAGCGACAGGCCAGAGCTGGCGGTGATGCCCATCATCGTGCTGACGGCGTTGGCGATGAAAGGCGACCGGGAGAAGTGCCTGGCTGCCGGTGCCAGCGAGTACCTGGCCAAGCCGGTGAAACTCCAGGAGCTTGACCAGACCATCCGCAGGATCCTGGAGACCGCTGGCGAGAGAGGATCGCCTCTGGCCCCTTGATTTCGGATTCATGGATCGCCGTGGACTCCGTTCCTGCGGCGGCAGGGAGTTCAGCTGCTGTGCTTCTGCAACACGCTGCTGGCGCCTGCCCGGGCGCGGTCGGCCTCTGATGCGGCGGGCCCAGGGGTCTGGCCATCCTCCTGTTGGAGGGATCGCAGCTGCTTGATCTCCTTCATCAGGGCCTCCCCATCGGCCAGGAGCTCGACAATGGTTTCATGCCGTTCCGGTTGATAGGCGGTGATGCCATAGGAGAACGAGATGGCATCGTCCTTGTTCGACAGTCCGTTGTCCTGCTCGAGGGCTTTCTCGATGCGATGGACCACGGTGTCGGACTGCTCCCGGGTGGCGTTGATCAGCAGGACCACGAAGGCATCCCCACCGAGTCGGGCCACCACATCGGAGTCTCGGCAGACATCCGTGATCCGATCCGCCAGGGTGATCAGGACCTCATCACCAGCCTGGCGCCCGTGGAGGTGGTTGATTCGTTGGAAATCGTTCAGATCGAGATAGAGGAGCGAAACCGGTATCGCCTGGCGCGTGCAGAGCTGAAGGCTCTGCTGGGCAAGGGCAAGAAATCCGCGCCTGTTCTCCAGGCCGGTGAGCTTGTCCCTGGTGGCCAGCAGGGTGGAGACCACCTCCTGCTCCACAACGCTCGCCAGATCCTTCAGGATCTCGATCTGCTCCCCATCAAGGGTTCGGGGTGCCTGATCGACGATGCACAGGGTGCCGATCTTTCGATGGTCCACCGTCAAGGGACAAGCCGCATAAAAGCGAACATGGGGCTCTCCCAGAACCAGAGGATTATCATGGAATCGTTCATCCTCCAAGGCGTCGGGAACGATGAATACCTCTGAGCCAAGAATCGCATGACCACAGAACGACACGCTTCTGGAGGCTTCCGAACCACCTAGACCTGAGGTGGATTTCGACCACTGCCGATGTTCATCGACAAGGCTGACCATTGCGATCGGAACCTTGAAGATCCTCTGGGCCAGTCTGGTGAGCCGATCGAAACGGGCGTCCTGTCCTGTGTCGAGGAGACCCAGGGATCGAAGCTTGGCCAGCCGAAGCGGTTCGTCGTCAGGGGTCTCAGGCGGTTTCAATGGATCCCTCTTCGATACATGGCCGGCCGACGGGGAAACACATCAGGTTGCAAGGGCTGTTGGTCGGTCAGTTGGTGAAACAGTTCGTAGACCTGCGACCCCGATTTCCACTTTAGCGTTTTCTTGCTTGCCCGTCCCAGGTCTCTTTCCCGGCCGTCACTTCCGGGGCAGTCCCTGTCGCGAAAGGGACAGGGGTGGACTCTTCATGCTGCTTTCATCCCTTCTGTCTCCTTGACTCCGTGAATCTCAAGCCAGCGTTCCAGTTGCACCTCGTTCCACGTCTCTGTCCATACCCAGCGGCCGATCGGTGCCGCCAGAGCGGCCACCCACAGCAGCCAGGGCAGCAGCGCCATGGTTCCCGCGATCTGCATCACGAACAGCGCGCAGAACAGGGGCGTGCGGCAGGCCCCGCTGAACAGGGCCGTCGCCCCGGTCCACACCAGCAGCTGCCGTTCCAGGGGCGGCAGGTCGGCGATCAGGGGTCCGGCCAGCAGCGCCCCCAGTGACATGGCGTCGTGCATCACACCTCCGGGGGCGCCGATGGCGATGCTGAGCACTGAGGCCAGCAGCCGCCAGGGAAGGATCTCCAGCCCAGGACGATCCTCGCCGTAGGCCATGCGCAGGATCAGCAGCTGGCCGTCGTTGAGGCTCCAGCCACCGCTGGCGACGGCCGCCAGGCTGATCACCAGGGCGGCCAGCAGGGCCCCCGCCAGGGGCCTGGCCAGGGCCGATCCCCCCGCCCTGGCCGGTCGCGCAAGCCAGCGGCCCCAGCAAGCGGCCATCCAGGCCGTACCGGCGGCGAACACGCCCCCCAGCCAGCCGGCGGCCAGGGTCAGCAGCAGGGCGGGACCCAGCAGGTGGACGCCGCCTCCCACCAGCAGGGATGCACCGGCCTGGTGGGCGGGGGCCGCGTCCGGGGTGCTGCCCCAGAGGCCGGTGGCCACCCCAAGCATCACGCCCGCCCCCGTGATCAGCAGCGTGCCGTTGATGAGGGCCGCCGAGCGCCGCCGGCAGAGCTCCTCGATGGCATAGGTGACCCCCAGCAGGACGGAGTTGAAGGCGATGCCCAGACCCGCCCCGGCGCCGGTCGCCAGCAGCACCGGCAGGGGCAGACGCTTGAGGGGGGCCACCCACTGCCGCAGGGCCAGCAGCAGGCTCGCCCCCAGGGAGGCGGAGGGGGACTCCAGCCCCACCGTCAGGCCGGCGCCATGGGTGAGCAGCAGCAGCGGCAGCCGGGCCAGCTGGCGCCTGAGATCCAGGGAGGCGAGCGCTGCCGTGCGTGAAGGACCCTGGCGCACCCGCTCCAGCTGCAGGGCCAGCACCCCGGTGAGTCCGCCGCCCCGGCCGCCCTTGAGGGGGCCGTTCGCCATCAGGGTCAGCAGCGTCGTGCCGGCGAACACCAGCAGCAGGCTGCCGCCGGGGATCCCCCCTCCCCCGCCCAGGGGCCAGGCCTGCTGGAGGCGGAAGCCGAGGGCCGAGAGCCACTGGTAGGGCTGCAGCAGCAACAGCAGCGGCAGCGCCGCCAGCAGCAGGGCGACCACTTGCCCCAGGCGCAGACTGCCGTCACGCCGGGCATCGGCGGCATCGATCGCTTCGGGGGGCATCGTCATGGGCTCCATTGCAGGCGCGCCGGAACCGTGGCCTCCGGGTCCGTCGGCATGGGCAGCAGTTCGCGCAGCAGCTGGGCGTAGGTGACGTTGACGTTCACGGTGGCCTCCAGGCGCTGGACCAGGCTGGCGATCAGCCGTTCCTGGGTGTTGGAGAGATCCAGCTCGCTGCTCAGGCCCGCCTGGTAGCGCAGGCGGGCATCCCGGAAGGCCTCCAGGCTCGCCGTCACGCCCCGCCTGGCGGCCACCAGGCGCGCCAGGCTGGCCTCGTGGCCCAGGAAGGCCTGCTCGATCCGCAGCCGGATGTCGTTGCGCTGGGCGGCGTACTGCTGGGCCACCGCGGCACCGCGGCGCTCCAGGGCCCGGGCCTGGCCCCGCGTGGTCCCCGCATCGAAGAGCAGCCAGCTCACCGCCAGGCCCACCGACCAGTCGGTGCCGTAGGTGTTGAGGGAGGTGGCCACTGTGGTTCCGCAGCAGCCGCCGTCGGCGATGCGCACGTTCCAGTTGTTGGCGTTGGTGGCCCCGGCACCGGCGCTGGCGAACAGCGACAGCTTCGGCAGCAGTTCGGCAGCGACCGCATCCTTCTGGCGCAGCAGCGCCTCGCGGGTGGCCAGGAGGGCTTCCAGTTCCGGGTTGTCCCGGAAGGAGGCCAGCAGGCTGGCCTCCAGGTCGAGGGGCCAGCGCGGCTGCAGGCGGATCGGGTCGCTGGCGGTGGGGGTCAGCTGGGGCGGCAGGTTGAGCAGAGCCGCCAGCCGCCGGCGGGCGACCGCCCGTTCCGCCAGGGCCGCGATCAGCTGCTCCTGGCCGTCCGCTTCGATCGCCTGCCGCCGCAGCACGTCGAGCCGGGGCACCAGCCCGGCCTGCTTGAGGTCCAGGCTGTCCTGCAGGATCAGCAGGTCGTTGCGCACGACGGCCTCGCGGATGCGCACCAGCTGGTCGGCCCGCTGCAGCTGGTAGTAGCTCTCGCTCAGGGACAGCTGCAGCCGCCGCAGGGCATCGGCGTAGTCCAGACGGCTGCCGCGCAGTCGCGCCAGGGCGGCCCGCGCCTTCGGCGTGCGGGCGAAATCCAGCAGCGCGTAGCGCAGCTCGAGGCCGCCGCTCACCCCGTTGGTGTTGGTGTTGAGGGAGCCCCTGCCGCCGGGGGGGATGAAGAAGGGGTTGCTGGGGGCGAACAGGGTCCCGGTGCCGGTGGGGGAGAAGAAGCTGGTGCTGGCCTGGTTGGTACCGCCGTTGGCATAGGCGGAGATCCGGGGCCAGTAGGTGCCCATCTGGCTCTGCAGCTCGGCCAGGGCCACCGCCACCGCGTCGCGGCGGGCCTGGAGGCTGGGACTGTTGGCGAAACCGATCGCCAGCGACTGCTCCAGGCTCAGGGCCTGAAGCTGGCCCGGGTGGAGGTCGCCCGCCTCCGGCAGTGCCAGGGGCGGCAGGGGAACGGGCCCCTGGGGTGGCCCGTCAGCCGCGCTGGCTTCCGCAGGCTCCAGCGGCGCCTCCGGCAGCGGCGCCCTGTCCGGCCCGGCCGCGGGGAGGGGGGCCGCTTCGGCGGGCAGCAGCTCATCGAGGGCACGGATCTGGCGATCCAGTTCGTTCCAGCGGCGCTCGAGGCGCCGGACATCGCCGGCACCGGTCGCCGGCAGGGGCTGGGCCGCGATGGGGCCCGGTCCGAGGCCGAGACCCAGTGCCATCCCTGGCGCCATGCCGGCGAGGATCCACCTGGCCAGGGGCCGCCCCGTTCCGCTGCCCCCCATGGCCTCCCGTTTCCCCCGTCCGGCGCCCAGTTTGCTCGACATCGGCCTCCCCGGCTCCTAGAAGCTGAAACCCAGCTGCAGGCCCGCCGCGAACAGGCCCGGCACCCGGCCGGCACCACCGGGATTGAGGACCCACTGGAGGCTGGGCTGCAGGTTGAAGGACTGGTTGATCCGCATCTGATAGCCCAGCTCCACCACCCCTTCGTGGCTCAGACCGGGCTGGCTGATCGGACTGAAGCCCGTGCGGGCCACGCCGAGGATCAGCAGATCGAGGGGACGGCCCGGCAGCACCCCCTGGCTCACCAGACCACCGCCGATGTAGCTGGGCGTGGGGTTGGCGGCGGTGTCGAAGCCCGCGGCGGTGGCGGCCCAGAGCCGGTGGTCGAGGCCCCAGGGCAGGGCCACGGGCACGGTGGCGCTGCCGTACAGGCCCCGGTTCGGCCCGGTCCCGGCATAGGCCGCCAGCTGCAGCAGCCCGCCGGGCAGCTGCCGCTCCACCATCACGGGCCGGCCGCAGGTCCGGCCCCGGGCCCGGAGGCCGCCAGCGTGGCGGCAGGCGGCGATCGGCTCCCCCAGCCGGCGGTTGAGCCAGGGGGCCGCATAGCTCCACTGCAGCTGGTGGGTCCAGCCCCGTCCGGGGGGAAGGCCGCTGGCGGTCCCCAGGAGCTTGGCGACCTCGTCGGTGGCGGCCAGGTTGAAACTGGCCAGCCGCAGGGTGGTGGCCGGGGTCGGCCGCAGCACCAGCCGGGCGCCCGGCGCCGCCACCGGAAAGACGGGGAAGTTCGGGATCGTGAACAGCACCGGCGCGCCGTTGAGGGCGTCGTGGACGTAGAAGCCTTCGACCGGGGCGCTGAACAGGTCGGGGGCCATGCCCACCAGCCCCGCCTCCAGGCTCCAGCGGCCGTCGGCGGAGCGGCGCTCCAGGCTGGCGCGGGTGAGCCAGAACCCCACCGGGTTGGCCACCTCCTGCAGGGGCAGCGCCGCCCCCACCCGCTGGGCGTAGCTGGGATCGCCGTTGTAGCCGGCGACGGCCAGATGCATCGCCCATCGCTTCCATTCCTGTCCCGCGCTCTCGCCGGTGGGGGCCCGGAGGGTGAGGGCCAGGGTGGTCTGCTGGATCCAGCTCGCCTCCCTCACCAGGCCGCCGACGGGATTGACCATCGGTTCGGCCAGGATCTCCAGGTCCAGATCCACCCAGGCCGGCAGGCCCAGGGTCTGCTGGAGGGTGCCCCAACCCGGCTCCAGCTGGACCAGGGCCGGCTGCGGTGGGGGCGCCTCCGGTGGCGTTGGCTCAGCCCCGGGCCCGGCGGGGAGCGGTTCGGCGTTGCCGGATCCGGTGGCGGCCAGCAGCAGCAGCGCCAGCGCCAGCGCCGGGGGGTGGCCGGAGACCTGCGTTGGGGACGGGGGCGCTCCAGCCATGGCGTCAGCCGGAGGCCTCCCCCAGGACCCGCCAGCTGTGCTCCGCCTGCTCGATGCTGCGCAGGGCCTGGCCGCAGAGCATCAGCCGGCTGGCATTGCGCTGCAGCAGGGTCAGGTCGAACCGGTCCAGATCCGGATCATGCAGGGCCTGCTCCAGGTTCCCCCAGCGGGCCGGCGCGGCCATGGCTGTGGCCGGCGGCGCCGGTCGGTGACGGTGGGGCACCTCGAGGCAGTGGCGCCATTGCTCCAGTCGTCCGGCCACGGTCCGCAGCAGTTCGGCCTGGGCGCTGTGCAGCCCCTCCAGGGGGCCCCGGTCCGCCGGGGTGTGATCGAGGAGCCGCAGCCCGTCGACCACACCCACCAGTTGGGAGCCGGCCCCGTTGAGGAGCTGGAAGAGCCGGAATGTGGCATGGCTGGTGGGGTTGTTGCCGAGCTCATCGGCTACCGCCGGCATGGCCTGGCGCAGGGCCACCAGCTGGCGCCGAAGACCCTGGGCCGTCTCCAGCTCGCGCCGCCGGGCGGCCACCAGGGCCCCCGGCGGTGCAGGGACGGCCGGCGCCTCGAGGCGGTCGGCCTGGGCGACGAGGGCCCCGCCGAGATCGGCGAAGAACCGGCGCAGCCGCTGCCGGTTGCCTTCCACCGCCAGGTCGGGCCAGAACAGCCGCAGGCAGAGCAGGGCCACCAGGATGCCGGCCGCGGTCCAGAACAGTCGCACCGGAACCCAGATGCCCAGTTCACCGTCGTGGACCAGCCAGCCCATCACGATGATGTTGCTGCCCACCTTGTACCCCACCTCCAGTCCCAACGCCGCCCCCACCAGCCGCATCGCGACCAGGGACAGGCTCAGGCCCAGGGGCAGGGGCAGGTGGCTGAGGCCGGTGAAGGAGACCACCAGCACCACCCCGCCCACCACCGACCCCAGCAGGCGCTGGCGCCCCAGGCCGATGGAGCCCCCGTAGGTGCCGGTGCAGACGACCAGCACGGCCATCGGCGCGTAGAAGCCGTAACCCAACGGAGCCAGGGCACCCAGGCCGTTCATCAGCCCCGCGGTCAGGGCCAGCCGCAGCTCGGAGCGGCGGATCAGCATCGGGTCACCAGACTGAGGGTGCGCAGACTGGCCAGCAGCGGATGCTGCTCCTCGGCCAGGGCCAGCAGCGGCAGCAGCGGCAGCGAACGGTGCCGGGCCAGGCTCTGCCAAGGCCCGGGGTCCGGGGCCAGCACCGGCAGGGTGTCCCCCCGGAGCAGGGCCGCCATGCGTGCCATGCCGGCCTGCAGGGGATCGCCGGTCGGGTCCCCGGCCGCCTCCGTGTCCAGGCCCAGCCGGTCGGGGAGGCCCCCCAGCAGCCGCTCCCACTGCACCCAGTGGTGCTGGACCGCCCCCCACAGCTGCAGCCGCTGGGGCCAGTGCTGCCGCTGCAGCCGCTGGCCATGGGGTCCGCGCCGCTCCTGGGCCAGCAGCTGCTCCATCGCCACCAGGTCGTGGCTGAGCCTGGCCGGGGGCAGGGGCTGGGGCCGCTCGCCACGACCCTCGAGCCAGCTGCGCTGCTGCTCCAGCTGGGCGGCGTAGCCCTGGCGCAGCCCGGCCTCCAGCCGCAGCATCCGGTCGATTCCCCGCCGGGGCCAGAACAGCAGCCCCACCACGATGGCGATGACGCAGCCGACGGCCGTGTCCAGGGTGCGGTTGAACACGTAATCCCAGTTCAGGGCCACATGGCTGGGGATCATCAGGAACATCAGGCTCACCAGCGTCGCGGTCCCGGCGGCCGACTGCCAGCCCAGCCAGCGCAGCAGGGGCAGCATCAGCAGCAGCGACACCAGCACCCCCGGCCACCCGGACAGCAGGGTGTGGACCAGGAAGGTGACCAGCCCTCCGGTGATGGTGCCGAAGACCCGCACCCGGGCGGCCTGGAGGCTGAGGTCGTCACCGTCCTCCATGACCGTGACCACGGCCAGTATCGGGTACCAGACGTAGGCGATCCGCTCGAACCAGAGCGACAGGGCGGCGGTGAGGAAGGCGGCCACCCCGAGCCTCAGGCTGTTGCGAAGCAGGGCGGAGCGCACGGACCTCGAGGCGCAGGGGTGGCAGGAGCCTATGGAGGCCCATGGTCCACGGCCATTCGGCGATGCGCCATGGTTGATCTTCCCTTGCCGTGCTGTGGGCAGCCATGGTCCTCTCGCTGAGCCCGGATCTGGAGGCCCTGCTGCGGCTGGGGATGGCGGTGCTCTGCGGTCTGGCGGTGGGCATCAACCGGGCGCACCACGGCAGCCGTGCCCACCCCAACCGCCTGCGGGTTCATGTGCTGGTGGGCATGAGTGCCTGCCTGATGGTCCTGGCGGCCGGCCCCGATGCCCAGGCCCGCAGCCGCGTAATTCAGGGGGTGGCGGCCGGCATCGGCTTCCTGGGCGCCGGCGAGATCCTGGTGCCTCCGGTGCGTCCCAAGCACGGCATCCCGGAGGTGCGCGGCCTGAGCAGTGCCGCCTCGATCTGGTTCACGGCGGCCCTGGGCGTCACCGTGGCCGTCTCCAGCCCCGTGCCGGTCCTGATGGCCCTCGGCCTGGCGCTCATCACCCTCTCCGTTCGCGACGATGGCCCCATCTCCGGCAATGGCGGTGACGGGGAGAAGCCGCCCGGGGAGGTCAGAAAAGGAAACGGTGGCGGCCGTTCGTAGCGTTGGCCTGGCCCTCGTTGTCGGCCTCCAGTGGGTCCTCCGGAGTTGGCCAGACGGCGTCCCAGTAGCTGATGCCGTCCTTGTAGAAGGGGCGGCCGTCCAGCCGCTGGGTGTCGAGCTGGGTGCTGCCCATGGCCGTGATCAATCCCCCCAGCTCCATGGGTCCGAGGTCGGTCTTGATGTCCTTGCGGGCGGCCATCATCAGGGCCGGCAGCCGCACCAGGTATTCGGGGCGGGTGAGTTTGCGGAACAGGGACTTCAGGGCCAGCTGCTGGCGGTCCATGCGCCCGAGGTCACCGGTCTCGTCGTGGCGGAAGCGCAGGAAACCCTCCAGATCCTTGCCGCGCAGGGTCTGCATCCCGGGCTGCAGATCGATCGACAGCCCCTGGCTGCGGTCGACGTAGACCATGCGCTTGGGCACGTCCACCTCGATGCCTCCGAGGACATCGGCCATCTGGCGGATCGACGAGAGGTTGACGACCAGGTGGTGCTGGATGGGACGGCCGAGGCGCTGGGAGATCTCCCGCTTCACCGCTTCGATGCCGCCCAGGTTGTAGAGGGCGTTGATCTTGACCGGCCCGAAACTCTCCGCCTCGATGTACGTGTCGCGGGGGATCTGGGTGATGCTCGTCTGCTTGCCATCGATGCGCAGGGTGGCGATCACATCGGTGTTGCCACCGCCCACGTCGGTGCCCAGAATCAGGATGTCCTGACGGTCCATGCCGCCGCTCCAGGCGGCGAAGGGATTGGTCAGTGCCGGATTTCCTCCGGCGGTGGCCCGGGCCGAGATCAGCTGGGCCAGGGGCCCGGCCAGCAACAGGCCCGCCCCCAGGCCGCAGACCACCGCGAGCAGCACGGGGGTGCGACGTCGGGATGACCTGGGCGGGGCCCCCTTGGTTGGCTGGGCCCCTCTGCTGGGCTGGGACATCTTCATTCAATCCACGCTAAGCCCAGCGGGCTCAGCGCAGGGCCTCCTCGGGCCTCAGCCCCGTCTGCACCCGCCAGAGCGCCGCATAGGCCCCGTTTCCGGCCAGCAGTTCGTCGTGGCCGCCGCTCTCGACGATGCGCCCCTGATCCATCACCACGATCCGGTCGGCGTGGCGCACTGTGCTGAGACGGTGGGCGATCACCAGGGTGGTGCGGGAGGCCGTGATGCGATCGAGGGAGCGCTGGATCGCCGCTTCCGTTTCGTTGTCGACGGCGGCGGTGGCCTCATCCAGCACCAGCACCGGCGGATCCTTGAGGATCGCCCGGGCCAGGGCGATGCGCTGCCGCTGGCCCCCGGACAGGCGCAGGCCGCGCTCCCCCACCAGGGTGTCGTACCCCTGGGGCAGCGCTTCGATGAACCCCGCCGCCTCGGCCAGGCCGGCCGCCCGTTCGATGGCCGCGCGGGTGGCGGCGAAGCTGCCGTAGGCGATGTTCTCGGCCACGGTGCCGTGGAAGAGGAACACCTCCTGGCTCACCAGGCCGATGGCCCGGCGCAGGTCCTGGAGGGACAGCGTCTCGATCGCCACCCCATCCAGCAGGATCCGCCCCGCCTGGATGGGGTACAGCCGCAGCAGCAGCTTGACGATCGTGCTCTTGCCGGAGCCCGTGGCCCCCACGATCCCGATCGTGGCGCCGGCGGGAATCTCCAGGTCGAAGGACGCGAGAAGCCGCTCCCGTCCGGCGTAGGCGAAGTCGACCCGCTCGAAGCGGATCTGGCCGCGGACGTCGGCGATGGGGAGCGGCCGGTTGCCGCTGGGGATGGCGACGGGGGTGTCCAGCAGGTCCATCACCCGGTGGGTGGAGGCCATGGCGCGCTGGTAGTCGTCGAGGGTGCGGCCCAGGGTGGTGAGCGGCCACAGCAACCGCTGGGTGATGAAGACCAGGAACGAATACGTGCCGATGGCGATGGCGCCGCTCCAGGCCTGCAGTCCGCCGATCACCAGGATGGCGATGAAGGCGAACAGGATTGCGAACCGGATCAGGGGAATGAAGGCGGCCGAGAGGCGGATGGCCCGGCCGTTGCTGGCCCGGTAGGCCTGGCTCTGGGCGATCAGCCGCTGCTTCTCCCAGTCCTCCGCCGCGTAGCTCTTGATGGTGAGCATGCCGCCGAGGTTGTTGCTCAGCAGGCTGGCCAGGTCGCCGGCCCGCTCGCGCACCTCCCGGTAGCGGGGGGCCAGGCGCCGCTGGAAGCGGAGGGAACCCCAGAGGATCACCGGGATCGGCAGGAAGGAGACCCCGGCCACCGTGGGGGAGAGGACCACCATGGCCCCGCCCACCGCCAGGACGGTGGTGATCAGCTGCAGGATCTCGTTGGCGCCCTGGTCGAGGAAGCGCTCCAGCTGATTGATGTCGTCGTTGAGGACCGTCAGCAGACGCCCGCTGCTGCCGGCCTCGAAGAAGCCCATCTCCAGGTGCTGGAGGTGGTCGTAGGCCTCGATGCGCAGCTCATGCTGCACCGTCTGGGCCAGGCGTCGCCAGAGGAGGGCGTAGAGGTACTCGAACAGGGACTCGGCGCTCCAGATCAGGAACGAGAGCACCGCCAGCACCCCCAGCTGGCCCGGCACGGTGGTGAAGCCGAGGCCGGCCAGCCAGGAGGTGCGCTGCTGGACCACCACATCGACCGCCAGGCCGATGAGAACGGGGGGTGCCAGGTCGAAGAGCTTGTTGAGGATCGAGCAGGCGGCCGCCAGGCCGACCAGCCGGCGGTGGGGCCGCAGGCTGCGCAGCCCTGCCGCTGTCGGGGCTGGCCCCGGGGGGCCGGCAACGGCCCTGACCGCCGCCGGACTCACCAGCGATTGCCGCCGCCGCCACCACCGCCGTAACCACCACCGCCGCCACCGCCGTAACCACCGCCACCGCCACCGCCGTAACCACCGCCACCGGAGCGACCACCGCCGCCCCCGGGGCGACTGCCGCCGCCGCCGTAGCCACCACCGCCGGCGCGGCCACCGCCACCGCCGCCGCCGCCACCTTCACGGGGTGTGGCCTTGTTGACACGGATCATGCGACCCATCCATTCGACGTCCTGGAGGTCGTCGATGGCCTTCTGCTCGGACGCGTCGTCGGCGAGCTCGATGAAGGCGAAGCCGCGCTTGCGGCCGGTCTCACGGTCGAGGGGCAGGCTGCACTGACGGACCTCGCCGTACTGGCCGAAGAGATCGAGAAGGTCCTCGCGTTCGGCCTGGAACGAGAGGTTGCCGACGTAGATGGTCATTCAAAGAAAAAGCTGGAACGGATTCCTCCGGTGTCGGGAATCCCAGGGAAAGCAGGCGGTCGGCATGGAGCACAGATCGGATCCAGGGATGGATCCGGCTCTGTTGGGCCTGAGCCGTCGATGCGTGCCGAAGGGAGCCAGAACGGCGTGGAATTCCCCGAAGCCTACAACCGTGCCCCGGGGCTCCATGGCGAAGCTTGAAGCAGATGCGAAGGAAAACGAAAAAATCTCCCCACCCCCGCCAACGACGCTCCATTGTCAGCAAACCCTGATCCAGTTGATCCCATGAAAGCCGCCCCTGTGCCCTGGAGCCTCACCTGGCGTGAGAACGGAGAGCTCGGTTCCCAGGATCTGTTCGACCTGCTGCAGGTCCTGGTGGCGAGCGAAAGTCACGAGGTGCAGATGGGCCTGATCGCCGCCGTGGAGCAGCTCTCCGTGAGCGAGCTCCAGGTGACGGCCTGCGAGGAGGTCACCCGCCTCTGCGCCTGAGGCCCTGCCTGGACGCCTGATCCGGTTTCAGATCGGGTAGCGCTTTGAGGTGGCGTCCCGGCAGCTGCTGCGGGCCGAGGCGATGCTGCTGCCGCTGGAGATGCGATCCGCCACGCAGTTGCAGGCGTAGCTGGCCATCCCGTCCGGGGCTTTCTTCCCGGACTGGGCCAGCTCCGTCTCGAAGGCGGAGAGGCAGATGGAGCGCACGACCTCGAGGATGGGGCCGGAGGCGGCCTCAGCCGGGCGCTCCGGCGACCCGAAGGCCGCCAGAGCGACCAGGCCGAGGATCAGACCGGCCTGGCCCGGCAGGAGCCGGGGGCGGAAGGAACGCAAGCGTGGCCGCTGCTGGGAAGGCATGGGGAACAGGGGGGAGGAGCGCCGTGGAAGGACTTCAGGAGCCCAGCCGGGAGATCTGAAGTTCCTTGTTCATCACCCGCAGGCGACGCAGGTCGGCGAAGACGTCGTCGGGCATGCCCTTGGGCAGGTCGACGGTGCTGTGGGCGTCGAAGATGCGGATCTTCCCGATCGATCGTCCGGCCAGGCCGGACTCGTTGGCGATGGCCCCGACAATGTTGCCCGGCTTGACCCGATCCCGCCAGCCCACTTCGATGCGGAACCGTTCCATGTTGTCCTCGGGACCGTCTTCGCCCCGTTCCTGATGGCGGTCGCTGAAGGGGCGGCGTTCCCCACCCCGGTCGCGCTCGCCCCGGTCACGGTCGCGCTCCCTGGTGGGGGCGCCGGCACGGCCCTGGCCCCAGCGCTCCTCGCCCTGCAACAGCAGGGGTTTGCCCCCCAGTCCGAGCTCGAGGGCGGCCAGGGCCAGCTGTTCGGGTGTGCAGGCCTGCTCCTGGGCCACCCGTTGCAGGATCTCGCCCAGCAGGGCCCGCTCCTCGGGATTGCAGGCGGGCTGCTGCAGGGCGGTGGTGAGTTTCTGGCGCAGACGGTCGAGGCGGTGCTGGTTGATGCTGGCGTTGCCCGGCACCTCCATCGCTTCGATGGGCTGGTTCACCGCCCGCTCCAGGCCTCCCAGGAAGCGCCGCTCCCGGGGGGTGAGGAACAGGATCGCCTCACCGCTGCGCCCGGCACGGCCGGTGCGGCCGATGCGGTGCACGTAGGCCTCCCCATCGAAGGGGATGTCGTAGTTGATGACCAGACCGATGCGGTCGACGTCGAGGCCCCGTGCTGCCACGTCCGTGGCCACCAGCACGTTGACCCGGCCGTCACGGAGCCGCTCGATCGTGCGTTCCCGCTGGGTCTGGGGGACGTCGCCGTTGAGAACCGCCACGTCGTAGCCGTGCTGCTCGAGCGACTCGGCCACGGTGAGGGTGATGGCCTTGGTGCGGGCGAAGATGATCACCCCTTCGCTGCCTTCGGCCTCCAGCACCCGTTCGAGCGCCTCGAGCTTCTGGGGACCGTTGACCACCAGGTGGCGCTGGCGGATGCGGCGACCGTCGGCGGCCTTCTGGCGGATGGTGACCTCCGCCGGGTTCTTCAGATGGTTCTGGGAGATCCGCCGGATCTCCGGGGGCATGGTGGCGGAGAACAGCACCACCTGACGCTCGGCGGGCAGCTGCTCAAGCACCCACTTGACGTCGTCGATGAAGCCCATGCGCAGCATCTCGTCGGCCTCGTCCAGCACCAGGCTGCGCAGCCCGGAGAGGTCGAGGGTGCCCTGGCGCATGTGGTCCATCACCCGGCCGGGGGTGCCCACGACGATCTGCACGCCCCGGCGCAGCTGCTGGATCTGGTCGCGGAAGTCGGCGCCGCCGTAGACGGGCAGCACCTTGACGCCCTTCATGCAGGCGGCATAGCTGTTGAAGGCCTCCGCCACCTGCATCGCCAGTTCGCGGGTGGGGGTGAGCACGAGCACCTGGGGGGTGCGCTGGCCGGGATCGAGGCGCTCCAGCAGGGGCAGGCCGAAGGCGGCCGTCTTGCCGGTGCCGGTCTGGGCCTGGCCCACCAGGTCGCGGCCCAGCATCAGCTCGGGGATGGCAGCCTTCTGGATGGGTGAGGGCTCCTCGAAGCCAATGGCCGCCAGGCCGTCGAGCAGCTCCTGGCGCAGGCCGAAGGCGGCGAAGGCGCTGACGGGGGCTGCCGTCTCGGTGGCAGTCGGTTCAGTGGCTGGCGTTTCTGTGGCGGGTGCTTCGGTGACGGCGTCATCGGAAGGGATGACGACCTGGGCAGCGGCGGAGTCCGGAGCTTCGGGGACATCGAGCGCGGTGGCGTTCCCCAGGGAAACGGGGGACGAAGCCGTCTCGGCCTCGCAGGGCTGCGCGAGGGCCGCCTGGGAATCGGCAGCACCGGTGAGGGTGCTGCCGTCAATGATCTGGGTCACGGGATGCGGGAGCCTGGTGAATCCTTTTCAACGCAGGCCGGCAGCGGACCGTTGGAGATGGGTGCCATGCACCCGGGCTGCCTTGCCCTTGCTCAAAGGTTGAAATGAGACTTTACCACCCTGCCGTAATCGTCGTCGAATCGCTCGATGTCCTCCTCCCGCAGCACCGCGCCCAGCTGCACCTCGATGATCTCCAGGTCGGTGGCTCCGGCCGCCGCCCGGTGCAGGGCGCCACAGGGGACGAACAGGGTGGCGCCGGGGGCGGCGGTGATGGCGCCGCCTTCGGTTTCCATCACCCCCTCGCCGGTCACCACCACCCAGTGCTCGCTGCGTTGGTGGTGGCGCTGCAGGCTGATGCGCTGATCCGCCCGGATCCGCAGACGTTTGACGAGGTAGCCGGGGCCTGTGGCGAGGGTCTCGAACCATCCCCAGGGCCGCTGGACCCGCTCAGCCATCGCGGCGCTCTCCAGGAATCGCAGCGAGTGGCACGGGTGTCGGGTGGGACGCGACGGCGGCGGGAGGGCGCGTGTGGAGGTGGGAAAAAGACTGACCGGAACCACCTGGGGCCAGGGAATCCATGGGGTTGTCCCTTTGGACCTCGGGGCACCTGAAGGGAATGCTCCGGCTGGGCCGGTTCACGCCTTCGTGACGATGCAGGAGGGCATTCCTCAAGGGGGGACTCAAGGAATCAAGGGGCTCCCGGAAAGGGAGAGATCCCAGCGGTGGAGACTATTGGAGCAGGGGCTCCGGTGAGTTCGGCCCGGGGGAACCGCGCCGATGGAGGAAGTATGGAGCGAGGCCCAGAGATCCCCCCGGGAGGTTCACTTTTCGTAGACACATTGCCGGCTGTGGCGATGAATGAAGAAGCCTTACGGACCCTCCCCGCCCGTGGGCCCCTCCCCCTGCTCGCTGATCAGCAGGGCCGCCTGCCGCGCCCGGGTCAGGGCGGTGTAGAGCAGCCGCCCGTCGCGGGCGGTGCCGCTGGGCAGCAGCACGATCACCTCCTCGGCTTCGCTGCCCTGGGCCTTGTGGACCGTCAGGGCCAGGGCCGGTTCGGCGGCGCCGGCCAGCTGGCCGGGATGGATCCAGAGCGGCTCCCCCTCACCGTCACCGAACAGCAGGCGGGCCGAGGGCCCGGGACCCCCCACGAGGACGCCCACATCGCCGTTGGCCAGGTCCAGTTCCGGCAGGTTGCGGCGGCAGAGGACGGGGGTTCCCGGGGGGAGATCCTGCAGGTCCTCGCCCCGCCGAGCCCCCAGCAGGGTCCGGTGGATCGCCTCCAGGCCCCAGCGTCCCTGGCGCTGGGGCGCCATCACCAGCAGGCGGTCCCGTTCGGCCAGCAGCGCCCGGCATCCGCGGGGGGAGCCCGGCCGGCATCGCCCCGCCAGCCGGCCCAGGTCGGCCTGGTGGCGGCGCAGCCGCTCCAGCAGCTCCGCCGGCAGGGTCCGCGGGGAGCAGGGGAGCCACCGGAGGTTGTCGGTGTCACCCAGGGCCTGCAGCAACGGGCGGATGGGGGCGACCGGATCCGGGTCCTGCGGGCCGGGGGCGTCCCCCAGCCCCTGGCGCAGGGCGGCGGCCACGGCGGCGATGGCCCCGGCGTTGCGGTAAGTGGTGGTCAGGGTGATGGCGGCGTCCCCCAGCCGGCGGCGGTGCTCGGGCCGCTGCAGGTCCTGCAGCACGGCCCCGGGGGCGATCGGCGGCAGCTGGGCCGGGTCACCCACCAGCACCAGCCGACAGCTGCCGGGCAGGGCCTCCAGCAGGGCACCCATCAGCCCCACATCCACCATCGAGACCTCATCGACCACCAGCAGGTCGAGGTCGAGGGGGCGGCCGCGGTGGCGGCCGAAGCGGTCGCCGCGGCTCTCCAGGAGCCGGTGCAGGGTGGTGCAGGGAAGGGCGCCCCCGGTGGCTGCCCGCAGCCGGCCCGCCGCCTTGCCCGTGGGCGCGGCCAGATGGACGCGGGCGTCGGGCTGGCTGGCCCGGTGGGCCGCGATCATCGCCGCCACCGTGCTGGTCTTGCCGGTGCCGGGTCCCCCCTCCAGCAGCACCAGTCCGTGGCGGAGCACCGCTGCCACCGCCTGCCGCTGCCGGGCGTCGAGGCTCCGGGGGGCACCGGGACCCGCAGCAGAAGGCTCTTCAGCTCCGGGCTCCGCAACACCGGGAGTCTCGCCGCCGCCGCCCGGCTCCAGGGCGCCGGCCCTAACGACCAGGGCCTCAAGCACCGCCTGGCGCTGCCGCTGCCAGCGGCGCCACTGCAGTCGATCGTTCTCCAGGGCCAGGGGCCCGTCCGGATCGCCGCCGAGCGGACTGGCGGCCAGGGCTCGGCGGTGCCCCTCAGGCCAGGCGGCCTCGCTCACCTCCGCCGGTCTCGGGCCCCGCAGATCCAGTTCCAGCTCCCCCCGGGCCAGGGCCGCGGTGAGGGCGGCGATCAGCTCGCCGACCAGGGGATCGGGGGGGGTGCCGTGCAGGCGCGGCAGGGCTTCCGCCAGGCTGAGGGCGAGGGCTCCCACCCAGGGCTGGACGGTCGGATGGGGCTCCCTCATGACGGCTCCTCCCTGGCGCCGTCGACGCCATGGCCGCCCAGGGCCGCATCGAGGGCCAGGACCCGGCCCAGGGGCGGGCGCTCCACGAACATGCCCGGCACGGCTCCGCCCCGCGCCTGCGCCCCCGTTTCCCCGGGCGTGCCGCGCAGGAAGATGTAGGTGTATCCCCCCAGATGGAGCTCGGGGGCATAGCCGGGCAGCCGCCAGGCCAGGTAGCGGTGCAGGGCCACCAGGTAGAGGTGGGCCTGCAGGGGGTAGTGGCTCTGGGCCATCAGGGCGGCCATCGCCTCCCGGCCGTAGTGACGGGGGCCGCAGGCCAGGGGCCTGCCCTCACCGTCCCGCCGGCCCAGCCAGTTGCTCTTCCAGTCGGCCACCCACCAGCGCTGATCCCCGTTGGCCTCGGCGGCGGTGAAGATCAGATCGATCGAGCCGGTGAGGAAGCCCCGGCTGGCCACCGGCAGGCCCCCCACGCTGGCGGCGTAGGCGGCACCGAAGGCGCCGCCGGGGTGGTCGGCGAAGGCCGCCGCCAGCTCCGGCGCCCTGGCGAAGCCGAGGGTGAGATCGAAGCTGAGCTCGTTAAGCCGGCGCTCCGGCCCCAGATCGGCCACCCGCAGGGACCCCAGCCCGCCGCCGAAGGGGGTGAGGCGCACCTGCTCCAGGCCCCGCAGCAGCGGCTCGAGGGCTTCCCCCTCCAGCCCGGCCCGGCGCAGCTCCCGTTCGACAAGCTCCCGGCTGGCCGGCGTGTCGATCGGAACCCGGTAGTCCAGCTGCTCCAGCATCCGGTGCAGACAGTCGCCGGCCCCCGCTCCGCGGGCGAAGCCGGCCAGGGGACCCTGCTCTGGCCACAGGGCCGCGTCGCCGCCCTCCGGGGCCTCGCCGTCGGGGCTGGGATCGCTGGTGTCGCGGCCCTGCTCGAGGGCCGCCTCCGAGACGCCGGCGCCGTGGGCGGCACGGGTCCAGGCGGTGTAGCTGCTGCGACCCCAGCGCGTGTCCAGCGTGCGCAGGGGCACCGGCCCGCAGCGCAGGGCCTCGACCGCCGCCGGCGCCGGCGCCAGCGTCCGCGGCCCCCCCGGCTCCGCGGCGGCCTGGCGCAGCTCGATCCCGAGGGCCCGACCCTCGATCGCCTGCAACCGCCCATGCCAGTCGCTGTCGCTGCGCCCGGTGATGGGGGTCTCGTCCTCGGGATCGGGCAGGGGCTCGTCCGGGAAGAGCCAGGGGAACAGGGGATTGGCCTGCTGGCCCTTCGCCGGCCCCCAGGCGAGCAGCAGCAGGTGCTGGGCCCGGGTGACGGCCACATAGGCCAGCCGCTCCCGTTCGGCCCGCTCCGCGTCCCGGTGCTGGCGGAGCGCCTGCCATCCCCGTCCCCAGGCCGGACGGAGATGAAGGTCGAGCTGGGCGCCGCCGCCAGGGGCCGGATGCCAGCGCAGACCCGCCCGGTGGCCGCCGGCGGTGGGGGTGCCGGCCGCCTGCCACAGGTAGGGACAGATCACCACCGGAAACTCCAGCCCCTTGCTCCGATGCACCGTGATCACCGTCACCGCCTCGTCGGCCTTGTCACTGTGGGCCTGGTGGGATTCGGGGATGGTCCCGCTGGCGCGGGTCTGGTCGAGACGCAGGCGCCGCAGCCAGTCGGCGGCGGCCACCAGGGCCAGCTGTTCCACGTGCAGGCGCTCCTGGAGCAGTTCGGCCACCTGCTGCAGGTCGGCCAGCAGCCGGCCGCTGACACTCAGCCGGGCCAGTCCTTCCCCGTCCACCAGCAGCGAGAGCACCCCGAGCGGTCCGCGATGGGGCAGCTCCCGGGCCAGGGTCTGGAGCCGGCCGGCCAGCTCGCTCCACGCGGCCGGAGCGGCCTCGGCGATCTGCCGCGCTGACCAGCCGATCAGGGGGGAGGCGGCCAGCAGGCGCAGGCGGCCGGGATCGGCCGGAT
Organism: Cyanobium sp. Candia 9D4; assembly: GCF_024346155.1. Classification (NCBI taxonomy): domain Bacteria; kingdom Bacillati; phylum Cyanobacteriota; class Cyanophyceae; order Synechococcales; family Prochlorococcaceae; genus Cyanobium; species Cyanobium sp. Candia 9D4. The sequence goes on along the minus strand of NZ_JAGQCK010000005.1, from coordinate 41,308 downwards.
CGGCCAGGGCATCGAGCAGCCGCTGCAGGGCGGTGGCGGCCGGGCTGGCGAACACATCGGCCTTGCTCACCAGCCGGCTGGCGATGTGCCGGCGCTCGAGCGCGCTGCGCAGGTCCTCCGCCTGGCGATGGCTGTGGACCAGCAGGGCGATGTCGCGGGCGCGCAGGGGCAGGGACGGCTGCCCGTCGCCCCCCGCCAGGACGGGGGCCTGCTCCAGCAGCTCCAGGACGGCGTCGGCCACGAGAGCGGGCAGCCGGGCCTCCAGGGCACTCCGGCTGGGCAGGGCATCGCCCGCCGCCCGCTTGCCCCCCAGCCAGAGCAGGCGCACCGGCGCCATGTCGTCGGGCCCGCTTCGCCGCGAACGGGCCAGCACCGCCGGCACCGGCAGGCCGGAGCGGGGCAGGCCCGACGGCGCCATCAGGCCGTTCAGGCTCCCGATCAGCGCCGGAGTCGAGCGGCGGTTCTCCTGCAGCGCCAGCACCCGCGCCGCGCTGCGGCGGGCCAGCCGGTAGGTGTCCAGGTCGCCGCCGCGGAAGCGGTAGATGGCCTGCTTCGGATCCCCCACCATGACCAGCAGGTGGGCATCGCCGGGGAAGGCCAGCCGCAGGATCCGCCACTGGACCGGGTCCGTGTCCTGGAATTCATCGATCAGGGCGGCCCTGTAGCGCTCACCCACGGCCCGCAGCAGGGGGGTGGGGGCCGTGGCCTCCGGGCCGGGGTCGAGCCCCTCCAGCAGCTGGGCGAAGCCGATGCTGCCGCTGCGGGACCGCCTCCGGGCCAGCTCCGCCCGCCCCCAGTGGCAGCCATGCAGCAGCACCGTCTCCGCCGGGCCCTCGCGCACGGAGGCCACCGCCTCCAGGAGCCCGTGGCCGGGCAGCCGGATCGGCCGCTCCGGACCCTCCGCCTTGCGGGCGGCCTTGCAGAAGGGGTCGGGGTGGAAGTACGACCCCAGTTCCTTCTGGGCCATCAGGGCGGCATAGCTGCCCCCCTCCGGCTGCTGGGTGAGCCAGGCGTCGACCACCTCGCTGCGATCGCTTCGGGGCTTGACGGTATAGGTCTTCGAGGCGCTGGCTCCAGCGGCCCGCCACTGGGAGGCGGCGGCGCGGAAGGCCTGCTCCAGGTCCCGGCCCCCGTCCGACCAGGCCTGCCGGAACCGGGCCCAGGGGGCCTCCCAGAGGGCCTCCAGCTGCTCGGCCAGCGGGCGCTCCAGCCCCAGACCCGCCGGCAGGGGATCGAGGGCCAGGCCGGGGTCGCCATCCAGCTGGCCCAGCAGCCGCTCCAGGTCCCCCAGGTCGATGGCCTCCGCCAGCCCCTCCACCAGGTGCAGGGGCAGGGCCAGCACCTGCTGCTGCCAGTAGTCGTGGGCGACCTGGCGCACCAGGTCGGCGGCGTCGGCCTCCAGCGTCAGCTCGGGGGGGCGGGCGGCTTCCATGGCGTGGCGCCGCAGGGTGCGCTGGCAGAAGCCGTGGATGGTGGTGATGTCGGCGGCGTCGAGTTCCTCGAGGGCCAGCAGCAGCAACCCCTGCACCGCGGCGCGGGCGGCGGGCTCGGCCGGCTGGCGCGCCAGCCATTCCACCAGCACGGGATCGGGTGCCGCCCAGCCGTCGGGGGCCTGGAGGCCGGTGAGGGCCTCCTGGAGCCGTCGGCCGATGCGATCCCGCAGTTCCGCCGCCGCGGCGTTGGTATACGTCACCACCAGCAGCTCGCGCAGGCCGATGCGCTTTTCCACCAGAAGCCGCAGCACCAGATGGGCCAGGGCGAAGGTCTTGCCGGTGCCGGCGCTGGCCTCCAGCAGCACGACGCCGTCAGCGAGGCTGACGCCGTTGGCTTCAAAGGGCCCGGGCTCGGCGGGGCCGTCCCCGGCGGCAGGCGTCATCGCTCCACCTCCGCCGCCAGCAGGGGGGAGAAGAGCTCGCTGGCCAGGGCCAGGAGCTCCGGCGTCAGCAGATCGTCCGCCGCCAGGCCGGCGCCGAAACAGGCCTCCATCTCGGCCCGATCGCGCTCGCCGGCGTGGAAGCCGGAGCCTTCCCAGGTCCCGGCGGCCCGGGCCCGTCCCTGGCCAGGTTTCTTGCGCTCGCCTGCCACGTGGCTCCAGCCCGTCTCCGGCGGCACCGGCCAACCCCGGGAGCGCCACTGCCGCTGCAGGCCCGCCAGACGGTCGAGCTCGTCCCGTGCCGCCTCCTGCTCCGGTGCCATGAGCTCCAGCACCGGCACGTAGCCATCGCCGTCCCGGGCGATCAGCACCCCCCGGCTCGGGCGGGGACCGGCGGCGCTGGCGAGCAGCAACTGCAGCCAGAGCTCCAGCCGGTGGCTGACCCGGGCCTGGGCCGTGTGCGCCAGCACAACGGCCTCGCCCCGCCAGGGGATCGCCGCCTGCCAGGCACCCCAGTGGTGGCTGCGGCGCCGGGGGGGGCCGAGGCCCTCCAGGGCGTTCACCAGGCCCGTCCAGCGGCGCTGCAGGAGCTCCGCCTCCATCGCGCCCGCCGCCCCGGGCGGCAGCAGGCCCTGACCCCGGTGCCGGTCGAGCCAGTCGGCGGCCGACCGGGGGGCCTCTCCGCCGGGCTCGGCATCGCTGCGCTCCAGCGTCCCCCGCAGCAGGGAGGAGCGCTCCCGCTCCCCGAGGGTCAGGGCCTCGAGGTCGTCGACCCGCTTCTCCCACTCCCCGGGCCGCAGGCCCAGGGACCGTAGCCAGTGCTTCTGGGGGGCCACCAGCCAGTCCCGCAGGTCGGTGTAGGCGTCGCTCCCGCCGGCGGGAGGCGCCTCCTGGGGGGTCGCCCCGGCCAGGAGCGCCGCGGGCGGCACCGGCCGATCGCCGGCCAGGCGGCGCACCGCCTCCAGCAGCCGCCGGTCACAGCTGGGCGCCTCCCGCCCGCCTGCGGGCAGGAAGTTGCGCCGGTCGAGGGGGTTGGCGGCGTGCTCCACCAGCAGTTGCCCCATGGCTTCCGGATCCAGCTGGCCGGCCAGCCACTGCAGCCACTGGCGCACCGGCCCGGACGGGGGCAGGTCGGCGCCGCTCCGGTCGTCGCGGCAGCTCCAGCTGAGCAGCAGGTGGTCCCGGGCGGAGAGCAGGGCCTCCATCAGCACGTAGCGGTCCTGGTCGGCGGGGTGGGGATCGCCGAGCTGTCGCTGCCCCTCCATCAGATGGAAGGCGGGACGGTCGCCCGCCCGGGGAAACTGCCCCGCGTCCAGCCCCATGAGCACGATCACCCGGTAGGGGATCGCCCGCATCGGTTCCAGGGCACTGATGGTCAGGGCGCCGCTGCGGTGGCCGAAGCGGCCGCTCTCGGCCCCGAGCAGCTCCTGCAGCGCGGCCGCCACCACCGGGGCCTCCAGCGACAGGGCGCAGGCCTCGGCGGCCGTCTGCCAGGCGTCGATGGCCCCCATCAGCTCGCTCCGCTCACCGGCGATGTCGCCCGTGTCCCTGAAGAGGTCATCGATCAGCCGCCGCAGCCGCTCCGCCCAGACGCTCACCGTGCCGCCCCGGCGCAGCTCCGCCAGCCAGTGGCGCAGCCGCCCCAGCAGGTGAAGCCAGCGCCCGGTCAGCTCCATGGGCACCCCCGCCTCCCAGGGGGCGGTCTCCCCGGGCGCCAGGCGCGCGTCGGCGGGCAGCACCAGACCCAGCAACAGCCGATCGATCGTCCAGGCCAGGCTGTGGCAGGGCGGGTCCTTCTCCTCGCCGTCCAGGCCCCAGCGGAAGCCCGCCTCCTGCAGGGCCTCCACCAGGCGGGCCGCCTCGCCCAGCTCGAGGCCGAACCGCTCCAGCAGGGGCCGGCTGCCCAGCAGGGTCTCCAGGCCGGTGGCGGTCAGCCGGGTGCCGGCCAGCTCCAGGAGCTGCAGCAGGGTGCTGCCCAGCCCCGCCCCGTCCTGCTGGCTGCGGTCGGTCAGGCGCCAGGGGAGTTCCACCTCCGTGGCATGGGCATCGCCGAACACCGAGGCCACCAGGGGGGCGAATCCGTCGATGTCGGGCGTCATCACCAGGATGTCCCGCGGTTCGAGGGTGGGGTCGGCCGCCAGGAGCTGCAGGAGACGGTCGCGCACGATCTGCACCTGGCGCAGCCGGCCGGGACAGGCGTGGAACTCCAGGGAGTGGTCCTCCGGATCCAGGGCCAGTGCCGGCATCCGCTCGGCATCGGCCAGTTGCTCCTGCAGCTGGGCCAGCAGGGGGGGCCGGGTGGTGCCGGCGGCGGGCGAGAAGAACAGGTCGCGCTCCTGCTCCTCCCCCAGCTGGGCCTCGCCGGTGCCCTCCAGCAGCTGCTGGAACTCCCCCCCCAGGCGGCCGAAGCGGGCCTCCAGGCCCGGGGCCTCCAGCAGCCAGGCGGCGTCGAGGGGCTGGCTCAGGGCCAGGGCGTCGCTGAGCTCCCGGCGGCGCTCGCCGCAGCGCTGCCAGAGATTGCGGCAGGGCGTCAGCAGGTAGAGGTCCACCGGCCGGTGCCGGCTGAGGGCCTGCAGGAGCTGCACCTGGATCGGGGCCATGCTGCTCAGGCCGAAGAGGCGCAGGGTGCCGCCGCCGGCCGCTGCCGGGGGAGGGCTACCGCGCCGCAGTCGGTCGATCAGCGTTTGCACCCGGCGCCCGAACGGTTCGGCGCCCAGCTCCGCCCGCAGGGTGCGATACAGCAGGGGCTGCCAGCACTGGCTGTCGGGCAGGGGCCGGCCGCGGCCATCGATCGCCTGCCCACTCTCCCAGGCCTGCAGCAGCTCGGGCCGGTAGAGGGCGTAGTCGTCGAAGGCATCGGCGATGGCCCGCCCCAGCTGCCAGTGGCCCAGTTCCAGCCGCGGTCCCGCCCCCCTGTCCGCGAGCCAGCGGCGCAGCGGCTCCCCCTCCGGCGCGGCGGCGACCGCCGGCAGCAGGTCGAGCAGGGGCCAGACGAGCCGGTCGGCACGCCAGGGATCGACGGCCCCCGCCGTGGGGACCTCTCCGACGGGGGCCAGCAGCTGATCGACCAGCTGGCGCAGGTGGCTGCCGGGGAAGGGAAAGCGCAGGTTGGCGGCGATGCCGCCGAGGTGCTCGGCCAGCTGCTCACCGAGCCAGCGGCTGGTGGGCCAGGTGTTGACCACCACCTGGACCTGCTCAAACGGGTCGGGAGGGGTCAGGCGGAGCTGGGTGGCCAGCAGGCGGGCCAGGAACTCGGCCCGGTTGCTGCGAAAGACCGTCAGCAAAGGGGTGGGCTCAGAGGGCCCGGCTCATCGCCGAGCCGGAGGTCGGGGCCGCCATCGGGCGGTCCGCCGCCGCCGGGTTGCTGACCTGCCGCGTCTGCCGTGTTTCCGGGCAGTAGGCGGTGAGATCACCGCCGTAGCAGGCGCCGGTGTCGAGCAGGACGATCGAGCCGACGCGCCGCAGGCCGGGGCCGGGCGTGTGGCCGACGATCACCTCGCCGAAGCGGTCGTCGTAGGCCTGCCAGAAGGCCAGCCTCACGTTGAGGTCGGGCTGCCAGGTGCGGGGATCGAAGCCGGCATGGGTGGCCACCCAGCCCTGACCCCAGTAGGCGAGGGGCAGCTGGTCGAGGCGGTCGCGCCAGAGGCGGCAGCGGGCCTCCCCCAGCTGGCGGTAGGTGTCGTTGCCGTTCAGGTCGGGCCGGCCGGGGGCCAGGCCCGTGTCGAGCTGACGAACCAGATCCCGCTCGTGGTTGCCCTTGAGCCACACCGCCCGCTGGCGACGCACCAGGTCCCAGACGAGGTCCATGGCCTCCTCGATGCGGGAGCCGCGGTTGATCACGTCGCCGCAGAACACCAGGCGATCGCCCACCGGCAACTGGACCAGAAGGCGTTGCAGAGCGTCCGCGCATCCATGCACATCACCGATGACCCAGTGCTGGGGTGGACGGTGATGGGGTGGACGCCGGTCCGGGAACGTCATCAAGAGGGAAGCTTCCCCCCAAGTCTTGCCTCTGGAGTGGGCTTCTGTCACCCCCGCCGGCGCCGGCGGGGCTCCAGCGCTGATACGGTGCGCCCTCGGTGCACCCTGGAGGCAACGGGCGATGGACCTGAAGGATCTGCCGGTCACGCAGCGCGTCAACGCCCTGGTGAAGGCCCTCGACGGGGCGAAGCGCACCAACGAGGCCCTGGCCCGCTGCAGTGACGGTGAGCAGATGCTGGATGTGCTGCTCGATGCCTCGTCGCGGCTGGGGCTGGGTCTGACCCGCTGGGAACTGCAGAACACCCCGCCGATCCGGGACTGGATCTGGTGGAAGAACAAGGAAGCCCCCCTCACCATCGGCGACAGCAAGCCGCGCTACCAGCAGGACGGCGGCCAGGGCAGACCGCGCCCCGCCGGATCGGGCCAGGACGAGGGTCCCGACGAGCCCCGGCGGCGGTTCCTGGGCCTGTTCTGAGCGGGGCCGGACCGGCAGGCGCCCCGTCCAGCCCCTCGCTCCGGGTCAGTTGAGGGTGGCCAGGGGGTCGGGGATCGTGGCGCTGGGGGCCTCGAAGCTGCCCACGGCCACGAACTCCAGGCGCAGCTTCATGAAGGTGATGAACTTCTCGTCGGTGGACACCACCGCCGCCGCCGGCCGCGGAACGGCGGCCACGGTGGCCGCCAGCTCGGGGGCCTCCAGGAAGGCGGGACGCTCCAGGAGCCAGAAATCGATGGCCTTGTCCTTTTCGGCGTAGTTGCGCCGGCGCTCGCGCAGCACCTCCTCCAGGGGTTCCTCCTCGAGCAGGAAGGCGCGGCTGGCGGCGACGAAGTGGTAGCGGGTCATGGCGGGAGGGGCCTCAGGGCTGGCGGTCGCCGAACAGCGGGTCGCGGCGGGGATTCTGCACCAGCGCCCGCATCTGGCGCACCGCCTCCTGGAGGCCCACCACCAGGGCGCGGGCCACGATCGTGTGGCCGATGTTCAGTTCCTCCATCCCCTCGATCGCGGCGATCGGCTCGACGTTGTGATAGGTGAGGCCATGGCCGGCGTTGACCCGCAGGCCGAGGCCCCGGGCGATGGCGGTGGCTTCGGTGATCCGGGCCAACTGGAACGGCTGCTCCCCCCAGGCGGCTTCCGCATAGGCGCCGGTGTGCAGTTCCACCCAGCGGGCGCCGCACTGGCGGCAGGCCTCCAGCTGGGCGTCGTCGGGGTCGACGAACAGGCTGACGCCGATGCCCGCCTCCATCAGTCGCCCCGTCAGGGGCGCGAGGCTCTCCACCTGGCCGGCCACGTCCAGGCCCCCTTCGGTGGTCACCTCCTCGCGGCGTTCCGGCACCAGGGTCACCATGTCGGGCCGGACCCGCAGGGCGATCGCCTCCATCTCCGCGGTGGCCGCCATCTCCAGGTTCAGCCGGGTGCGGACGGTGGCCCGCAGCAGCTCCACGTCCCGGTCCTGGATGTGGCGCCGATCCTCCCGCAGGTGCACGGTGATGCCGTCGGCGCCGCCCAGCTCGGCCAGCAGGGCGCAGCGCACCGGGTCGGGCTCCACGGTGCGGCGGGCCTGCCGCACGTTGGCGATGTGGTCGATGTTGACCCCGAGGCTGGCCATAGGCGGCGGGTGGCTGAAGCGATCCTGATGGCACCGTATCGGTCTCCGGGGGTGCGGCCGCAGGCCCAACTGCCCGCCGCGGTCCGGCAAGGGGGGGATCCAGCCCCTAGCTTCGACATCGACGTTCTGCCGGATCGAGAGTGTTGGCGGCGCAGACGCCCTCCGGACCAGGCCTCTCTCCGCTGGTCAGCCAGCGTGAGCGTTCCCTCTGCAACGGCATCAGCCCCTGGCTGTCCCCCGTGGCGATGGTGGTCACCATCGACCTGGCGCTGCGGGGCTATTTCGGCGAGCTGACGGTGCTCGATCGCGAGCACCTGCCCCGCGACGGGGCGGTGCTGCTGGCCCCCACCCACCGGGCCCGCTGGGACGCGCTGATGCTCCCCTGGGCGGCGGGCCGCCGGGTCACGGGCCGGGACTGCCGCTTCATGGTCACGGCCGATGAGATGAAGGGGCTGCAGGGATGGTTCCTGCACCGCCTCGGCTGCTTCCCTGTGAACCAGGGACGCCCCACCCTGGCCAGCCTGCGGTTCTCGGTGGAGCTGCTGGCCTGCGGTCAGCAGCTGGTGGTGTTCCCCGAGGGCCGCATCCGGCGCGAGGACGGTCCGATCCGTCTGCACCAAGGGCTGGCCCGACTGGCCCTGCTGGCCGCCAGCCAGGGCGTGGACGTGCCGGTGGTCCCGGTGGGCCTCGCCTATGGCCACGCCGATCCCCGCCCCGGTGACCAGGCCGCCGTCTGTTTCGGCCGCCCCCTGCGGGCGGCGGGCCAGGGACGCCAGGCGGCCCTGGACTTCAGCGCCGAGCTCGCCGCCGCCATGGAGTCGGCCGAGCAAGCGGCCCGCCTCGTGGTGGGTCGCCCGATCGGCTCCCCGTAAAGTTCGGCCGTTACCCGTCAGGCGTCGACGTGATCAGGCCTTCCGCCGTTTCTGTCCTCCGATCCGCCCGGCCATCGGGCCTCGCCGGGGTCTGCGGCAGCTGCCTGGCCCTGCTGGCCCTGGCCCAGCCGCTCCTGCCGCCGCCCGCCCGGGCCCAGGCCGCTCCCCAGACGGTCCAGCCCGCCGGCACCGATCTCAACCTTTCTGCGGTCAAGACCCTCCTGTCGCGGGGCGATGCGGCGGTGGCCAGCGGCAACCTGGCCGAGGGCCGCCGCCTCTACGACCTGGCCCGCGATGCCAGCCGCCGCCTGCTCGGCTTCTACCGCGACCTGAGCGGCTCCTTCCGGGGTCTCGATGCCCGCATCCCCCGGGAGATGGATGACAAGGGCCGGGAGGCCCTGACCCTGCTGGCCGAGTCCAACCTGCGGCTGGCGGCCCTGTTCCGCCGCCAGAACCAGCCCGAGGTGGCCATCCCCCTGCTGGTCGAGGTGGTGAAGATCATGACTCCCACCAACGAGGCTGGCCGCAAGGCCTATCAGCAGCTGGTGGAGCTGGGCTTCGTGATCACCCCGTACAACGCCCCGGGATCGACCGCCGGTGGGTGATCGTCCTTAGATTCCAGCCTTCCGTCATCTCCCCGATCCCCGCCGCCATGGTGCAACCGGAGCAGGTCAAGGACGCGATTCTGCGCGCGCTCCCCGATGCCGCCGTTGAGGTGGAGGATCTCACCGGGGGCGGTGACCACCTGCAGGTGAAGGTGGTGTCCGGTGCCTTCGCCGGCCTCAACCGGGTGCGCCAGCACCAGCTCGTCTACGGCGCCCTGCGCAGCGAGCTGGCCAGCGAGGCGATCCATGCCCTGGCCCTGCAGACCTCCCTTCCTTCCTGACGTTCCCCCTCCGCGATTCCGACCATGGATGCCAGCACCCGTCAACGCATCGACGCCCTGATCAGCGCCAGCCCGGTGATGGTCTTCATGAAGGGCAACAAACTGATGCCTCAGTGTGGATTCTCTAACAACGTCGTCCAGATCCTGCAGTCGCTGGGTGTGCCTTTCGAGACCTTCGACGTCCTCTCCGACATGGAGATCCGCCAGGGGATCAAGGAGTTCTCCGACTGGCCCACCATTCCCCAGGTGTATGTGAAAGGGGAGTTCCTTGGCGGCTCCGACATCCTCATTGAGATGTACAACAGCGGTGAGCTGCGCGAGAAGCTGGAAGTGGCCCTGGCCTCCTAACGGCTCCGCTCCATCAGCAGGCGGGGCTGGCCGTCGGGCCCCAGGAAGCTGGAGGGGTCCTGGATCCAGCGGTCGATCAGTTCCTCCAGCCGGCGCTGCGAGTGGTGATCCAGCACGGCCGTGCGACGCAGGGCGTGGAGGTAGCCGTCCGCGTACAGCCGCAGCTCGGAGGGCCCGTGGTGACGGTCGGACAGGGCCTGGCAGGCATCACACAGGGACTGGAAGTGGCGGATCGCGTCGGGGTGTTGGAGTGCTGTCATGGCTGGGGTCGGGCCCCTGGGGTCATGGTGGCGGCGAGAGCCGGCAGATGCCACCATCCTGCCGTGCCGGGACCGTCATCAGGGGGCGGACAGTTGACAAGGCATCGCCCGTCACCGGCGTCCCCGCACATTTCCAGTTAGCGTTGGCACACTCAATCGGCTGTCGGCACTTCCGCTTCTGATTTCATCGTGATGCCGAGGAGATGCCCGTGGCCCAGGACAAGCTGACTGACCCAGGAGGAACACCTCGCCGCGTCCTCGTGGTGGACCCCCACGCGACCCTCCGGACGGTTCTTGCCCAGCGTCTGCGCCAGGATGGGCATCTGGCCGCCGCCGTCGCCACGGCCCGCGAAGCCCTGGAGATCTGCCAGGAGCAGTCCCCCGATCTGCTGGTGAGCGCCGAGCTGCTCGAGGAGACCTCGGCCCTGCGCCTCGCCGCCCAGCTGCACTGCCAGGTAATGGTGCTCACGGCCCGCTCCGGTTCGGAACCCGTGGTGGCCCTGCTCGATGCCGGCGCCGACGACGTGCTGCGCAAGCCCTTCGGTCTCGAGGAGCTGGCGGCCCGCTGCCGCACCCTGCTGCGCCGCAGCGGCAGCGGTCTCCAGGAACGGGTCTGTGTGGGCCCCCTGGAAGTGCACCTGCTGCTGCGTCAGGTCACCCTGCGGGACCAGCCGGTGGAGCTCAGCCCGCGGGAGTTTGCCCTGCTCTGCGCCCTGCTGATGCCGCCGGGGGTGGTCCGCAGCCGCCAGGAACTGCTGCGCATGGCCTGGCCCCCCTTCAGTGGCGGCCCCCGCTCGGTCGACACCCAGGTGCTGACCCTGCGCCGCAAGCTCGAACAGGCCGGACTGGGGGAGGGCGGCGCCATCGAAACGATGCGGCAGCAGGGTTACCGCTTCAGTCTCGACACCCTGCCGGAGTTCAGCGAGGAGGCTGCTGGCGCCGCCGGCTCGGGTCTGCTGGTGTCGTCCCCAAGCAGCGCCTCCCGCCTCAACTAGGGACGTTCAGGCCGGCCGCAGAATCAGGGCCGCCGCTTCCCCCGCAAGCAGGAGCCCACACAGCAGGGCCAGCAGCCGGTAGGTCCAGGGTGGGCTGATCCGACCGATGCCCTCGGTGGCGATGCCGGTGGCAGCGCTGAAGCCCTCCAGAAAGTCCTCGAAACGGGCCACCCGTTGGGGCAGCAGCCAGGCGGCGCCACTGCGTTCCCCCTCGGAGCTGGCCGTGCGCACGTAGTACACCCTTCCGCCCTGGCTGGTGGTGACCGGGGTGAGGGCGGTGATGCGATCCCAGGGCAGCTGCCAGCCACGGCGCAGCAGCCAGGAGCACCAGGGGGGATGGCCCACCCGCAGCTGGCGCTCGTCCAGCTCGACCCGCTCACTGGTGATGGCGACCACCAGCAGCAGGCCGGCGATGGCGGCCAGCAGCAGGGGCAGGCACAGGGATGGCGGCGCCAGCACCGGCAGGGGCAGGACGAGGGCCAGGTAAAGGGCGAGCAGGGTGAAGCGGATCAGCGGCGCCATCGGGTAGCGCTGGGCCGTCGGGGTGGGGCTCATCGGTCGTCGGGGGAACCGGGCAGGGGCTCGATCACCTCCGAGGGCTGGTAGCGGCCCCCGAACACCTCCGCCTCCCGCCCTTTCCAGAACTCGCCCAGCCGCATCAGGTCGGCGTGGGCCTCCCCGAGCCGTTCGACGTACTCGTTGGGCTCCATGGTGTCTTTGGCCTCCTTGAGCTTGCTGAGCCGCAGCAGGTGCCACACCCAGGGTTTGCCCATCTCACCGCGGGCCTCCAGGTAGCGCGCCAGGTCGGAGGAGCTGGGAATCGGAGCCGCCATGGATGCGCAATAAATGTTTACATATTTTACGGCCGACCCCGCTCCGGCGTGGCCGGCCGCCCGGGTCGCGGCTGGTGGCTGGGCCGCCGGTCAGTAGAGATCGGGCCGGAGATCCTCGTGGTAGCGGGTGGCGGCGGGGTGGGTGGGCCCGTACTCGCCGGGCCGGCAGTCGGCGATCAGCAGCGTCGGCTCCGGCCGGGCGGCCGCCAGCACATCGCCATGGGGGCCGCAGATGACACTGTTGCCCAGGTACGCCGCCATCACCCGGCCGTTCACCGTCTCCTCGCCACAGCGGTTGGCGTAGGCCACGAAGCAGCCGTTCTGGAAGGCGTGGGCGGGGATCAGGGTGCGGGACACATCCGGGTAGGGCCGGTCGGTGCGCTCGCCGGTGCTCAGCTCGGCCCAGGCATCGGCGGCGGTGGGGATCAGCACCAGCTGCGCCCCCTCCAGGGCCAGCCGCCGGGTGAGCTCGGGGAACTCGGCCTCGTAGCAGTTGAGCAGGCCCACCCCCAGCCCGTTCACCGGCTGGACCGTGAACGCCGCCCCTTCCTCGGTGTGACGGTAGCCGGCAGTCCAGCAGCGTTTCTCGTCCGGCCCCCAGAGGTGGGTCTTGCGGTAGTTGCGCAGCAGGCTGCCGTCCCGGTCGAACAGGGCAATGGCGTCGTAGAAGCGCTCCTCGCCGGCCACGGTGGCCCGTTCGGGGTAGGGACAGGCCACCGCCAGACCGTGGCGGCGCGCGGCGGCCGCCACCCGCCCCAGGCTGGGCCCCTCCACCGGCTCGGCCAGCTGCCGCGCGATGGCGGGCGTGACGATGTAGCCGCTCAGATACAGCTCTGGGAAGGCCAGCAGCTGCACTCCCTGCCCCGCCGCCAGCTCACAGACCCGCTCCAGGCGCTCCAGGTTCTCGTCGACGGCCTCGGGGGTGCCGGCGCTGCCGCTGCCCTGCCAGATCCCCAGCCGCAGGCCCTCGCCGGCGGCCGGTGGCTGCGGCCTCACGACGCAGTGCAGGCGATGGTCGGGAACCATGGGCATGGGGTGCGCGGCAGCGGAAGAGTTGATGGGCTCCGGCCGCTTCAGGCCGGCAGGTTCCAGGGGTTGAGGCCCAGGTCAGCACCGATGCGGTGGGCGCAGGCGAAGCCGCTGAAGGCCACCGCGTTCAGGCCCTGGCCGGGGAAGCAGGAATCCCCGACGCAGTAGAGGTCGGGGATGGCGGTGCGGTTGAAGGGCATCGGCAGCAGGCCGGGCAGCCGCAGGGCCGGCACCGGCCCGTAGCTGCCGCCGTGGCGGCCCAGGAAGCGGCGGTGGCTGCGGGGGGTGCCGATCTCCCGGTGGGTGATCGCCCCCTCCAGGCCCGGCAGGATCGCCTCCAGGCGGCGGATCAGGCGGGAGGCGGCGGCCTCCTTGGCGGCCCGGTAGGCCCCCGGGGCCAGCCCCTGCCAGGGGGCCATCTCCGAGGGGGTGAAGGTGTGCACGATGTGGTGGCCGGCCGGGGCCAGGGAGGGATCGAGCAGCGTCGGGATCGAGACGAAGATCACCCCCTGCTCGGCCTCCATGTCCTCCCAGCGCTCCAGCAGCAGGTGGTGGACATGGCTGCCGGGGGGGATCGCTTCGGCCCGCACCCCCAGATGCAGGGAGAGGAAGGAGGAGGAGGGCCGGTAGCGCCGCCGCCAGGTCTGCTCGGCCGCCGGGGTGTGGGCCTCGTCCACCAGGGAGCCGAAGGTGTCCCAGCGGGTCGCGTTGCTCACCACCCGGCGGGCGCGGATCTCCTCGCCACTGGCCAGCCGCACCCCCACGGCGCGGGTCTGGGGTCCCTCGCCCTCCAGCAGCACCTTCACCACCCGCGAGCGGTAGTGAATCGTGCCGCCGTGGCGGCGCAGGCCCGCCACCAGCTTCTCGGCGATCACGCCGACGCCGCCTTTCGGGTAGTTGATGCCGCCGGCGTGGCGATCGGAGAACACCATGCCGGCGTTGATCATCGGCGTGCGATCGGCGGGCATCACCGACCAGCAGAAGCACTCCATGTCGATGAACTTGAGCAGGGCCGGATCGCTGATGTGGGCACGGGCCACGGCGCCCACGTTCACCGGCAGCCAGCGGGCCAGCCCCAGGCAGGCCAGGGGCGCGCGGAAGAACACCTTGGCCAGGTAGGCGGGGTCCTCCAGCGACAGCAGCGGCATCGCATCGAGGCAGCGGAACACCTGCCAGCAGGTGTCGTAGAAGGCGCGGATCCCCTTGGCCTCATGGGGGAACAGGGCGGTGAGATCAGCGATGAAACGCTCGTAGTCGCGGTCGACCGCCACCGACAGGCCGCCGGGCAGGTGGTAGGCCAGCTGGGCGGGGTCGGGGATCGTTTCGCAGTGCTCGCCCACATCGGCCAGGGCGCGGGTGAGCAGGTTGGTGTGGCCCTTCTCGCCGAAGCCGAAGATCATCGAGGCGCCGACGTCGAAGGTGTAGCCCTGGCGCTGGAAGCTGCCTCCGCTGCCGCCGGGGATCAGGTAGCGCTCCAGCACCAAGACCTGCGCCCCCTTGGCCGCCAGCTGGCTGGCTGTGACCAGTCCGCCGATCCCCGAGCCGATCACGACCACGTCCCAGGGGCGGCCATCGGCCGCGGTGAGGGGAGCGGCGGCGGAAGAAGGGACGGTGACGGTCACCGGAACCAGGCGAACGGGAGCGGCCCGACCCTAGGAAGCGGCCCGGCTCCGGCGGGCGGGCCGGCTCAGCCGGCGGCCATCGCCACCGCCGAAGTTGCGGCCTGGCGTTGTGCGTCCCAGGCGGCCAGGTCCGCCAGGGCCCGGTCGCGGTAGGCCCCGTAGCGGCGGCGTTTGTCGCGGATGCGCTCCGGCAGCTCCGGCATCAGGCCGAAGCTGGGGGGCATGGGCTGGAAGCCCCCCTTGCGGGCGCCGTGGCTGCGCTCCACCTCACTGATGAAGGCCAGCAGGGCCCCGGCCATGGTGGTGGGCGGCAGGCTCAGGGGCGGCAGGCCCCGCACCAGCCGGACGGCGTTGGTGCCGGCCAGCCAGCCGCCCGCCACCGCGGCGGCGTAGCCCTCGGTGCCGGTGATCTGCCCGGCAGCCAGCAGGGTGGGCCGCTGGCGGAACTGCAGGGTGGGCTGGAGGAGCTCGGGGGACTCCAGAAAGGTGTTGCGGTGCATCACCCCGAAGCGCACGAAGGAGGCGTTCTCCAGACCGGGGATCATGCGCAGCACGCGCTGTTGCTCGCCCCATTTCAGGTTGGTCTGGAAGCCGACGAGGTTCCAGAGCTGGCCGTCCTTGTCCTCCTGGCGCAGCTGCACCACCGCATGGGCCCGTTTGGCGCGGCGCACGTCGCGGTCGTGCAGGTCGCCCCAGCGGGGATCCCAGAGGCCGATCGGCTTGAGCGGGCCGTAGCGCATGGTGTCCTCGCCGCGGCGGGCCAGCTCTTCGATCGGCAGGCAGCCTTCGAAGAAGGTGGCACTCTCCTGCTCGAAATCCTTCAGCTCCGCCTTCTCGGCCTCCAGCAGGGCCGTGCGGAAGGCGAGGTACTGCTCCCTGTCCATGGGGCAGTTGATGTAGTCGGCGTCGCCTTTGTCGTAGCGGCTGGCCCGGAAGGCCACCGACAGATCGATCCCTTCCCCCTCCACGATCGGGCTGGCGGCATCGAAGAAGTGGCAGGACTCCCGGCCGGTGAAGCGCAGCAGGTCGTCGGCCAGGGCGGCGCCAGTGAGGGGCCCGGTGGCCAGCACGGCGATCTCCTCCGGGTCGGGCAGCGCCAGCTGCTCGCGGCGCTCCACCGTCACCAGGGGATGGGCCTCGAAGGCGGCCGTGAGGGCGGAGCTGTAGCGGCCCCGATCGACGGCCAGGGCGCCGCCGGCGGGCACCGCATGGACGTCGGCGGTGCGGATCACCAGCGATCCCAGGCGCCGCAACTCTTCCTGGAGCAGGCCGGCGGCCCGATCCGGGGAGAGGGAGCCGAAGCTGTTGCTGCAGACCAGCTCGGCGAAATCGCCGCTGTGGTGGGCCGGGGAGGGGCGCACGGGCCGCATCTCCACCAGCCGCACTGGGATCCCGGCCTCGGCGATCTGCCAGGCGGCTTCGGTGCCGGCGAGACCGGCACCGATGACAACAACCATCAGGCGCGGGCGCGCTTGAGCATCAGTTGCAGCTGACCCACGGCGGCGCGGCCGATGTTGAAGGCGGCCCAACCCACGGCCAAGAGGATCGGAGCAGCGACGAGCAGCAGCCGGAGGTCCATGGCGGGGGAGGGAAAAACGATGGCGGGATCCTAACGGAGTCCAGCGTGAACCTCCGCCAGCTGGCGATAACGATCCGCGTGCTGGCGCTGGGCTTCGATCGCGGCCGGGTCGAGCTGGCGTTTCACCACCGCCGGAGCCCCCATCACCAGGGCACCGGCGGGCACGTCGCGGGTGACCACCGAGCCGGCCGCCACCAGGGCCCCGGCCCCCACCGTGACGCCGTTGAGCACGATGGCACCGATGCCGATCAGGCAGCCGTCCTCCAGCGTGGCGCCATGGATGACGGCCCGGTGGCCGATGGTCACATCGTTGCCGATGGTCACGGGCTGGCCCGGGTCCCCGTGCAGCACGGCGCCGTCCTGCACGTTGCTGCCTTCCCCCACCCGGATGGCGCAGACATCCCCCCGGGCCACGGCGGTGGGCCAGAGGCTGGCCCCCGCCGCCAGCTCCACATCGCCGATCACCACCGCCGACGGGGCCACCCAGGCGGCGGCGTCGATGCGGGGGGCGTCCCAGCGGCTGGGCCAGGGGTCAGGGCTGGGCATGGGGCGTGGCCTCGATGGGGGGCAGAGTGCGGCGGCCGGTGGGCTTGGAGAGGGTCACCGCCGGGTGATAGCTTCCCCAGCGACGGGTCGCTAGCTCAGCGGTAGAGCATTCGGCTTTTAACCGACTGGTCCTGAGTTCGAATCTCAGGCGACCCATCCCTTTCCCTGAACAGCTTCATTGAAGGCCCGATCCGTCGGCCTCGATGGTGCGGTTTCAGCCCAGCTGCACCATCCCGCAGCGGACCCCCTTGAGCACGGCCTGCAGTCGGTTGTTGACGCCCAGGGTCTGGAGCAGGCGCTTGGTGTAGGTGCGGGCCGTGGCGTCGCTCACCACCAATTTCTGGGCGATCTCACGGTCGCTGAGGCCGCTGGCCAGCAGGTCGAGCACCTCGTACTCCCGCGGCGTCAGCCGCGGACAGCTGAGGTAGGGGAGCTTTCCGGAGCGCAGGGAGGGGCTGCGGTAGGAGTGGTGGCCCATCACGGCGATCACGGCGGCCTGCAGGGGCCGCTGGTCGTCAACGATGTCGGCTTCGGCCACCACGGCCTCCAGCCAGGGGGCGTGCTCGTACTCCGCCGGAATCACATCCCCGAGGGCCAGCATCACCACCTTGAGGTCGGGGTAGAGCTCCTTGGCCCGGCGGGTGAGGTCGAAGCCGTTGCCGCTCTCCAGGTGGTCGGTGCAGAGCAGCAGGTCGTAGGGATCCCGCTGCAGGTAGTCGAGGCAGCCCTGCTCGTGGGTGATGGCGCAGCCGATCAGGCTGCGGTCGCTGATGCTCTCGCACAGGGCCCGCAGCAGGAAGCGGCCCTTCATGGCGATCGCCACCTTTCCGCCGGACGCCACCGAGAGCAGCACCGCATCGAAGGTGTTCCCCTCCAGGCTGCCCAGGAACGGCGTGAGATCCATGGTGGCCAGGCCATCCAGGTCTCCCTCATCATCCGTTCCCGTGGGCCGGGATCAGAAGCGGAAGGTGGTCTTCACCAGGCCACCCAGCTGCCGGAAGCTGGTGTCGGGGGTGGTGAACTGCCCCAGGGGCCGGCTGAGGTAGAAGAGCGCCGGGGTGACGCTGATGTTGTCGGTGACCTGCCACTTGTACCACCACTCCCAGGCGAAGTTGCCGTCCTGGGGCGTCTGGCCGTCGGCCAGGGCCGTGGCGAAGACGGGCTGGCCCACCGCCATGCCGAGGGCATTGCCCTTGACGAAGGCGTCGTCCCACTGCAGGCCCACCATCCACGACTGGCTGGTGCGCAGGGCCCCGGGAGCCTGGGCGGTGTCGTAGCTGGTGCCGTTGATGCCCCACCCCAGGCTGATGGAGGGAATCCAGCCGGAGTTGGCCGGCTGCCAGTAGCCGCTGACGCCGAAGGCATCGGTGCGGCTGTTGGGGTTGGCCTCATAGGTGAGGCCGGTGAAGGGGGTGGTGCCCGGCACCCCCACGCCCGACTGGATGCGGGAGTAGATCGCCGCCAGCCCCCACTGCTCCCTGGCATAGGCGATCTGGACCGTGCCGGTGCCGGC
This sequence comes from Cyanobium sp. Candia 9D4, assembly GCF_024346155.1. Lineage (NCBI taxonomy): Bacteria > Bacillati > Cyanobacteriota > Cyanophyceae > Synechococcales > Prochlorococcaceae > Cyanobium > Cyanobium sp. Candia 9D4. The sequence continues at coordinate 23,367 of NZ_JAGQCK010000005.1, read as the reverse complement.
TGACGCCACGGTGCCGATGCCGCCGATGTTGGGATCCCCCACATCACCATTGGCGGCCACGTAGTTGGCGCTGATGCTGAAGCCGCCCTGCTGCCACCACAGACCGGCGCCGGGTCCGAGGTTCTTGTTGTAGGCCGCCGGGGCGCCGTTGAGGGTGAACAGGTTGAGGATGGTGTCGGAGGGGTAGGCGCTCGGCCAGAGGGCGAGCATGTCCTCCTGGCCGACGCGGCCCCCGAAGGTGGCGGTGAACTGGCTGCCGATCGGGAACTGGTAGAAGATCTTGTCGATCGCCACCACGTCGCCGCAGTCGACGCCGATGCCGCAGTCCTCCTGGAACGCCGCCTCCAGGGTGGAGAGCCCACCGGTGGGGCCGGCGCCGCCGAAGGCGGAATCGGCGAAGTTGCCGGCCCGCAGGATCGTGCGCAGCAGGTCCTTGCCGGTGAAGCTCGTGTCGAAGCTCAGCTGGATGTCGTAGCTGAAGGTGGTGGCCCCCACGGCGGCCCGGGCGGCATCGACGTTGAGGGTGTCACTGCCCGAGAACGCATTGGCACCGATGACGAAGGTGGCCTGGCCGCTCAGCTTGGTGGTGGTGGAGAACTGGGTGGCTTCGAGCTCGCCCACCTTGGCCTCCAGGCCATCCACCCGGCCGCGCAGCACGGCGAGTTCCTTCTCGAACTCGGCCATCAGGCGCTTGAGCTCGTCGGTCACCTCGGTGATCCGGTCGAGGCAGGCGTTCAGCAGGGCCGCCGCTTCATAGCGGGTCATGGCCTGGCCGCCCTTGTAGGTGCCGTTCGGGTAGCCGGCGACGCAGCCGTAGCGCTCGATCAGGTTCGAGAGCGCCTGGTAGGCCCAGTCGGTGGGCTTGACGTCGGAAAACTGGTTGATGCTGGTGACCTGCTCCTGGCTCTGTCCCGTCGCACTCCTGGCGTAGCGGTTGACGGCCTCCAGGTTCAGCTCGCCGGCGCTGGCCGCGAGCGGGGCCAGGGGGGCCAGCAGGCCGGCGGTGGCGGCGGGAATCAGGTGACGCAGGGGAAGGCCCATGGAGGTGGAAGAGTTGACAGAGGAAAGGGAAGGGGCGCCGATCGGGCCGGCGCCGGAACGCGGGCTGGAGAGCGGGAAGGAACCCTCCAGCAGAGGTGCGCCTGAACAGGAAAGACCTGAGAACGATAATAGTTATCAGCAATAGCTCCCTTGCCCTGGACCGGTTCTCCCGCCGGCAGGGGGCGCCGTCGCCATCCGCCCCATCCTGTTCAGGCGCTGCTGGGGAAGGCCACCACCAAAGGAACAAGGGGCGGTGCCAACGGGCACGCGCCGTGGTCCCCTCGCGTCAGGCTCTGCGGCGCGCCGGGGGGACAGTGACAGCAGCCGCCCCTTCCTGCCCATGGCACCGACCTGCCGCTGGCGCCCAGCCCTGGCCCTGGGCCTGCCGCTCTGCCTGGGTCTGGCCCTCTCCGCCTGTGGCCCCCGTCCCGGTACGGCGGCGCCGACGGAGCGGGCCGTGGCCCAGTCCTTCGTGGAGAGGGTGGTCCTGCCGAACTACACCCAGCTGGTGGCGCAGACGGCGGCCCTGCAGGAGGCGATCCAGCGCCTCAGCGAGAACCCTTCCGATGCGCAGCTCGCGGCCACCCGTCAGGCCTGGCTGGCGGCGCGGCGGACCTGGGAGACCAGTGAAAGCTGGGCCTTCGGCCCTGCCGAGACCAACGGCTTCGACGGGGCCATGGACGACTGGCCCGTCAACGGCAAGGACCTGGCCACCGCGCTGGGCCGCCAACGCTTCGGTCCCGACACCTTCGCCGCCCTCAGCGAGACCGCCAAGGGTTTCCACGGCATCGAGTGGGTGCTCTACGGCGGCCGCACCGGCACACCGCCCACCGCGGCCCAGCTCACCCCGGGTGAACGCGCCTACCTGCGCCTCGCGGCCGATGATCTGCACCGTCAGGCGGCCGGGTTGCTGGCCAGCTGGTCGGGTCCTGAGGGCTTCGGCGCCCGGTTCAGCAGCCCCGGGGAAGCCGGCGCCGCCGTGCAGGAGATGCTGCAGGGGGTCATCGGTCTGCTGCAGGAAGGGGGCGACGAGAAACTCGGCCAACCGTTGAAAACCCGCGATCCCCGCACCCTCGAGAGTGCCGACAGCGGCAACACCCAGGCGGATCTGGTGGCCAATGTGGAAGGGGCCCGCCGGGTGTTGATGGCCACCGGTCTGGTGGACCTGATCGGCAGCCGCGATCCCGACCTGGCCCGCCAGATCGACCGCGAGAGCGCCGCGGCGGTGGCGATGGCCAAGGGGTTGCCCGACCCCCTCAATGGCGCCCTCTCCGATCCCACCGCCCGCCAGGCGATGGAGGCGCTCATCAGCCAGCTGCACAGCACGGCGAAGCTGGTGGAGCGCTCGGTGCCGCTGCTGTCCTGATGGCCCGTCCCTCCCGCGTTCTGCGGCGCGTCCTGCTGGCGCTGCTGGCACTGGCCGTGGTGCTCGGGCTCGGACTGCGGCAGGTGTGGGGAGCCGCCGATCCCCGCCAGGCCGCCGGCGCGATGACGGTGGCCAACCGCACCTCGGCCTCCTTCGAGCAACCCGCCGCCGGTCTCACTCCGGCGGAGCTGGAGCGCCACCAGGTGGCCGACGTTCTCTTCGATCGCACCCATGTGCCCCTGGAGGGCCCCGCCGGGGCGGGTCTGGGTCCCCGCTTCAATGCCGCCTCCTGCATCGCCTGCCATGTGCGCAACGGCCGGGGCCGGCCCCTGATGGGGGAATCCCTGGTGCGGGTGGCGCTGCGGAACGGGCAGCCGGTGCCGGGCCTCGGCCACCAGGTGCGGGACCGCGCTGTTTTCGGCGCCCGGCCGGATGCGGCCGTGACGGTGGCCTGGCTGGAGCGGGAGGGCCGGCGCCGGCCGGAGATCCGGCTGGAGCGTGACGGGTCCCTCGACCTGTCTGAGCGGTCGGTGGCCCGCTCCCTGCGGGTGGCGCCGCCCCTGATCGGCCTGGGCCTGCTGGAGGCGGTGCCGGAGGAGGCGATCCTGGCGCACGCCGATCCCGACGACCGCGACGGTGACGGCATCTCGGGCCGGCCCCACTGGCTGGAGGAGGGGAAGGGGACGCCGCGGCTGGGGCGTTTCGGCTGGAAAGCGGGCGCCGCCACGGTGCGCGACCAGACCGCTGCCGCCTTCCTCAACGACATGGGCCTGACCAGCCCGGGGGACATCGGCACCCGCGAGCTGGAGCTGGTGACCTACTACAGCCAGACCCTGGGCGCCCCGCGCACCGCCCTGCCGGCCACAAGCCCGGTGGTGCGACGGGGCCGGGAACTGTTCGGGACCCTGCAGTGCGCCCGTTGCCATGTCCCCCGGCTGACCACCGGCCGTTCCCCCGGGGCGGTGGCCGGGGCGATCAACGGCCAGCCGATCTGGCCCTATACCGATCTGCTGCTGCACGACATGGGCCCCGGCCTCGACGACGGGGTGGCCGAAAAGGGGGCACCGGGGCAGGAATGGCGCACGGCGCCGCTGTGGGGCCTGGGTCTGGCCCAGCGGGTGAATGGGTCGGTGGGGTTCCTCCACGACGGCCGGGCCCGCACCATCGAAGAGGCGATCCTCTGGCATGGGGGGGAGGCGGCCGCCGCCCGGGAGCGCTTCACGGCCCTGGCCCCGCTGCAGCGCCGCTCATTGCTGGACTGGTTGCAGCAGCTCTGAATCTCCGCCAGCCTCAGAGGGCGAACAGGGCGTCGTAGCGGCCGTACTCCGGTTTGCGCAGGCCTTCGACCGCCAGCATCCGCCGCAGTTCGATGATCTCGGCGCGCTGGGCCACGATCACCCCACGGGCGAAGCGCCGGATGGTGGGGTTGGTGCTTTTGGCCAGGGCGTCGTGGGCCATGATCAGCGCCCCGCCGTGGTGATGGAGCATCCCCTCCAGGAACCAGACGACACGGTTGTCGGGGGTGGGCGCCTCACCCATCATCCGCATGCCGTCGATCTGGGTCTGGCCCATGCGGGTGAGGCCCCCCAGGCTGTTGGGATCGCCGCCGCTGGCCAGGGCCACCGGATACACGGGAGCCTGGGGGTACCAGGCCTTGCGCCACAGCCCCAGGGCCCGGATCTCGTTGGCCTGGTCGCGCCAGATCGCCTTGCCCAGAGCCCCCACCCCGGGCGCCCCGATGCCGAAGACGAACTCGCTCATTCGCAGGGCGCCGGTGTGGTGCTGCACCATCCCGTCGATGAAGCGCAGGTCGTAGGTGGCTCCGGCGGGGCCCACGTCGTGGGCGTGGGCGGTGTGGGCCTGACCTCCGGCCGGGGGAGCGCCGGCCGGTGCGGGGTGATGGTGCTGGTGATGGTCGTGGTTCATGCCGCCGTGGTCCTGCGCCAGGGCTGGGACCGTCAGGCTCAGAGCACAGAAAGTCCCGAGCAAGGCGGGGGAGAAGCGGCTGTGGGACATGGGGGCTTGGGAGGAAGCCTCACCGTATGGTCTCCACTTGGCTGGAGAGTCAAGGGCACCGGCGGTCAGGCCAGTGGCACCGGCCCGAGCCGCGGCGCCAGGGCCGGATCTCCCAGGGGCGCCAGGGGTGTCTCGGAGACGGGTTGGCTGGCGTTCTGGGTGTAGGCCACGGTGTACAGCTGGGGCTCGGCCTTGAGCACCAGCCCTCTGAGCCGCTCAAGGTGCTCCGCGAAGGCAGGGCTGTCTCGCATCGCCAGATAGGCCGCCACGGAGCTGAAGTGGGCGTAGTTGACGGCCCGGGTGCGATCGAGGCTGAGGTGCAGATTGGCGCTGAGGCTGCCTGGAAAAACGCCCTGCAGGCGCTTGTATTCGCCCACCTGGGTGGCCACGAAGGCCTCGGCCCGATCCGGATCCAGGTGAAACACATTGATCAGCACGATCCCGTCGCCGACCCGGATCGTGTTGACGGGAAAGCCGTTGACGGCGCAGGCGGGAGATTCACTCATGGAGGGGGCGCACGGGGAAGGTTCAGAGGACTGGCTCAGAGGATGCCGCCGTTCACCTGGAGGGTCTGGCCGTTCACCCAGCGGGCGTCATCGGAGGCCAGAAAGGCCACCACATCCGCCAGATCGGCGGGCTGGCCGAGGCGCCCCAGGGGCGTGGAGGCGATCAGATGGGCCAGGGCCTCGGCCGGCATGATCAGTCCGTCGGTGTCGGTGACCCCGGGGCCGATCTGGTTGACGGTGATGCCTCGGGGTCCGAGTTCCTTGGCCAGGGCCATGCCGAACTGCTCCACCGCCGCCTTGCTGGCGGCATAGACCCCCGCCGCCGGCAGGGCCTGGCGGGTGGCGCCGCTGGCCAGGTTGATGATCCGGCCGCCGTCGGCCACATGGCGGGCCGCCTCCTGGAGGGCGAAGAAGGTGCCGCGGGCATTGGTGTCCATCACCCGGTCGTAGTCCGCTTCGTCGATGTCGGTGGTGGGTTTGAACACCGAGATCCCGGCGTTGTTGACGACGATGTCGAGGCGGCCGAACTGCTCGAGCACGGCGGCGAACAGGGCCCGGGTCTGGCTCACGTCGCGCAGATCGGACGCCAGCGCCAGGGCCCGCACACCACCGGCGCGGATCGTGTCGGCCACGGCTTCCGCTTTGTCGCGGTTGCCGGCGTAGGTGAGGGCCACATCGGCGCCATCGCGCCCCAGCCGTTCGGCGATGGCCCGGCCGATGCCGCGGGATCCGCCTGTGACCAGGGCCACCTTGCCTTGCAGTCGCGTCATCGTCGGCAGGGCCCTTCGGCGAGGACAAGAATGGGCCAGCAACCTATGGCCGCCGGCCCTGGAACGGAAGGACTTACCGGCAGGTGCGTTGGTGCCGACCACGGAGGCGGATCCCATCGAAGCCACCGCTTTCGTGCGCGCCGCCCTCCAGGTGCTGGAGGGGAAGTGGACGTTGCCGATCCTCTGGCAGCTGCGGCAGGGCCCCCAGCGTTATGGCGATCTGCGTCGCGTCATCCCGGAGATCAGCGACAAGCTGCTGACCCAGCGCCTGCGCGACCTGGAGCGTGATGGGCTGGTGGAACGGGAAGTGACGCCGACCCGACCGCCCCAGGTGAGCTACAGCTTCAGCGACTATGGCCGCACCCTGATCCCGGTGATTCAGTCGCTCTGTGCCTGGGGGCAGCAGCACGGGGTGCGTCAGGGTCGCCGCGACTGACCTGTCTGGGTCGGTGCCGCCTTCCAGGGGTTCCGGCCCCCAGGACAATCGTCTGATGCAACAGGTTCAGAAGAGTCCTGCCGATGGCAGCTGCAGGCCACGAACAGATTCGTGGATGCGCCATGTTCTGGCCCTCTCGCTGAGCGGGTGGTGGCTGGCAGCTCCGGCGATGGCGGCTGAAGGGGAGGCGTGCCGGAACCTGCTGGATCAGCGCCATGCCCTGGCCGAGCAGGCCATGAAGGCCGAAATCGCCCTGGTTCGAACCATCCGTGAACGGATCTGCCCGGCCCTCAGCCAGCAGGCCGATGGGGCCAATGCCAACGACCGCAACGGGCAAGCCATCGACTACCAGGCCCTGATCGACTGCCGCCACAAGGCGGAAGAACAGCTGCTGCGCAGCCAGCCGGTTCTCTACGTCAACCGCCAGCAGTTCAGGTTCTATACGGCGGCTGGAGCCAAGCTGGCCCGGCAAGCCGATGGGCTGGTGATGCCGTCGCGGGATCAGGAGTGTCCCCAGCTCCGTTGATCAACGGGCTGCCGCCACACGGTGCCGCCCAGACCCTGATCAGGCCGCAGCCGCCTCGATGATCGCCGTGGTGGTGGCTTCCACCGCCCGGGCCACCGCCTGCAGGGACGGATCACTGGACAGGCCCGCCAGCATCACCCCGGGGCGGAGCATGCCGATGCGGGTCCGGCCGGCTTCGGTGTAGACCGAGATCCGGCAGGGCAGGGCCATGTTGAGCGCCATCGTGGTGGCGAGCACCGCAGCGGCCTGCAGGGGATCGCAGACCTCGAAGATGCGGCATTCCTCAGGGAAGGCCAGGCTCTTACTGCGCAGCGTCTGGCCCAGGTCATGCATGGCGAGCACACCGAAGCCGTGGTCCGGCACCGCCTGCAGCAGGGACGCGCAGGCCTCCTCGAAGGATTTCGTGGAGTCGAGGATGAAGAACGGATCCATGGATGGGGCCTCGCGGGTTCAGGGCGTCCCATACCAGCTCCGGTACCACCCGGCCATCTGCTCGATCTCCTCGCTCTGGGCCTTCACCATCGCCTGCTGCAGGGCCTGCAACTGGGGATGCTGGCTGCCTGTCTGGGCCATCGAGGCCATCATCACGCCCATGCGGTGGTGGGGAATCATCTGCTGGATGAAGGCGCGATCGAACTCAGGGGCGTTCTTCAGCCAGGCGATATCGGTGCCCGTGCCCCCCATGCCCATGCCACCCATGGCCATCATTCCCATGCCTCCGCCATGGCCCATCGCTCCGCCCCATGCCGGCACGGAGCCGCCGAACCAGTCGCGGTACCAGGCCCGCATCTGGGCGTTCTCCTGGCTCTGGCTGGCCTTGATCGTGACGGCCAGAGCCCTGATCTCCGGTCGCTTCGCCCGGCTCAGGGCCAGGTCCGCCATGGCGATGGCGCCGTCATGATGCGGGATCATCATCACGATGAAGTGCTGATCCATCGACGGCCGGGCCCCCTGCCCGAGTCCGCCTGCCGGCGGCACCACCGAGGCCGGGGGGGCCGGGAACGCCGGAGCCCCCAGGGCCAGGATCAACGCACCGAGTCCAGCGGCGGCAACGTGACGGGCCGCCGGCTGGGTGCGGCGGGATGGGGAGCGGGCAGGGTCCATCGGAGCGTCTCCATGTCTGGGTCCTGCTTTCAGCATGGGCAGGGAAGGGGGCGCTGAAGCGAATCCGACTCAGGGCTTCACCGGCCAGCGGGCGGACGGCGCCACCCCGGCTCTCAGACGCGAAGGTTCGGGCAGATCACGTCGCTGTCCTTGGGCGGATGGCTCTGCCAGCCGGCCAGCAATCCCTGCAGTTCCGTCCTGAGCTGGCGCAGCTCCTGGATCTGGCCATCGATCCGCTCAATCTGGCGTTCCAGCTGCTTCTGGATGTCGCCGCAGGGCAGTTCACCGGCGTCGTGAACCGCCAGACAGCCCTGGATCTCCTCCAGGCTGAGGCCCAGGGTCTTGAGGCGGCGGATGAACTCCAGCCGCTGCAGGCTCTCCTCGGCGAACAGGCGGTAGCCGCCCTCGCTGCGGCCGATCGCCGGCAGCAGTCCCAGATCCTCGTAGTACCGCAGGGTCTTGACGGTCATCCCGCTGCGGCGGGCCAGCAGGCCGATCTTCATGCCGATGGCCTGCATGGCTCCAACTCTCCATCGTGAGGGAGAGTCTAGACGGGGCCCCCGCCCGGGGCCGCTCAGCCCTTGTCGTCGGCCAGGCGGGCGGCGGCCTCACTGACCTGCTTGGCCATGGACCTGGCGCTGTCCTTGAGATCCTCGGCCGCATTCATGACCGAGGCCTGGACCTGCTTGGCCTTGCCCTTGACCTGGTGGCCCGTGTCCCCTGTCAGTTCCCCCAGGGCCGATTCCAGCTTGCCCTCGGCATCCTTGGCGGCAGCATCGGCTTTGTTCGACATGGTTCGCTCAGCGTTGGGATGGCGGCACGATGCAGGTCGTCGGGGCGGTCTCGGTGCCCATGGCCGGAGATGAACGAGATCAGGGATTCTCTGTGAAGAGGGTCTCCGCGGGTTCAGCCCTGAAGACACAGAGCGGCGATGTTCAGTGAGCTCGACGTCGACGGATCCTGCCCCTTCAACCTACTCATCCTGGCGGGATGTGGGTGTTGATGTCGCAGCGGTGCTGTCTTCCCATCCCCGCACAAAGGAGTGCCGGCAAGCGAATCCGGCGGATCATCAGGATGGGCGCCAGGGATGCATTCAGCGGCCCTCTGCATCCGCCTGCAGCGGTGTCACGGCATCAACGCCTCATTCGGTTCGGCTGTCCGAGGTCCCGGAAGACACCTCGGTTCCATCAGGATGGGGACCTGCCGCCTGCGTGGCCTGGTTCGGGGATCGGGCGGGCTTTTGGGCCCAGTCGCCTGTCAGGAAAGGGAACCGATGAGACGCTTCAGGATCCTTCACCTTACCACCTACACCTATACGGGTGCCGTGCAACTCGGTGCCCATATCCTTCGTCTTCGTCCGCGGGAGGGGCATGATGTCCGTATCGAAACGTCCACCCTGACGATCCAACCAGCGGCCACTCTTCGCTGGCACCGTGATGTCGAGGACAACTGTCTGGCCACGGCCTCGTTCCATGGCACCACCGACAGGTTGCGGATCGAAAGCAGTCTCGTCATCCAGCATTACGACCGGGTGCCGCTGGACTTCCTGGTCGAGGTTGACGCGGTGGCGTACCCGTTTCGCTATGCCCCCAACGATCGGCCCCTCCTCGACGCCTATCGCGATGCCGCTCCTGCCCAGGCAGCGGCCCCGTCCGTTTGTTCCCTGGCCCGGTGGGTCGCCACGGTCTGGCAGCCGGGGGAGGCGATCGAGAGCTATGCCCTGCTCAAACGTCTCAATCGCTCCGTTCACCAGCTGGTCACCTACCGCCAGCGGGACGAACCCGGTGTGCAAAGTGCCGCCGACACCCTGTCTCTCGGCTGCGGATCGTGTCGTGACATTGCCTTTCTGTTCATGGAGGCGGCCAGGGTCCTCGGCTTTGCCGCCCGTTTCGTCAGTGGCTACAGCTTCACGTCACAGCGACCCGAGGAATCCGGCAGCACCCATGCCTGGGCCGAGGTGTTTCTTCCGGGTGCCGGCTGGAAGGGGTTTGACCCGACCCTGGGCGCCCTGGTCGGGGACACCCACATCCCCGTCGCGGTGGCCCGCCGGCCCGAGGCGATCCCGCCCATCGCCGGCTCCTTCCGAGGCGCCCCGCTCGGGGCCATGGAGGTGGGGGTGTGGGTGACGGAGCTCCAGGTGGGACCGGCCCCGGGTCTCTGAGCCGGTCCGCGTCGCCGTCCGGCCCGCGCCAGGCTGGACGAGACCCGGGCTCCTCGGGAGAGGTCGACAGCGTGCGCCACGAATCCCTTCTGGGGGCCGCCGATCCTGCCGTGTTCCGGATCGCCAATCCCGCCGGGCGTTCGCCGGTGCTGCTCACGGCCGACCATGCCGGCCGCGCCATCCCCGCCAGGCTCGGCACCCTGGGCCTGGACGCCCGCCTGCTCGCCACCCACGGGGCCTGCGATCTGGGGGTGGAGGGCCTGGGCCTGCTGCTGGCGCAGCGGCTCGATGCGTTCCTGATCCTGCACAACTACTCACGGCTGGTGATCGATGCCAACCGGCCTCCGGGGGCGCCGGATTCGATCGTCAGCCACTGCGAGCAGACGGCCATCGAAGCCAACATCCACCTGTCCCCAAACGGCCGGCAGCAACGGCTGGTGGAACTGTTCCACTCTTACCACCACCGGATCGCCGCCGAACTGGACGCCCGCACGGCGCGCCGTCAGCCCAGCGTCCTGGTCACCCTGCACAGCTTCACGCCGGTGCTCGGCGAGGACGTGCGTCCCTGGCACGTGGGCGTGCTCCATGGCCGGGACGGCCGTCTGGCCAGGCGGGTGCGTCAGGGCCTCCAGCGAGAGCCGGGGCTGCGGGTGGGGGACAACCAGCCCTATGCCGTCAGTGACGCCAGCGACCACACCCTCCTGGTGCACGGAGAGAGGCGGCGGATTCCCCATGTGGAGCTGGAGGTGCGCCAGGACCTGCTGGCCAGCGAAAGTGGCCGCCAGGCCTGGGCGCAGCGACTGGCCGGGGTGCTGGAGGACGCCCTGGCGGAGGGGTTCCCGTCGCACCCGGGGGGGCCGGCCTCCATAGGGTGAGCCATGGACACATCACCGAGCCCACCGGCGCCACCGCTTCACCCGATCGAGATCCAGCTGGGATTCGATGTGGTGCTCCGCTTCGGCGCCCCGACACCCCTGATCGTGACCCTCGGGGTGCACGCCAGCCGGGCCGGCGATCTGCTGCAGCCCGACCTGCTCCAGGTAGATCCGCCGGTGCCGCTGCGCCCGTATGTGGACTCCTTCGGCAACCACTGCCAGCGACTGGTGGCGCCGGCCGGCGAGCTGCGGCTGCACGGCCATGGGGTGGTGGCCGATTCCGGTCGGCCCGATCCGGTGCTGCCCTGGCTGACGCAGCAGCCGGTGGAGGAACTGCCGGAGGAGACCCTGCTGTTTCTGTTGGCCAGCCGCTTCTGCGAGTCCGATCTGCTGTCGCCCCTCGCCTGGTCACGGTTCGAGGCGGTCCCGGGCGGCTGGGGGCGGGTGCAGGCGATCTGCGATTTCGTCCATCAGCACGTGCGCTTCGACTACGGCCGCTCCAGCCCGACGAAGTCGGCCCTCCAGACCTTCGAGAGCCAGGAGGGGGTGTGCCGGGACTTCGCCCACCTGGCCATCGCCCTCTGCCGCTGCATGAACATCCCGGCGCGATACTGCACCGGTTATCTGAGTGATATCGAGGTGCCGCCGCCCCACACGGCCATGGACTTCCATGCCTGGTTCGAGGCTTACCTCGGCGACGGCTGGCACGTGTTCGACCCGCGCAACAACACCCCCCGCATCGGCCGGATCCTGATGGCGCGGGGCCGGGATGCCGCCGACGTGGCCCTCACCACCAGCTTCGGCCCGTCGGAGCTGGTGTCGTTCCAGGTGTGGACGGCATGACTTACTGCGTGGCCGTGCTCCTGGAGAGCGGCATGGTGTTCGCCTCCGATTCCCGCACCAATGCGGGGCTCGACGATTTCGCCAGCTTCTGCAAGATGACCGTGTTCGAGCGCCGCGGCGACCGGGTGCTCGTCCTGCTCAGCTCCGGCAGCCTGGCCGGCACCCAGGCGGTGATCGGTCTGCTGCGCCAGCGGGCCGAGGCGGGTGACGGGGAGCCCACGGTGTGGACGGCCCGGACCATGTTCGATGTCATGGTGCTGGTGTCGGATGCGGTGCGGGCGATCGAGCAGCGCGACGGCCCCTACCTGAAGGCCTCCGGCTCCAGCTTCAATGCCTCCTTCCTCGTGGGCGGCCAGATCAGGGGCGAGGCGCCGCGGCTGTTCCGCATGTACGCGGAGGGCAACTTCATCGAAGCCGGCGAGGACACCCCGTTCCTGCAGACGGGGGAGGCGAAGTACGGCAAGCCGATCATCGACCGGGTCATCCATACCGACACGACGCTGGCGGAGGCCTCCAAGTGCGTGCTGGTGTCCTTTGACTCGACCATGCGCAGCAACCTCTCGGTGGGGATGCCGATCGACCTGCTCGTCTACGAGAAGGACCGCTTCGAGATCCAGCACCGTCGCCGCTTCAGTGAGGGGGACGCCTACTTCAAGGACCTCAGCGCCGAGTGGAGCGTGGGGGTGCGCAAGGTGTTCCGGGAGCTGCCGGAACTGGTCTGGTAGGCGGGCCCGGCCCCGCGGCCGATTCCCCACCGCTGGTGCTGATCCATGGGATGTGGGACACCCCCCGCCTGTTCGGCCCCCTGCAGCGCCAGCTGGCGGGGCGCCGTGGTCCCCTGCTGATGCCCCATCTGCCCCATCGCTTCGGGCTCACGCCGATCGAGGAACAGGCCGACCTGCTGGGCCTCCACATCGAAGCGGCCTTCGGCACCCGGCAGCCCATCGATCTGCTGGGCTTTTCCATGGGCGGGGTGATCGCCCGCACCTGGATCCAGCTGCGGGGCGGTCACCGGCGCACGCGGCGGCTGATCAGCGTGGGCAGTCCGCAGCAGGGCACCCTCACCGCCGGTCCCTGGCCCAGCTGGCCGCTGGCCGGCATCGCCGACCTGAAGGCGGGCAGTCCCCTGCTGGTGCGGCTCAACAGCCACCTGGACACCCTGGAGCCGGTGGAGTGCTGCAGCTTCTACTGCCATCCGGATCTGATGGTGATGCCGGCCTGGCGTGCCGTGCTGCCGATCGGCCCGGGCCGCTGCCTGCCGGTGCGGTACCACCACCAGCTCATGACCCACCCGGCCGCCCTGCGGGCTTTGGTGGACGAATTGCTGCGATCGGATCCGGGGGGACCGGGTCCGGGGGGACCGGGTCCGGGTCTTCCAGGCTGATTGCCGTTTATCTTGTCGTGTCTTCTCAATCCGGCGACATCCGATGGACCTTGTCGCCATTTCCCTGGTGGTGCGCTGGCTGCTGGGCTGGGCGCTCTGTCTGAGGCTGTTCCGGCTTCCCGTGGCCGAGCTCCAGGGACGTCCTTCGGTTTCCGTGCTGATTCCTGCGCGCGATGAGGAAGGCACCCTCCCGAATCTTCTGCCGGCTCTCCAGGCGCAGACCTTCACGCCCCTGGAAGTGATCGTGATCGACGATCACTCCAGCGATCGCACCGCGGCGATTGCGGCGGCCTCCGGGGCGAGAGTGATGCAACCGCCTCCTCTGGCGCACGGATGGTGCGGCAAGACCTGGGCACTGCACCATGGCGCCCGGGCCAGCAAGGGTGAGATCCTCGTTTTCCTCGATGCCGACACCGAGCCCCATCCCGCGTTTCTGGCTCGGCTGGTGGCCGCCCAGCAGCAACTGGGCGGTCTTGTGTCAGTGCAGCCGTTCCATCGCACCGAAAAGGCCTATGAGCAGCTCTCGATCCTGTTCAGCCTCGTGGGGCTGATGGCGGTGCCCATGGGGCAGGGCTGCGGCGTGGCCTTCGGTCCGGCCATGGCCACCAGCCGTGTCGACTACGAGCGGGTCGGTGGCCATGAGGCCGTCGCCGGCAAGGTGGTGGAGGACTGGTTCATGGGCCATCTGTACGAGAAGGCCGGTCTGCCGGTGAGTGCCTACATCGGCGACGGACTGATCGAATACCGCATGTATCCCGGCGGGTTTCACGACATGGTGACGGGCTTTGCCAAAAATTTCGCTACCGCAGCCGGGGAGGTGCGATGGGCCTGGATGCTGGCGGTGCTGCTCTGGATCTCCGGCCTGTTCTGGGCCGCCTGGTGCCTGCCGGCGTCCCTGCTGGGGTGGCCACTGATGGGTCAGCCTGCCATTCTTCCCAACCTGCTGCTCTACCTCGCCTTTGCCGTGCAGCTGGTGGCTCTCACCAGGCGGGTGGGGAACTTCGCCTGGATCTGCCTGGTGTTTCCGATTCCCGTTCTTTTTTTCCTGGCGGTGTTTGTTCTGGCGATCCTGAATCTCAAGCGGGGCACGATCGAATGGAAGGGCCGGCAGTTTCCAACGCGGTAGCGGCGCTGGCCTGTGCCCTGGGCTGGCTGCTGTGGTCGGTGCTGATCGGTGGGCTGGCCCACGGCCTGCCCAGGGAGGCCCTGGTGGGCGATAGCTGGCTCACCAGGTCGCGCCCCTGGCCGGAGACGAAAGAGGCGTATGAGCGGCATCTGGGGATCCTGCGCTGGAAGTCCCTGCTTCCGGATGCCGGCGCCGCCCTGCCGGGAGGGGTGCGCAAGAACAGCCTGGTCAGCCGGGACCCTGCCACCTTGCAGCGCCTCGTTGAGGAGACCAGGCGAGCCGAACTGGTGCACCTGGCCATCTGGCCTTTCTGGATCGTGACGGCCCTCTGGCTGCCGCCTGCCGGTGTGCTGATCAACCTGGTCTTTGCGACCCTGTTCAACCTTCCCTGCCTCTGGCTTCAGCGTTACAACCGTCTGAGGCTTCAGCCTCTGCTGCTGACCATGCGGGGTCGGGATTCTTCTGGCCGCTGATGCCCTACCGCCCGACCACCCCACCCACCAGGTCAAGGTCCACGCCGATCCCGCCGTCCTCGGCGTGGCGGGCCACCAAAAGCCGGTGCCGGCCGCTCTCCAGCATGAAGGCGTCACGCCTCTGATCGAACCAGGCGAGACGCCTCAGGGGTATCTCCACCGCCACCCGTCGGCTCGCATCCGCCGCCAGGCACACCCGGGCGAAGCCCACCAGGGTGCGCCGCGGCCGCTCTACGGCCTCCCCGGGCGGCTCGAGATAGACCTGCACCACCTCGGCGGCCTCCACCGTGCCGGTGTTCGTCACCGTGACGGCCAGCTCCACCGCCCCCTCGTCCCCCGCCGGGGTGGGGAGCCACGCCAGTTCTGGGTCGGTGTGGCTGAAGCAGCTGTAGGAGAGCCCGAAGCCGAAGGGGAAGGCCGCCGGCTGCTTGCTGCGGGCCAGCCGCCGGTAGCCGTGCCAGAGGTCGTAGGTGATGTGCCGGGCCCGGGGATCGAACGGCGGCAGGTGGCCGGCCTCGGTGGGCACCGAAAAGGGCATCCGCCCCGACGGGGAGATCCGACCCAGCAGCACGTCGGCGAGGGCCGCGCCGCCCTGCTCACCGGGATACCAGAGCAGCAGCAGGCCCGGCACCCGCTGCCGCCAGGCCTCGCACAGGATCGCCCCACCCCCCATCAGCACCACCACCGTGCGTGGGTTGGCGGCGGCGACCGCCAGGATCAGGGCCTCCTGCGCTGGCGGCAGCTCCAGCACCGTGCGATCGCCGGAGGCGAAGGAACCGCCGGCCCGGGCCGTGCCGAAGCGCGTCACCCCGGCGACCATGGCCGCCACCGCCGTCCAGATCGGCAGCAGCCGGCGCCGGCCGCAGAGGCGCAGCAGCCAGGCGGGGGGCGGCGCCTGGCGCAGGATCGGAGCCAGGTCGCCCGGGTGGATGTGCTCCCCCTCGTGGCGCCAGTCCAGGCCCACCACCACCAGGGCCGCCTCACTGCGGGCCGCCAGGGCCGCGGCCCGGGCCGGATCACCGCCGTGGTCGTGGTGCAGGCACAGCTCCGGCGCCGCCGCCCGCAGGCCGGCCAGGGGCGTCAGCACCGACCCCGGCGTCGGCCGGGTGTCGGAGGATCCCCGGTCCCCCAGGTTGACGGTGTCCGCCAGGGGGCCGATCACCGCCAGCGATGCGATGCCCTTCAGGGGCAGCACATCGCCGTCGTTCCGAAGCAGCACGATCGAGCCGGCGGCGGCCGCCCGCGCCAGCTGCCGGTGGGCGCGGCAGCCGCGCAGCGTCACCGGATAGGCGCCGGTGGGAATGGTGGCCTGGGCCAGCAGCATACGCAGCACCGCCGCATCGATCAGGGTCTCCGGCACCCGCCCTGCCGCCACCGCCTCCGGAAGCGTGGCCGCGAAGATCATCCGGAACGGCATCTCCAGGTCCTGGCCGGCCTGGAGGGCCGCCACGCCGTCGCGCAGGCCGAAGATGAAATCGGTAAGCACGAAGCCGCGGAAGCCCCAGCGGTCCTTGAGGATCTCCCGCAGCAGGTGGGGATGCTGGCCGCACCAGGCCCCGTTGACGCTGTTGTAGGCGCTCATCACCGCCAGGGCGCCGGCCTCCACGCCATCGCGGAACTGGGGCAGGTAGAGCTCCTGCAGCACCCGCTCGCCGGCGCTCACATCGACCCGGAACCGGGCACTGTCGATCGAGTTGAGCGCAAAATGCTTGAGGCAGGCGATGGCATGGCGCCGCACGCCGCGGGTCGCCGCCGCCCCCATGGCGCCCACGTGCACAGGGTCCTCGCCGTAGGTCTCCTGGGCCCGGCCCCAGCCCGGATGCCGCAGCAGATTCACGCAGATGCCACCGAACAGGTTGGCCCCGAAGCTGCGGGCCTCGGCCCCCATGGCCTCGCCGATGCGCTCCTCCAGATCGACGTCCCAGCTGGCCCCGCGGCCGATGGGGGCCGGGAAGGTGGTGGCGCCGCCCTCCAGCACCACCCCGCGGGGGCCGTCGACGAAGTGCAGCCCGTCGATGCCCAGGCGCTCCACCACCCCGGCCGGCCAGGGGCGGCGGTGGGCGGCGTCGTGGAAGGCGATGGCCGCCAGCCCCCCCCAGAACGGCGTGTCGCCGTCGAGCATGGCGAGCTTCTCACCCAGGCTGAGCCGCTGCAGCTGGGTCCGGGCCTGCGTCTCCAGGCGACTCCAGTCGGGGCAGGTGGGCACGGATCCAGCCTAGGGGCGGGGCTGGCTGACGAGATTTCCGTCGCGATGTGTGGATCGCGGCACAGCTTGGGTGGCGTACGGGTTTCACCCTGATTGGCCCGCATCTGCTGCGTCTGATTGATCGGAAGGGTGGGTCATCCGCCCCAGGGCAGAATCAACCGGCTGCAGCTGATTGATACCATGACGTTCTCCCTAGGTTGTGGAAAGGAAGGAGGTCTCTGGTCATTACGGATCAGGCCAGAGTCGACAGCGCTGACAACCTGCCTCAGCCTCCAACCCACACCAAAACCATTCCAATACGAGATATCACCATGCCCATTCCTGTAAGGATTCCGAAAAAGCTCCATGTCAACCACTTCGCGGAATCTGAAGGCGCACGTTGGGATTCCGAAGCGTCCCGGCTCCTCGATCCTCGGGTGATCGAGCCACGCATGTACCTGGCCAGCCCTGGCAGCGAGAGCGGCTGGGGTTTCCACGGCCGCGCCGAGCGGCTGAACGGCCGGCTGGCCATGCTCGGTTTCGGCATCGGTCTGACCATCGAGGCCCTCACCGGCTCGGGGATCCTGGGGCAGATGGGGCTCGGGGCTCTGCTGCCCCAGGGTTGAACCCGCCGGCGAGGCTGGATGGCCCCAAGGCTTGACTCTCCAGCCCAGGGGAGCCCATACGGTGAAGGCCAAGGTCCCGGCCCGGTCCGTCCCGATGAGCATCTCCACCCTGGGCTCCCCCTGCTGCGCCGCCGAACCGGCGGCCGCTGCCACGACGGGGATGGAAAGGGAGCTGGCCCATGAGCTCACCGTGCTGCGCCGCCGCCTGTCGGTGGCGGCCGTGCTCACGGGGCTTGTGGTGGTGGCCACCCTGCCCCACATGCTCGGGGTCCACCTCAAGTGGCTGCCGGACTGGTTCACCAGCCCCTGGACCCAGCTCGCGCTGAGCACGCCGGTGCTGTTCTGGTGCGGGCGGGAGTTCTTCAGTGGCGCCTGGTCGTCCCTGCGCCGCCACGGCGCCGACATGAACACCCTGGTGGCCGCCGGCACCGGCATCGCCTGGCTGGCCTCGCTGGTGGCCACCGCCTTTCCCGGGGTGCTCACCGCCGAGGGTCTCCCGGCCGACGTCTACTACGAAACCGCCGCGGTGATCCTCACCCTGGTGCTGCTGGGCCGGCTGCTGGAAGCCCGGGCCCGCGGCCAGACCTCCGAGGCGATCCGACGGCTGCTCCAGCTCCAGCCCCCCACGGCCCGGGTGCTGCGGGAGGGGATCGCCACCGAGGTCCCCGTCTCCACGGTGGCGGTGGGTGAGCTGGTGCAGGTGCGGCCCGGGGAGACGCTGCCCCTTGACGGGGTGGTGGTGGAGGGCAGCTCCTGGGTGGAGGAGTCGATGCTCACCGGCGAGCCCACCCCGGTGGCCAAGGGCCCCGGCGACGGGGTGATCGGCGCCGCCATGAACCGCAGCGGCAGCTTCACCTTCCGCGTCACCCGGGTGGGTGAGGACACGATGCTGGCCCGCATTGTGGAGCTGGTGCGCCAGGCCCAGAGCTCCCGCACCCGGGTGCAGCGCCTGGCGGATCAGGTGGTGGGCTGGTTCGTGCCGGTGGTCATCGCCATCGCCATCGCCACCTTCGTGGTCTGGTTCCTCGTCAGCGGCAATGTGGTGCTCTCGACGCTGTTTCTGGTCAGCGTGCTGGTGATTGCCTGCCCCTGCGCCCTGGGCCTGGCCACGCCCACGGCGATCATGGTGGCCTCCGGCAAGGGGGCCGAGAACGGCCTGATCTTCCGCAGCGCCGAGGCACTGGAAACCGCCGGAGGGCTGCGCACCATCGTGCTCGACAAGACCGGCACCCTGACCATGGGCCAGCCGGAGGTGACCGACTTCGAGCGGCTCCACGGCGGCCGACATCCCGCCCAAAGCCTCCTGGCCCTGGTGGCGGCCGTCGAGTCACGCTCGGAGCATCCCCTGGCCGAGGCGATCGTCGCCTACGCCTCCCGCCGCTGCGGCGACGGCAAGCTCCCCGCGGTGCAGTTCTTCGAGGCCAGGACGGGGTCCGGCGTGCTGGCCAGCGTGGCCGGCCAGGAGGTGCGGGTGGGCAGCCCCCGCTGGCTGCAGCGTTCGGGCCTGGACACCACCACCCTGGATCCGGTGGTGGCGCGGCTGGAGCGGGCCGCCCGCAGCGTGGCGGCCGTGGCGGTGGACGGCCGGATCGAGGCCTGCTTCGGCATCGCCGATCCGATCAAGCCCGAGGCCCATGCCGCCGTCGCCGCCCTGCGGCGCCTGGGGCTGGAGGTGGTGCTGCTCAGTGGCGACGCCCGCCGCACCAGCGAGGTGGTGGCGGCCGATGTGGGCATCGTGCGGGTGATCGCCGAAGTGCGCCCCGGCGACAAGGCGGCGGTGGTGCAGCAGCTGCAGGAGCAGGGGCAGGGCCCGGTGGCGATGGTGGGGGACGGCCTCAATGACGCCCCGGCCCTGGCCCGGGCGGCTGTGGGCATCGCCATGGGCACGGGCACCGATGTGGCCATTGCCGCCAGCGACATCACCGTGCTCTCGGGTCACCTCGGTGGCGTGCCGGCCGCGATCGAGCTCAGCCGCCGCACCATGGCCACCATCCGCCAGAACCTCTTCTTCGCCTTCGCCTACAACGTGGCGGGGATCCCGATCGCCGCCGGTCTGCTGTTCCCGCTCACCGGCTGGCTGCTGAACCCGATGCTGGCGGGGGCAGCCATGGCCTTCAGTTCGGTGTCGGTGGTGAGCAACGCCCTGCGGCTGCGTCGCTTCCGCCCCCGCCTGCGCCCCTCGGGGGCCGGAGCATGACACCCCACGAGGCGGCCGCCCCGCTGTGGCGATCGATCCCCCAGCCACTGGCCCTGCAGGTGCTAGTGGCGGCGGCCGGGCTGGCCCTGATCGCGGCGGAGCTGTGGTGGTTCCTTGGCCCCCATGGCGCCGGGGTGGCGGCCGACGAAGGGGAGCAGGGAATGCAGGAGATCACGATCACGGTTCAGGGCGGCTATCTGCCCTCCCGCATCCGGGTGAAGGCTGGCCGGCCGGTGCGCCTGCTGTTTCACCGCACCGATCCCAGCGGCTGCGTGGCCCGGGTGATCTTCCCGGATTTCCAGCGCAGCCTCGACCTGCCCCTGGGGGCCACCACCAGCATCGAACTGCGGCCCGAGCGGCCGGGTTCCTACCCGTTCCACTGCGGCATGGCCATGGTGCGCGGCAGCCTGGAGGCGGAGTGATGGGGAAAGGCTGGAGAGAGGCTTTCGAGCTGGCTTGTGATCACCAACCTTGACAATTCCTCTGCTTGGATGCTGCAGATGGCCAGAGAAAAAGGGTTCGAAAGACCAATCCTGGTATCGTTGATTCCAGTGCCTACGAGCGAGTTACAGGTTTGATGAACAGACGTTTCAGCGGACATCTCAGCCAGGCCTCCCTGCTGTTCGTCGCCCTGGCTGTGGTGGCGCCGCAGGCCCGGGCCCAGGGCAACCCCTGGGGGGCGCCGAACCAGCAGACCCCGGTGCAGACCACGCCCTGGGGGGGCGGGGGCGGCTCCGGGGGGCCCGGTTACGGCCAGCCCGGCAACAGGGCCCTGTCCTTTCCGGTGCAGGGGGTGATCTGCGACAGTTCCGTGAGCGTCTGCTTCAACGCCAGCGGCGCGGCCCTGGCCGAAACGGAACGGGAATTCGGACGCCGGGCGCGCCGCACCCTGGAGAACAATCTGGTCAGCAATCCCATCGTCGACGTCACCTTCGCCGACGGCCGCTACTGCAATTTCAACCTGCGCGGCTGCTGGACCAACCGTCAGCGCACCCGCTTCGACCCCCGGCTGAACCCCTGGGTGTTCGGCGCCGCCGCCGGCACCCCGGGCGGCCAGGGCACGGTGATCGGCGGGGCCGGCTCCACCTGGGGGCCGGGCGGCGCCACGACCAATGGTCAGCTCCCCACCACCGGCTTCCAGCCGCCGTTCACCCGCACCCGCCAGAGCGGCACCTGCGCCTGGACCAACGCCGGCATCTCCATCTACAACGGCACCTGCCGCTACGAGATCCTCCAGAACAACAGCAACGGCTCCAAGACCCTGGCCTTCACCTTTGACAGGCTGCCGGCCTCCAACCCGCTGCGCACGCTCCGATTCACCGCCCAGGGCAACGGTCCGTGGAGCATCCAGATGCCCAACGGCTCAGCGGCCGCCGTGCAGTCCAGGGTCAACGCCGACCAGTACCGCTCCGACATCCAGCTGGGCTGGGCCAGCGTCTTCAACCTGGGCTTCCGCAGCACGACGACGGCCACCACGGCCCAGCTCAACCAGGCCCTCCAGCCCGTGGATGCCAATGGGCAGGTGGTCCAGGGCGGCGACAGCGAAGCCCTGGGGCAGGCCCTTGGCGGGCTGCTGCAGCAGCTGTTCGGCGGCGGCCGCTGAGTCAGGGGTCACGGAGGGAGGGGCCGATCAGCCCGCGACCGGTCCCAGACCCTCGCCGCCGTTGCTGAAGAACCGGCGCAGGTTCACACCCGCCTCGTGGGCGGCGATCGTCACCTGCAGCTTCTGCTCGGCGTCAAGGCCATCCCAGAAGGCATGGAACAGGTCCAGGGAGGCCTTGGCCGTGCCCACTGCCCCCAGCACGGCCATCGGTGCCGCCAGCCAGGGGAAGACCAGCAGCACCACCGAGAGCACGGCCCCCACGGCCACTCCGGTGCGGGCGGATTCCAGGCTCGTGGCCAGCACCAGCCTGACCTGGGTGAGCCGGTCGATCTCGCCCCGCCGGCGCAGCGCTTCGGTGCGCAGGGCGCTCAGCAGGGCCTGGTAGGTGGCGAAGAGCAGGATCCCACCGACGGTGGATTCCGAGACGAATTCACCGCCGCTGACGGCACCGCCGTTGCGATTCAGATCCACCGAGGCCAGCCCCGCCAGGGGGGCCGCTTCCCAGCCGGCACGGGGAATGCGAAAGGGATCGTGCTCGCGGGTCATGGCCATCGGGACGAATGGCTTCCAGCCTGCCGTGAACGCCGGCAGCGGCGCAATGGCGCCTCACCCCGAGAGCTGCGGCAGCTGGCCGGAGGTGGAGAACTGGTAGTTCCAGCTGCGGCTGGCATCAAAGGTCTGGTTGGTGAACAGGTCGGTGTAGATGGCGTTCCAGTTGGAGATCCCCCCGTCGCCCATGCCGATCGCCAGCACGTTCACGTTGCTGGCACCCGCCCTGGCGGCCACGGTGTCCAGGGTGTTGTTGAGGGAGGCCTGGGCCTGGGCCCAGATGTCGACCCCCGCGGCCGTCGGCACCCGGATCGGGGTGCCGCTGCTGGTGTAGCGCAGCCCCGAACTGAGGATCGGATCCCCATCCAGCCAGGAACTGGTGGGCAGGGCGACGTTGGTGCCAGTCCAGCCCTGGCCGAGGTCGGGGCGGTTGTCCCACCAGGGGCGCCGTTCGGGCCGGCCATCGGTGATCATCGCCACCGAGACGAGCGTGTCGAGGGCGACGTTGGGCAGCTCCTTCACGAGCAGCCGGTCGAGGGCCACCAGGGCCCCGAGCATCTCGGTGCCGCTGTAGCGGTTGCCGCTGGTGCCGGGGGCGGTGTAGGCATCAAGGCTGTTCGGGGCCGGTAAGCCGCGGGCGATCCAGTCGGGGCTGGTGGTGGCCCCGTAGGTGATGTCGGGGGTCTGGGTGAGCAGCACATCCCGGGCCAGCAGCTCGCCGAAGTTGGGATTGCTGCCGCTGAAGGTGATCTCGCTGTGGGTGACGAGATAGCCGAAATCGACGGTATGGATCGTGATCGACCTGGCATTGGTGCTGCTGCCATCGGTGGGGTCATCCACCAGTTCGTAATTGAGGATGTCGGTGGCCAGGGTCTGGCTGCTGGTCAGATTCGTGTCATCGAGGAAGGGCTGGAAGGTGCTGCTGCCCTTGAGGGTGTAGCCGTAGCCGGCGGCGGCGAAGGCCGATTTGAGGGTTTCGAAGGCCAGCCGGTTCTGGGCCTCGATCCTGGAGACACCGCTGGGGTCGCCGCCCTTCATCGAGGTGGAACTGTCGAGCAGCAGGTAGAGGTCGACGTGCCGTGGTGCCGGCACTGGAGGGGCGGGCGCGATGGCCAGGTTGTCGTAATCGATGGTCACCGTGGCCGGGTTGCTGAGGGCTCCCTGCAGGTCTCGGATCGTGTACTGGATCGGAGTGGGATCGCCGATGAAGCCGACCTGGGGGGTGAAGCTGATCTCCTGGGTGGCGCTGTTGACGCTCCAGGTGCCTTCCCAGGCCACCAGCAGCGGCTGGCCGGGACCGGCGCTGCCCGCGATCGTGATCGAAGCGGGATCCAGGGGGGAATCGGGGTCGCTGTCGTTGTCGGTGACCTTGAGCGACGCGGTGGTGCCGGCGGCTGGTCGGATGGGCCCGCCGAAGACGTCGTCGGTGGCCACCGGCGGATCGTTGACCGGCGTGACGGTGATCGAAAGGGTGGAGGTGTCGTTGGCCCCGGATCCGTCGGTGACGACGTAGGAGATCAGGGGAACCGGGCCGTTGTAGTTGGCGGCTGGAGTGAAGGAATAGGAGCCGTTGGCGGCGA